>DASWQL010000020.1:0-116914 GCA_036403715.1 Solirubrobacterales bacterium
GGGCGCGCCTGGCCAAGCAGATCAAGGACGCAGGGCGCAGCCTTTGCCGGTGGGCAAAGGCAAGCCCGAGGACGCAGAGATGCGCAGTGTGCCAGGCGTGTCATCCAGGCGTGCCTGGTCGTGGAATCAACCATCTAGAGCTCGACCAGCCCTGATCCGGCGGTCTCGAAGTTGGCGAGGGAGGCGACGGCCGAGATCGCCTCGCCGACGGCGTTGCGCCGTCCCAGCCGCCGGCGGCTCCGCACCTCCGCCTCCAGCACCCGTTCGGTGGCCTCTTCGAGGATCGCCGTCACCTCAGCCCAGCCGGGCTGGTCGAGGTGGAGTGGCATCCAGGTCAGGGTGGTGTCCTCGCGGGCGTCGATAGTGCCCGCTTCGAGCGCCGCCACCGCCTTGTCCATGAAGGTCTGCAGCGTCGCGGCGGAGACGCCGCCGCGCACCGAGCGCGGCACCCGGCGCCAACGGCGGTCGCCGATGAAAGATCCGGGGGGCGCCTTGTAGAAGTGCTCGGTGGCGCCGCGCTTCTGAGCGGTGTCGACGAGCTCCAGGCAGCCACACTTCTCGAGCGTCCTGATGTGGTAGGCGACGTGGCTGAGATCGATCGCCAGCTGCTCGGAGACGAGGTTCGGACTGGCGATGCGTTCGGTGAGGATTTCGAGGATCTGGACGCGGAGTGGGTGCGCCAGCGCCCTCACCAGGCGCGGGTCGATCGTATGTGTCTGCTTCTGCTTCAAGGTGGCTCCTTGGGGTGGGGGGTGCCTTCAGGGTGACTTGCATACTCAAATACCTTAGGCGCAATGATGCGACTTTCCGACGCTTGTCATTGCCCAATTTCCGAGTAATCGTGGCGCCAGATGCCGCTCTTGCTTGGCTCGCCGGCCAGTCGCCCAGCGCAAACCGGATTCCTCGGCGCGACGCCCACATTGCCTCGGCCGCGCTACTCGTCGCGGCGGAGGCTACGATCGCTTGGGATGAGCACCGCAGTCGACACACCCTGGGCGGAGCACGCGCTGCAGACCTTGCAGGCGGCCGGGCACCGCCGCGGCGGTGCCCGCACGGCGGTCGTCGAGGCCCTGGCGCGACACGACTGCGCCGTCACCGCCCTCGATCTCGACGACGAGCTGCGCAGCCGCCGTCCGCCGGTCGGCCGGGCCAGCGTCTACCGGGCGCTCGAGCAACTCGAGCAGCTGGGCCTGGTGCAGCGGATCGAGGTCTCCCGCGGCACCGCCGGCTACGAGCGGATCGACCCGACCGGCCACCACCATCACCACGCGATCTGCCGCGACTGCGGGCGCATGGTCCCCTTCGAGGATCCCTCGCTCGAGAGAGCGATCGAGGGGCTCTCCGACCGCATGCAGTTCGACATCACCCAGCACGACGTCGTGCTTCGCGGGCGCTGCGACCGCTGCTCGAACTGAGCTCCGGTGGGGGGCGGATGTCGGGTACCCCTGCTCACTCGGTACCTCGTCGAAGGTGAGTGGAGCGGCTGTCGCCCGATCCGCTGCTCTCCTCCTCCGCAAAACGTTCGCAGTGGCACCCGACATCCGCCCCGAACCCGAGGACCAGCTCACAGAAGCACAGAAGCACAGAAGCTCAGGGCCAGAAGCCAGGAGCACGCAGGAAGCCACGCCAGCTAAGGGGCACCAGACCCCGGGAGTTCGAGCACCCTGGTCCCGCGGGAGCGGTTCCTCATCCCGGAAGCTGACGGCCCCAGCCTTCTTCGTCATCAGCTGCCGCTGACGGGAGGGGGCTGGGTATCCCTGCGAACGTTTTGCGGAGGAGGAGCGGAGCTCCAAGCGGCGTCAGCCGGGAAACGATCCTTCGACGAGGTACCGAGTGAGCAGGGATACCCAGCCCCCTCCCCGCCATCGCCCTAACGCCAAATCAGCTGTACGCGTCCCACTTCTGCAGATAGGGCAACGGATCGAACGGCGACCCGCCCTCGTACCACCCGGGCGGTCCCCACATCTCGAAGTGAAGATGGCACCCCTGCGCATCCCCGGTGTCGCCGACGATCCCGATCGGCTGGCCGGTGCGGACTGCTTCGCCGACCTGCAGCGGGGAGGGTTCGGCCAGGTGCGCGTACATGAAGTCGTTCGCGGTCCCCTTGCCGTCGATGACGATGTAGTTGCCGGCGTTGTCGTCCCAGGTGTTGTATTGGACGATGCCCCCGCGGGCGGCGATCAGCGGCGTGCCGCAGTCGGCCATGACGTCCTGGCCCTGGTGGGTGTGGCCGGAGCGGGGAGCGCCGAAGCGGCCGGCTCCCATCGAGATTTCGTGGCGGCCGAGGACGGGGAAGGCGTAGCCATAGAAGGCGAAGCTGAGGCTGAGCGGCGTCGACGCGGTGGCGCGGCGGGCGTAGGGAGTGGCGCCCTGCGGCCCGATGCGGAAGCTGTAGCGGCCGTTGCGGGCGGGCTTGCCTTCGTTCGTCGTCCCGTCCCAGCGGATCCGGTAGGCGACGTTCGGGGCGAGATCCTGCCGATAGAAGGTCTTGACGACTTCGCCGGCCGAGTTGACGACGTCGATGCGGATGTCGTTCTGCGGCGCGTCGCTGCCGAGCGTGTAGCTGAGGCGCGGGTAGCGGTAGCCGTAGTAGTAGGACTTGCGCGGCGTCGTTTCCGCCGCGACCAGGGAGAGCGTGCCGGCGGTCGGGGCGGTGGAGGGAGCGCCGGGGCCGCTGCCCACGGGCGGGGGGCTCCCACCCGGCGTCGGGGCGCCGCCGGTGGCGGCAGCTGCCGAGCCGACAAGGCACGCGAAGAGCGTGATCGCCGCGATTGCAAATATCCTGCCGGCTCCGAGCCGGACGATTCCGTTGCCGCGCACCGCTAGCCCTCTCTTTCGTCGGCCTACGGAGTTAGCTGTCGGGCTCGCGCTGAAAGAGATGCGCTACGGACCGTGATTCGTCCGATTCGCCCCTGAGACCTGCTTCGGTCTCTGCGGTTCCTCCGCTCCCATCCGGTGGTCCGGATCGGATTCGGCACTGCTGGCGCGGCAGTATAGACGCGGGGATGGCTATTATCCCCCGGCCGCGCAGCTTCTCCCGCGCGGCTTTTGCGCGATGAAGACCTTTGTAGCCAACTCAGCCAACCGCCAGCGCGACTGGTACGTCGTCGACGCCGAGGGTAAGACCCTCGGGCGCCTGGCGACGCAGATCGCCGACGCTCTGCGCGGAAAGCGCAAGCCCGAGTACACGCCCCACGTCGACACCGGCGACTTCATCGTCGTCGTCAACGCCGAGAAGATCCACGTCACCGGCGACAAGCTGGCGCAGAAGACCTACTGGCGCCACAGCGGTTACCCGGGCGGGATCAAGTCGCGGACGCTGGCCGAGATGCTCGAGCGCCGCCCCGAGGAAGTGATCCGCAAGGCCGTCAAGGGAATGCTGCCGCGCAACCGGCTCGCCCGCCAGCAGCTGGCCAAGCTCAAGATCTACGCCGGCCCCGACCACCCGCACGCCGCACAGCAGCCCAAACCGATGGAGACGAACTGATGGCAGACGACGAGACCCGCGACGACGAGACGACCGAGGGTCAGGACGCCCAGCCCGTCGACGAGGCGCCTGAGCCCCAGGCAGAGGCGACCGAGTCCGACGCTCCGTCCGAGGAGGCAGCGCCGGAGGCCGCCGAGGAGTCCGAGGTCGCCGAGGAGCCCAAGGTCGCCGAGGAGCCCGCTGCCGCTGAAGAGCGCCGGCCGGAGCCCGTCGCCGAGGAGAAGAAGAAAGACGTCATTCCCGGGGCCGACCTGGAGCCGATCGCGGTCGAGCCTGAGGGTCGCGAGCTCAGCGCCGAAGAGAAAGCCCGCCTCGAAGCCGAGGAAGAGGAGAAAGCTCGTCGCGAGGCCGCTCTGGCCGCCGCCGACTCGCCCGACGCCGCTGCCAACCGCGCCCCCGCCAAAATGGAGAGCGGCGCCCGCTTCCTCGCCACCGGCAAGCGCAAGCGCTCGATCGCCCGCGTCACCCTGCTTCCCGGCGACGGCAAGTTCGTCGTCAACAACCGCAGCCTCGAGGAGTTCTTCCCCCGCCCGCTGCACCAGACGATCGCCCGCCAGCCGCTCGCGGTCTCCGGCTACGAGGGCAACGTCGACGTCCGCGTCCGCGTCCACGGCGGCGGCATCAGCGGCCAGGCCGGCGCCGTCCGCCACGGCATTGCCCGCGCGCTGACCGAGATCGACGCCGAGCTGCGCGGCGACCTCAAGCGCCGCGGCTTCCTCACCCGTGACGCACGGGTAAAGGAGCGTCGCAAGGCCGGCTTCAAGAAGGCCCGTAAGAAGCCTCAGTTCAGCAAGCGCTGACGGGGGTCTGTTGACGACCGGGCGCAAGCTCTTCGGAACCGATGGGGTCCGGGGAGAGGCTGGGACGTTCCTCAGCGCCGAGCTCGCCACCTCGCTGGGGCGCGCCGCGACCGCCTCGCTGGAGGCCGAGCGACCGCAGGTCCTGATCGTCCGCGACACCCGCGAGTCGGGACCGATGCTGGAGTCGGCGCTGGCCGCCGGCGTTGCCGCCGCCGGTGGCGACGCCCTGCTCGGCGGCGTGCTGCCGACGCCCGCCGCGGCGATCCTCGTCCGCCGCCTCGGCCTCGACCTGGCCGCGGTCGTCTCCGCCTCCCACAACCCCTACCGCGACAACGGCATCAAGTTCTTCGACTCCGCAGGGACCAAGCTGGACGACGAGCGCGAGGAGGGCATCGAGGCGCTGCTGGACGAGGCTCCGGCGGCGGTCGAGCCGGGCCGGATCCGCGAGCTGAACGGCGGCCTCGAGGACTACCTGCGGGAGCTCGAGGCGGCCTTCAGGCTGGACCTCTCGGGCCGACGTATCGTCCTCGACTGCGCCCACGGCGCCACCCACCGGGCGGGGCCGGCGATCTTCCAGCGACTCGGCGCGGCGGTCGAGACGATCGGCGACGAGCCGGACGGGCGCAACATCAACGCCGGCTGCGGCTCCACCCACGTCGAGGCGCTGGCCGAGCGGGTCGTCGCCTCCGGCGCCGAGATCGGCTTCGCCTTCGACGGCGACGGCGACCGCGTGCTGGCGGTTGACGGCGAGGGCCGTGTCCACGACGGCGACGAGCTGATCGCCTTGGCGGCGCGCGGAAGGGCCGCCCGCGGTGAGCTCGTCGGCGGCGTCGTCGTCACCGTGATGACCAACTACGGCTTCCACCGAGCGATGGAGCAGGCGGGGATCGAGGTGGCCATCACCCCCGTCGGCGACCGCTACGTGATCGACGAGCTGATGCGGCGAGAGTGGTCGCTGGGGGGCGAGCAGTCCGGTCACATCATCGCCACCGATTTCGTCGCCACCGGTGACGGGATCGCGGCCGCCTTGATGACGATGCGCGAGCTCGGCGCTGCGCCCCTGGCCGACGCCGTGCCGATGGAGAAGCTGCCGCAGCGGCTGCTCAACGTCGAGGTCGCCGACCGCGAGGCGATCGCCGGAGCCGAGGCGGTCTGGGCGGCGGTCGAGCGCGAGGCGGCGGCGCTGGAGGGGCGGGGGAGGGTGCTGCTGCGACCCTCGGGAACCGAGCCCCTCGTCCGGGTCATGGTCGAGGCTCCGAGCAGCGACGAGGCCGACGCCGTCAGCGAGCGCCTGGCCGGCCTGGTTCGCGAAGAGCTGGCCTGAGGGCCTGAGGGCGCCGGCCCTCTACGCTTACTCGCCTTCATGTGCGGAATAGTCGGATATGTCGGCGGGCGCCCCTGCGAGGAGCTGCTGCTCAGCGGGCTGGAAAAACTGGAATACCGGGGCTATGACTCGGCTGGTCTCTCGATGCTGCAGGACGGCGAAGTCGAGAGCGTCCACGCCGTCGGCAACCTCGCCAACCTCCGTGCCGCCGTCGCCGAGCGCGTCAACGGCGCCGGCGCCCTGACGCCCGCCAACACCGGCATCGCCCACACCCGTTGGGCAACCCACGGCCGCGTCACCGAGGAGAACGCCCATCCCCACGACGACAGCTCCGGCCGCGTCCACATCGTCCTCAACGGGATCGTCGAGAACCACGCCGGGCTGCGCAAGCGGCTGCAGGCCGAGGGCGAGGAGTTCACCTCCGAGACCGATGCCGAGGTCGTCGCCCACCTGATCGCCCGCCACTACGACGGCGACCTCGCCGCCGCGGTCCGCGCCGCCTACGCCGAGTTGCGCGGCCACTACGCCTTCGTCGCCATGCACGCCGACGAGCCCGAGCGCCTGGTCGGCGCCCGCAAGGAGTGCCCCCTGGTCGCCGGCGTCGGCGAGGGCGAGACCTTCCTCGCCTCGGCGATCCCCGCCTTCCTCGCCGACACCCGCACAGCGGTGCCGATCGAAAACGGCGAGATCGTCGAGATCGACGCCGACGGGGTGCGGATCACCGACAGCGACGGAAACCCGATTCCCCGTCAGGCCGAGGAGGTCACATGGGACGCCGACGCGGCCGAGAAGGGCGGCTTCGAGACCTTCATGCTGAAGGAGATCCACGAACAGGCCGACGCCGTCGCCGAGACCCTGGCCGACCGGCTGCCCGGCGACCAGGGGGTCGACCTCTCCGACGTCGCTCTCGACGACGATTTCCTGCGCGACCTGCGGCGCATCGTCATCGTCGCCTGCGGCACCTCCTACCACGCCGGCCTGATCGGCCGTTACGCGATCGAGGAGTGGGCGCGGGTGCCGGTGGAAATGGACATCGCCTCCGAGTACCGCTACCGCAACCCGGTGGTCGGCCCCGGCGACCTCGTCATCGGCATCACCCAGTCCGGCGAGACCGCCGACACCCTCGCCGCGATGAGGCTCGCCCGCGAGGCCGGGGCCACGGTGCTGACGATCACCAACATCATGGGCAGCCAGGCGACCCGGGATGCCGACGCCGTCCTCTACACCCGCGCCGGTCTCGAGATCGGCGTCGCCGCGACCAAGACCTTCGTCGCCCAGGTGGCGGCGATGTACCTGCTGGGGCTGCGGCTGGCCGAGCTGCGGGAATCGCTGCCGCAAAGCCGAATCGCCGAGCTGGTAGCCGAGCTGAAGACGCTGCCCTCGAGGGTCGAAGAGACGATCGCGATGACCGAGGAGCCGGTTCGCGCCGTCGCCGCCGCCCTCAGCGAGCGCGAGTTCTTCCTCTACCTCGGTCGTCACATCGGCCTGCCGGTCTGCCTCGAGGGGGCGCTGAAGCTGAAGGAGATCTCCTACATACCCACCGACGCCTACGCGGCGGGGGAGATGAAGCACGGCCCGATCGCCCTCCTGGACGAGTCGACGCCGGTGATCTGCGTGGCCACCGACAGCCCGGTCCTCGAGAAGGTCCTCTCCAACGTCGAGGAGGTCCGCGCCCGCGGCGCCCTGACGATCGGCATCGCGACCGCCGGCGGCGAGCGTGCCGCCGAAGTCGCCGACGAGACGATCGAGGTCGCCCGCACCGACTGGATCATGCAGCCGATCGTCGCGATCGTGCCGCTGCAGCTGCTCGCCTACGACATCGCCCGCGCCCGCGGGCTCAACGTCGACCAGCCGCGCAACCTGGCAAAGACCGTCACCGTCGAGTGACGGCGTTAGGATGCGCGCTCGCATGAAGGCTGGTCCCGTCCTCTTCCTCGCGGCGCCCGCAGCCGCCCTGGCCCTGGTTATCGGCGGCTGCAGCGGTGGCGGCGACAGCTCCGGTGGCGGCGATCCGGCGACGCTGGCACCCGTCGACGCGCCGGTCTACGTCGAAGCCACCGTGCGCCCGGAAGGCTCGCTGGCGAAAAACGTCGAATCGCTGACCGCCGACGTCGCCGGCATCACCGACCCCGGCGGCCTGATCGTCGGGATGCTCGAAAGCGAAGCGGAATCATCCGGCGAAGAACTCGACTTCGAAAAGGAAATCGAGCCCTGGCTGGGCGAGAAGGCCGGCCTCTTCCTGCAGGAATACGACGGCGAAGACTTCCAGGGCTACGGGATCGCGATCGAATCGACCGACGCCGGCGCGACCCAGGACTTCGTCGACAAGCACGGCAAGGAAGACCGGGACGGCACCTACGAAGGCATCGACTTCAAGGTCAGCGACGACGAAACGGTGGTCGGCGTGGTCGGCGGTTTCCTCGCCATCGCCGAAGACAAGAAGTCCTTCGAAGCGATGGTCGACTCTTTCGACGGTGAATCGCTGGCCGACCTCGACAGCTACACGAGCGCCGTCGACAACGTGCCCGACGGCAGCCTCGCCGACGTCTTCGTCGACGTCGGCGGCCTGATCGAAGAAGCGGGCGGGAGCGTCGATCCCGAAGCGAAGCAATTCCTCGAAAGCGCCGGAATCGAACCGAAGGAAGCGACCGCGGTGGCCGGCCTGATCCCCGGCTCGGATCAGGTGGAGATCGACGTAAGCACCAACGTCGCCGGCGAAAGCGCGCCCGCGGGCGACGCCTCGAACCTCCTCGCTTCGATGCCGGGCGGCTCCTTCGCGGCGCTGGCCTCGGCCGAATTCGGCAAGCGCTTCGGCGAAGCGATCGACAGCATCGACAAGAACGGCGTCCCCGGCCAGATCCCGCCGAACGAGTTGAAGAAGACGATGAGCGCCGCCGGCATCGATCTCGAAAAGATCAGCGCCTCGGTCGGCGACGTCGCCGTCTTCGCCGTGGGGAACAGCAAGAGCAACCTCACCGGCGCGGTGGTGATGGAAACGACCAGCTCCAAGGAGGCGACCAACACCGTCTCCAACATCGGCCTGCTGCTGCGCGCCTCCGGGACCCCCGGGGTCACCGCGATCTCCGGCAAGGCAACCGGCTTCTCGATCCGCGACCCCGAACCCGGCCGGCAGCCGCTGGTCGTCGCCGCCAAGGGCAACCGGATCGCGATCTCCTACGGGCTCGCCGCCTCGGCGCAGGCGCTGACCGCGGGGGGAGGGTCGACCCTGGCCTCCAACCCCGAATACAAGGAAGCCGTCGCGGCGCTCGAAGGTACGCCGATCAGCGGCTTCGTCAACGGTCCCGCCGCGGTTGCGCTGGCGAAGAACCTGATCCCGTCCGACCAGCTCGCCGAATTCGAAGAAGCGCGGCCGTACCTGGACAAGGTCGGCTACGTCGCGATCGGCGCCGGCTCCTCCGGCGACGAAGCGACGGCGAAGCTGATCGTCGGCCTCGCCAAGTAGCGCCATGGCCACCGGCGTCGGCATCGACCTGCTCGAGATCGAGCGGATGGAGCGCGCCCTCGAACGCCATCCCCGCCTCGCCCAGCGCCTCTTCACCGACGCCGAGCTCGACTACGCCGGCGCCAGGGCGCGACCGGGGCGGCACCTGGCGGCGCGCTTCGCCGCCAAGGAGGCGGTGGTCAAGGCGCTGGGACTGACCGGTGGATTCGGGCTGAGGGAGATCGAGGTGGTCGCCGGGGAACCGCCGACCGTCAAGCTCAGTGGAAAAGCGGCCCAAGCTGCGAAGGGCCTTCAGGTGGATATCTCGTTGACTCACTCACGGGACAACGCCGCGGCCGTCGCTGTGGTGGGCGAGACTCGACAGTCGCTCAGGTGAGCTTCAGCTGACGTCGGTCGCGGACGATCCGGAAGGGATCGTCCTCGGCTTTGGGCGGCCTTTCGGTTCTGATCCGTTCGCGTAGGGCGGTCAGGACGTCTGCCGCAAGGTAATAGCGTGCCCGACGCTCTCCCACTGCCGGCAGTCGAGCGTCGGTTCGTCGTCCACGGCCGCAACGACATCGTCGAGCGATGCGTTGAAACCCTCGATGCTGTTGGAACCCTGGACGGTGATATTTAGCAACTATCAATGAATCATCGAGGACGGCTTTTGCCTGTGGGGCAGGCGGCGTGTTTAGGCTGGCTGCATGCTGCAGCCGTGGCTGAGCCCGTTGTACGACGCCGAGGGGATGCGGGAGCTCGACCGCTGGGCGATCGAGGAGATGAGGGTTCCTTCGCTGGAGTTGATGGAGGCTGCGGGTCGGGCGCTGGCTGATGCTGTTGCCGAGTCGGCCCCGGAGGGGCCGGTGCGGATCGTTTGCGGGAAGGGAAACAACGCTGGGGACGGGTTCGTGGCGGCGCGGTTGCTGGAGCGGATGGGGTTTGGGACGGAGGTGCTGTTGCTGTGGCCGGCGGATGAGTTGACCGGGGATGCGGCGGTCAATCTGAGGCGGATCGAGGCGGAGTACGTCAGCGGCGATCTGGACGGGCGGCTGGCGCGGTCGGGGGCGGTCGTCGACGCGATCTTCGGGACCGGGTTCGAGGGGGCGGCGCGGGAGCCGGCGGTGACGGCGATCGAGACGATCAACCGCTGCGGGGCACCGGTGGTCGCCTGCGACATCGCCTCTGGAGTCGATGCCTCGAGCGGCGAGGTCGAGGGGGCCGCGGTGGAAGCGGACCTCACCATCACCTTCCACGCGGCAAAGCTCGGCCAGTGGATCGCACCCGGCAAGTGGTATACCGGGGATCTGCGGGTTGCCCCGATCGGGATCCCGCCGGGGGCTCCGGTAGCGCCGGCCGGCGGCACGATCGACGCCTCGGTGCTCGCGCTCGCCCCTCGGCGCGGCCCCGAGTCGACCAAGTTCAGCTCCGGCCAGGTGACCGTCGCCGGCGGCTCCCGCGGCCTCACCGGCGCCGTGCGGATGTCCTCCCTGGGGGCGATCCGGGCCGGGGCAGGGTACGCCACGGTGGCGGTCCCGGCGGACCTCAACCTGGTCTTCGAGATCGCCCAGCCCGAGGTGATGTCGGCCCCCTGCCCGGGCGGCGACGGCCGTCTGGCGACCGCCTCGGCGGAGGCGGTTCTGCGGGCCTTCGAGCGCGCCGCCGCCGGCGTCCTCGGTCCGGGCCTCGGGCGCGACCCGGAGTCCTTGGAGCTCGCCCGCGAGGTCAGCGGCGCGATCACCTCCCCGCTGGTGATCGACGCCGACGGACTCACCGCCTTGGCCGGGCAACTGGACCGCCTTGCGGCGCGCGAGGAACCGACCATCCTCACGCCTCACGCGGGCGAGCTGGGACGGCTGCTCGGCCGGCACTCCGACGAGATCGCCGCACACCGACTCGCGTCCGCCCGCCAGGCCGCGACGGCGAGCGGCGCCGTCGTCGTCCTCAAGGGCGACGACACGATCGTCACCGACGGCGAGCGGGTGGCGGTCAACGCGATCTCCGCCCCCGGCCTCGCCACGGCCGGCAGCGGCGACGTCCTCTCCGGCGTCATCGCCGCCATGCTTGCCCGCGGACTGGAGCCGTTCACCGCGGCCTGCGCGGCGGTCGTCGGCCACGCCAGGGCCGGCCGCGACGCGGCTTCCCGTCTCGGCGCCGCCGAGTCGGTGATCGCCTCCGACGTGATCGACTCGATCCCGCTTGGAATGCTTCCCGTCGCGCCGGTCGAATAACCTCGCGGGCAATGAAGGCCGCAGCCGAGATCATGGATCCCGACGTCCCGACCGTCAGCCCCGAGGATGACGCCCGCACGGCGATCGACCTCCTCTCCAAAACCGATCTCGGCGCGATTCCGGTAGTCGACGACGATCGCCGGGTCGTCGGCATCGTCAGCGAGTCGGACCTGATCCTCGGCGAGGAGGAGTCCGAACTCCATCTCCCGCACTACCTCAACATCATGGGGGGGATCGTCTTCGTCGGTTCGATGAAGGGCTTCGAGGAGCGGCTCGAAAAAGCTTTCGCCACCAAGGTCTCGGAGCTGATGACCCCGGACCCGGTCGTCGTCCGCACCGACGACAGCGCCGACCAGGTCGCCAAGAAGATCGCCGAGAGCCACCACAACCACCTCCCGGTGGTGGACGAGGACGGGCGCCTGGCGGGCATGGTCACCAGGGCCGACGCCCTGGCGGCAATCGTCGACGACGAGTAGATCGATGGAGCGGGCCGTCGCTCGGATCGACTTCGACGCGGTCCGGGCCAACTGCGCCCGGCTCAAGGCCGAGCTTGGGAACGGGGCCGAGCTCTGTGCTGTGGTCAAGGCCGACGGCTATGGACACGGCGCCGACGGCTGCGCCAACGCGGCGCTGGCGGGCGGCGCCACCCGGCTAGCCGTGGCGACGGCGATCGAGGCCGAACGGATCGGCCGCCGCTTCCAACACATACCGCTGTTGACGATGGGGGCGCTGTGCCAGGAGGAGGTCGACGTCGTCCTCTCGGCCGGCTCCGAGGTCGCCGTCTGGAGGGAGGGCTTCCGCGCCCTGCTCGCCGACCGCGCCCGGGCGCAGGGGCGACCGGCCCGCGTGCACGTCAAGTACGACAGCGGCATGGGCCGGCTGGGCAACCCCGATCCCGAGGAGGTGCTGGCGCTGGCGCGAGCCTGCGACGCCGATCCCAGCCTCGAGTTGGCCGGCGTCTGGACCCATTTCGCGACCGCCGACGAAACCGGCTCCGGCTACTTCGACGAGCAGCTCGAGCGCTTCGACCGCGTCGCCGCCGCCGTCCGCTCCGAGTTCCCCGGCACGATCGCCCACGCCGCCAACAGCGCCGCGGTCTTCCGCGACCGCCGCGCCCATTACGACATGGCCCGCTGCGGGGTCGCGATCTACGGCCTCGACCCGTTCCAGAGCGATCCCGCCGAGCACGGGCTCACCCCGGCTCTGGAGCTGCGCTCCTACGTCGCCGACGTCAAGCGCTTCCCGGCCGGCGCCAGCGCCGGCTACGGCCGCAACTGGAGGGCGCCGGTCGACACCTGCGTCGGCGTGGTGCCGCTCGGCTACGGAGACGGCCTCCGTCGCGACCTCACCAACAACGCCGAGGTCCTGGTCGGGGGCCTGCGGGTGCCGCTGGTCGGGACGGTCTCGATGGACAACATCACGATCGACCTCGGTCCCGACAGCGATGTCGCGCCCGGCGACGAGGCCGTACTGATCGGCCGCCAAGGCGAGGACAGGATCCTCGCCGAGGAGCTGGCCGCCCGACTCGACACGATCAATTACGAGGTCACCTGCGCGATCTCCGCCCGGGTGCCGCGTCGGCCGCTGTGAGAGTGGCGGGTTTGTAGCCCCATGGGCGACAAAGACGCCACTCTCGTCGGCCGCCTCCGCGAGGCGCCGCTCGTCGCCACCGTCAGGCAGGCGCTGGGCGACGGCCCGGAGGCCTGGATCGTCGGCGGCGCGGTCCGCGACGCCGCGCTCGGCCGCGAGGTCTCAGACCTTGATCTGGCCGTCGCCGGCGACCCCGGTCCGCCGGCGCGGGCGATCGCCTCGGCGCTCGGCGACCATGCCTTCGAGCTCTCGGCCGAGTTCCGCACCTGGCGGGTCGTCTCGCGTCGGCGAGGCTGGCAGATCGACGTCACCGCGCTCCGCGGCGAGGGGATCGAGGCCGACCTCGGCGAGCGTGACTTCACTGTCGGAGCCGTCGCCGTGCCGCTCGCCGGCGGCGAGGCGATCGATCCGCACTCCGGACTGGCCGACCTCGATCGCAAGGTCCTCAGAGCCGTCGGCGAGCGCAGCTTCCTCGAGGACCCGCTGCGGCTGCTGCGCGCTGCCCGTCTCGCCGCCGACCTGGAGCTGACGGTCGACTCCGAGACCGCGCGGCTCGCCCGCGAGGCCGCGAGCCATGCGGCCGACCCGGCGGGCGAGCGCCGGTTGGCGGAGCTGCGTCAGCTGGTCGGCGGCCCCGACCCGGTGCGCGGCCTCTCCCTGCTCGACGACCTCGGGCTGACCGCCGTCGTCCTCCCCGAGGTCGCCGGGCTGCGCGGAGTCGAACAGGGGCCGAACCACCACCTCGACGTCCACGACCACACGATCGCCGTGCTCGAGCACACGCTCGAAATCGAGAGGGACCTGGACCGCTTCGCAGGCGAGCGCGCCGGCGAGGTCGCGGCGCTGCTGTCCGAACCGCTGGCCGACGAGATGACCCGCGGCACGGCGCTCCGCTTCGGCGCTCTTTTCCACGACATCGCCAAGCCTGCCACCCGCAGCGAGCAGGGCGGCTTCGTCGGCTTCCGCGGCCACGACCGCGAGGGGGTCGCGGTGATCGGCGAGATCTGCTCGCGCCTGCGCGCCAGCCGCCGGCTGACCGGCTATCTGCAGGCGCTGACCCTGCATCACCTCCGGCTCGGCTTCCTCGTTCCCGAGGCGCCGCTGCCGGCGCGGCGCCGGCACGAGTACCTGCGCGCCACCGATCCGGTCGCCGTCGACGTCACCCTGCTCACCGTCGCCGACCGGCTCTCGGCCCGCGGCGCCGGGCCGCTGGCCAGTCCGGAGATGGTCCAGGCGCACCTCGACCTGGCCCGTGAAATGGTCGCCGCCGGCCTCGACTGGCGCCGCGACGGGCCGCCGACGCCGCTGCTGAATGGTGACGAGCTCGTAGCCGAGCTGGAGATCGAGCCTGGGCCGAGGCTGGGGGAGCTGCTGGCCGAGTTGGAGGCCGCCCAGTACGCCGGAGAGGTCGCCGACCGCGCGGGGGCGCTCTTGCACGCGCGCAACTGGCTGGCCTGGGAGGGCGCCGAGACCTGAGCGTCCGCTACGCTCATCGCCGCATGGCCAAAGAGGAAAAGATCGAAATGGAGGGGGAGATCACCGAGGCTCTCCCCAACACCATGTTCCGGGTCAAACTGGACAACGGGCACGACGTGCTCGGTCACATCTCGGGAAAGATGCGCCGGCACTACATCCGCATCCTTCCCGGCGACCGCGTCAAGATCGAGCTCTCGCCCTATGACCTCGACAGAGGTCGCATCACCTACCGCTACAAATAGTCACCCGGCCGCGGATCCGCGAGCTCGGCTACCAATGCCGACCAGGCGAAGTCCCGGGCGCCGAGTCCCGTGCCGTCGCGGGGGTCGTAGTACTCGCGCAGGCCTTCGCGGGCGGCCGCGGCGATGATGCCGTCGGCCAGGTGCCGCGCCTCCTCCTCGTAGCCGAGTCGGCGCATCCCCAGCCAGACCAGCCAGGCCGAGTTGACCCAGGTCGGGCCGCGCCAGTAGCGGCGGATCAGGAGGTGGCGACCGTCGGGCTCGTAGGCCGGCTCCGAGACGGCGACCGACGGCGGCGCCACCGAGGTGAGGAACTCGCGCTCGCTCAGCAGGTGCTCCTCGACCAGGCGCCTGCCGATCTCCTCCGGCAGGTCGGGCAGCGCCAGCGGCGCCAGCGAGGCCCAGGTGACGACGTGCGGCCGCTTGCCGCCCGGCTGCGCCTCGTCGAGGAAGAGACCGCGGTCCTCGTCCCAGAGCCGCTCGACCAGGGCCGGCGTCGCCGACGGCCGTCCCATCGACTGCAGCGAGAGCGACCACATCGTGTTGACGAGCGTCTCGCAGAGCGCCGGACCGCCGCGCTCGCGGACCCGCTTGGCGTCGAAGCCGAGCCGGCGATTGCGACGGACCAGCAGCGGGAAGCCGATGCGACCGTTCGAGAACCGGCCCCAGACCGGTTCGAACTTCGGCGAGGCGTCGAGCCCCGACTCGTCCGGCTGCAGGATCCACAGCAGCCCGTCGCCCTCGAGGTCGCGATTGGCGGCGAGCCAGTCCATGTGGGCGACGATCCGCGGCTCCGCGCGCGGGTCGCCGACGGCGATTCGCCAGGCCCAGGCCAGCAGCGGTGGCTGGATCGTCGACGTCTGCAGGGCGCGGCGCGAGGAGACGTTGTAGAAGGCGAGGCGGATCAGCGAGACCGGCCGGCGCCAGAAGATCGTGTGGCCGATGAACCCGTCGGGGCGCTGCGCCGCCAGCAGCGTCTCCAGCTCCGTCCGGGCGCGGGTCGGGTCGAAGCGGCGCCAGACGATCGCCGCGAAGCAGGAGTCCCAGTACCACTGCCAGGGATAGCGACCGGGGCTGGGCTCCGAGTAGCCGTAGGGAATGCCGTCGCGCTCGCCATGCTGCCAGTTCTGGCGCAGGACGCGCTCGGCCTCGGCGATCACCGCCTCGCGCTCGCCGCTCACCGCTCGCTCGCTCATCGGTTCGTGCGCCGCATCTGCCGCAGCGCCAGGGCGCCGAGGAGCGCCAGCAGGCCGGCCAGCGCCAGCAGTCCCGGCCAGGTGTCGGCCCAGGTGACGCTGCCGACGAAGCCCTGCCGCGCCGCTTCCACGACCTGGGTGACCGGGTTGACGCGGGCGATGTCCTGGAGCCAGCCCTGGAGCAGCGCCAGCGGCGCGTAGGCGGTGGTGGTGAGGACGAGCGCCATCGTCCCTGCCTGCATCAGCGGCGCCGCCGACTGGCTCTTGAAGCGCAGCGCCAGCATCGACCCCCAGCAGGCGGCGACGGCGGCCATCGCCGCGACCATCAGGAAGCAGATTGCCAGCCCGTCGAGGCCGGGGAAGCCGGCGCCGAGGGCGAGGGCGATGACGAGGACGAAGGTGGCCGGGATCAGCGCCCGGGCGCCGGCCGCGAGCACGGTGCCGGCAAGCAGGACCCAGCGGGGAGCGGGGGAGACCAGCAGGCGGTCGAGCCAGCCCTGCTCGATGTCGCGGGCGAGGTTGACCCCCGCCGCGGCGCCGGTGAATCCCGCTCCCTGCAACATGCTGACGGGGACGATGAAGCTCTCGTAGGCGCCGGTGTCGAAGCCGCGCAGCCGGGTCAGGGCTCCGAAGACCCCGTTGAGGCCGAGGAAGAAGATGGTCGGCGCCAGCACGCCCGGGATCGCCGCCCCGGGCACCCGCACCAGCTCGTTCTTGGCGCGGGCCATCAGCGCCACGATCGTCGCCAGGTTGGCGCGCCAGGCCGGGACCTCGAGCGTCGCTTCCATCAGCCGACCCGCAGTCGGTGTCGCAGGGCGCGGGAGCTGAGGGCGAGGCCGACGACGACGATGCCGGCGATCGACAGCACCGCCCGCAGGGTGTCGCCCGCGTCGATGCCGGAGATCATCGGCTCGCGGATGCCTTCGACGATGAAGCTCAGCGGGTTGTACTCGGCGATCGTCTTCGCCGGCTCGATCATCAGCTCCTGGGGGAAGAAGGCGGAGGAGAGGAAGAGGACGACCAGGACCAGCGGAAAGAGGCCCTGGACGACGCTGGCGCTGCCGGTGCGCAGGGCGATCGCGGCGCCGATGCCGCCGACCGCCAGGGCCGAGGCGGTGACCAGGGCGATCGCCAGCAGGGCGCCGGCGACCCCGCTCTCGATCGTGGCGCCGAAGATCAGCCCGATCGCGAGGAACCAGAGCGCGGCGAAGAGGCCCAGCGCCGCGGTACCCGCCAGCCGTCCGAGAACGATCGCGAAGCGTGGGATCGGAGCCGCGAAGAGGCGGTCGGTGAAGCCCATCTCGATATCGACGGCGAGGGCGATGCCGCCGCTGTTGCCTGCCAGCATCATCGCCTGCATCATCGCCCCGGCCAGCATGAACTGAAGGAAGCTCTGCACCGGCGGGAAGCCCGGCAGGTCGACTGCGCCGCCCGCGCCGCCGGTCTGGATCGCCAGCAGCAGGGTGGGGAAGACGATGATCGGCGAGATCAGCTGCGGCCGGCGGAACGTCTGGCGGATCGAGCGCAGCCCCAGCGCCTGGACGACGCGGAGGTTGCCGGCGAGAGCGCTCACGCCTCGACCGGCTCCGGCTCGGAGTCCTCGTCGCCCTCCTCCTCGAGGTGGTAGCCCGTCTTGGCGACGAAGACGTCGTCGAGGGTCGGGCGCACCAGCTCCAGCGACTCGACGGCGATTCCGGCCTCGTCGAGGGCGCGGACGACGCGGGGGATGTCCGCGGCTCCGTTCTCCACCTCGACCAGGACCTTCCTCCCGTCCTTGGGCGGCAGCAGCCTGCCAAGCGAGCGGAGAACGGCCTCCGCTTCGGCGACCGAGCCGCCCGCGAGCTGCAGCTCGACGTGGGGGTTGCCCATTTCCGCCTTCAACGACTCCGGCGTCCCCTCGGCGACGATCGTGCCGCTGTCGATGATGCCGACGTTGTCGGCCAGCTGGTCGGCCTCCTCCAGGTACTGGGTGGTGAGGAAGACGGTGGTGCCGGCTTCGTTCAGCACCCGCACCTCCTGCCAGATCGTTTTGCGGCTGACCGGGTCGAGGCCGGTCGTCGGCTCGTCGAGGAAGAGCACGCGAGGCTCGTGGACCAGGGCGGCGGCGAGGTCGAGCCGGCGCTTCATGCCGCCGGAGTAGCCGCCGACGCGGCGGTCGGCGGCGCCCTCGAGGTCGACTCGTTCCAGCAGAGCGTCGGCCCGGCGCCGCCCCTCGGCGGAGGGGAGGCCCTGCAGCGTCGCCTGCAGCCGGATCAGCTCACGGCCGGTCATCAGCGGGTCGAGTGCCGCTTCCTGCAGGGCGACGCCGATCGAGGCCCGCACCGCCCGCGCCTCGGCGACGACGTCGTGGCCGGCGACGGCGGCGCGGCCGCCGGTCGGCAGCAGCAGCGTCGTCAGCATCCGCACGGTGGTCGTCTTGCCGGCTCCGTTGGGGCCGAGGAAGCCGTAGATCTCGCCCTCTTCGACCTCGAGGTCGATGCCGCGCACGGCGAGGACCTCGCCGAAGGCGCGCTCGAGCCCGTCGACGACGATCGCGGGCACGCTAGGCCTCGCTGATCTCGGCCGCGCGCGCCGGCGGCGGCAGCGAGTCGACCCAGCGGCGGCCGTTGGCCCGCTCCAGGGCCTCGGCCGCGTCGAGCAGCAGCTCGTCGCGCCCCCACGCCGCCTGCAGTTGCAGGCCGATCGGCATCCCGTCGGCAAGCCCGACCGGGACGCTGATCGCCGGGATCCCGGTGAGGTTGGCGAGCCCGGCGCCGCGGACGTTCGCCTGGTCCGCGGTCAGGGTCCCGGAGGGGAGCTCGACCAGCGGCGCCTGCAGCGGCGGCGCCGGCGCGGGCACGGTCGGCCAGGCGATCAGGTCGACCTCCTCGAACGCTGCGGCGACCCGACCGCGCATCAGCGTCCGCACCTGGGCGGCCTTGACCGCGGCCGCCGCCGGCAGCAGCATCCGGTACTTGAGCAGGCCGCGGCCGAGCGGGCTCAGCTCCGGGTCGAGCGAGTTCAGCTTGCCCGGAGTGACGCCGCCGAGTCCCTCGGTGTTGGCGATCAGGACCGTCGCCAACGCCGCCGGCTCGAGGTCGGCCAGCTCGATCTCGACGACCTCGCCGCCGCTCTCCCCGCGCAGCGCCTCGATCGCCTCCGCGCAGGCGGCGGCTACAGCGGGGGCGACGTCCTCGGAGACGTTGTCGCGGACCACCCCGATCCGCAGCCCGCGCGGCTCGGCCGTCGCCAGCTCTTCGCCGCAGAGGACCGAGCCCAACAGGCGGGCGTCGGCGGCGTCGGCGCAGAGCGGGCCGGAGACGATCGTGGTCGTGACCTTGGCCATGTGGTGGCCCTCCATCGCCGCCCGGGCGAAGGTCGGCTTCAGCCCGGTCAGCCCGCAGTAGGCGGCGGGGAAGCGGATCGAGCCGATCCCGTCGGCGCCGACCGCGCCGGCGACGAGGCGAGCGGCGACTGCCGCCGCCGGGCCGCTGGAGGAGCCGCCGGGGCAGCGCTCGGGATCCCAGGGGTTGCCGGCGGGCCCGTAGAAGGAGACGTTGCCGGTGCTGCCGGACCCGAGCTCGTGCATGTTGCCGACCCCGACGATGACGGCGCCGGCGTCGCGCAGGGCGCGGTAGGGACCCGACTCGCCGGGCGCGGCCGGGGCGAGCATCTCGGCGGCGCCGAAGCGCTGGGCCCGCCACGGCAGCGGCCACTCGTCCTTGATCACCACCGGGACTCCCCGCAGCGGTCCCTCGGGGGCCGCCGCGAGCATCTCCCGCGAGTGCTCGGGGAAGGTCTCGACGATGGCGTTGATCGCCGGGTTGCGCTGCTCGATCCGCGCCAGCGCCGCCTCCAGCAGCTCCGCCGCCTCGACCTCACCGGCGGCGACGGCGGCCGCCTGGCCGCGCAGCGAGAGGTCCAGCGCGCTCATCGCCGATCCGCCGGTGGCAACGAGAGGTCGGCGCGGGGCTCGGGGACCGCGTCGCCGGCGTCGAGCTCGAGCAGCTCGAGGATCGCCGGCCAGAACATCGCGTGGGCGGCGCCGATCACGGCCAGCTCGATCTCGTCGGCCTCGATTTCGAAGGAGGCGAGACCGGCGGGAATGAAATCATCTGCGCGGTTGGGAGCCTCCATCTGGCGCTGGCAACCCTACCTGCCCCGAATGGCCGGGATCGTGCATGGCGGCCGGCGCCGCCGCATTCCCCGGCAGCGAAAGGCAGAATCGGGGCGCAACTGGGCTTTCGGCCTCGTGTTGCTGCTTTCCATGACCCTTGCTGAGACGAAAAACCGCTCCGCCCGCGCCTGGGCCCTGCTCGTGGCCGCCGCCTGCGTCTTCGCGGCCCTGGTCGCGGCGGCCCTGCCAGGCGCCGCCGACTCGGCGCCGCTGCGCCTGGTCGTGCTCGGCCAGACCACGGAAACCCCGCCCCCATCCTGCCCGGGGAAGATCGTCAACAACGTCGAGATCACCCCCTGCCGCGTCGAGGGTCACGTCACCGGGTTCCAGTCGATCGCCGGTGGCGTCGTGCGGCCCTACGAGGCCCCCTTCGAGGGCAAGATCGTCGCCTGGTCGATCACCCTCTCCAAGCCGT
The DNA here is from genome assembly GCA_036403715.1 of Solirubrobacterales bacterium. GTDB lineage: Bacteria > Actinomycetota > Thermoleophilia > Solirubrobacterales > 70-9 > VAYN01. Next base: position 20,354 of record DASWQL010000020.1, read on the forward strand.
CGACCAAGGAAACCCCGACGACGACGAACGAGGTCGGCTTCTTCAACGACTTCCTCGGCACCCCGTCGGAGGCGAGGATCGGCATCCTGCGCCCCGTCGAAGGCTCGAAACCGCCGCAGTACACGCTGGTCCGGCAGAGCCCGCTCGAGGTCCTCAACCCCTTCTTCGGCACCACCCCGATCTTCGCCCTCGACCACCCGCTGACCGTCCTCCAGGGACAGATCGTGGCACTGACGATCCCGACCTGGGCGCCGATGTTCGCCTTCAACGTCTCCTCTGACAACACCTGGCGCGGCAGCCGCCTGCCCGAACACTGCTCGTCGAAGGAAGACATTCAGAACGGGCATCCGCAGCAGGGGGTCGGGAAGACGAAGACCTACGGGTGCTACTACAGCAACGCGCGGCTGCTTTACACCGCCACGCTCGTCAAGAAACCGTAGAGCCGGGAGGCGCTGCGACGGGCGAGCGCCGGGTGCCCCTGCTCACTCGGTACCTCGTCGAAGGAGCCGCGCAAGCTGTCGCCCGAAGCTTTGTGCTCCTCCTCCGCAAAACGTTCGCAGGGGCACCCGACGCTCGCCCCGACGGAGAGCTCCCGTCCTTCGGAAGCTATGAACGGCCGACGTCGGCGGCCGCCCAAACGCCACGCGCTGGGGCAGTCCGTCCTCTAGCTGCCGTGGGTATGAGGGGCGTCGGTAGGCCCTCCGAACGTTTTGCGGAGGAGGAGGGGAGCTCCAAGCGGCGTCAGCCGGCAGACGATCCTTCGACGAGGTACCGAGTGAGGAGGGCCTACCGACGCCCCTCGTCGCTATGCCCTTAAAGCGGGGGCTGCCGAAGCCCGCAATACGGGCAGTCGCTGACGTCGATGCCGATCAACTGGTCGCAGCGGCGACAGGCGCGCAGGTTCTCGGGGGCGCGGGGGAGGGACGAGGCGGAGGGGGCGAGGGGGAGGATCATCGCCACCGGTTCCATCTCCTCGCCGGTCTCGCGATCGACGTAGATCTGGCCCGGCTCGGCGGGGGCGATCGCCTCGCGGCCGGAGGCCTTGGCCCGCAACCTGTAGAGCTGACGCGTATTCATCGCCGCGAAGACTATTAGCTTGGGCGGCAGCGATGCGCGTTCTCCTCTTCCACGGCTACATGCTGCGCGGCACCGGCAGCAACATCTACAACGCCAACCTCGCTCCGGCCCTGGCGCGGCTCGGCCACGAGGTCCATCTGCTCTGCCAGGACCGCCAGGTGCGGCTCGACGGCGTCCAGATCCACAACCCTGACATCGGCGGCCTGCTCCCGGTCTACGTCAAGGACCCCTACGAGGGCTTCGAGGTGAAGGCGTTCCAGGAGCTGACCGACGAGGAGCTGGACCGCTACATCGACGCGAACGTAACCGCGGTGCGCGAAGTCGCCGCGGCGGCGGGCGGCATCGACCTCGCCCTCGCCAACCACCTGGTGATGGGCCCGGCGATCCTCGCCCGCGCCGGCGTCGCTCCCTTCGCCGCCAAGGTCCACGGCTCCGCCCTCGAGTACACGGTCAAACCACATCCGCGCTTTCGCCCCTACGCCGAAGAGGGCATGAGGGAGGCATCGGGTGTCCTCGTCGGCTCCCGGCACACCGCCGAGTCCCTCTGGGAGGCTCTGCCGGATCTGCCGGAACTCCCTGCGAAGACTCGCCTCGGCCCGCCTGGCGTTGATCTCTCAGCCTTCCATCCGTGGGAGCCCGGTGATGGGGGTCCGAGAACGAAAACCTCGCCCGCAGGAACCCCATCACCGGGATCTGGCGATGCGCTGGTCGTCTTCGTCGGGAAGCTGATCGTCTCGAAGGGGGTCGACCTGCTCTTGGCTGCCTGGCCGCTGGTGAAGGCGGCGCATCCGGAGGCGCGGCTTGAGATCGCCGGCTACGGGGAGTACGAGGGCGGGCTGCGAAGGATGCAGGCCGCGCTGGAGGGCGGCGACCTCGACGACGCCCGCGAGGTCTCTCGGCTCGGATGGGCGCTCGAGGGTGGGGAGGAGAAGCCGCTGGAGATCCTCTCGGCCTTCCTGGCGGACCCGCCACCCGGTTACGCGGAGGCTGCTCGCGCCGCCGCGGGGTCCGTCGAGTTCGTCGGCCGCCTCGAGCACGACGAGGTGGCCGAGCTGCTGCCCCGGGCCGAGGCGTTGGTGATGCCGAGCACCTTCCCCGAGGCATTCGGGATGGTCGCCGTCGAGGCCGCGGCCTGCGGCGCCCTCCCTGTCTCGGCCGGCCACTCCGGGATGCTTGAGGTCTCGCGCCAACTCGCCGCGGCGCTGCCGGAGGAGGTCGCCGGGCTGACCTCCTTCCCGGTCGCCGCCGGCTCCGTCGAGGCGATCGCCGACCGGCTCGACCGCTGGTTGGCGCTGCCGTCGGAGCGCCGGGAGGAAGCTCGCGCCGCCCTGGTCGCCACGGTTCGGCGCCTCTGGAGCTGGGAGGGAGTGGCGCGGGGCATGCTCGCCGCCGCTGCGTCAGAATTGCGGAAGCTCCCCGCCCCCGAGTAGCTAGTGCGGAGCGTCATTTGAACCGCAGAGCCTCCCGCCGCCGCTTCAATAGAATGCCCGCCGCCAGATGATCGGCCGCCTCCCGATAGCCAAGATGCTCGCCGCAACCGTCGCTTTGGCCGCGGCGATCTCGGCGGTGATGCTGTCGATCAACTGGGACGGCCAGGAGGCCTCGACCGCGGCGCCGAAGATCGACGACCTCCTCAACGTGATGATCGTCCTCTCGTCGCTCGTCTTCTCGCTGGTGATCGTGATGCTCTTCTACGCGCTTTGGAAATTCAAAGCGAAGCCGGGAGACGAATCCGACGGCGAGCCGATCCACGGCAACACTCGACTCGAGGTCGCCTGGACGCTGATCCCGACGATCATCGTCCTCTTCGGCGGCGGCTACAGCTGGGCCGTCCTCAACGACATCGAAAAGCCCGCCGCGAACGCGCTCACGGTCGACGTCTTCTCCCAGCAGTACGCCTGGAGCTTCGGCTACCCGGGCAAGGACCTGGCCTATTCGCAAGGCGAACTTCACGTGCCGGTCAATCGTCAGGTCCAGTTCAAGATGCACTCGCAGGACGTGATCCACTCCTTCTGGGTGCCCGAGTGGCGGATCAAGAAAGACAACGTCCCGGGGATCACGACGACGGCGATCGTCACGCCGGACAAGGTCGGCACCTACCAGCTGATCTGCACCGAGCTCTGCGGCTTCGGCCACGCGACGATGCGGGCCAAGGTCGTGGTCGAGCCACCGGGTAAGTTCCGCGAATGGGTAGAAGGCCTGAAGCAAAAAATCCCGGGCCCGTTCCTGGAATCGATCAAAGCGGACACCGAGTTGGCCCCCGAACCCCTGGGCGCGGGCGGGGCATAATGGAGGCGATCTGATGTTGGCTGCAATGACGCGACCGGGTTGGACTCGAGGTGCCCTCGGCGCGCTCGTCTTCGGCGCATTCGGCTTCGGTCTCGTGATCGCTCTGCGAGCGATCTCGCACCTGCCGCTCTACCAGACCGAACAGACCGGTTACCCGCACGTCGTCGTGCCGCTGGTGCTGGCGCCGCTCGGCTTCCTGCTCGGCTTCGGCTGCTTCGACTACTGGCTGCGCTGGGCCGTCGGCGCGCCGACGATCCCCGACGACCACTCGCAGCACGGCGCCAAGAGCTGGAAGGACTACTTCCGCTTCAACACCGATCACAAGGTGATCGGCATCCAGTACATCTGCACCACCTTCTTCTTCTTCTTCATCGGCGGGCTGATGGCGATGCTGATCAGGGCCGAGCTGGCGCAGCCGGGCACCCAGATCGTCGACGCCGCGACCTACAACAGCCTCTTCTCCACCCACGCGGTGCTGATGATCTTCGTCTTCGTGATTCCCGTCTTCGCCGGGATCGCCAACTACGTGCTGCCGCTGATGATCGGCGCTCCCGACATGGCCTTCCCGCGCCTCAACGCGCTCAGCTTCTGGATGCTGCCGATCGCCGGGCTGCTCTTCATCGGCAGCTTCCTGGCGCCGGGCGGCGCCTTCGACGCCGGTTGGACCGGCTACGCGCCGCTCTCGACCGGGGCGCCGCTGGGGCAGTCGTTCTTCAACCTCGGCGTCCAGTTCGCGGGCGCCTCGTCGATCGCGACCGCGCTCAACTTCCTGGTCACGATCATCACCATGCGGGCGCCGGGGATGACCTTCTGGCGGATGCCGCTGCTGGTCTGGGCCAACCTCTCGACCTCGCTCCTCGTGGTCGCCGCGACCCCGTTCATCGCCGGCGCCCAGTTCATGGTGCTCTTCGACCGCATCCTCCACACCAACTTCTTCGAGTTCGCCGCCGGCGGCGACGTGATCAGCTATCAGCACATCTTCTGGTTCTATTCGCACCCGGCCGTCTACATCATGATGTTGCCCGGCTTCGGGATCATCAGCGAGGTCATATCGACCCACGCCCGCAAGCCGATCTTCGGCTACCGGCTGATGGCCCTGGCGCTGATCGGGATCGTCGTCCTCAGCTACTCGGTCTGGGCGCACCACATGTTCGTCGCCGGCATGTTCAGCTGGCTGCGGGTGCCGATGATGCTGACGACCCTGCTGATCGCGGTACCGACCGGGATCAAGATCTTCTCCTGGCTGGGCACGCTCTACTTCGGCAAGATCCACACGTACTCGACCGCGATGCTGTTCGCGCTCGCCTTCATCGTCACCTTCACGATCGGCGGCATCAGCGGCGTCATGCTGGGCATGGTGCCGATCGACATCCACGTCTCCGACACCTACTTCATCGTCGCCCACATCCACTTCGTGCTGTTCGGCGGCTCCGTCTTCACGATCTTCGCCGGCATCTACCACTGGTTCCCGAAGATCACGGGGCGGATGTACGACGAGAAACTCGGACGGGTGCACTTCTGGGGCACCCTGATCGGCACCTGGGGCACCTTCATCCCGATGCACTGGGTCGGCATGGACGGGATGCCACGGCGCGTCGCCGACTACGCCGCCCAGTTCGGCAACTGGAACCTGATGATCAGCTGCTTCGCCTTCATGCTCGGCGCCGTCCAGCTGGTCTTCCTCTACAACATGATCGTCAGTTGGCGCTACGGCCCGAAAGCCTCCGCCAACCCCTGGCGTGCGAACTCGATCGAGTGGCAGGTCTCCTCGCCGCCGCCGATCTTCAACTTCGACGAGATCCCGCGCGTCGTCGGTGGGCCGTATGAGTTCGGCGTGCCCGGGGCCCGCCACGCGATCATGGCCGGCGAAGGCGCCGAGGTTCCAGCCCAGGAGCCGAGTGTGGTGGGCAGCCCGTGAACGCTCCCGTCGAGGGCCGGCCGCTGCTGGTCTTCCTCAACGAGGTGGCGGGCGGACGCAAACTGCTGCAGGCGGTCCGCGAGCGCCAGGGCAAGGTCTCGGGCGTCGTCGTCGCGGCGCCGCAGAACGAGCCGACGGTCGGCCAGCTGGTCGACAGCGACGAAGTCCGCGAGGCCGCCCGCGCCCGGGTCGAGGTGACGATGGCGGTCCTCCGCGAGTTCGGGATCGAATCGGTCGGCGAGGTGCTGGACCCAGAGCCCTGGTTGGCGCTCGACGATGCGATCCGCGCCCATGAACCGGCGGAGGTGCTGCTCTCCTGCCTGCCCGGCACACGCTTCGGCTTCACCCGCAAAGACCTGGTGGAGTGGGCTCGCGAACGGGTCGAACCGGAGGCCAACTTCACCCACATCCCGGTGCGGATCGAAGACGACGCGATCAGCTGGGAGCGGATCCACACCCTTGTGGTCGCGACGAAGACGGTCGCCGCCCCGGACCTGGTCGCCCGCTTGAAGGAACGCGCCGCCGCCAGCCCGCACCGCTACACGATCATCTGCCCCAAGGCCGACGACGTCAGCGAGGAGCAGGTCGTCCGCGACCTCGCCTCGACCCTGGCCGAGCTCTACCGGGCCGACATCGACGCCACCGGGCAGCCGATGAGCCCCGATCCCTTCCTCGCGGTCAAGAGGGCGATCGAGCACTACCGCATCGACGAGGTCCTGATCTCCACCTTTGCCGGCGAGAGCTCGCGCTGGCTCGAGGAGGATCTGATCGGCCGCACCCGTGAAATCACCGACAAGCAGGTCGAGCACGTCGAGGTCGGCCGGCCCGCCGCGGCGGTCGCCGCCGCCGTCGCCGAGGGAGGAGAGGCCTGATGGAGAGCGCCACCGTAGCCGTCGGGCACGAAGAGCATCCTCACGGCCCGCCCGAGGCCAACTCAAGCTCGCGGATCGACAAACAGACGCTCGGGATCCTCCTCTTCATCGTCTCCGAGGTGATGCTGTTCGGGGCGTTCTTCGCCTCCTACTTCTTCCTCCGCGTGGTCGTCAACCCCCCGAGCTGGCCGCCGGCACCCTACGAACTGCCGGTCGCCGTCGCCGGGATCAACACCGCGATCCTCGTCTCTTCCAGCTTCACGATCCACTACGCCCTCGAGGCGATCCGACGCGGCAACCGCAACGGCCTCAAGCTCGGGTTGGTGCTGACCTGGTTGCTGGGCGCGACCTTCCTCTTCATCCAGCTCAACGAGTACGCCCACATCGGCTTCAGCGCCCGCGACCTTGCCTTCGGCTCGATCTTCTACGGCCTCACCGGCCTCCACGGAGCCCACGTCTTCATCGGCCTGATGCTGCTCAGCTTCGCCACGATCCGCGCCTTCCGCGGCCATTTCGGCCCCGAGGCCAAGGATCACCTCGGCGTCGAGGTGCCAGGGATCTATTGGCACTTCGTCGACGTGATGTGGATCATCGTTTATGTAACGGTGTACATCCTTTAACCGGGCCGCTGCAAACCTGCGCCTGGCGGTGTCCTCGGTCGCTCGGATCGGAACCTTCGACGACAATGTCCTGACATGAGAATTTCCGAGGAGGCGGTTTTCAGGTGGGTCGTGATCGTGGTGATCGCGGCGGCGTCGGTGGTTGCGGTGACGCTGTTGACGAGCGAATTGTGGGGGGCGTTGTGGGGGTTGGCGCTGGTGATCGCCGGGGGCGTGCATGCGTACCGTTGGGCCGATCGCAGGCGGCGCGAGAGTTGAGCTGAAGCCTTTGCGTTTCGCGGACAACTCGTTACACCGCGCCGGATAATCTGGCACCATGAATGTGATGGCGCGGGAAAGCTGGACCGACGAGCGGCTCGACGATTTCAAGGAGCGGGTCAATCAGCGCTTCGATGAGATGAACAAGCGTTTCGACAAGGTAGACGCTCGCTTGGAACGCCTCGACGGGCGGATCGACTCGCTGACGAAGGGGATCATGTACGGGTCGCTGACTCTTTCCAGCGTGATGATCGCCGGCTTCGTCGCCATCCTGACCCAGGTCTAGGGCGGCGTCGACCCGCGACCTCGAGGATCGCGAGGGTGAGGGCGATCGGGACGGTGGCCGGCAGCTCCTCGACGGCGAAGAAGAGGAGGTCGAAGGCGAGGCAGACGACGGCGGCGAGGGCAGCGCCGCGCAGTTGCAGGGACCTGTCTCGGGCGAGGACGGCGCCGAGGACGGCGGCGACGAAGATGTCGCCGAAGCCCATCACGGCATCACCGAAACGGACGAACTGCAGCTGCGGCAGCCCGCCTCCCGGCGCTGCCGAGTTGAGCACGGCGTTGGGGCCCTGCAGCAGGTTGGAGCCGACCAGCCAGGCGTCGATCGCGGCCATCGCAAAGACGCCGAGCTTGAGCCAGCGCGCCGGCACCACCGAGGCCAGCAGCCAGGCGAGGCTGACGCAGGCGAGCGCCGAGAGCGCCAGCGCCGCAGTCTCGCCGCTGAGCGTCCCCCGCGCCGCCCAGGCGATTGCGAACAGCGGCACCGCCAGCGCCGCGAGGGGCGGTCGGCCGCCGCGGACGAAGAACGCCAGGGCGAGCGCCGCCGATGGCGGCACCGCGACGAGAGCGAGGTAGGTGAGGAACCTGGCGCTGGTGGATTCGAGCGCGATCGCCGAGATCACGATGGCGATCGAGAGCGGCAGCACCAGTGCCCACCAGCGACTGCTGAGGCGGTCGAGCAGCGGGCTGCCCGGCGCCCGTGGCGCCGCCACCAGGGCCGCCTGCACGAGGCTGAGGACGCCGATGGAGAGCCAGAACGGGAGCAGGGCTCGCAGCGCTCTCTACACGGCGCCGGCCGGCGCCGTCGCCGCCGTCTCCGTCTCGGCGTCGGGGGCGCGCCCGTCGCGCGGCTCGAGGCGGCCGGCGGAGGCGACGGTCCAGAGCATCGCCAGCCAATTGGCGGTGGCGATGGCGACGTGAACCCAGACGAGCTCGCCCGGCAGTTCCAAAGCCCATTGGAGGCCCCCTACGGCTCCCTGCAGGGCGAGGAGTCCGAGGACCACGGTAAGCGGCTTGACGGCTCTCCGGTCGCCTCCGGGGCGCCGGAGCAGGAACCAGACGCCGATCGCGGCGAGACCGTAGAGCGTGGCGATGATGGCGTGCCGCTGGACTACCCATTCCAGCGTCTGCGCCCCCTCGAAATCGAAGCGGTGGACGGGCTGCCCTTCGTGCGCCCCGGCGTGGGGGCCGGAGGCGGTGGCGATCGTGCCGGCGAGGATCGTCAGCTGGCCCATCGGGATCAGCGCCCGCACCGCCCAGACACCGAGACGGTCACCCGAGCGCCGCCGCTCCCAGGGTTCGAAGCGCGAGCACCAGGCGAGGGCGAAGGCGGCGTCGAGCAGCATCATCGAGAGGATGAAGTGGGACATCACCAGGCCGGGGGCGAGGTGGTACTTGACCACCAGGGCGCCGAGGATCGCCTGTCCGATCACGCCGAGCGGCAGCAGGGCGCCGAACAGCGCCAGGTGCCAGCGGTATGGGCGCCGGAACCAGGCGAGGATGCTGGCGGCGATCACGGCGATGCCGACGAAGCCCGTCAACAGCCGGTTGGTGTACTCGATCACCGCGTGGGATTCCAGCGGCGGAGTCGAGCCGCCGTAGCATTTCGGCCAGTCGGGGCAGCCGAGGCCGGACCCGGTCAGCCGCACCGCCGCTCCGGTGAGGACGATCAGCGCGAGAGAGGCGAGGGCGACCGCCGTCAGCTGGGCGTAGCGGGCGGGGGAGACCTCGAAACGGCTTCTGAGGCGGGCCGGCATCGTCACAAGATCATCGCAGCGGCCGCTCGGCCGCTCGGCTCAACCGCCGCTGGACTTCGAGCCGGACTTGCCTTTTCCGGCGGGCGTGTTTTCGCTCAGGTACTTGACGAGCTCTTCCAGTTCCTGCGCCGAGATCGTTTCTCCGAAGTTCTGGGGCATCACGTTGGCCGGGAAGCCCGGGGCGATTTCGGCGTTGGGATTGACGATCATTTCGTGGATCTTCGCCTGCGGCGTGCCGGGAACGAGGACCTGGTCGAGGTTCGGGCCGACCGTCCCGCCGGCGCCCGCGGCGGCGAGCGTGTGGCAGCCGGCACAGCCGTTGTTGGCGAAGACCTGGGCGCCGGGGCCACCGGGCACTTCCGGTGGGGCCGCGCCGGGGACCCCTGCCCATTCGCCCACGTAGGCGGCGACGTCCTCCAGGTCCTTGCCGGTGACGATTTCGGCCGGCATCGCGACGGTGTCCTGGCCGCGGTCCGGACGCGGGAAGTCGACCTGGGCCTTGACCACGCCTTCGACCGTGTCGCTGTTCTCGCCGGCTTCGCGAGCGGCGGCGAAGGCGTCATCGAGGTTGGGGCCGATCTGAGCCGAGGTCCCCGCCTGCGCGAGCGTGTGACAAGTGCCGCATTTCTGCACGAAGAGGGTCCGGCCGCGCGTGGTGTCGGCGGTCGAGGTGCCACAGCCTGAGGCGGCCACGAGGATCGCCCCGAGGGCAGCCAAGACGAGCAGCGGGCGGATGAGTTTCAGTTCCATGTGGCGGGGCATATCGGCAGAAGCCGGGCGGAGTCTATATGCCTGGGCAGGCCGAAAGCGTCCGGTCCCGCCAGCTCATTCGGGTAGTCTTGAGGCGATCCGCACGATCTCAGAAACCGGTGCCAGAGGAGGGGTTTAGATGCATGTCAAGGACGGAATGTCGCCGGTGTCTTTGACCGTGGGCCCGTCGCACACGTTGCGCGAAGCGGCGGCACAGATGGTCGAGAAGGGAACCGGGGCGGCGCTGGTCAGCGACGCCGATCTGCCGACGCCGGGGATCGTCACCGAGCGCGACCTGCTGATCTCGGTTGCCGCCGGGGAGAACCCCGACGAGGCGATGGTCGGCGACCACATGAGCGAGCGTGTGATCGCCGCCGCTCCCGACTGGAGCCTGGAGCGGGCAGCGGCGGAGATGTCGCGACGCGGCGTCCGCCACCTGGTCGTCTTCGAGGGCGCGGAGCTGGTCGGCATCCTCTCGATGCGCGACATCGTCCGGGTCTGGACGAGCGATGGGGCGACGTCGGCGATGACGCCGGGCTGAGAAGCGCCGAGAGCGCTAGGACTTCGGCGGCAGGGTGATGGTTTCGACCGGCAGCGCCGCGCTGCGGACGCGCTGCCTGCGGGGCAGGCGGTAGTAGTCGCGGACCGCGCCGCGGACGAGGCTGCGGAAGGCGGCGAGGGCGAAGATCGCGCCGACCACCGCGTAGACGATCGGCGAGAAGATGAAGCCGGCGGCGTAGACGCCGCAGAGCAGGCCGACGGCACCGGCGGCGAGGAAGATCGGGGCCCAGGACGGGTTCGGCAGGTAGATCGACTCGCCGGGCTCGGGGATGTTTCGGTGGTCGCTCATTCCTACTGGGCGATGTAGAGGAGCGCGACGACGAAGGAGAGGGCGAACATCGCGGCGGCGAAGCCCCCTGCCACCAGGCCGGCGCTCATGCTCCTGCGTGCGGTCTCGCGATCCACGGGTGGATTTCTATCAGGCCGCGGGGAGGGCTTGTGCGCTCCGCCCGAGGGTCGGGTCCCCCTTCCCCGGAGACCGTCGCGCAGCTGGGTCGCTTGCAGCACTTCGGCTTGTCGGTCCTGGAGCCTCCGGGAAAGGGGGACCCGACCCTCCGACCGAGGCCGCAGACCCGTGCCACGGAAGCTTCCGACCCGCCGGCGAGGGCCCGTGTCAGGAATGCTTCCGACCCGCCGGCGAAGCTCCCGTGGCGCGGAAGCTTTCAGCGGAAGGTTCCGGCATGGGGAGGCTTCCAGTTCACGAACGCTCCCTGCTTTGGGAGGCGGTTACCCGGTTTCGTGAGGAGGATTGGGTTACCCCTCCCCGGAGGCTCCAGGACAAGCGCTTCGCACCCAAGCAACCGCTCAGCTGCGCAACGGTCTCCGGGGAGGGGTAACCCGATCCTCCTCGCCAGACCAGAAACCGAATGCCGTTTTAAACGTTCGCCGCGATCGCTATGGACAGGAACAGCAGCGCCAGGTAGGCGAGGGAGAAGAGGTAGGTGCGCAGTGCCCAGCGACGGTCGCCGGTGCGGAGCAGCTTCACGGAGAAGTAGACGAAGGCGGCGCCGAGCGCCATCGAGGGGATCAGGTAGGCGACGCCGAGGCCGCCGGCGCAGAAGGGCAGCTGGGTGACGGCGTAGAGGAGGACGGTGTAGAGGACGATCTGGCGCCGGGTCTCGGCCTCGCCGCGAACCACCGGCAGCATCGGGATCCCGGCCTTGGCGTAGTCGTCCTTCATCAACAGCGAGAGCGCCCAGAAGTGCGGCGGCGTCCAGAAGAAGACGATCGCGAAGAGGTAGAAGGCCATGCCATCCAGTCCCCCGGTCACCGCCGCCCAGGCGACCAGCGGCGGCACCGCGCCGGCGGCACCGCCGATGACGATGTTCTGCGGCGTCCTGCGCTTCAGCCAGAGCGTGTAGACGAAGACGTAGCCGAACAGGCCGGAAAGGGAGAGTGCGGCCGCCAGTGGGTTGACGGTGAGCGCCAGCAGGACGAAGGAGGAGAGGCCGAGCAGCGCGCCGAAGGCGATCGCGGCGGTGGGGGAGACCCGCCCGGAGGCGACTGGGCGATCGGCGGTGCGGTTCATCATCCGGTCGACGTCGCGGTCGACGGCATGGTTGATCGCTCCGGCTCCGCCGGCCGAGAGGGCGCCGCCGAGGCAGGTGAGGAAGATCAGACCCGCCGAAGGCTCGCCGGCGGCGAACATCGTCGTCACCGTGGTGAAGAGCAGCAGCGACTGCACCTTCGGCTTGGTCAGCGTCAGGTAGTCGCGGAGGACGGAGTTGGCGGCGGAGCGGGGCGCTGGCCCGGCCACCGTCGGTGTGCGCGCGGAGTGCGCGCCGGCGCCGGCGTTCATGCCGGTCAGGCTACCGGCTGGGACTCACGGACCGGCCGGCGGGAAGTGCGGGTGCGATGCTGGATCGCATCGCGGATGTCGCGCATCGGACGGGCGCTGCGGACGTCCGGCAGGACGTCGAAGTTGTGCGGCGGCGGCGGCGAGAGCGCGAACCACTCGAGCGAGTCGGCGCCCCATGGATCGTGCCCCGCCTCAGCGCCGTTGACGCGGCTGGTGATCGCGTTGACCAGGGTCAGGATGATCCCGATCGCCAGGACCAGGGTGCCGATCGAGGCGATCAGGTTCAGGGCGCTGACGCCGGTGCCGGCGTAGAACTTGTAGGCGTCGATCACCTCACCGTGGTCGGCGCCGGCGAAGAAGAGCGGCACGAAGGTGAGCAGGGTGCCCGCGACCATCGTCCAGAAGGAGATCCGCGCCGGCGTCTCTCCCATCGTCCGGCCGGTCATCTTCGGGAACCAGTAGTGGAGCGCGGCGAAGCCGCCGAAGACGGCGCCGCCGATCAGCGCGAAGTGGGTGGCCGCGGTGGAGGCGGTCGTGTTCTTCAGCTCCCAGGCGGCGGCGACCATCGACTGCTCGATCTCGGCGGCGAGGCCGATCGAGATCATCGAGATCGCCCCGACGGCGAACAGCAGCGGCGCTCGCATCCGCAGGGTGCCGCCGATCATCGTCGCGATCAGGTTGAAGACGATCAGGCCGATCGGGACGATCAGCGCCAGCGACATCAGCATTGCGAAGTACATCCAGCCGATGCCGATCGGCGCGGTCAGCATGTTCTGCATCCAGGCGAGCGTGCCGATCACGGCCATCGCCGCCAGCGAAGTCATCACCACGGCGCGGTTGAGCAGCGGCCGGGCGCTGAAGGTCGAGACGATTTCCGCGATCGTGCCGAAGGCGAAGATCAGCACCAACATGTAGGTGCCGCTGTAGAAGATCCAACTCAGGTGCTGCCAGAGCAGCGGCGCGCCGCCGCCGCCGTCGGCGAAGAAGGCGCCTTCGTAGTTGCGGTCGATCATCAGCATCGTCAGCGCCGCGAGGAAGGCCGGGCCGATCACCAGCATCAGCCAGCAGCTGACGGCGGCCGCCCAGGCGAAGACCGGCAGCCGCCGCCAGGCCATTCCCGGGGCACGCGTCCTGCGAATGGTGGTCAGCAGATCGATCGCGATCAGGACGAAGCCCAGCGTCGCCAGACCAGTCGCCGTTGCCCAGACGTCGACCCCGTTGTTGCTGAGGAAGGGCACCTCGGTCAGCGGCGCCAGCGGGTTGACGCCCGCCTCGGAGGGGGTGAAGAGGAAGGCGGCGTAGAGCACGGTCGCCCCGGCGGCCCAGAAGGCGACGCCGATCTGCCCGAGCCGCGGCAGAGCGGTGCCGCGAGCGCCGATCTGCAGCGGCGCCACGTAGTAGAAGAACCCGAAGACGAGTGGGATCGCGAAGAAGAAGATCGCGGTCGCCCCGTACATCGAGAGCATCCGGTTGAAGGTCACGGGTGAGAGGAAGCTGTTCTCCGGAATCGCCAGCTGCAGCCGCATCAGCAGCAACTCGATCAGGGCGATGAAGAGGAAGCCGAGGGAACCGCCGATCAGGATCCGTCCCAGGTCCTTGTGATCGGCGCTGGTCGCCATCTCGACCCAGCCCGGACGGCGCCTGGGGAAGCCTTCGATTACCAGCTCGGGCCGCGGACGATCGCTCATGGCACTTCCCCGTTTTCGATCAGACCGACGACCCGTTCCTGGGCTTCTTCGATCTCGGTGTTCTGCTGTTCGACGAACTGTTCATATTCGGCAGGCGAGACCACTTCGACCGCCGTCCGCATCGCCGCGTAGCCTTGGCCCGAGAGGGTCGCGGAGGCGCCGTCGAAGACGCCTTCTTCGTCGGCGCGGAAGGTGACTTCGTGGGTCTTGCCCGGCACCGCGTCGCGCTTGCCGACTAGGTCGGGCACGTTCCAGGTGTGGACGACGTCGGTCGAGACCAGTTTCAGCTTGACGGCGGTATCGACCGGGACCACCAGCTTGTAATAGGAGAAGGCGCCGTTGGGATACAGGTAGCGCCACAGCCACTGCTGGCCGGTCGCCTCGATCGTCAGCGGCAGGGTTTTGGCCGTGGCGAGGCCGTTCGAGCCCGTCGACGGGGTCTGCCGGGCATTGCTGGTGAAGACGACGCTGACGACGAAGAGGATCGCGGCGAAGGCGGTGAGGGCGGCGCCGACGCGGAACTGGAGCCCACGGCGGGGGCGCACGGGCTGGGGCTCGGAGCCTCGGGTGGCGCGGAAACGGCGCACCGCGTAGAACAGCGCGACGTTGATCGCGACCACGACCAGAGCCGCGGCGACGAAGCCGATCCAAAGCAGAGTGTCGATCTGGTCAGTGCCAGGAGAGTGGGGCGCCAAAGCGCGGCCATTCTAATCACGCGGGAGGGCGCGGAGGGGTGCCGCCATCACGCCTCTACCTATACTCGCCGACCCTATGAGGAGGGGTCCCCGGTCATCCAGTGCGCTTCGCCTTGCCGTCAGGGCCGGGGCGGCATCCGCGATCGGCGCCGCGTTCGCGGTTCCGCTGCTGCGCAAACGCCTGCGGATACCGGCGCCGGTGACCGTCGCCGCCTGCGCCGGCGGGCCGCTCGGGATAGCGGTTCTGCGACCGCGGTCGAACAGGCGCGACGTCGCCATGTTCGCCCTGCAGATGTGGGCGTTCATCATGGTTCACGAGCTTCCCTTCGACAAGCCCGAGCGCCTGCGCTCCAGGCTCCGCAGCCGTTATCCGATCACCGCGGACCGCCTGATCGGGGTCGGCGCTCTTCCCAACTCGCGGCTGCAGCGCGGCCTCGCCCGGCTGCCGCGGGTTGCCGTGGTCAACCGCTTTCTCACCTGGGCCCATTGGCTCTGGTTCCTCGAGCCTTACCTGGCGCTTGCCGCGATCCTGCTGCGTCACCACGAGCGCTTTCCGCGCTCAGCCCGGCAGATGGCCGCGATCTTCGACATCGGCTGCGCGGTCTACTTCCTCGTGCCGACGGCGCCGCCGTGGTGGGCGTCGGAGCAGGGGCTGACCGGCGAAGAGGTGCGGCGGATCATGGTCGAGGTCGGCGAGGAGACCTGGGGCTCGGCCTGGCCGAAGATGTACGACGCGCTCGGCGGCAACCCCTGGGCGGCGATGCCGTCGCTGCACTTCGCGACCGCGCTCGCCGGCGCGCTTTCGCTCTCGGAAGCCGGCAAGGTCGAGGGCGCGCTGGGGTGGTCCTACGCGGCGACTCTGGGCTTCGCGCTCGTCTACCTGGGCGAGCACTACGTCACCGATCTCGCCGCCGGAGCGCTGCTGGTGGCGATCGTGCGCCGCGGCGAGCCGCTGGCGGAACCCCTTGTACGGGGGGTAAATCAGACTCTGCAGCGACTGGAGAAGATCGCCAGCGGGTAGCGTCCCGGGAGTGTCTGACGGAGATTCGGCTGGCAACCGTTCCTTCGAACTGCCGCTGCTAACCCCCCGGCGCATGATCCAGACCCTCGTGGTCGTGGTGATCCTGCTCGGCTGCATCTACTTCCTCTTCCCGAGGCTGGTCGGCCTCGGCGACGCGATGAGCAGGCTCGACGACGCCGATCCGCTCTGGATCGCGATCGCGATCGGCTTCAATGTCGTCGCCTACCTCACCTACATCGCTCTCTTCAAAGCGGTGGTCGGCGGCGACGCCCTGCGCCTGACCTGGCTGGAGACCTACGAGATCAACATGGCCGGCGTGGCCGCGACGCTGCTCCTCTCCGCCGGCGGCGCCGGCGGCATCGCCCTCACCTACTGGGCGCTGCGCAAAGCGGGGATGCGAAGGCGCGACGTCGCCCGGCGGATGATCGCCTTCATCTCCTTGCACTACGCCTTCTATCCGCTGGCCCTGATCCTCTTCGGAATCCTGCTGCGGACCGGGGTGTTGAACGGGGCGGACTCGATCGAGCTGACGATCATCCCGGCCGGGGTCGCCGGCGCGCTGCTGGTGCTCGGAGCAGTGGTGGCTTTGATCCCGGCCGACGTCGAGCAGCGCTTGGCCCCCTACGCACGCGGCGAGCGCGCCCACGCCTTCCTCCACAGCGCCGCCAAGGTCCCGGCCACTCTGGGCGAGGGATTCCGCTTCGCGATCCACCTCTTCGCCCATCCGCGGCGAGGCGGGCTGGCGGTGGTCGGTGCGGCCGGTTTCTGGGCGGCGAGCATCGGCGTGCTCTGGGCCTGCTTCCACGCCTTCGGCGTCCACGTGCCGCTCGCGGTCGTCGTCCAGGGCTTCTTCCTTGGCATGGTCGCCAATCTGTTCCCACTGGCCCCGGCCGGCGTCGGCGCCGTCGACGCCGGCATGATCGGCGCCTTCGTCCTCTTCGGCATCCCCGAGGAGACCGTCTTCCCGGCGATCCTGATCTTCCGCCTGGTCGCCTTCTGGATGCCGATACCGCCCGGCATCGTCGCTTTCTTCCAGCTGCGCAAGACCGTCCACCGCTGGGAAGGAGAAGGGCTGCCGATCGACCGCGGCGGCACCGCCGAATCCGACCTCGAGGCTGTCGTGGGGTGATTGCCGTCCGCCGCGGGCGCGCTACTATCAAAAGTAAAGTAATAGACTTCAGGCGGGAGATATGACGGACAGCACGGACAGCAAGAAGGTCGAGAACGTAATCATCATCGGTGGTGGGCCGGCCGGCTACACGGCGGCGCTTTACACCGCGCGGGCCAACCTCGAGCCGCTCGTCTTCGAGGGCTTCCAGTGGGGCGGCCAGCTGCAGAACACGACCGACGTCGAGAACTACCCCGGTTACCCGGAGGGGATCATGGGTCCGGAGATGATGAGCCAGTTCCGCGCTCAGGCCGAGCGCTTCGGGACCCGCTTCGTCACCGACGACGTCGACCGCGTCGAGCTCTCCGACGGCGACGTCCAGAAGGTCTTCCTCGGCGACGAGGAGCACCGCGCCAAGACCGTGATCCTGGCGATGGGGGCGGAGCCGAAACGGCTCGGCGTCCCCGGCGAGATGGAGCTCGGCGGCCGAGGCGTCTCGACCTGCGGCGTCTGCGACGGGGCCTTCTTCAAAGGCCACAAGGTGCTGGTCATCGGCGGCGGCGACTCGGCGATGGAGGACGCGATCTTCATCTCCAAGTACGCCGACGACCTGAAGATCGTCAACCGCCGTGACGAGTTCCGCGCCTCGAAGATCATGTTCGACCGGGCCCGCGAGAAGGAGAACATCGACCTCAAGACGCCCTACGTCGCCGAGGAGTTCGTCGCCGGCGAGGACGGAAAACTGGAGAAGGTGCGGCTCCGTAACCCGGAGACCAGCGAGGTGGAGGTGATCGAGGCCACCGGCGCCTTCGTCGCGATCGGCCACATCCCGCGCTCGGAGATCGTGGCCGGCCAGGTCGAGACCGACGAGGACGGCTACATCGTCACCGAGCCGGGATCGACCCGGACCAACCTCGGCGGCGTCTTCGCCGTCGGCGACGTCGTCGACCACACCTACCGCCAGGCCGTGACCGCGGCCGGCACCGGCTGCATGGGCGCGCTCGACGCCGAGCGCTTCCTGCGCGACAGCCCGCCTCCGGTCGAGGCCCACTGGTTCCCCGGCGGCGAGCCGATCGAGATCGCGCCCCCCTCTTAGTCGAGGGGCACTTTTTTCATCTCAGGGCTGAGCAACGCCGGGAGTATCTTCGGGGTACGGCTTTCGAAAGCACTCATCTCAGCGCATGAGCCCGGCGCGGCCGATCGTCCAGGTCGTCGGGCGCCGCCTCGCGGCCGAGGACCATCGGCTGCGTGACTTCCTCACTCGCATCGCCCAGCCGTTCGAATGGTTCGAGGTCGGGACTCCCGGGGCTGAGGAGATGCTCGCTGACCACGGCGTCGGCGACGACCAGTTGCCGGTGCTGATCGACGGCGAGCAGGCGATCGCGCCGGCGACGGTCGAGGCGGTTGCCGACGCCTGGGGAGCGCGGACGCCGCCGAGTCGCGAGGACTACGACCTGGCGATCGTCGGCGCCGGGCCGGCGGGCTTGGCGGCGGCGGTGTACGCGGCGTCGGATGGCCTCGACGCTGTCGTCGTCGACAACGAAGTGCCGGGCGGCCAGGCCTCCTACACCTCGATGATCGAGAACTTCTTCGGCTTCCCCGACGGCATCGGCGGCGCCGAGCTTGCCCGCCTCGCCGGGAGGCAGGCGGAGCGCTTCGGGGCCGAGCTGCTGATGCTGCGGGGAGTCGACGGGGCCGATCTCCAGAGCGGCAGCTTCTCGCTGCGACTAGACGGCGGCCATGAGGTCCAGGCGCCGCAGATGATCGCCGCCAGCGGCATGACCTGGCGGCGCCTCGAAGCCCCCGGCGTCGACGAGCTGCTCGGCCGCGGCGTTTATTACGGCGCCGGCCGCAGCGAGGCGGCCCAGTGCGGCGGCGACGACGTGATCGTGGTCGGCGGCGGCAACTCGGCCGGCCAGGCGGCGCTTCAGCTCGGCAACGCCGGCGGCCGGGTCGTGGTCCTGGTCCGCGACGAGTCGCTCTCGGAGTCGATGTCCGCCTACCTGGTGGCGCGGATCGAGGCTCACCCGCAGATCGACGTGCGGCTGCTTACCGAAGTCGAGGCCGTCGAAGAGCAGGACGGAGTGCTGGCCGCGGTCCTGGTGCGGGAATCGGACGGCGAGATCGAGCGCTTGCCCGCGACCGCGATGTTCATCTGCATCGGCGGACTTCCCTGTACGGAATGGGCCACCGGCAGCGGCCTTCGGGTCAGCGACGGCGGCTTCGTCCTCACCGGCCCGGATCTGCTCCGCGACGGGGATCGCCCCTCCGAGTGGCCTCTGGAGCGCGACCCGCTTGCGCTCGAGACCAGCATCCCGGGCATGTTGGCGGCCGGCGACGTCCGGCACGGCTCGCCGCGCCGCGTGGGCGGCGCCGTCGGCGACGGCGCGATGGCCGTCGCCCTCGCCCAGCGCATGCGCAACGAAATCCCGCACTCCCGCGCCGGCAGGCTCTGAGCCGCCGCGCGACATCTGCGGCGCCGCCGCTTCAGCGGCCCTTGAAGTCGGGCTCTCGCTTCTCGACGAAGGCGGTCATGCCCTCGATCCGGTCCTCAGTCGCCATCGCCTCGTCGAAGAGGCTTCGCTCCGCCCGCAGGCCGGCCGCGAGGCCCTCCTCCTCGGCGACCAGCACCGCCCGCTTGGCGAGGCGGGTGGCGATCGGTGGCCGGGCGGCGACCGTGCGCGCCAGCTCGACGGCCTCCGTCAGCCAGGCTCCTTTCGGGATCGCCTTGTTGACGAGGCCCCAGCCGGCGGCCATCTGGGCGTCGAAGTGGCGTCCGGTGAGGACGTATTCCATTGCCCGCTGCTTGCCGATCGCGCGGGTCAGGCGCTGGGTGCCGCCGCCGCCGGGGATGATCCCCAGCGTCACCTCGGGCTGCCCGAAGCGCGCCCCCTCGTCGGCGACGATCATGTCGCAGGCCATCGCCAGCTCGCAGCCGCCGCCGAGCGCGTAGCCGGCGACGGCGGCGACCAGCGGCGTCTCGATCGCCGCCAGTCGGGCCCAGAACGCGGGCCCCTCGGGGTTCGGCGGGGCATCAAGTGGGAGCTCGGCCATCGCCCTGATGTCGGCGCCGGCGGCGAAGATCTTCTCCGAGCCGGCGATCACCATGCAGCGCACGTCGGGGTCACCGTCGAGGCGCTCGAGCTCGTCGAGCAGCTCGCGGCGCATCTGCACGCTGAGGGCGTTGCGGGTCTCCGGGCTGTTCAGCCGCAGCAGCGCGACGTGGTAGTCGTCGACCGAGGTCTCGACCAGCTCGGGCACCGGCGTCAGCTGTCCTCGAAGGGGAGCATCGCGTTGATCCCGGTCGCGGCGCGGGCGATGATCAGTTTCTGGATCTGCGAGGTCCCCTCGTAGAGCGTGGTGACGCGGGCGTCGCGCAGGTAGCGCTCGACCGGGTAGTCGTCGACGTAGCCGGCGCCGCCGTGGACCTGGATTGCCAGGTTGGCGCATTCGACCGCGGACTCGGTCGCGTAGAGCTTGGCGACCGAGGTCTCGGTCGTGTTCGGCTTGCCTTCGTCCTTGAGCGCGCCCGCCCGGTAGACCAGCATCCGGCTGGCGTCCCGCTTGAGGATCATGTCGGCGATCATCTCCTGCACCAGCTGGAAGCGGGCGATCGGCACGCCGAACTGCTTGCGCTCCTTGGCGTAGGCGACCGAAGCTTCGACGCAGCCTTCGCAGATGCCGACGCAGCCGGCGGCGACGCTGTAGCGGCCGTTGTCGAGGGCGCTCATCGCGACCTTGAAGCCGTCACCGATCTCGCCGAGCATCGCGTCCTCGCCGACCTCGACCGCGTCCAGCGAGATCTCGCCGGTGTCGGAGGAGCGCAGGCCGAGCTTGCCGTGGATCTCCTGCGTGGTGAAGCCATCGCTGTCGGTAGGGACCAGGAAGCAGGCGAGTCCCTTGTGCTTCTTCTCCGGGTCGGTCTGGGCGAAGATCAGCGCCACCTCGGAGTAGTTGGCGAGCGAGATCCACATCTTCTGGCCGCTGATCGACCAGCCGGAGTCGGTCTTGGTCGCGCGGGTGCGGAGGTTGGCGGCATCGGAGCCGGTGTCGGGCTCGGTCAGGCCGAAGCAGCCGAGCGCCTCGCCCGAGCAGAGCCGCGGCAGCCACTTGTGCTTCTGCTCCTCGCTGCCCCAGCGCTCGATCGAGCCCGCGACCAACGAGGTCTGCACCGAGACGACGGTGCGGGCGGAGGAGTCGGCGCGGCCGACCTGTTCGACGATCAGGCCGTAGCCGAGGTAGTTGAGGCCGCGGCCGCCGTACTCTTCGGCGACCGGGGCGCCGAGGTAGCCGACCTCGCCCAGCTTGCTCGCCAGCTCGCGGTCGAAGCGACCGGCGCGGTCGTTCTCTTTGACTCGCGGAATGATCTCCTTGTCGGCGAATTCCCGTGCCGTTTCGGAGATCAGCTTCTGCTCGTCGTTCAACTGGAAGTCCATCTACCCTCGTCCCTTCTCTCGTTCGTCAGTTCTCGCGCAGCTCTCGGCCCAACGTCGCCGCGAAGGCCTGCTGGGCCTCACGGGTGCGGGGTCCGGGAGCGCCGTCAAGCTCGTTGCCGTCGATCGCGGCGACCGCCTGCACCTCGCGCGTGGTCGAGGCGAGGAAGGCCTCGCCGGTCGAGCGCAGGTCGTCCACCTGCCAGCTTCCCTCCTCGACCTCGAGCGCCTTGATCAGGCGGTCGCGGGTGATCGACTCCAGGACTCCGTCGGTGAGGGCGGGCGTCCGTAGCGCGCCCCCGGCCGAGACCCAGAAGATCGCCGAGGTCGGCGGCTCCAGCACGGTGCCGTCGGGCCGGACCAGCACCGCCTCGTCGGCGCCCTGTCCTTTCGCCAGACGACTGGCCTGCATGTTGGCGGCGTAGGAGAGCGACTTGACCCCGTTGAGGATCACCGTCGGGGAGTAGATGACCGTGGCCACCCGAAGCGTCTCGCCGTGGTCGGGGATCGGCTCGGTGGCGGCGATGCGGCGCCCGCCACGGGTGACGATCAGCCGCAGCTGGCCGTCGACCGAGCCCGCCTGCTCGAGCAGGGCGTCGATCTCGCGCTCCAAGGCGGCGCGGTCGAACTCAAGCTCGATCGCCACCGCCGAGCGGCCGAGCCGGTCGAGGTGGTCGCCGAGCGCGAACGGGCGACCCTCGTAGAGACGGATCACCTCGAAAGCGCCGTCGCCGCGGTAGAGGCCGTCGTCCTTCAGCCCGATCGTCGCCTCCGCGGTCGGGGTCACGCGGCCGTCGACGCTCGCCAGCTCTTTGAAGCCCTCGCTCACGGCTGGCGAGGCTACCTGAGCGCTCAGTACGCGGCCCCGCGGCCCGGGATGGCGCCTATCCTTTGTCGGTGCTGTTCGTACTGGGGACGCTTGCGGTGCTGGCCTTCATGATCGGGGCGCTGCTGATCGTCGGCCACTTCTACCCCGGCAGCTCCTCCGACCTCGTCGACTGGACCCCGACCCGCTCGCCCGAGGTCGAGGCGCAGAACGAGGTCGACGACATCCGCCAGATGATGGAGGCGCAGAACGAGATGCGGCGCCGCCGCGGCGCGCCGGAGATGACCGAGGCCGACCTGCAGGCGAAGGTCGCCGAGGACGAGCAGCTACGGCTGCGCGGTCGCGGTCCCTTCGAAGCGGCTTAGGCTCGCACGGTGACGATCGAGAGGAACCGATGGCGCGGGCGCTGATCGTCGGCTGCGGCCGCCGCGGCCGCTCGCTGGGGGAGCGGCTGCTGGCCGAGGGCTGGGCGGTGCGCGGGACCAGCCGCCGCGAGGAGGGCCTCGCCGCGATCGAGGCGGCAGGGATCGAGCCGGCGCCGGCCGATCCTGACCGTCCGGGCACCGTCCTCGACCTGGTCGGCGACGTCGCCGTGGTCGTCTATCTGCTCGGCTCGGCGGCGGGTGAGCCGGAGGCCGTCGCGGCGATCCACGGCGCCCGGCTGGAGCGGCTGTTGGAACACCTTGTCGACACGCCGGTGCGGGGGCTTGTCTACGAGGCGAGCGGCAGCGTCGATCCGGCGGTCCTGGATGCCGGTGCCGAGCTCGTGCGTGTCGCCGGGCGTACCTGGCAGATTCCGGTCGGGATCTTCAGCAGTGAACCGAACGAGGCCTCCACCTGGTCTGAAGAGATGGCGAAAGTCGCTCTGGGAGTGCTCTCGCCGGCTGGTAAAGCCAAATAGATAAACTCGGATAGGAATTTAGGTAGATCGCCCCATTTTCGAGACTTGGAGGTTGCGGGATGAGCTATGCGAAGGACGTGCTGGTAGATACCGACTGGGTCGCCGAGCACCTCGACGACGACTCCATCCGCATCGTCGAGGTCGACGAGAACCCCGGGCTCTACGCCGAGGGTCACATCCCTGGAGCGATCGGCTTCGACTGGAAAGCGGATCTGCAGGACCAGGTCAAGCGCGACTTCCTCGACGCCGAGGATTTCGGCGCGCTGATGGGCAGCCGCGGCATCTCCAACGACCACACGGTCGTCCTCTACGGCGACCGCAACAACTGGTTCGCCGCCTACACGTACTGGTACTTCGTCTACTACGGTCACGACAACGTGAAGCTGGTCAACGGCCCGCGCGAAAAGTGGGTTGCCGAGGGCCGCGAGACCAGCACCGAGGTCCCGTCCTACCCGGCCGCGACCTTCACCGCCGAGGCCGGCGACCAGAACATCCGCGCCTATCGCGACGAGGTCCAGTCGGCGCTCGGCGACGGCAGCAACCTGGTCGACGTCCGCAGCCCGCAGGAGTACTCGGGCGAGCTGATCGCGATGCCCGGCTATGAGCAGGAGGGTGCCCAGCGTGGCGGTCACATCCCCGGCGCCGCTTCGGTGCCGTGGGCACAGGCGGTGAACGAGGACGGCACCTTCAAATCGGCCGACGAGCTGCGCGACCTCTACACCTCCAAAGGCGTTCTCGCAGACGACAAGCCGGTGGTCGCCTACTGCCGGATCGGCGAGCGCTCGGCCCACACCTGGTTCGTGCTGCACGAGCTGCTCGGCAAGGGGGACGTCAAGAACTACGACGGCTCCTGGACCGAGTGGGGGAACATGGTCGGAGTACCGATCGAGAAGTCCGTCTGAGCAGAGCTGAGCCGGGAGCGCCTCAGCCGAGGCGCTCCATCAGGTCGCCGAGGATTCGTGCCGTGGCGCCCCAGATGAGGTGGCCTTCCGCCTCGTAGGTGGGGGTGTGGATGGGTACGCCGCGGCGCAGCAGGCGGCGCATCTCGTAGCCCTCACGCAGTCGCTCGAGGGAGAAGGTGAGGACGGTCTCGACCTCGGACGGGTTGGGTTGCAGGTCCAGCTCGGCCGGGTGCGGGATGCGGCCGACGAAGGGATGGATGCGGTACCCGGTGACGAAGGTCCCGGTGGTCGGCAGCTCCTCGCCGATCTCGACGATCGCGGGGTCGAGGCCGATCTCCTCTTGCGCCTCGCGGATCGCGGTTGCGGCGAAGTCGGCGTCGCCCTCGTCGCGTCGCCCGCCCGGGAAGGAGATCTCGCCGGCGTGGCGCCGCAGATCTGCGCGCCGCTCGGTGAAGATCAGGCCGGGGTCGTCCGGCCAGCCGTAGAGCGGCAACAGGACCGCGGCGTCAACCTCGACCCTCATCTCGGTTGAGACGCCATGTGTCTCAGATGATGACCTGGACGGTGCCGCCGTCGACGGACCAGGCGGCGCCGGCGACGTAGGAGGCGCGCTCGGAGCAGAGGAAGACGATCGCGGCGGCGATCTCCTCCGGCGCCGCGAGGCGGCCGATCGGTCGCTTCGAGCCGGCGATCTCCAGCGCCTCCTCGCGGCCGGCGGCGCCCGCGAGCGCCTGCGATTGGTCGAGCAGGCCGCCGGGCTCCATCCACATCTCCGATTCGGTCGGCCCGGGGCAGATCGCGTTGACGAGGACGCCGGTCTTGGCGTAGCGGTCGGCGAAGAGGCGCGAGAGCGAGAGCTCCGCCGCCTTGGCGACCGAGTACTCCGGCATCGACGCCGAGGGTCGCTTGCCGGCGGTCGAGCAGACGTTGACGATGCGGCCCCAGCCGCGCTCGGCCATCGCCGGGGCGGCGGCTCGCATCGTCCGCAGCGGCGCCATCACGTTGATCTCGTACTGGGCGCGCCAGTCCTCGTCGGGGACGTCGTCGAGATCGCGCCAGCGGGCGCTGCCGGCGTTGTTGACGAGCACGTCGAGGGAGCCGAAGCTCTGCTCGCAGGCGGCGAGGATCGCCCGTCCCGCGTCCTCGACGGTGACGTCCAGCGCCAGCACGGCGGCGCGTCCACCGGCCTTCAGCCCGGCCCCGTCAGCCTCTTCCTGGACCTCCCGCAGGCGGCGCTCGTCGCGGGCCACGAGCAGCACGTCGGCTCCCTCGGCGCAGAGCTGCAGAGCGGTCTCGCGGCCGATTCCACGGCTGGCGCCGGTGACGACGCAGGCGCGGCCGGCGAGGCCGAGGTCCATCAGGCGGCCTCGAGCCGCTCGGTCACCTCGACCGTCGCTTCTCCGGCGAGGACCTTGTGGACCGGGCAGCGGGCGGCGATCGCGAGCAGGCGGCGACGCTGCTCCTCGTCGAGGTCCCCGGGCAGCGAGACCGAGACCGTGAAGGTGCGGGGCACGGGCCCCTCGTACTCCATGTCGACGGTCACTTCCATGGGGCCGACGGCCCAGCCTTTGCGCTTCGCGTACATCTCGATCGTGATCGCCGTGCAACCGGCGAGGGCGGCAGCGAGCAGCTGGGTCGGCCGCGGCCCGGTGTCGGTGCCGCCGGCCTCGGGCGGCTCGTCGACGATCAGCTCGTGCCCGCCCTCGAGGTCGAGCTGGTGGGCGTAGCCCTCGATGCGACGGGCGGCGGTCCTCACGGCCGGGACTTGCCGCGACCCTCGAACAGGGCCGGGTCGTCGACGTCGGCGTAGCGGGCCATCGCGTAGGCGAGGTCGGAGGCGCGGTTGACGAAGTGGATCACGGTCTCGCCGCTGAGCTCGCCGGCCTCGTTCAAGGCGGAGATGTGGCGCTCGGCGCGGCGGATCACGGTGCGGGCGACGTCGAGTTGGGCGGAGAGCGGGTTGCCGCCGGGGATGACGAACTTGGGGGGGAGCTGGACCTCCGACATGTAGCGGTCGATCAGCCGCTCCAGCTCGCTGACCATCTCCTCGGTGGTGCGGCTGACGCCGTCTTCGAGCCGCTCGCAGGCCTCGGGCGCCGTCGCCAGCTCGGCGCCGGCGACGAAGAGATCGTCCTGGAGGCGGAGGATGTCGGCGGCGAGCTCCCCGTGCTCGGAGCCGCAGAGCGCTCGCGCCATTCCCAGCAGCGAGCAGGCCTCGTCGAGCGACCCGTAGGCCTCGGTGCGGCCGTGGTGCTTGGGGACGCGGCCGCCGTACCAGAGCGAGGTGGTCCCGTCGTCGCCCTTCTTGGTGTAGATCTTGACCATCGCTAGTCGACCGGGCTGAAGACCATCCCGGTCATCACCTTGGGGAAGAAGTAGGTCGACTTCGGCGGCATGTTCTCGTCGGTTTCGGCGACCGCGCGGACCTGGTCGACCGGGACCGGGCGCTGGACGAAGGCGACGTCGTAGGCGCCGTCGTCGACCATCGCCAGCGCCTCGGGGAGGCTCTTCGCGTACTCGAGCCCCTGCCGGGCGTCGATGTCGTGGTCGGTCATCCCGGCCAGGCCCTTCAGCACCAGCGTCTCGAGGATCGCCGAGTCGAGCCGGCGGTAGGGCTCGGGCTTGCCCTCGAGCCGGCGGTCGAGCTCGGCGACGTCGCGCAGCCGCAGTCGGTATGCCTGGCGGTGGAAGCTGTCGTAGAGGCCGAAGACGCCGACGCCTTCCTCGCCCGCCGGGTCGATCGCGTCGCGCTCGACCTCGGTCACCTCGAAGAGCTCCCGCAGTCCTTTGCCGAGCCGCTGCTGCCGCTCGGGGTCGTCGGCGAAGCCGGAGAGCAGGCGGTGGGTCGGGAAGACGGTGAGGCCGGGGTCGTCGAGCCCGGTCAGCGCCATCAGGGTGTAGTTGTGCGGGCCCTCGCCGCCGACCTCGTCGCGGTAGGCGCGCGCGGTCTCGTAACGATGGTGGCCGTCGGCGATCAGCAGTTCGGCGCCGGCGAGCCGCTCGCTGACGGCGGCGAGGATCTGCGGATCGGCGACCCGCCAGACCCGGTTGACGGTGCCGTCCTCGTCGGTGGCGACGCCCCACGGCTCGCCCTGGACAGCCGGCTCGACCAGCGGCCAGGCGTCCGCGGTGCTGAGCGAGAAGATCGGCGAGAGGTTGAGTCGCGTCGCCCTGGTCAGCTCGAGGCGGTCCTGAAGCGGGCCGGGGTGGGTGCGCTCGTGCGGTCGCACGGTTCCGGTCTCGTAGTCCTCGACGCGGACGCGGGCGAGGATGCCGTGACGACTGTGTGGAGTGCCGTCGGGTGCCGTGTAGTCCTGGGTCAGCGCCCAGATCGCCGGCTCGGAGTCGGCGACCAGTATGCCCTCGGCGCGCCAGGCGTCGATCGTCCGCCCCGCGTCCTCGTAGGGATCCCCCTCGGGATCGCTAGCCGGGTCCGCCGGGTCGAACGGTTTGGGCAGGTCGATCGCGACCGCGTTATGGGGCGAGCGCTCGAGCAGGCGCGCGCGGCCGGCGGCGTCGATGACGTCGTAGGGAGGAGCGGCAACGGCGTCGAGCGAGCCGACCTCGTCGAGGTCATAGTGCAGCGCCTTGAACGGGCGAACGTCGGCCATCGCCGCACAAACCTAACGGGTGATCCCGAGCGCTCGCCCCGGGCGGCTCTAGACTGGGCCGGTCGGGGCGTGGCGCAGCCTGGTAGCGCGCGGCCTTTGGGTGGCCGAGGTCCCCGGTTCGAATCCGGGCGCCCCGACTTGGTTCACCCCGCGTGCCGTGGGATGGACGTTTGTACCGTCAGGTTTTCCGATCCGGCGCCGATAGTGGCAGGGCGATGGAGCAGGGCGAACAGATCGAACGGCGGATCGAACGCGCGATCTTCGAAACCGACCGCCAAACGGTGGTCGGCGACGTCACCCTGCCGCCGACCGGCTACCAGAGCCGCTTTTCCGACCTGCTCAATCGCAGCGATTTCGACTTCGTGCCGCTGACCAACGTCCAGATCACCTCACTGGAGAACGGCAGGGTCGTCGAGCAGCCCTTCGTCGCGCTATCCAAGCGCCATATCCGCGTCGCCTACCCACTCGCCGGCTAGGCGCGTCGGGCGCTGGTCCGACTCCGGCCCGCGTAGGAGGCGAGGTCGACGAGGAAGGCGAGGATGACGATGAACCACTCGAAGCCCGCGACGCGGTTGGAGCTCGCCCACATCACCGCGTAGGCCAAGGTCGTCCAGGGCAGCAGGAAGAAGCCGAGCAGGGGGACGAACCAGCTGTCGAAAGCGCGGCTCAGCAGATCGGTGAAGAGGAAAAGCGCGAACAGCGCCAGGCGCGGCGAGATCAGCGCGAAGAGTACGAGCAGGCAGCCGATCTGAAGACCGTATCCGGCGCGGCGGCGTCAGCTGTCGAGAAAGGCGAGCAGGTCGGCGTTGAACTGGTCCTTGTGGGTCGTCGAGATGCCGTGGGGCGCGCCGGGGTAGACCTTCAGCGTCGCATCGGGAACCAGGTCCACCGATTTGCGCGCGGAGGCGTCGATCGGCACTATCTGGTCCGCGTCGCCGTGGATGATCAGGGTCGGAACGTCGATCTTTTTCAAGTCCTCGGTGAGGTCGGTCTCCGAGAAGGCCTCGATGCAGTCGAAGGCAGCTTTCAGGGCGACCTGCATGCTGTAGAGCCAGAACTGGTCGCGGACGCCCGGCGAGACGTCGGCGCCGGGTTTGTCGGCGCCGTAGAAAGGCGCGCTGAGGTCTTTGTAGAACTGCGAGCGGTCGCGGAGGACGCCGGCGCGGATGTCATTGAAAGCCTCGATCGGCAGGCCCTCCGGATTGGCGTCCGTTTTCAGCATCAGCGGCGGGATCGCGCTCAAGAGGAGGACCTTGGCGACCCGCGAGGTTCCGTGATGGCCGACGTAACGGGTCACCTCGCCGCCGCCGGTCGAGTGCCCGACCAGGGTTATCTCGTGCAGGTCGAGGGCCTCGATCAGGTCGGCGAGGTCGTCGGCGTAGGTGTCCATCTCGTTGCCCTCCCAGGGCTGCTCGGAGCGCCCGTGGCCGCGGCGGTCGTGGGCGACGGCGCGACGACCGTTGGCGGCGACGAACATCAGCTGGTCGTCCCAGGCGTCCGCGTTGAGCGGCCAGCCGTGGCTGAACACGACCGGCTCGCCGGCACCCCAGTCCTTGTAGAAGATCTGCGTGCCGTCCTCGGCGGTGATGGTGCCCATCGCGTGGCTCCAGTCTGGTCGGGATCGATGCGACCACCGCGGCCGCACTGACCAACGTCCCCACCGGACTCGACCTTGCGACTCGGCCGATGCGCGTCCGGCGTAAGCTCGGTGGCAGGAGGAAACTCAGATGAACAGACTCGGAAAGCTGATGACGATGCTGAATCCAGAGAAGACCCGGATGCCCGCCGCGGACGAGGCGCTGCCCGGTCGCAGCGAGCCCGCCTTCGACGTCCCCGACACCCACGCGGTGCTCGGCACCCCGCTGAAGCCGCCCTTCCCGGAGGGGATCGAGACCGCCTACTTCGCGCTCGGCTGCTTCTGGGGGGCGGAGCGACTGTTCTGGGACCTCGACGGCGTCTATACGACCGCCGTCGGCTACATCGACGGGACCACTCCCAACCCGACCTACGAGGAGGTCTGCTCGGCGCGCACCGGGCACGCGGAGGCGGTGCTGGTCGCCTTCGACCCGAACAAGATCTCCTACGCCGACCTGCTCAAGGTCTTCTTCGAGGAGCATGACCCCACGCAGGGGATGCGCCAGGGCAACGACGTCGGCACCCAGTACCGCTCTGGCATCTACTTCGTCAACGACGCCCAGAAGGCGACGGCGGAGATGGCGAAAGAGGCCTACGACCAGGCGCTGCGGGCGTCCGGCCACGAGCCGATTACCACCGAGGTCGAGCCGGCCGGACCCTTCTACTACGCCGAGGACTACCACCAGCAGTACCTGCACAAGGTTCCCAACGGCTATTGCGGCCTCGCCGGCACCGGCGTCTCCTGCCGCATTCCCACCGCCGCGTCCTGACCGCCGCCGGGCGCGGCGAATAGCATCACGCGCCCGTGGCGCCCTCTCTTGGTTCCTACATAGCCGGCTGCCTTGCCGTAATCGGCATCGCCGCCGCGCTCGGCCTCGGCGGCTACTGGCTGCGGCGCTGGATCGTGCCGGAATTCTCCGGCGCGCTGGCGCGCCTGGCCGACGCCACGCTCGCCGTCGCCCTGTTGGTGATCTCGCTCGAGATCCTGGGCACGCTGAGCGTCCTCCGCTTCGGCTGGATCGTGATCGTCTGCATCGCCGTCGGCCTCGGCGCCGCCGCGCTGGGCTGGTCGAAAGCCCACGGCGAGCGGTGCGAAGTGCAGGCCCCGAGCGTGGCGACCGTGGCCCTGCTGATCGCGGTCGGCGTCGCCTCCTTCACCGTCGCCGAGTGGACCTTCCCGTCCCAGGCGAGCCTCGACTTCGGGATGTTCGGCGGCGACACCACCTGGTACCACATGCCGTTCTCGGCGGCGATCGCCCAGGAACATTCGACGATCCACCTCCACTTCACCGACCCGCTGCGGCTCGCCCCCTGGTTCTATCCGCAGAGCACCGAGCTGATCAACGCCGCCGCGATCGTCCTCTTCAAGAGCGACTGGCTGGCGCCGCTGCAGAACCTCTTCTGGCTGGCGGTCGCGCTGCTGGCCGCCTGGTGCATCGGCCGCCCCTACAAGGTCGGGCCGGCGACGCTGGTCGCGGCGGCGATCGTGCTCGACTCGGGGGTGATGATCGAAACCCAGCCGGGCGAGGCCCGCAACGACATCATGGGACTCGCCTTCCTGCTTGCCTTCGCCGCCTTCCTGATCAACGGCCACCAGCGGCGCGCGCCCGCCGCCGGGGCGGTGCAGGACACGCCCGAGCGCGACGCGCCGCTGCTCGACAAGGGCCCGCTGATCATGGCCGGCGTCGCCGCCGGGCTGGCGGCCTCGGTCAAGCTCACCTTCCTGATCCCGGTCGCCGCGATCACGATCGGCGTCGTCGTCTTCAGCGGCCGCGGCCGTCGCCTGACCACCACCTGGGTGATGGGGCTGCCGCTGCTGATCGTGGGCGGCTACTGGTACCTGCGGGCGGCGATCAAGACCGGCGGCAACCCGATCCCGCAGAGCAAGTTCGGGCCCTTGAACCTGCCGACGCCCGACCAGATGCCGCTCGACCCGCGGCCGCGCTTCGCCGTCGCCCACTACCTCGGCGACCCGACGATCTACCGAAGATGGTTCTTCCCCGAGCTCGACAATGCGCTCGGTCCGCTCTGGCCGCTGATCCTGATCATCGCCGTGGCGGCTGCGATCTACATCGCCTGGCGCTCGCGCAACGTGATCCTGCGCGTGATCGCGATCGCGGCGCTGGCGACCGCCGTCGTCTACATCTTCACGCCGCTGACCGCGGCCGGGCAGGAGGGGTCGCCGACCGGATTCTTCACCAACACCCGCTACCTGATCCCCGGCCTGGTGCTGGCGCTGACGCTCTTACCGATCGCCCGGCCGCTGCGGGCGCCCGACAGCAGGGCCCGGAAGACGCTGCTCTTCCTCACCGGGGTCTATGCGATCACGGTGCTGACGACGCCGCGCTGGTTCACGACCTACATCTTCGGCACGCTCTTCCTCACCCTGGCGTTGGTCTGGGCTCCGGCGGCGCTTGGGCTGGGTCGCGTGCGGGGAGCGGTCAGCCGCCAGGTGGTCGCCGCGGCGGCGGTGGCGATCCTGCTCTTGGCCGTGGTCCTGGGGCGGGCGCAGCAGGTCCAGTACGCCGACCATCACTACGCCAACCCGTTGCCCTTCCTCGGCGAAGGGGGCCCGCGCGCCGCCTACAGCTTCGCCCGCAAGCAGCAGGACAAGCGGATCGGGATCATCGGCTCCAGTGAGATCATCTTCGGCCAGTACGGCTTCCAGGGCGGCCGGCTCTCCAACTACGTCCAGTACATCGGCGTGCCGGGGCCGGACGGGGCGTGGCGACTGCCGACGAGCTGCCCCCAGTTCCGCCGTCGCATCAACGACGGCGAATACGACTACGTGATCATGAGCAAGTTCACGCAGGACTCGCCGGACGCCGAATACTGGTATCCGATCTATGCCTGGGTCAAGACTGACCCGGCGCTGAAGCTGGTGATCGAAGAGCCGGACATCGCTCCCCAGCCGGACTACGTCTTCAAGGTCGACGGCAAGCTCGACCCGGCCGGCTGCGCGAACCTCGGCTCGAGTTAGCTCAGGCCGCGGCGAGGGCGTGGCGGCGGATCAGCTCCGCCGAGCGCTGCGGCTGCTCCCACCAGAAGAGGTGGCCGACGCCCTCGAGGATCTCGAGCTCGGGGTCGGGTAGGAGCGAGGCGATCTGGCCTCCGTTGGTGACCGGGAGGACACGATCCTCGCTGCCGTGGACGACCAGGGTGGGGACCGTCAGGGAGGGCAGTCGGTCGCTGGTGTCGTGGGCGTAGATCGCCTGCAGCTGCAGTTCGACGATCCGCTGCGGCACCGGCATCGCTTCCGCCATCTCGACGAACTCCTGGTAGCGACCCTCGTCGGCGCGGAAGCCCGGGGAGAGGTTGAGCTCCCACATCGCCCGGTAGGCGCGGTCGCGGTCGCCGGAGGCCATCGCCTCGGCCAGGCCCTGGAAGTCGGCCGGGTCCATCAGCTGCGAGCCGGGGCCGCCGCAGTAGCTGCAGCCGAGGGTGAGGGAACGCACCCGATGGGGGTGGGCCAGCGCGACCTCCTGGGCGATCATCCCGCCCATCGAGATTCCGAGGACATGGGCGCTCTCGATCTCCAGCTGGTCCAGCAATTCCACCGTGTCGGCTGCCATCTCGGCGATCGTGAACGGCTCCTCGACGGAGCTGGAGAGGCCGATGCCGCGGTTGTCGAAGGCGACGCACGCGAAGTCCGCCTCGAGCAGATCCCGAAAAGGCCGGCCCCAGGAGACGTGGGTCCCGCTCATCCCCTGGACCAGCAGCAGCGGCTCGCCGTCGCCGCCGCGCTCGTAGTGAAGCTCGCCCCCCGCAACCGCTGCCGTAGCCACGCGGCGATGCTAAGCGATCTGGCTCGGCGTTCGCGCTGGTAGGCGAATCGCAGCCGGCGCCGGCGCCGGCGTTGAACCGGCCATCCGAAGCCATAATCTGAGCTTGAGCCCCCGTAGCTCAGTGGACAGAGCACCGGACTTCTAATCCGACGGTCGCTGGTTCGAATCCAGCCGGGGGCGCTGAGTTCGGCCACCCTTGCGGTGGTCTAACCGCAGCAGAGAGAGAATGACGGCGGCGGCTTGTAACAACCGCCGTCCATCTGACATTAGCCCGTAGATGCTTTCAGCCGATGATTCGCCAGAGCAGGCGCAGGACATCTACCGCAGCCGCTTCGAAAGCTGCTTCCGCGAGCATCACGTCCGGCTGCTCGCCTTCACGATGCGACGGGTCTCCGGGCGCGAGGTCGCCGAGGAAGTGGTCGCCGACACCTTCGCCGTGGCATGGCGCCGCCGCGACTGCATCCCCGATGGCCCTCTGCCCTGGCTCTACGCGATCGCCGCCAATGTGATCGCCGACCAGTACCGCTCGACGCGTCGTCGCCACGACCTCGGCCTGCGCCTCGCCCACGAGGCGCGCGCCGACGGGCCCGGCTCCGACCCGGCCGAGTCGCTGGCCCTCCGCGACGCGTTCGCCACCGCCTTCGAGCAGCTCGAGGAGCATGAGCGCGAGGTGCTGCGGCTGGTCGCCTGGGACGGACTCGACGTGCGTGAGGCGGCGCAGGTGCTCGGCTGCTCGCAGGGCGCCTTCCGCGTGCGCCTCCATCGCGCCCGCCGCAAGCTCGCGAGGCGACTCGACGCCGCGAAACCGATCGACCAGGAAGGTCGGGCCGCGATGCCCAGGCCGGCCGAGGAGGCCCGATGATTCGCAACAGCCGAACCGATGCCCTCGCCCGGATGCGGGCCGCCAACCCGGTCTCCGCCGACGAGCTGCGAAAGACGATCGGCGAGGTGGAGCTGGCGCGCGCGATGCGGCGGGCGATCGCCGCCGGCGAGTCCCCGGTGCGGCCGATCCCGGCCGGCGACCGCGTCGCGATGGAGCGTGGCGCGGGCGGCGGTCCCGGCCTGGCCGGGATCTTCTCGCGACACCGCGCCGCCTCGGTCGCCTTCGGCCTGGCCTGCGTCGCGGTGATCGCGGTGCTGGTCGTCCTCGGCGGCGGCTCGGTCGATTCGGTCAAGGACGGCGGCCGTCCGACCTACGCCACCGCCGCGGTCAAGGTGGCCGAAGCCAACCCGCGGCTGCTGGTCACCGCGCCCGGCTGGTCGATCATCCACGCCAACAGCTTCGATGTCGACAGCGGCGGATTGACCTACCGCTACAGGGACCAGCCCGCATACGGCCCCGACGGCCGACGCCTGACGCTGAGCTGGTCTCCGGCGCGGCTCTACGGAGCCCGCATGCGCGAAGGCCGGCGCGACGGAACGGCGGAAACGTCCACCGTGCTCGGGCGCCGAGCGACCACCTTCCACTATCGCGGCAACCCGGCCTACATCACCGTCCTGCCCCCGCAAGGGGAAGTGTTCGTCGAACTCAGCGCATCGCCGAGCGACAACGCGACCATGCTGCGGTCGCTCCGGGCCGTCGGCGTCGACCGGTGGCTGGCGGCGATGCCGCCCGAAGTGGTCCAGCCCGCGTCCCGCTCCGACGTAATCGCCCGGATGCTCGCTGGCGTGCCGCTGCCCACGGGCTTCGACCTCGCCGCCCTGGAAACCGAAAGCCACCTCACTTCTCGCTTCGAGCTAGGCCGAGCCGTGGCCGGCGCGGTCGCCTGCGGCTGGCTCGAAAGCTGGAGCGCGGCGATGCGGTCCGGGGACGACACCACCGCCCGCCAGGCGGTCGAAGGGATGGCCGGCGCCCGACGCTGGCCCGTCCTCCTTCAGATGGTCCAGGAAAAGGGCTTCAAAGGAGACGTCCTGCCCGCGCACGGCAACGGCTGGCCCTCGAACGTCGTCGCCGCGGCGCGCGAAATCGCGGCCGGGCATCTGCGTCGGTACCCGGCGGTCAAGACGATCCGCCAGGACGGCCACGTGCTCGGTGTGACCACTCCGAGGAATGCGGCGCCGGCGAGCGTACTCGGCTGTCACCTGGGTGGCTGAGGCAAGGAGTCTCTGAGGTTCTTCCGAATCGACGCCGACGCAGAAGAGAGAACGGCCCGGTCTCGATCCGAGCCATTCGGTTCGTCTTGTGTTCGGCCGGGGGCGCTTGGACGACCGGCAAACCGGCGAGCCGTCGCCGGCCGGGGCGTTCCGTCCTCGCGTGTGCCGAGGGCCTGAGGCGGGTAACCCAACTCTGCCTAGCGACCCTCCAGGAGAAGGACATGCAGATCACCAAGAACTCCCCAGAGACCAAACCCGGTCCGAGCGACTGGTTCACCGGTGACGTCTACATCGACACCGTCGCGACGCCCTCCGAGCCCTCTCGCCTCTCTGCCAGCAGCGTCCACTTCACGCCCGGCGCGCGCACCGCCTGGCACACCCACCCCTACGGCCAGACGATCTACGTCACCGAGGGGGTC
The DNA here is from genome assembly GCA_036403715.1 of Solirubrobacterales bacterium. Taxonomy (GTDB): domain Bacteria; phylum Actinomycetota; class Thermoleophilia; order Solirubrobacterales; family 70-9; genus VAYN01. Next base: position 55,651 of record DASWQL010000020.1, read on the forward strand.
GGCCTCTGCGAGCGCCGCGGCGGCCAGATCGAGGTGATCCGCCCCGGCGACCGGGTGTTCTTCGAGCCCGGCGAGGAACACTGGCACGGCGCCGCCCCCGATCGCTTCATGACGCACCTGGCGATGCAGGACGTCGATGACCCGGGCAGTCCCGCCACCTGGGGCGAGCACGTCACGGACGAGGAGTACCGCCGGACCAGCGCCTCCTGACGTCGGCCGGTCCACCCGGATAGGAGCAAGGTCATGGAGCAACGCATCCTGGGACGCACCGGCGTCTCTGTGAGCAAGCTGTGCCTCGGGGCGATGATGTTCGGCGAGTGGGGCACGAAGGATCGCGACGAGTCGATCCGGATCATCCGCCGCGCGCTCGACGCGGGCATCAACTTCATCGACACCGCCGACGTCTACTCGGCCGGGGAGTCAGAGGAGATCGTCGGCAAGGCGCTTGCCGACGGCAGGCGCGACGACGTTGTCCTCGCCGGAAAGGTGCACATGCCGATGGGAGAGGATCCCAACCAGCGCGGCAACTCGCGCCGCTGGATCGTCCGCGAGGTCGAGAACTCGCTGCGGCGGCTCGGCACCGATTGGATCGACCTCTACCAAGTCCACCGCTACGACCCGCGGGTCGATCTCGACGAGACGCTCGGGGCGCTCAGCGATCTCGTCCACCAGGGGAAGGTCCGCTACATCGGCCATTCGACCTTCCCGGTCTCGGCGATCGTCGAGGCCCAGTGGACGGCGCGGGAGCGCGACCGCGAGCGTTTCGTCTGCGAACAGCCGCCGTACTCGATCCTCACCCGCGCGATCGAGGTCGATGTGCTGCCGACCTGCGCGCGCTACGGCATGGGCGTCATCTCCTACAGCCCGCTGGCCGGCGGCTGGCTCTCGGGTCGATATCGCCAGGACTCCGAGCAGCAGGGGCCGGCCTCGCCGGCGCGTCAGAAACTCGCCGACCGCTTCGACCTGTCGCTGCCGGAGAACCAGCGCAAGCTCGAGGCCGTGGAGCGGCTCGCGCAGCTGGCCGACGAGGCGGGCATGACCTTGATCGAGATGGCGATCGCCTTCGTCCTCGGTCACCCCGCGGTCACCGCGGCGATCATCGGCCCGCGGACGATCGAGCACCTGGAGTCCCAGCTGACCGCGGCCGAGGTCGAGCTCTCCGACGAGGTGCTCGACCGCATCGACGAGATCGTCCCGCCCGGCCTCACCATCAATCCCGCCGATAACGGCTGGGTCAGCCCTGCCTTGGAATCCGCAGCGCGGCGTCGGTAGGACTCGCAGAGCTGGTCCGCGACCACTGCACACCCTCCAGGCGGGCTCCGAAGTTCTGCATCCAGTCCGCCATTCCTTTCAGCAGATCCGGCGCCTGGTCCGGCGGCACCGTGGACGGGTGGGTTAGGGTCGGTTGCGGGATCGGTCTACAGAGGAGAAGAGATGACAGCAAAGCGGGTGCTCGGTCTTGCCGGAATGGTTTTCGGGTTGGTGTTCGTGGTGCCGTCCGTCGCCTCTGCCGCCTCGTCTCCGGGAGTGAGGGTGATCGGGGAAAACGAACAGGTCTTGGCAATTTTCAAGACGGCGAAGTGCACCAAGGGCAAGCACTACTTCCATGCCGAAGCATTCTCGACGGACAAGGCATACGAACTCGACGCCGGCATCCGGGATTTCAGCGGCTTCCATCCCTATGAAGTCGCTCTCGGCAGCACCAACCCTCACATCCTGTTCGAAAGCAGACAGGCCGGAAGTCCCGCCTACAGCAACGAATTCGAACCGCCCTATCCGGTACCGGGAGCCGGGCAGATCAGGTTCTCGCCGAACGGCAAACGGGTGGGGATCGGCTTCGGGCCGGCGATGTGGTCTGACGACGGCTCCAGCGCCGTCGTTCTCGCCGGTGGCCTCGAATGCAGGTATCCGAAGAAAAGACGCTGAGCTGCGCCTAGATCTTGGGGGGTGACCCCGTGTCGCCCGGGTCGTTCGCTCCCTCGGGAGGATCGACGGGCAGCAGTCGAGCACGGTGCTCGAGCTCGTTGGCGTCGAGCACGGCCCAGCCGACCCGCTCGACCAGCTGCCCGGAGAAATGGGCGGACTCCAGGTCGGCGCTGGCGATTCGCTCTCGGTAGACCACCTCACCGGCGCTGTGCGGGGAATCGGTGACGATGAGAATTTGCGGCATCGATGCCTCCTATGCGTTGGGTGGCGCCAGGATCCCCGCGCCACCTTTCCCGGAGGTCAATTTCGAGTAAATCCTCGGGGTGGGCGCGGTGGGCCGCGCCTATCCAGGCTGGTGGTCCCCCTCAGTAGCCGGGCGGGTGGCGGACGACGAAGCCGTCGCCTGGCGCCGGGGCCAGGTGCCAGCGCGGGCCGCTGCCGTTCTCGTCGCCGACCGTGTCCCAGCGCAGGCCGGCGATCTCGGCGAAGGTGTGGCCGGCGTTGGCGTAGACGCTGATCCACCTGCCGGGGCCCGGGGCGCCCCAGCGCTCGAGGTCGCTGGAGGTCAGCGGTCGCGGGATCAGGCCGCCGCCGTAGAGGGCGAAGCTGACCGAGCCCGAGCAGTCGTATCCCTGCGAGTACCAGGAGCCGTGGCCCCCGCCCCAGACGTAGGGGCGGCCGACGATCGTGTTGGCGGCGTTGATCACGCCCTTCACCGCTTCCGGCGCGTCGGGAGGGGCGAGGGCGACGCCGCTGAGCAGGATCGCGGTCGAGCCGTCGGCCGCGGCGGCGCGGGAGTGGGCGAAGAGCGTTTGCTCGCGCGCCGTGCCCCGGCGGGGGAAGTGAGTGCCGTTGCTGCCGGCCGACGCCGGCGGCAGGGTGGATGGGTCGCTGACCGGCTTGGTCGGGACCGGGGGCGGTGGCGGATTTGCGGCTTCGCTCGCCGCTTCCTTCTCGATCCGGTAGCGGGCACCGAGCAGAGCGAGGCTGTCGCCGATCGCGTCGAAGGCGCTGCCGGCGCTGGTCGCCCCGATCGCTGCCAGGACGGTGCGGCCGACCACGTGGATGCCCTTGGCGTCTGGCAGGGTCGCGCCGGCGCTCTCGGCGGCCGCCGCGGAGCCGGCCGCCGGCGCGAGGAGGGCGGCCGCACAGGCGCCCACGGCAGCTGTTCGACGCAGGCTGCGGTGCCTCCTCATGCCTCTGGACCTTAGAGCGCGATTATTGAGTTCATCTATCGCTTAGAGAAATGGACCAGGCTACGCACGCGTGAAATTGCTTCTAGTTCCATTGGCGATCCTCGCATTCATCGTGCTTCTGATCGTGCTGGGCGCGATCGGGCTCGGCGTCGCCTTCGCGGTGCTCTCGGTCTTCGGCAGGCTCGGCCGCCTGGTCATTCGGGGCGGGGGCGGGTCCGACCGCAAACCGGCCGCCTGAGCACGTTTGCGCCTCCCCTCAAAGGGAAGGGATTCCTAAGGAAAGGGATACGGCCGCGACTCGAGGTGCGAGATGGCCCAGCAGACGAAACGGCGAGAGGATCGCAAGGAGTCCCGCAGAACCGGTGACGAAGGCAGCAAGCGCAGCCCGCTGAACAACCTGCCCGAGGATGGCAGCGTCCCCGAGCGCGAGTACCGCAACTACACGATGCTCCACCCCGGCTCGATCAGCGACACCGACGAGCCCGACGTGCTCCTCGACATCCCGGTCGTAAAAGTCGAGGAAATCCATGTCGAGCTGGACGACATCGAGGCCAGGGTCTCGCTGCACGCCGAAGTCCTCGACCTCGTCAAACTGAGCGTCGGAGTTCACGCCGAGCTCGGCAAAGTCCAACTGACGATCAAGGGCGTCGAAGCGCAGGCGATGCTGCGGGTGCGACTCGACCACGTCACCGCGATCATCGACCGGGTCCTGACCACCATCGATCGCAACCCGCAGCTGCTCGAGAGCATCGGCCGCTCGGTCGAGCAGATCGGCGCCGGGGCCGGTGAAGGCGTCGGCCGGTTGGGGCGGGGTGCGGGGCGCGCGGTCGAAGAGGTGGGGGAGGGAGCGGAGGGCGCCGTCAAAGAGGTCGGCAAAGGCGCGGGTGGGGCGGTCCAGGAGGTGGGCCGGGGAGCCGGCGGTGCGGTCCGCGACGTCGGCAAAGGCGCCGGCGGCGCGGTGGAAGAGGTCGGGGGCGGAGCCGGCCAGGCGGTTGGCCAGGTAGGGGAAGGCGCCGGCCAGGCGGTCGGCGGGGTCGGCCAGGGAGCCGGCCAGGCGATCGGCGGCATCGGCCGACTCGGCGTCGGCGCGGCCGGCTCCCAGGGTGGGAACGGTGGCGGCACCGCCGTCACCAACGGCTCCCATGCCGGCGGCAGCCTGGCGAAGGAAATCGCCAAAGTCGTCGCCGAGGAGATCAAAGCGGCCGCGAGCGACGAGGTGAAGGACCTGAGCCTGGCGGCGACCCAAAAGGCGAAGGAGTTGGGCGAGCGGCGTCGGGAGAAGCGGGCGATGAAGCACAATGCCACCCCGGCGGCGCTGCTCAAGGCCGAAGAGCTTGGTGTGGACATCGACGAGGTCGAAGGCACCGGCGCCGGCGGCCGGGTGACCGTCCACGACGTCGAAAAGGCGGCCCGCCACTGATGGGCCGACCCGACATCGACATCAGCACGCGGGTGCGGGCGAAGGAGCTGCGCTTCGGGACGGTCCCCCGCGTCAAGATCTGGTTCGAGGGCGAGCCCGACCACGAGTCGAGCACGCGCACCGAGCGGGAGAATCTGCCCGACGAGGTCGAGCCGGATGTCACCTACCGCGACCTCGAGGTGCGCTGGCGCGCCAGGTCGCGGATCGTCCACCCGACCGATCCAGACCAGGTGAGCGGGGCGGAGGAAGCGGGCGAGGAGGACGAGCCGTAGGGCTTCAGCAGGCGTGGATCGGGGCGGCGCTCTTGACCACCTCGAAGGCGACGCCGGGGATCCGCTTCAGCTGGTCGAGGTTCTCGTCGTCCCAGCGGCGGTCGCTGCTGCCGCCGAAGAACCAGTTGGAGCCGTTGTCGGCGACGATCAGGCCGTAGCGCTTCATCGCCACCGCGATCGGCTTCGCCGCGCCGCTGAACTTGCCGAGCCCGTAGCTCCCCTTCAGCCGCAGTCGCAGTCCCATCGGCGGCGCGGCGGGCGCCGAGGTGTCCCCGGCGCAGTGCGAGGCGGGGTGGACCCAGGCGTCGCGGGTGCTCTCGAAGGTGACCCGGATCGCGTGGTCGAGTCGGCCGGCGGCGACTTCGTTGTAGCGGACGAGGCCGGGGAAGATCGGCAGCCCGGCGGCGTCGGCCGAGGTCCAGCCGTCGGGGCGAAGGGCGGTTGAGCGCAGGTCCCAGGCGACGCCGGAGTCGGCGTTCCAATGGGGTCGAGGCTTGGCGCGGAAGAAGGCGCGGTAGAGCTCGAAGAGCGTGCAGGAGCCACGGTCGACGACGAGCACATGGCGGTCGCCGTCGCTGCGGTTGCCGCCCTCGACCGGGGCGCCGGCGGGGATCGGGAAGGGCCCGGGGTCGCTCTCGTCGCCATAGGCGGTGTAGTGGATCGGCAGCTTGCGCCGGCCGGGGCCGACGACGGCGAAGGGGAAGCCGTAGGGGCGTGGCGAGCCGAAGTCCGGGTGCAGGTGGTCGCCGCCGTGGGCGTCGATGTAGGAGATGTATGCGGCCGAGCGCGGGTCGCGGGGCGCCTTGGAGATGTCCTGGTTCCAGGCGGCCTGGTCGGGGAGGGACGAGGCCCGCGGCGAGAGCGCGGTGGGCGGGTCGGGGAAGACCTGGCAGGAGCCGAGGTCGGTGGAGGGGCCCGCGGCGCCGGCGGCGGCGATGGCGAGCCACGGCGCGCCGCCCCCGATCGCGAGCGCCACCCCGGCGAGCGTTCGCCGCAACCGACTATGACCCCACTCTGGTGGGGACAAACTCGGTTGCGTCACTTCGGCAGTCCCTCGCGCACCTTCAGAGGCCCGGCGAGGGCGCCGATCGCCACCGCGCCGCGGGCCTGCGCTCCGGTGAGCGTGCCGGGGCGGACCTCGGGGCGGAAGAAGGCGATGCCGCGACGCCTGGCCATCGGGCGAACCGTAGCGCGCCCCGCTGGTGCCGCGGACTGCCTTGCGGGTACGTACGGAAGTCAGTCCCGATACAGAAAAGCCGAAGGAGGGCCGCCGTGGACGTCTGCCTGATGATCGAGGGCCAGGAGGATGTGACCTGGGAAGACTGGTTGCGGCTGGCGGCGGCCTGCGAAGTGCATGGCATCGGGACGCTCTTCCGCTCCGACCACTACCTCTCGGTCGAGGACCGGCGCGAGCGCGGCTCCCTCGACGCCTGGACCACGATCGCGGCGCTGGGCGCGGAAACCGAACGCGTGCGCCTGGGGACGCTGGTCTCGCCGGCGACCTTCCGCCACCCGGCGGTCCTGGCCAAGTCGGTGGTGACCGCCGACCACGTCTCCGGCGGGCGCGTCGAGCTGGGGATCGGGGCCGGCTGGTGGGAGCGCGAGCACGAGGCCTACGGCTTCCCCCTGCCGGAGATGAGCAAGCGCCTCGACATGCTCGAGGAGCAGATGGCCCTGATCCGCCGCCACTGGGAGCCCGGCCCGTTCTCGTTCGAGGGCAGCTACTACCGGGCGAAAGAGCTGGACGCCCTGCCGAAGCCGGTCCAGCGCCCCCGCCCGCCGCTGATCCTCGGCGGCAAAGGAGGCGACCGCAGCCTCCACATCGCCGCCCGCTTCGCCGACGAGTACAACACCGTCTTCTCGACCCCGGCGGAGATGGCCCAGCTGCGGACGCGCCTGGACCAGGCCTGCGAGGAAGAGGGCCGCGACCCAGCCACCCTGCCGCTCTCCTTGATGACGGGATGGCTCGTCGGAGAGGACAAGAAAGAGCTGCACGACCGCGCCCGGCGTCTGGCGGTGTGGCGGGGCGCGACCGACGAGCCGGACGCCTTCCTGGAGAGCCTTCCCGCCTCCTGGGTAACCGGGACCGTCGCCGAGGCCGTCGAGCACCTCCGCGAACTGCAAGGGGCAGGAGTGAAGCGCGTGATGGCCCAGCACCTCCTCCACCGCGACCTCGACGCCGTCGAAACGATCGGCGTCGAAGTGATTCCCGCCATAGCCCGCTAGATTTGATGCCAGCGCGGTGGACGTAGCTCAGTTGGTAGAGCTCCTGGTTGTGGTCCAGGCGGTCGCGGGTTCAAATCCCGTCGTCCACCCTTCTTGAAGGTGCTGCAAATCGGTGCTTTCGCTTGTTGCAAGGCCGCTGTAACCGGTTCCCATAATTCTCTAAGCAAATGCCCCTGGCGGCGCCCTAACGCCCCAGGGGGCGCGCAGATTGACCCTCGGTGCAGGGCCAAGTAGCCTGAAGGCGCCCACTCTTACCCTGGGGAAGGTGACCAGCATGGATGCTCACTCAGCAGCGGGGAGCGTCGTTCTCGTCCATGGCGGTTTCGTGGACGGCTCCGGCTGGCAGGGTGTCTACAGCGCCCTTAGGAAGGGCGGTTACAGCGTCAGCGTCGTCCAGAATCCGACGCTTTCTCTTGAGGACGACGTCGTCGTCACCAAGCGTGTCATCGACGCGCAGAACGAACCGGTCATTCTCGTCGGCCATTCCTACGGCGGAGCGGTGATCACCGAGGCTGGTAACGATCCCAAAGTCGCTGGTCTCGTCTATATCGCAGCCTTCGTCCCGGACAAGGGCGAGTCGGTGGAAACGCTTATTTCCAATCCGCCGCCCGAGGCACCTGTGCCGCCGATTTTGCCGCCGCAGGACGGCTTTCTGTTCCTCGACCGGGCAAAGTTTCCGCCTTCATTCGCAGCCGACCTGAGTACCGAGCAGGCAGAGTTCATGGCCGACTCGCAGGTCCCGTGGGGCGTTGAGTCCCTGAGCGAAAAGATCAACGAGCCCGCGTGGCGGTCCAAGCCAAGCTGGTACCTCATCGCGACCGAAGACCGCATGATTCCTCCGCCCGCCCAGCGCGAGATGTCAGCCCGGGCGGGTTCGACCGTTGCCGAGGCTGCAGGCAGCCATTCGATTTATGTGTCGCAGCCGGCAGCCGTGGCCGCACTCATCGAAGAGGCTGCCTCCGAAGTCGGTTCAGCCGCGACGTAACACAGAGAAGCAACGCTCCCGCAATCCACGCCTTGATGTAGGCGCCGAAATCGGGGCTTGGGTCGACTGGGCCGTCGGCGTGGGAGTGGACGGGCAGGAAATTGCCAACTTGCATCCCAATCGACTCCGTGGAACCTGGTCCGCGGCGACCAAGCGCTCGTCTAACCTTGGCGACGCGGTGCACCGGCGTCAATTCTCGCGGAGGGAGCTCCTGGGTGACGGTCGAGCTGACTGACAAGGGGGTTAGGCGCGAGGACGTGGTGGCGGTCGCTCGCATGGGCGCGAAGGTGCGCATCGACCCTGCCGCCGAGCGGGCGATGGAGCGGGGGGCGGCGATCGTCGCCGAGCTGGGATCCTCGGACGAGCCGGTATATGGCGTGTCGACGGGTTTCGGGGCGCTGGCGACCACTCCGATCCCGGCAGCGCAGCGGGCTGAGCTGCAGAAGGCGCTGATCCGTTCGCACGCGGCGGGGATGGGGCCCGAGGTCGAGGGCGAGGTCGTCAGGGCGATGATGCTCCTGCGGGCGCGGAGCCTCTCGATGGGGTACTCCGGCGCAAGGCCGGTCGTGGCGGAGCAGATCGTGGCCCTGCTCAACGCTTCCCTCACTCCGGTCGTTCCCGAGTACGGCTCGCTCGGCGCCAGCGGCGATCTCGCGCCGCTCGCCCATTGCGCCCTCGTGTTGATCGGGGAGGGCCAGGTCCGCACGGGGGGTGGGGAGCTCGCGGAAGCGGCCGAAGCCCTCCGGGAGACCGGGATCGAGCCGCTGGAGCTCGGCGCGAAGGAGGGACTGGCCCTGATCAACGGCACCGACGGCATCCTTGGGATGCTGGTCCTCGCGATCGAGGACCTCGGGCAGCTGCTGCGGACGGCCGACGTCTCCGCCGCCCTCAGCGTCGAGGCGCTGCTGGGCACCGATCGCGCCTTTGCGGAGGACTTGATCGACCTGCGCCCGCAGCCGGGGCAGCGAGCGAGCGCCGCCAACATGCGCAAGCTCCTGGCGGGCTCGGAGGTGGTGGCGAGCCACCGCCACGACGACCCCCGGGTGCAGGACGCCTACTCGTTGCGCTGCGCCCCGCAGGTGAACGGCGCGGCCCGCGATGCCCTCGCCTACGCGGAGGGCGTGACCGAGCGGGAGCTCGTCTCCGCGATCGACAACCCGATGGTCCTCCCCGATGGCAGGATCGAGTCGTGCGGGAACTTCCACGGCGCGCCGCTCGGGCTCGCCTGTGACCTGCTGGCGATCGCCGCGGCGGACGTGGGCGCGATCGCCGAGCGGCGCACCGACAGGCTCCTCGACCGCAGCCGGTCGGAGGGCCTGCCACCGTTCCTCGCCGAGAACCCGGGGGTCAACTCGGGGATGATGCTCGGCCAGTACACGCAGGCGGCGATGGTGGCCGAGAACCGGCGTCTCGCGGTCCCGGCCGGCGCCGACACGCTTCCGACCAGTGCGATGCAGGAGGACCACGTCTCGATGGCCTGGAGCGCCGCCCGCAAGCTGAGGAAGTCGCTCGCCAACCTGGCGCGGATCGTCGCCGTGGAGCTGACCTGCGGCGTCCGCGCGCTCGAGCTGCGGGAGCCGCTGCGACCGGCCGAAGGGACGGCCGCGGCCCGGGACTGCCTACGCGCCGTCGTCCCCGGGTTCGGCGTCGACCGGTGGGTCTCCCCGGAGCTGACGGCCGCCGAGGCGCTGGTCGCCTCCGGGACGCTGGTCGGGACGGTCGAAGAGCGGATCGGGGGCCTCGAGTGAGCCGGACGATCCGGGCCCCGCGCGGCAGCGAGCTCTCCTGCAAGGGCTGGCCGCAGGAGGCCGCGATGAGGATGCTGATGAACAACCTCGACCCGGAGGTCGCCGAGCGGCCCGAAGACCTCGTCGTCTACGGCGGTACGGGCCGCGCGGCCCGCTCCTGGGAGGCATTCGACGCGATTGTGCGCTCGCTGCGGTCGCTCGAGGCGGACGAGTCGCTGCTGGTCCAGTCGGGCAAGCCCGTCGGGGTGTTCCGGACCCACGAGTGGGCGCCGCGGGTCCTGATCGCCAACTCGAATCTGGTCGGCGAGTGGGACAACTGGGACGAATTCCGCCGCCTCGAATCCGAGGGCCTGACGATGTACGGGCAGATGACGGCGGGCTCCTGGATCTACATCGGCAGCCAGGGGATCGTCCAGGGCACCTACGAGTGCTTCGCCGAGATCGCCCGCCGCCGCTTCGGCGGCTCGCTCGCCGGCGCAGTCGTCGTCACCGCCGGCCTCGGTGGGATGGGGGGAGCACAGCCGCTGGCGGTGACGATGAACGGCGGCGTGGCGCTGTGCGTCGAGGTGGACCGCGACCGCATCCGCCGCCGGCTCGAGACCGGGTACCTGGACGAGGAGGCCGACGACCTCGAGGTCGCGATCCGCCGCTGCCTCGAGGCCAAGCGGGAGAAGCGCGCCGTCAGCGTCGGGCTCTGCGCCAACGCGGTCGACGTCCTGCCCGCGCTCCTGGAACGCGGCTTCGAGGCCGACGTCGTCACCGATCAGACCAGCGCCCACGACCCCCTCAACGGCTACGTCCCGAACCTGATCGGCCTGGAGGAGGCGCTGCGCCTGCGCGAGGAGGATCCGGACGAGTACGTGCGGCGCTCGCGAGCGGCGATGGCCGCCCACTGCGCGTCGATGGTCGAATTCATGGACCGCGGTGCCGAGGTCTTCGACTACGGCAACAGCCTGCGCGCCGAGGCCAAGCTGGGAGGTTTCGAGCGGGCCTTCGACTACCCGGGGTTCGTGCCCGCCTACGTCCGGCCGCTCTTCTGCGAGGGAAAGGGGCCGTTCCGCTGGGTCGCGCTCTCGGGCGATCCGGACGACATCGCCGCCACCGACCGGGCGGTGGTCGAGGAGCTGGCAGACGACGAGGCGCTGGAGCGGTGGATCCGGCTGGCCGGCGAGCGGATCGCCTTCCAGGGCCTGCCGGCGCGGATCTGCTGGGCCGGCTACGGCGAGCGGCACCGCCTCGGCCTGCGCTTCAACGAGATGGTCCGGAGCGGCAGGCTGAAGGGGCCGATCGTGATCGGCCGCGACCACCTGGATTCCGGCTCGGTCGCCTCGCCCTACCGGGAGACCGAGGCGATGAGGGACGGGTCCGACGCGATCGCCGACTGGCCGCTCCTTAACGCCTTGGTCAATGCGTCCGCCGGCGCCTCCTGGGTCAGCGTCCACGACGGCGGCGGCGTCGGGATCGGCCGCTCGCTTCACGCGGGGATGGTCTGCGTCGCCGACGGCAGCGACCTGGCCGCCGAAAAGCTCGACCGGGTGCTCCGCAGCGATCCCGGCACGGGGGTCGCCAGGCACGCGGACGCCGGCTACGATCGGGCGCTCGCGGTCGCGCGCGAGCGCGGCGTCCGGGTGCCGATGCTCGAGGCCGAAGAGTGAGCGACCTGACCGTCAAGCGAATCTCCCGCCTCGTCGAGCGAATCGGGTCGTGAAGCCGATCTGGTGCGAGTTCGCCTGGCTCGACGGCGAGGAGCCGGCGGCAGGGGTCCTGATCGAGGTCGAGGGCGAACGGTTTGCCTCTGTGCAAGCGCTGGTAGCTGAGCCGCCGTCCGGCGCCCTCGCCCTTCCCGGGTACACCTTGCCGGGCCTGGCCAACGCCCATTCGCACGCCTTCCAGCGCGCGATCCGCGGCACGACCGAGACCGGGCGGGGGACGTTCTGGACCTGGCGGGAGCGGATGTACGAGGCCGCCTGGCGGCTGGATCCGGACAGCTACTTCGATCTCGCCCGGGCGACCTTCGGCGAGATGGTCCTCGCGGGCATCACCACGGTCGGCGAGTTCCACTACGTCCACCACGACCGCGACGGCTCTCCCTACGGCGACCCGAACGCGATGGGGGCGGCGGTGATCGCCGCCGCGGCCGAGGCGGGGCTGAGGATCACCCTGCTCGACGCCTGCTACCTGCACGGGGGGATCGGCCGCGAGCTCGACGCGACCCAGCGGCGCTTCTCCGACGGCACCGCGGCGGCGTGGGCCGAGCGGGTCGAGGCGCTGCGGGGCGGGCCGAAGGCCCGGATCGGGGCGGCGATCCACAGCGTCCGCGCGGTCGACCCGGACTCGGCGGCGCTCGTCGCGGAGTGGGCGGCCTCGCGCGAGCTTCCCCTGCACGCGCACGTCTCCGAGCAGCCCCGCGAGAACGAGGAATGCGAGGCGGCCTACGGTTGCTCCCCCACCGAGCTGCTGGCGAGGGCGGGCGCCCTCACCGAGAGGTTCACGCCGGTGCACGCCACGCACCTCACGGCCGCGGATCGCGAGCTGCTGGGAGAGGCGGGAGCCTGCTGCTGCCTCTGCCCGACGACCGAGCGCGACCTCGCCGATGGAATCGGCGGTGCGCGGCTGCTGCGGGATGCCGGCGCCCGTCTCGCCGTGGGCAGCGACTCGCAGGCGGTGATCGACCTCTTCGAGGAGTGCAGGGCGATCGAGCTGGACGAGCGGCTGGCCGGCGGCGAGCGGGGGAACCACCCGGCGTCGGCGCTGATGCGGGCCGCCACCGCGGACGGGCAGGCGGCGCTCGGCTGGCCGGAGGGCGGCGCGATCGAGGCCGGGAAGCTCGCCGACCTCGTCAACCTCGACGGCAGCGGCGTCCGGCTTGCCGGCATCACGCAGGAGAAAGCCCTGAGCATGATTGTCTTCGCCGCCGGCGCGGGCGACGTCTCCAACGTCGTCGTCGGCGGGAACCTCGTGGTCCGCGACGGCGCCCACGTCTCGCTGGACGTCGAGGCGGAGCTGCGCGACGCGATCGGGACGCTCGAAACCGGCAAGTGACCTCCCTCGCCCTCGACAACGTCGGGCTCCTGATCACGAACGACCCGAGCGCGGGGGAGGGGCCGCTCGGGAAGCGCGAAGCAGCGGCGATCGTCTTCGAAGACGGCCGGGTCGCGGCGGTGGAGGACGCCGGCGTCGCCGCCGACGAGCGCGTCGACGCGGGCGGGCGCTGCGTGATGCCGGGGTTCGTCGACAGCCACACCCATCTCGTCTTCGCCGGCGATCGCGCCGAGGAGTTCGCGGCCAGGATGGCGGGGCGCGAGTACGGCGCGGGAGGCATCCGGCTCACCGCGGAGGCGACCCGGAAGGCGAGCGCTGCCGAGCTCGAACGGCTGACCCGGGCGAGGCGCCAGGAGGGGATCCGGGCGGGGATCACGCACGTCGAGATCAAGTCCGGCTACGGACTTGAGGTGGCGGCCGAAGAGAAGTGCTGCCGGGTGGCCGCGGAGCTCAGCGAGGACGTCACCTTCCTCGGCGCCCACGTCGTCCCGGCCGAGTTCCAGGGCGATCCCGATGCCTACGTCTCCCTGGTCTGCGGGGAGATGATGCGGGCCTGCGCGCCATTCTGCCGCTGGGTCGATGCGTTCTGCGAGACCGGGGCCTTCACCGCAGAGCATTGCCGGGCCGTGCTCCAGGCGGGCCGTGAGGCTGGGCTGGGCCCGAGGCTCCACGCGAACCAGCTGGGGCCAGGGGAGGGAGTGCAGCTGGCGGTCGAGCTCGGGGCCGCCTCCGTCGACCACTGCACCTACCTCAGCGACGCCGACGTCGAGGCCCTGGCCTCGAGCTCGACGGTGGCGACCTTCCTTCCCGCTACGGACTTCTCGACCAAGCAGCCGTACCCCTCGGCGCGTCGCGTCATCGACGCCGGCGCCACGGTGGCGTTGGCGACGAACACCAATCCCGGCTCCAGCAACACCACCTCGATGGGGTTCTGCATCGCCCTGGCGGTGCGGGAGATGGGGATGACGGTCGACGAGGCTGTGCAGGCGGCGACCCTGGGGGGCGCCACCAGCCTCCGGCGCCCCGATCTCGGCGTCCTCTCCATCGGCGCGCGGGCCGACGCGATCCTTCTCGACGCCTCCTCGCCGATCGACTTCGCCTACCGGCCCGGGGTGCCGCTGGTCAGCCAGACCTACGTCGCCGGTCGCTGTGCCTGGTCGAAAGCCGCCGCCGACCTCAACCCGAGGTGACAGCAACCGCGAGCACCACGGTCTCGTCATCGTCCAGCCGACACGCTTCCCGAGTCGGGAGTTCGCCCGCCTCCCTGCAGCGCTAGAGGGTCTCGTCGCGCTCTCGGCCGGCCGGCGGCGTGATAGAACTACCCAATTATGGGTAGGGCAACACCTCTCGAGGGGCGGCGACGCCGGCGCACGGCGCTGGAGTGGATGGCGTTCGGCTGTGGCCTGCTCGTCTTGCTGCTTGTCCCCGGGCTCGCTGGTGCTGCCGACCAGGCCCCTTCGTTCGAAGCGCACGGGAGCGTCGAGCAGGTCTATGCGACGGGGGTGACCCCGGGGGCTCGGGTGTCTCTGTACGACAGCGGCGGCCAGGAGGTCGCGTCGAAGAGCTCCGACCCCCTCGGCGGGGTTCTCTTTCGGAAGGTGGCGCCGGGGGGCGGGTACCGCGTCGGCCTCGCCTCCGGGGGTCCGAAATCGGGACCCCTGCGGGTTCTCTCGACCAGGCCCGCGCCGCCGACCACCGACTTCTACAACCAGTCGATCCCTTCGAGCGGATACGGATACCTGACCACCCGCGACGGCATCAAGCTGGCGATCGACGTCCATCCCCCGCAGGACGTGACGGAAGCCGTTCCCGGAGCCGAACTTCCGACGCTTCCACTCGGCCCTATGTCCAATTTGCCTGTCGGCGAACTGCCGACGATTCCCACCGGTCCGACGCCGACCCTGATCGAGTACTCGGGCTACGGGTATGCCGACCCGGCGGGGCCGCAGAATGGAATATCGATCCTCGCCAACCTGATGGGCTTCACGGTGGTCGACGTCAACATGCGCGGCACCGGGTGCTCGGGCGGCGCCTACGACTTCTTCGAGCCGCTGCAGAACCTCGACGGCTATGACGTCGTCGAGACGATCGCGCAGCAGCCGTGGGTCCTGCACCACCAGGTCGGGATGATGGGGATCTCCTACGGCGGGATCAGCCAGCTCTTCACCGCCGCGACGAGGCCACCGGACCTGGCCGCGATCTCGCCGCTGTCGGTGATCGACAACACCCAGACGACGCTCTTTCCGGGCGGCATCCTCAACACCGGGTTCGCGGTCGAATGGGCCAAGGAGCGGGTCCACGACGCCGAAGCGGCGTCCGCAGGCGGGGGCCAGGAATGGTCGTATAAGCGCATCCAGCAAGGCGATCAGACCTGCGCGGCCAATCAGGCCCTGCATCCCGAAGCGGTGGACCTTCTCTCGAAGATCGAAGAAAACAGCCATTACAAGCCCGAAGTCGCCGATCCGCTGGCGCCGATCACCTTCGTCCACAAGATCGACGTGCCGACCTTCATGGCCTGTCAGTGGACCGACGAGCAGACCGGCGGACACTGCCCGGACCTCGCCGAGCACTTCACCGGAACGCGACGGAAGTGGTTCACGTTCACCAACGGCACGCATGTCGACTCGCTCGATCCCGCGACCTTCAACCGCTGGTACGACTTCCTCGAGCTCTTCGTCGCGAAGCAGGCGCCGATCCTGCACGCAGCCCCCATCCACGCCGCCGCGCCGCTGATCTACCAGGAAGCGATGGGGATATCGGGCGTCACGCTGCCTCCCGATCCCGTCCAACTGCAGCCGACCTACGAATCGGCGTTGGCCGCTTACGAAGGCCTGAAGCAGATCCGTGTCCCGTTCGACAACGGTGCGGGGGGCTCCTCGCCAGGTCAGCCCTATCCCGGCTTCGAACGGTCCTTCGACGAATTCCCGGTCCCGGGCACCAAAGCCAAGGCCTGGTACCTCTCGCCCGGTGGCAGGCTGCGCAAGAAGCCCCCCGCCGGCTCGCATGCCGATCGGTTCACCTGGAACGCGCGCGCCCTGCCTGCCACGGACTTCAGCGGCGACACCGCCGCCGGCTCCGGTGGCCTCTGGACCGCCACGCCCAAATACGAATGGGCGCAGAACCCGCCGGGCAGCGCCGTCTCCTACCTCACCGCTCCGCTGGCTCGGAACACGACGGTCATCGGAGCCGGAGCGGTGCACGTGTGGGTCCGCTCCTCGGCTCCCAACGTCGACCTTCAGGCGACGATCAGCGAAGTCAGGCCCGATGGCAAGGAGACGTTCGTGCAGAACGGCTGGGTGCGGGGGAACGAGCGCAAGCTCGATCCTCAGAAGAGCACCCGGCTCGAGCCGGTACTGAGCCTGCGGGAATCCGACGTGTCCCCGCTTCCGGCCAACCGCTTCGTCAAGGTCACGATCCCGCTCTATTACGAGGGTCACGCCTATCGCGCCGGCTCGCGGATCCGGTTGACGATCGCCGCTCCCAACGGCACCCAGCCGATTTGGGCATTCGCTCAAACGCAGCCGAACGGCAGCGCCAAGGTCGCGATCGCCTACGCGAAGGACAGGCCCTCGAACCTCTTGCTACCCGTCGTGCCGGGGTTGAGTGTGCCGACCGACCTGCCGCCATGCCCGGGCCTGCGGGGGGAGCCGTGCCGCGCCTACCAGCCGTTCGCAAACCGGCCGGCCAAGCCCTGAGCGCGGCCGGCTCCTAGAGCACCGCGCCTGCCTGACGTCGCAGCAGGAAGAGCGCCGCGGCGCAGACCCCGACCGCACGGGCGATCCTGCCTTCTAAAACTGGGCTTTAGGTCGAACCAATACGGTCCCCGGCTTGAGCGCCGTGCTGCCACCGACTCCCCCATTACCGGATATCGAGCCGAGCCTCGATCGCCTCTATTGGCGCGAGGCGGTCGTCGGGCACGAGCAAGCATCGCTGCGCCACGGCATCGTCGATCTGGCGACCTCGGTGGTGCCCTATCTCGCGATCTCGGTGGCGATGTACCTCTGTCTCGAGATCTCGGTCTGGATCACCCTTGCCCTCGCTGTTCCGGCGGCGGGCTTCCTGCTGAGGACTTTCATCGTCTTCCATGACTGCGCCCATGGCTCCTTCCTGCCGGGCAAGGGAGCGAACCGATGGGTGGGCAGATTCGCGGGGTTGCTGGTCTTCCAGCCGTTCGCGAACTGGCGCCACAATCACGCTGTCCACCACGGTAGCTCCGGAGATCTCGACCGGCGGGGGACAGGAGACATCGCGACGCTGACGGTCGAGGAGTACCTCGCCCGCCCCTGGAAATCGCGGCTGGGCTACCGGCTCTTTCGCAATCCGGTGGTCATGTTCGGGATCGGACCGATCTGGTCGCTGATGATCGGGCCGCGCCTCTGGTCGAAGAAGATGCGCCCGCGCCAGCGCCGCAGCGTGATCGTCACGAACCTCGTCCTGGCGCTCATGGTCGGGGCGATCGCCTCGGTCGTCGGCCTGCAGGCATGGTTGCTCGTGCAGATCCCGACGGCGGTCCTCGCCGGCACTCTGGGGGTCTTCATGTTCTATGTCCAGCATCAGTTCGAGGACGTCTACTGGGAGAGCTCCGATCAATGGAGCTACGCCGATGCTGCTCTGCGGGGGAGCTCCTACCTGAAGCTCCCGAAGCTCCTCCAGTTCTTCACCGGCAACATCGGCCTTCATCACGTTCACCATCTCAGCGCCAAGATCCCCAACTACAACCTTCAGCGCGCCCACGATCAGAACCAGATCTTTCACGACGTGCCGGTGCTCAGCGTCAGTGACGGGCTGCGGGCGGTTCGCCTCAAGGTGATCGATCGCCAGAGTGGCCGACTCTTGACCTGGCGTGAGGTGAAGGCAGTCACTTAACGGATTTCGATGTAACTGTGGGAGGCTTGCGGCTGTGGTCGGCGCCAGAACCAAGCCGCTGCTCTGGGTCATCGCCCTGGCAACCTCCCTTTGGCTGCTCTTTCCTGTCGGGGCGCCGAACTACGACACGCTTTATGCCCTGCTCTGGGGGAATGAACTCGCTGGTGGAAGCGGGCCGTTCTACGGCCCGCGCACGCCGACGCCGCACCCGCTGGCCGACGCTTGGGGCGTCGTGGTCTCGCCGCTGGGGGCCATCGGCGCCACGACCGCGACGACGATCCTCGCCTATCTGGCGCTGGCCGCAGTCGCCTATCTCGTCTACCGGCTCGGTGCGCTCTGGTTCGATCGGGGGATCGGCGGGGTGGCCGCGGTGCTGGTGCTCACCCGGGTGCCCTTTCTGAGCAACGGTCTACGAGCCTTCGTCGACCTTCCCTACATCGCCTTGGTGCTGGCGGCGCTTCTGGTCGAGAGCGGCCGATCGCGGGCGGGCCGGCCGGTGCTGGCGCTGTTGGCAGTGGCGGGACTGCTGCGCCCGGAGGCCTGGCTGTTCTCCCTTGGTTATCTCGCGTACCTGCTGCTCGAGCGCGATCCCGACCGAGGAGGCCGGGCGCTGCGCCGCCGGCGTGAGGTCTCGCGGGGTCGGTTCGCCGAGCTGGCGGCGCTCGCCGTTGTGGCGCCGCTGGCATGGGCGGCATTCGACCTGGTGACCGCAGGCGAACCGCTCTATTCGTTCACCGCCACTCGCGACACCGTCGAGATCCTCGGCCGGCACACGGGCCCCTTGGAACTCATCACCTACTCGCCTCACGAACTCGTGCAGACCACCGGGGAGGCCGGCCTGCTGGTCGCAGCTGTTGGCATCTGCCTCGCATTCGTCTTCCTGCGACGGCGGTCGACCATGCCGCTTGCGGCGCTGCTGATCGCAGGGATCGCTTTCGCCATCCTGGCGAGCGCCGGCCTGGCGATCATCTCGCGGTACATGATGCTCGGCGCTGCGCTCCTCTGCGTCTTCTGCGCAGTGGCGCTGCTCGGTTGGCGGCTTCTCGGGCCGGAGCAGAGAGTCTGGCGCCGCCGCTGGCAGGTGATCGCCGGGGTGCTTCTGATCGCCTTCGTAGCGTCGGCCCCACGGCAGGAGGGCGACTTGGCTCAGGTGATCAGCGTGCTGGAAGAAGAAAGGGAGATCGGCTCGGACCTGCACCGACTGGCCGACTCCGGAGACTTCGTCGCCGGTTGTGAGCCGATATCCGTGCCAGGCGTACAGGCTGTTCCGCGCCTCGGCCTTTGGCTGGGGCTTCGCCCGGACGCCTTCGCGCTCGCCGGTGAAGGCGAAAGGTCTGCCAAGGGCTACTTCGTCGTTCCCGCAAGCCAGGGGGCGAGGGTCCACTACGGATCCGCCCAACCTCCCTCGGACTTCCGATTGGTAGCCCGAGACGATTCCTGGCGCCTGTTTCGCCGCTGCACCGGGCAGGGCGGACGAAGCTCCCCTTTCTTGGTCCAGGCCGGCGATCGGGCCTGGGGAAGCGGGCTCTTCTCGAGCGTCAGCGCAGCTCGTCCAGCGAGCCGACCTCGAGGTCGAACGGTTCATCGGCGGAGCGCCGACGTCGGTACGGGGAGACGGTCACACGGTGGACCTCACCGCAGACGCAGGGAACTTCGATCGGCCTCGTGTCAGCGGCCGGGTCGGTGTCGACTTTGAGGCGCCGGAGCTTCCCGGCGGGCTTGCAGCCAAACGAGATCACCCAGCCATAGTTGACGGGCTCGGTGCGTTTTTTCTGGCGGCGGGGTTGGGGCATCTACACATCCTCTCCGGTTGCGAGCCGGGCCGTCGTCGAGGCCCTTGGCTATTCAAGGAGTTCTATTTTGGAACGTGCTGGTTTAGGGTGGCTTCGCAGGGCAGTTGGTCCATTCAGTCGCGGGGGAGTGAGAAAGGGGAGCGATGAACACGATTCGAGGCAAGCGCCTCTCAAGCACGATGGCCGGTGTCGGCGTAGTCGGCGTGCTGGTCGTCCTGGCAGTCGCCGGGATCGCCGCTGCGGAGAAGCCGGTCAAGGTCCGAACCGGAAACCTGGAACTCACTTTCAACGGCGGCTTCAGTCCGAAGGCGCTCTCGAAGACCAAGCCGACGCCGATCGCCTTCGACGTCTCCGGCGAAATCAAGACCCTCGACGGGACGCACCCTCCGGCGCTGAAGGAATTCATCATCGAAACGGACAAGAACGGCGCCGTCAGCACGAAGGGCTATCGCAAATGCAAAGCGGGCGAGCTCCAGTCCCAGGACACGGAACACGCAATGGCGATCTGCGGCGACGCGCTGATCGGGACCGGCAGGACCGACGTCGAGATTGCCTTCCCCGAACAGCCACCGATACCGGTCAAAAGCAGGTTGCTCGCCTTCAACGGCGGCACCTCGGGTGGCGTGACGACCTTCTTCATCCACGCATACATCACCGTGCCGACCCCGGCCGCGATCGTCACCACCGTGAAGATCAAGAAGATCCACCGTGGCCGCTACGGCACCGAAGCGGTCTCCACGATTCCGAAGATCGCCGGCGGCAGCGGTTCGGTCAAGTACTTCAGCCTGACCATCGACCAGGAATACACCTACAAGGGCAAGAAGGTCAGTGTGCTGACGCTGAAGTGCCCGGACGGAAAGGTCCAGGCCCGCGGCGAAGCGGTCTTCAGCGACGGCACCAAGGCCAAAGCCGAAGTGCTCCGCACCTGCATTCCGAAGGGCTGAGCGCGCCCGGGCGTTGTCGCGGCCGAACGATCCGGCTGCGACAACGCCTTCGCGCCCTAACGTTTGCCTTAGGCGGCGTCGGCATACTTTGCGCATCGTTTGCTCTGTCGACCCCGGGATCCACCATCCGTGCCTGACGGCCGCGGCCGCGGCCGGCCGCAGCCGTGATCGCCGAGACCGATCCCGCTGCTCGATCGCGTGACTGACGGCAAACCCGGTAGACGGAGAATTCGGGGCGCCGCTGCGCTTCTGCTGCATCCTGCCCGTCTCTGGCGCGAGCGGCGGCGAGTGGCGATCGGGCTGCTTGTGGGCCTGGTTCTGGCGGTCGCCGGGATCGCGGTCGGCTATCAACTGCTGAAGCGTCCGCCGGACGTCCACAATCCCAGCGCCACCTTCACGCCGCAGAAACCGACGCCGCCACCTCCCAAGCCGAAGACCGTGAACTGGTCCATGTTCGGCCTCAACCCGGCTCGCACCCGCTACCTGCCGGCCAAGGGGGTGAAGCCGCCGTACCGGCTGCTCTGGCACTACACGGAGCGGCCGTTGCTGGAGTTCCCGCCGATCTACGCGAACGGCCGGCTTTACGCGGTGAACAACAGCGGCAACGCCTTCGCCCTCGACGCGGACAGCGGCAAGGTCCTCTGGGAACGGCGGATCGGGCGCCTGAACGCCTCCTCGCCCGCCTACGCCCGCGGTCGCATCTACATCGTCAACCTCGTGCCCGGCCACGTCCTCAAACTCGACGCCAAGACGGGCAAGATCCTCTGGAAACGCAGCCTGCCCGGGCGCGCCGAGTCCTCTCCGCTCGTCCTCGGCCACACGCTCTACTTCGGCTGTGAAGACGGCGAGCTCTTCGCCCTCAGCACCCGCAACGGCAACGTGCGCTGGGCGACGCAGCTGGGGGGACCGGTCAAGTCCGCCCCCGCCTTCCGTCACGGCGTCCTCTACGTCGGCGATTACGGCGGCTACATGAACGCCGTCAGGGCCTCCGACGGCAAGCTGATCTGGCAGAGCGGATCCCTTGGCCCAGGGCTGGGCGCCACCGGCGAGTTCTACTCGACGCCGGCCGTCGCCTTCGGGCGCGTCTACGCGGGCAACAACGACGGTCGCGTATACAGCTACGACCAGAGGGACGGGACCCTGGCCTGGACCCACTCGACCGGCGGCTACGTCTATTCCGGCCCCACTGTCGCAAGCACTCCGAGCACTCCACCCACGGTCTACGTCGGCTCGTTCGACGGCAACATCTATGCGCTCGACGCGAAGGACGGCGAAACGCGCTGGTCCCGTTCCGCCGGCGGCCAGGTGGTCGGCTCGCTCTCGGCCATCGGCAACATCGTCTACGTGGCCGAGTTCAGCAACGGCAAGACGAACGGCTACGACATGCGGACCGGTCACAAGGTGTTCCACTACAAGACCGGCACCTACACGCCGGTGATCTCCGACGGTCGGCGCATCTATCTGGTCGGCTACTCGAGCATCAACGCCCTGGAGCCGGTCCGGTCGAAGCCGAAGGCGAGATCAGCACGGAAGCGCTCCGGCCGCCACCGATCAGCGCACCCCGCTCGAGGGCGCTCAGCGAAACCCGAACCGGCCGCGGGGAGCGAAAGCGCGTCAGGGTGAATTCGTAGGAAACCGGCTTCGAATCGACCAGGCGAAAAGCGGGGGGGAGGAGACGGCCGGCGCTGCGCCCGGCGCTGCTCGAGCCGACGAGATCGATTTCGCGCAAGGGCGGCAGCGAGCGTTGCGCAAAGCGGGCGTCGAGGTAATAAAGAAGAGGTTGGCCGGCGGAGTAGCGGCTGGTCACCACCGCGCTCTGCGGTCCGAGCGCGCCGACCTCGGCGGCGGCGTTGCGGAGGTCCTCGCGCTGCAGCCGCGGCAGGCGGTCGATCTCGAGGGTGAAGACGAGGGAGCAGAGGCAGAGCACTGCCGCCGGCGCGAGGCCCGCGGTCCCGGCTCGCCTGAGCCCGAAGCCGGCGCCGAGCAGGACGATCAGCGGCACGAACGCCGGCAGCAGGTTGCGACCGTCGAGAAAGTCGACGCCGAGTACGGCGAGCAGCAGCGGAGCGGCAACGGCGCCGCCGCCGACCAGCGCCGCGAGGCCGGCGGTCCGGCGCTCGCCGGGATCGGCCAGTAACAGCAACAGCACGATCGCCGCGAGCGCGAGCGCGGCCGGCACCACGAGCGGGATCGGGCCGGCCTGGCGGGCGCCGTGCTCGTCGCCGTTGTCGGCCCCGACCAGCTTCGCGCCCGCTCGTTCGAGACGTTCTCCGATCGGCTCCTGGCCGATCCAGCCGGCGTGGTTGTGTTCGGCCTGGCGAAGGGCGATCGGCGCCAGCGAGGCGGACGCCACAGCGACCGCGAGGACGGCGACGATGGCGCCCCGCCTGTTCGGACCGAGGAGCAGCAGTATCGCCTCGGCGGCGACCACAAAGGCCGCGAAGTAGTGGGTCGCTATCGCCAGCGAGGAGAAGATGGCCCACCAGAGCAGGTCATGTCGACCGACTCGCCGGCGCGCGCGGGCGAAGAAGAGGAAGGAGAGCGCCGTCAGCAGGAAGACCAGCGCGTAGGCTCGGGCGTCCTGGGAGAACCAGACCATCACCGGGCTGACCGCGACGAGCGCCGCCGCGACCAATCCCGCACGGCGCGGCAGCGGCAGTGCCAAGGCAGCGAAGTAGATCGCGAGGATCGACCCCGTGCCGACCAGCGCCGAGAGCGAGCGCATCCAGAGCTCGCCGGTGCCGAAGGGACGCGACCATAGCCAGGCGCCGACGTAATAGAGGGGTGGCGTCGACTCGCTGTGAGAGACCGCGGAGAAGGTCGAGAACAGGCTCGGATGGAGGACCCTGCCGACGGTCACAGCCTCGTCGTAGCGGTAGCTCTGCAGGTCGAGCGTCGCGAATCGGAGGACGGCGCCGAGCGCAACGATCCCGCATAGCGCGAGCAACGCCGGCGACGCTGCGATGCGACGGAGAGCCGACATTGGCACCGACGATTCTGGACCCCGACATTAAGCCCAGATGGGAGTGATGTCGCCGCTCGGCTGCGGAGCTGGAGCCTAGGACGCCGTGTCCGGCACCTCCGGCGCGCCCAGACCTCCTACCTGGCGCAGTCGCGCCGGGAGTTGTACGGCTGACGCGCGCGTCGGCGCCCCTCACGGTTGCGCTTTTCGCCGATCCGCGGGACCATTGATACCCACGGCCTGAGAGGACACGATGGGTTCGGCTGACGATTCGACGTTCCACGCCCACCCCGGTGATCGTTTGGTAGTCAAGGGCCGCCACCAAGGCGACCCGCAGCGGGACGGCGAGATCCAGAAGGTGCTCGGCGAGCATGGAGCGCCGCCCTACCTCGTCCGCTGGGCCGACGGTCATGAGTCCGAGGTCTTTCCGGGCTCGGACGTCTTCATCGAGCACTTGGCGGATCCTGGCGACCGATAGAGCGCATCGGCGCCGACGCTCGGTGGCCCTGGCGCCTGGCGATGCCGGGGCTCGCCAACGTCCGAGGTAGCTCCTGACAGTTGGGGCCCGCCGGCGTTTCAACTGACAGGGAAAGGCTTTCCAGTCCCGAGCCTGATCCTTGTCGCAGGCGACCGGAAGACAACGATCAACGGAAAGGATCTCCGATGAGACGGCTTCTTTCGACCAATTCAGGTCGTAGGCGAGCGGGGCGTTTCGCGTGGCTTCTCGCAGTGCTGCCCATCGCCGGCTTTGCATTCGCCGCCGTGGGTTCGGCAGCACCGTCCACCGGCTCGACCGACCTCAGGATCACCAAGACCGACAGCCCGGACCCCGTCCGGATCGGATCCACTCTCACCTACACGATCGAGGTTGAAAACCTCGGTCCTCTCGCAGCGACCGGTGTCGTCGTCAGCGACTCCCTGCCCAAGGGGGTCGACTTCGTCTCGGCGACGGCGACCATGGGCCAGTGCGCCCAACAGGGGAGGAAGGTCTCCTGCAACCTCGGTTCGCTCGCCGCGGCCGGCATCGACTACGCCACCCCGGCGACCGTGACCATCGCCGTCGTCCCCCGTACCGCCGGCACGATCACCAACACGGCCTCGGTCAAGGGAGACCAGAGAGACCCGGCTGCAAAAAACAACCAGGCGACCGCGACGACCCGTGTCCTCGGCGCCGCGAGTTGCCGTGGGGTTCCCGCGACGATCACCGGAACCGCAGCTGACGATCTTCTCGTCGGCACCGGCGGACGGGATGTCATCGTCGCCCTGGCCGGCGACGACAGGATCGTTTCGCAGGCCGGCAAAGACCTCGTCTGCGCCGGCGCCGGGAGCGACTACGTCGGTGCCGGAACCGCCGCCGATCGGGTCTTCGGGGGCGCCGGCAGAGATCGTCTGCTCGGCCGCGGCGGACCGGATGTCCTCAAAGGGGGCGCCGGCCGCGACCTGCTCAAGGGGGGACCAGGCGCTGACCGTCTTCGCGGCGGACTCGGCTTCGATACCTGTCGAGGCGGCCCCGGGGTTGACTCGATCCGCGGTTGCGAGCGCTAGGAGATCCTCGACATTCATGTTGGGGCCGCGGGCGCTCAGACCGGGAACCACCGATTTCGCTCGACTACAGCGAGTCCTGCTGGCGAACGATGTGGATGTTGAAGAGCGGCGAGCCGGTCGCCTGGCTCACCGCCAGGAAGAGCAGGAAGTAATGCTCGGGGCCGCGGGCGGATTCGATCCCGCCGAGGTCGAGAATCGACTCGGACGTCCAACTCAGGTCTTCCAGCAGGCCGGACACGGTCGCCTTTGCCTCCGCGTCATCGCCGGAGACGAAGACGTTGCTGGGCGGGATCGTCGGCGGGGAGACCATCAGCGGAGCCGCCATCGTGTTCAGGCTCTTGACGACCCGGGCCTCGGGCAGGGCCTGTTGGAGCGCTTGGGCGACGCTCCTGTTCGGGTAGACGAGGTCGAAGTCCGCGGTGACAGCATTCGCCACGTCGAGCAGCACCTTGCCGGCGAAGGCATCCGGGCCGATCGCCTTGACGACCTCCACCGAGACCCGACCCGGCGTCGCGTTGATCACCAGGCTCGCCGAGCGGACCGCTTCCTCTTGGTCGGCGACAGGGAACGGGGAGTCCTCGACGGCCTCTGGCCGGCGCGATCCCAGCGTCACCGTATGACCGGCCTCGACCAGGCCGCCGGCGAGCGTACTGGCGACGCGGCCTGTTCCCAGGGTCCCGATGTTCATCGGCATCTCCTTTCCAAGTCAGCTCACATCGGCGAGTTTCTCGTCGAGTTGCCTTCGCACGGCGTCGCAGACCGCTTCGACCTCGGGGTTGTAGCGCTCGGACGAAAGCACGCCGAGCAGGACCTCGGCGTCGGGCTTCGAGAGGGAGAGGGTGATGGTCGCTTCAGGCACTCGAGCCTCCTTTTCGTGGTCGACGGCACCTGCTTCGAGCAAGCTCTCACAGCGCGCTCGGGTAGGTCTCCGGAGGCTCGCCGACGTCCCAGCCGGGGGTCCGCTCCAAGGGCTCGACCGCCCTGGTCTCGTCGATGTGCACGAGGGCGTCGAACTGACCCGCCATGTGGGCGTAGAAGTAGTGGCTGAGACGCTCGGTGTCCGGGCGGTAGATGACGCCGATCGCTCGCTCGAGCCGGGGCTCGACGAGCGCCTGGGCGGCGCCGCCGGAGACGAGGTCGAGGAGGAAGCGGCGCTCGCCGACCTGGTGGAAGAGGGCCTCGTAGCTCTCTTCCAGCGCCGGTCGGACTCGCTTGCGCTCGGCCGGCGCGTCCCAGTTGGAGGCCGCGGTCACGGTCCCGGAGTAGGTCGTGAAGCCGACCAGGGCGACGTCGTCGTGCCAGTGCTGGCGCGCCAACTGCCCGACGTTGAGCTCGCCGCGGCGACTCATGTCGGTGACGCGGGCGTCGCCGATGTGCGAGTTGTGCTCCCAGACCACGAGCCGGGCCGGTTCGCCGTGGCCGCCCAGATAGTCGACCAGGCGAGCGAGGGTGTCCGCCATGTGCTGGTCGCGCAGGTTCCAGGAGCCCGCGGGGTCGTCGAACATGGCGCGGTAGTACTCCTCGGCGTCGGCGACCAGGCGGGCGTTCTGTTCGGCGTAGAACTGCTCGTCCTCGGCGGCGATCCCGTCACGCCGCAGGTAGGTGTCGCCGAGTCGCTGCAACTCGGTCAGCTGGGCGATCGCCCCCTCGCGGCAGGAGTCGCTGATTCCCAGGCCGGCCGCGCGGCCGTAGGCCTGTTCGCTGCCGAACGGCTCGAAGCAGGCGTAGCGTTCGCGCGCCCGCTCGGCGGCGGGCGGGTCGACGCGTTCCAGGTATGCGATCACCTCGGCGACCGAGGCGTAGAGGCTGTAGAGGTCGAGGCCGTAGAAGCCGGCGCCGCGCTCGAAGCCGCTCTCTTCGTTGTGGGCGCGCAGCCAGCCGACGAAGTCCAGCACGTCGGCGTTGCGCCACATCCAGGTCGGGAAGCGGCGGAACCCGCGCAGGGCCTCCTCGGCATCGGCGTCCTCGGAGGCGCCGTGGACGTAGCGGTTGACGCGGTAGGCGTCGGGCCAGTCCGCCTCGACCGCGACGCCGCGGAAGCCCAGCTCCTCGATCAGCCGGCGGGTGATCCGGGCGCGCTCGCGGTAGAACTCGTGGGTCCCGTGGGAGGCCTCGCCGAGCAGGACGACGCCGGCGTCGCCGATCAGCTGCAGCAGCCCGTCGTAGTCCCGGTCGGAGCCGGTCAGCGGCTGCGCCTCACGCTGCAGCGTCCGCTCTGAGTCGGAGATCATGGAGCACCTCCTCGTCGCTGACCTGTGAGAAATCGCGGTACCACTGACTGACGCTGCGCAGCAGCTGCGGCGCCCGCAGGCAGACGACGTCGTCCGCCTCCGCCCGCAGCCGCTCGAGCGTGTCCGCGGCGCAGACCGGCACCGCGAGGACGACCCGACCTGGGCGCCGGCGGCGCACCGCCCGCAGCGCCGCCGTGTCGGTGAGGCCGGTGGCGACGCCGTCGTCGACGACGATCACCGTCCGTCCCTCGAGGTCGAGCGGCGCACGGTCGCCGCGGAAGGCGCGCACCTGGCGCGCCAGCTCGCGCACCTCCTCGGCGACGATCGCGTCGAGTTCGTCCTGGCTGACCCGCAGCACGGCGACGGCGTCGGGGTCGACCACGTAGGTGCCGTCCTCGGCCACGGCGCCGATCCCATACTCGGGGTTGAACGGGGCCCCGAGCTTGCGCACGGCGAGGATCTCCAACGGCGCGTCGAGGGCGTCGGCGATCTCCTTCGCCACCGGCACGCCCCCGCGCGGCAGGGCGACCACTACCGGTTTCTCGGCCGCCAGGTGCCTCAGCCGCTCCGCCAACTGTCGGCCGGCATCACGCCGGTCGGCGAACGGCTCGCCTGGATCCTGCATCTGCGCCGCCACGCTGCCTCCTGTTGGAAATAGCTCTACATCAGGCAGTAGGCCGATTCCCGGCCTGCCGTAGGCTGCCGCCATGGGCACCATCGCCAGGTCTGCAGCCACCGAGATCGAGGCGCCGATCGAGGGGGTTTTCGCCGCCGCGGCGGACGGGGAGGGGACCACCCGGTGGCAGCCGGAGATACGTCGCCCGGGCTTCGTGGAGGACACCGCCACCTGAGCCACGCCGCCTGCGACTTAGACCACAGCGGGATGGGGCAGAAGTCGGTCGCGGAGCTGGGAGCTGCGGGCGCTCAGCCGGCAAGGCACTCCGAGCAGAGGCCGACGATCGGGAAGTGGCCGAATTCGGGCCGGTAGCCGAAGCGGTCCTCGATCTGTTTGCGGATGCCGTCCAGCTCGCTCGGCTCGACGCTCCGCACCCGGCCGCAGCGCTCGCAGAGCAGGTACTCGCGCGCACCGGTCCCGACCAGCACGTAGAGGCTGGGGCCGTGGCCGAGGTGAACGTGCCTGGCGACGCCGAGGCTCTCGAGGCGCTCGAGGTTGCGGTAGGTCGAGCTCGGGTCCGACTCCGGCATGCCCGCCTCGCGAGCGATCTGCTGGGCGGAGACCGGGCCTTCGGCGGCGAAGAGCGCCTCGACGACGAGGCGGCAGGGCGTCGTCACCCGATGGCCGGCGCCGCGCAGCGCGGCGTAGACCTGGTCGATCCGCTCGAAGGCCAGCGGCGGCGTCTGGACGCGATCGGTCATCGCCGGTCGATGCTCGCCGACCAGCGCTCCTCGATGCCGGCGAAGCGCCAGATCGCCAGCGCCAGGACCCAGGTGAGGACGAAGACGCCGGCGACAAGAAAGCCGAGCGTGTTGAGGTCGAGGGCGGCGACCCGGTCCCAGGCGCCGCCGCTGAGGCCGAGCTTCTGCGCCAGCAGCCCGGCGATCTCGATCGAGCCGATCGCCAGGGCGACGAAGACCGAGAGCGCGGTGATCGTGAGGTTGTAATAGATCTTCCGCACCGGCTTGGAGAAGGCCCAGCCGTAGGCGAAGTTCATGAACGAGCCGTCGATCGTGTCGAACAGCGTCATCCCGGCGGCGAAGAGGACCGGCAGGCAGACGATCGCGTAGAAGGGCAGCCCGGAGCCCGCCCCGGCGGCGGCGAGGAACAGCAGCCCGACCTCGGTCGCGGTGTCGAAGCCGAGGCCGAACAGCACCCCGATCGGGTACATCTGCCAAGGCTCGTCGATCGTCTTGGTGAAGCGCCGGTAGAAGCGGTTCATCAGCCCGCGGTTGTCGAGCTGCCGCTCGAGCTCGGCTTCGTCGTAGGCACCCCGCTTCATCTCGCCGAGGGTCCGGAGGATCCCGACCAGGATCGCGATGTTGAGCCCGGCGATGACGTAGAGGAAGGTGCCCGAGATCCCGGTGCCGATCCAGCCGCCGGCGTCGTGCAGGGTCGAGCCGCCGCTCTCCACCTGGCTGCTCAGCGCCCTGATCCCGAGGGCGAAGAGGAAGGCGAGGGCGAAGACGATCGTCGAGTGGCCGAGCGAGAAGAAGAAGCCGACGCTGAGCGGGCGCTTGCCTTCGCCCATCAACTTGCGGGTGCTGTTGTCGATCGCGGCGATGTGGTCGGCGTCGAAGGCGTGGCGCATGCCCAGCGTGTAGGCGGCGACGCCGACGCCGACGGTGAACGCTCCGGAGGCCCCGAGGCTGTATCGGCTGGGAGCGACGACCACCAGCAGCAGGAAGAAGCCGACGACGTGGAGGCCGACGATCACCGCCGCCATCCCGGCGAGGCTGCGACGCTGAGCTGAGCTGATCGCCTCGATCTCGACCTCCCGGCCGGCGGCCGCGGTGGTGAGGAACCCTCTTACTCCCAACGTTAGGCTGTTGCCTGAGAGTGTCAATAGGAGTTGTTGCAAAAGAGTGTCGATAGCGCCCGTTCAGGCCGATTTCGCGCCGACGCTTGACAGTTCCCCGCGCCCCGCGCTATACCGTTCGACGGACCCCGCAGTGAGGTAACGACGATCGGAGCAGTATGTGCCTGGCAATTCCGGGCCGAGTACTGGAAGTCGTCGACGAGGCCAACCACCTGGCGAAGGTGGACGTGGCCGGAGTGCGGCGCAGCGTCAACGTCGGTCTGCTGGCCGAGGACGGCGATGGGATCGCCGCGGGGGACTGGGTGCTGATCCACGTCGGCTTCGCGATCTCGAAGATCGACGAGGCCGAGGCGGATGCGACTCGCCGCCTGCTGGAGGGCATGGGTGCCGAGTACGAGACCGAGCTTCAAGAGCTGAAGGGGAGCGTCATCGAGTGAGGCCGCCGGGATAGACATGGCCTCCTCTCCCCGATGCGAGCACAGCGAGGGCTGCATCACCTGCGGGGACGAGGCTGTGGAGATGGGGGTGCTGCGCGTCGACGACCGGCGTCAGCTGGCGCTCTGCGCCGATCAGGAAGGCGCCAGGAGCTCGGTCGAGATCGCTCTCGTGCTCCCGGTCGCGGCGGGCGACGTCCTCCTGGTTCATGCCGGCACGGCGATAGCCCGCCTCGCCCCGGACCTCGGAGGAGCCCCGGCATGAGGTTCGTCGACGAGTTCCGCGACGCCGAGCTGGGCAAGGCGGTGACGGCGGAGATCCTCGCCGCGGTGGAGCCCGGCCGCCATTACAAGGTGATGGAGGTCTGCGGTGGGCACACGCACTCGATCTACAAATACGGGCTCGACGACCTGCTTCCCGAGAACGTCGAGTTCGTCCACGGGCCGGGTTGCCCGGTCTGCGTGATGCCGATGGGCCGGGTCGACGACGGGATCGCGATCGCCCGGGACGAGCGCGTCATCTTCACCTGCTTCGGCGACATGATGCGGATCCCGGGCTCGACGCAGACGCTGACCGACGCCAAGGCCGAAGGCGCCGACGTGCGGATGGTCTACTCGCCGCTGGACGCGCTGCGGATCGCCAAGGCCAACCCCGACCGCGAGGTCGTCTTCTTCGCGATCGGCTTCGAGACCACCGCACCCTCGACGGCGCTGACCCTGAAGCGGGCCAAGGCCGAGGGCGTCGGCAACTTCTTCTGCATGTGCAACCACGTGACGATCGTGCCGCCGCTGCGGGCGCTGCTCGACTCGCCCGACCTGCGCCTCGACGGCTTCATCGGTCCGGGCCACGTCTGCACCGTGGTCGGCGCCCGGCCCTTCGAGTTCATCCCCGCCGACTACGGCAAGCCGGTCGCGATCTCGGGCTTCGAGCCGCTGGACATCCTGCAGTCGATCCACATGGTCCTCACCCAGCTCGCCGATGGCCGCTGCGAGGTCGAGAACCAGTACACGCGGGTCGTCCCCTACGAGGGCAACCTGCCGGCGCTGAAGGTGATGTCCGAGGTCTTCGAGCTGCGCCCGCACTTCGAGTGGCGCGGGCTCGGCTTCATCTCCCAGTCGGCGCTGAAGCTCTCCGACGCCTATGCCGAGCTCGACGCCGAGCTCCGCTACGAGGTGCCGGCGGTGCGCGTCGCCGACCCCAAGGCCTGCCAGTGCGGCGAGGTGCTGAAGGGCGTGATCAAGCCCTGGGAGTGCAAGGTGTTCGGCACTGCCTGCACGCCCGAGCACGCGATCGGAACCTGCATGGTCAGCCCCGAGGGCGCATGCGCGGCCTACTACAACTTCGGGCGCTTCGCCCGCGAGCGGCAGGCGGTATGAGCGGCGAGGCCGCCGTATCCGATCGCGAGCAGCGGATCCTCGGGATCATCGAGACGGCGCGCTCGAAGCGGCCGAAGTTCAAGGACACGCAGGTGACGATGGCCCACGGGGCCGGCGGCAAGGCGACCCAGACGCTGATCGAAGGGCTGCTGGTCCCCGCCTTCGGCTCGGCGAGCCTGGAGCAGCTGGGCGACTCGGGCGTGATCGCGATCGACGGGCTCGACCTGGCGATGACCACCGACTCCTTCGTCGTCAAGCCGCTGCGCTTTCCCGGCGGCTCGATCGGCGAGCTGGCGGTCAACGGCACCGTCAACGACCTCGCCTGCGCCGGCGCGCGGCCGCACTCGCTGAGCCTCTCGCTGATCCTCGAGGAGGGGCTGGAGGCGGACGTCCTGCGGGCCGAGGTGGCGGCGATCGCCGGCGCCGCCGAGGCGGCACGCGTCGAGGTGATCACCGGCGACACCAAGGTGGTCGAGCGCGGTCACGCCGACGGCCTCTACGCCTGCACCGCCGGGATCGGCCGGATCGATCCGCGCGCCTCGCTCTCACCGCAGGGGATCCTGCCCGGAGACCGGGTGATCGTCTCCGGCACCGTCGGCGACCACGGCACCGCGATCATGCTCAGCCGCGGCGAGTTCGAGCTCGACGCCGAGATCGAGTCCGACACCCGCTCGCTCTGGCCCGCGGCCGACGCGCTGCTCGAGGCTGCCGGCGAGTCGCTGCGCTGCATGCGCGACGCCACCCGTGGCGGCGCCGCCTCGGTCCTCAACGAGCTCGCCCGCGCCTCCGGCGTCTCGATCGCCGTCCGCGAGGTCGACGTCCCCGTCGACCCCACCGTCGCCGCGGCGGCGGAGATGCTCGGGATCGACCCGATGTACATCGCCAACGAGGGCAAGCTGGTCGCCTTCGTCGCCCCTGAGCGCGCCGAGCAGGCGCTGGCGGCGCTGCGCGAAGTGACCGGTTGCGAGCAGGCGGTGGAGATCGGCGAGGTGGGCACCCAGCCGCCGGGGATGGTGCTGGTCGAGACCGCGTTCGGCGGCCGTCGGGTGATGGATCAACTGGTCGGCGACCCCCTGCCGAGGATCTGCTGAGGCGGCGGTGCACGAGCTCTCGATAGCCGAGGCGATCGTCGCGATAGGCGAGCGCCATGCCGGGGGACGCACCGTCACCAAGGTCGAGGTGCGGGTCGGCCACCTGCGCCAGGTCGTGCCGGCGGCGCTCGAGTTCGCCTTCGAGCTGGTCCGCCAGGGGACCGTGCTCGACGGCGCCGAGCTGGAGCTGGAGCAGGTGCCGGCGCGCGGGCGCTGCCGCGACTGCGGCGTCGAGACGACGATGGCGGGCTTTCCGCTCGCCTGCTCGGCCTGCGGCGGCGTCGACGTCGAGCTGCTGGCCGGAGAGGAGCTGCAGGTGGAGTCGCTGGAGCTGGAGGAGAGCGAGGAGAAGATGGCAACCACGAGCGAAGGGGTGGGCTGATGGCCGCGGTCGAATACGGCGAACCGAGTGGCGTGGACGAGGTGAACATCCTCTGGATCTCGGAGGGGATGAGCTGCGACGGCGATTCGGTCTCGGTCACCGCCGCCGGCCAGCCTTCGATCGAGGACGTGCTGCTGGGCGCGATTCCAGGGCTGCCGAAAGTCAACCTCTACAACAAGGTGCTCTCGCCGACGGTCGGCGGCGAGGAGTTCCTGAAACCGTTCCGCGAAGCGGTCGACGACGAACTCGACAAACCGTTCGTGCTGGTGATCGAGGGGTCGATCCCGAACGAGAGCATCAACGGCGAGGGGTACTGGACCTCCTTCGGCAACGACCCGGCGACGGGCCAACCGCTGACCATGGACTACTGGCTCGACAACCTGGCGCCGAAGGCCTGGGGGGTGGTCGCGATCGGCACCTGCGCCACCTACGGCGGCATCCACGCGATGGCCGGCAACCCGACCGGTTGCATGGGGCTCGCCGATTACCTCGGCTGGGACTTCCGCTCCGCCGGCGGGCTGCCGATCGTCAACGTCCCCGGCTGCCCGGTGCAGCCCGAGAACTTCATGGAGACGCTGACCTGGCTGCTCTACCAGGCGGCGGGGCTGGCGCCGACGATCCCGCTCGACGAGGCCCTGCGCCCGCAGTGGCTGTTCGGCAAGACGGTGCACGAGGGCTGCGATCGCGCCGGCTATTACGAGCAGGGCGACTTCGCCCAGGATTACAACTCGCCCAAGTGCCTGGTCAAGGTGGGCTGCTGGGGGCCGGTGGTCAACTGCAACGTGCCCAAGCGCGGCTGGATGGGCGGGGTCGGCGGCTGCCCCAACGTCGGCGGCATCTGCATCGGCTGCACGATGCCCGGCTTCCCCGACAAGTTCATGCCGTTCATGGACGCGCCTCCCGGCGGCGGCCTCTCCTCGGCGATCAGCGGCACCTACGGGCCGATGATCCGCAAGCTCCGCGGGATCACCAACAAGACCGTCAACAAGGAGACGAAATGGCGCCATAAAGGCGACGAGCTGACCACCGGATACGAACCGCGCTGGGGCCAGAGGGCCTAGGAAGGGAGAACGGCACAGATATGGCAACCAGAGAGAGAATCGAGGCGGAGGCGGGAAAACTCGTCGACATGTCGTGGGATCCGATCACCCGGATCATCGGCAACCTCGGCATCTACACCAAGATCGACTTCGAGAACAAAGAAGTGGCCTCGTGCAAGGCGACGTCCTCGATGTTCCGCGGCTACAGCGTCTTCATGAAGGGCAAGGACCCGCGCGACGCCCACTTCATCACCAGCCGCATCTGCGGCATCTGCGGCGACAACCACGCGGTCTGCTCCTGCTACGCGCAGCAGATGGCCTACGGGGTGAAGCCGCCGCCGCTGGCGGAGTGGATCGTCAACCTCGGCGAGGCGGCCGAGTACATCTTCGACCACATCATCTTCCAGGACAACCTCGTCTTCGTCGACTTCTGCGAGCAGATGGTCAAGGACACCAACCCGGCGCTGCTGGCGAAAGCGGAGCAGACCGCGGCCCCCGGGGTCGACGTCCACGGCCACCGCACGATCGCCGACATCATGCGCTCCTACAACCCGTTCACCGGGAGCACCTACAAGCAGGCCCTGCAGATGAGTCGGATCGGGCGCGAGATGTGCTGCCTGATGGAGGGCCGTCACGTCCACCCCTCGACCCTCTACCCCGGCGGCGTCGGCACGGTCGCGACGCCGACCCTGTTCACCGACTACATGAGCCGGCTGCTGCGGACGCTCGACTTCATCAAGGCGGCGGTGGCGATGAACGACGACGTCTTCGACTTCTTCTACGAGGCCCTGCCGGGCTACGAGGAGGTCGGCCGGCGGCGGATCCTGCTCGGCTGCTGGGGCGCCTTCAACAACCCCGACTTCGTCAACTACGACTACCGCGACATGCACGACTGGGGCGAAGAGATGTTCGTCACCCCGGGGGTCGTCATCGACGGCGAGCTGATCACGACCAACCTCGTCGAGATCAACCTCGGGATCCGGATCATGCTCGGCTCCTCCTACTACCAGGACTGGGTGGGCGAGGAGACGTTCGTCGCCCAGGACCCGCTCGGCAATCGCGTCGACCAGCGCCACCCGTGGAACCAGACGACGATTCCGCAGCCGCAGAAGCGCGAGCTCGACGGCGGCAAGTACTCCTGGGTGATGAGCCCGCGCTGGCACGACAAACGCAGCGGCGACTTCCTCGCGCTCGACACGGGCGGCGGCGCCCTGGCGCGGCTGTGGGTGACGGCGCTGGCCAAAAAGGTCGGCACCCCATACGTCAAATCGACCGGCGACGGGGTCGAAATCCTGCTGCCGAAAACGCCCAACACGGCCGAGCAGACGCTGAAGTGGGAGATCCCGAAATGGTCCAACGCGATCGAGCGCGATCGCGCCCGGATCTACTACGTCGCCTATTCCGCGGCGATGGCGATGCACTTCCTCGACAAGGCGATGACCGAGGTGAAAAACGGCGTCACCAAAGTCTTCGAGGACTTCGATGTCCCCGAGGAAGCGATCGGCTGCGGCTTCCACGAGGCGGTTCGCGGCGTGCTCTCCCACCACATGGTCATCCGCGACGGCAAGATCGCCAACTACCACCCCTATCCGCCGACGCCGTGGAACGCCAGCCCGACCGATTCCTACGGCACCCCGGGCCCCTACGAGGACGCGGTGATGGGCCAGCCGATCTTCGAGGAAAACTCGCCGGAGAACTTCCGCGGGATCGACATCATGCGCGCGGTCCGCTCCTTCGACCCCTGCCTGCCCTGCGGGGTGCACATGTACCTCGGCAACGGCAAGACGCTGAAGACCGTGCACTCGCCGATGTTCGGAGAGCACGGCTAGGGGAGGCGGAGAAGATGGACGACGTCGCCGCACGCGAGCTGGTCGGCCGGGTCGAGGGCCTGCTGGAGCAGCTCGAGGCGCTGCCCGACCGGGTCGCCCGCGAGACGGCCAACGAGACCGTCGCCGCGCTGCTCGATCTCTACGGCGCGGCGCTGGAGCGGATCGTCGAGGAGGTGTCCGCGGTCGATGGCGACGGACGGGTCGCGGCGAACCTCGGCGAGGACGAGCTGGTCTCCCACGTCCTGCTCCTGCACGGGTTGCATCCGGTGCCCCTGCGGGCGCGGGTGCAGGAGGCTCTCGACGGGGTGCGCCCCTACCTCGCGTCACACGGCGGCAACGTCGAGGTGCTGGGGGTCGACGAGGGCGTCGTCCGTCTGGCGATGGAGGGCAGCTGCAGCGGCTGTCCCTCCTCGACCGTGACCCTGAAGCTGGCGATCGAGGACGCGATCCACAAGGCGGCGCCGGACGTGGTCGAGATCGTCGCCGAGGGCGTCGCCGCCGAGGCCCCGGCTCCCGGCGGCAACGGCCAGCTGATCCAGCTGGAGCCGCCCGGGCCGGCGGCGAGCGAGTCGGCGCCGGCGGCCGAGTGGGCGATGGCGGGCGGGATGCCGGAGCTCCAGGGTGACGGCCCGCTGCTCAAGGACGTGTCCGGAGAGAGCATCCTCTTCCTGCGCCTGGCGGATGCGGTCTACGCCTACCGCCCCGACTGCCCCGGCTGCGGAGCCTCGCTCGAGGGCGGTGCCCTCGAGGCGACGGCGCTGGCCTGCGGTGAGTGCGGCAACCGCTACGACGTCCTCCGCGCCGGCCGCTGCCTCGACCAGCCTCAACTCCACCTCGAACCGCTGCCGCTCCTCGTCGACGAGGCGGGCCTGGTCAAGGTCGCGCTCGGGGCGGCCGCCTGAGCCGATGGCCGCCGTCCCTGACCAGTCCTCCCGCTCGCGCCTCGCTCAGCTGGCTCGGCGCCGGCGCGTGACTGACGCGGCTCAACCACCCGGCCCGGAGGCGGCGCCCGAGTACGAGCGCTGCGAGCTCTGCAACGCGCCGCTGGATCCGCGCCACCGGCACCTGCTCGACCTCCGCAGCCGCGAGCTGATGTGCGCCTGCCAGGCCTGCTCGCTGCTCTTCGACCGCGGCGCCGCCGGTGGCGGTCACTTCAAGCTCGTCCCGGATCGGGTCATGCGGCTGGACGAATTCGAGCTCTCCGACGCGGCCTGGGAGAGCCTGCGGATCCCGGTCGACATCGCCTTCTTCTTCTTCAACAGCGAGGAGGGGCGGACGATGGCCTTCTACCCGAGCCCGATGGGGCCGACCGAGTCCCAGCTCGGGCTGGAGGCCTGGAGCGGGATCGAGGCCGCGAACCCGGCGCCGCCGAGGATGGAGCCCGACGTCGAGGCGCTGCTGGTCAACCGCGCCCGCGGCGCGCGCCGCCAGTGGCTGCTGCCGATCGCTGAGTGCTACCGGCTGGTCGCGACGATCCGCCTGCACTGGAAGGGCCTCAGCGGCGGCAAGGAGGTCTGGAGCGAGATCGACGACTTCTTCGACGGCCTCGACCGCCGGGCGAAGCCCGCGGCGGCGGCGAGCGCCGAGCCCGAAACCGAAGCGAGCGCCGGTGCCGCGAGCCCGGCGGGAGGGAGTTGAAGATGGCCTATGAGAAGAAGCCGCCGATCGACCTGCCCGCGCACACGCCGGGGATCAAGCAGGGCAACGAACGGGGCAACTACGAGCGACAGCGCGGTCACAAACCGGACGGGACCTCGACCGCGGAGCGCTCGACCGGCGTCAACCCGCAGTACGAGGAACCGATCGACCCGAGCATGCCCAACCTCTCCCCGGGCTAGCGCGACGATGAACGGGCGCAACGTGGCGGCGGAACCGGAGTCGATCCCAGAGCTCGACTTTCGGATCGAGGACGCCCAAGCCCAGGAGTACGCGGCGGTGCCGACGATCGTCTTCCGGCTGGCGGTGGAGAGCGTCGGCGGGCAAGCCGTCCGCGCGGCGCTGCTCGACACCCAGATCCAGATCGCCGCCCGCGCCCGTCCCTACGAGGCCGAGGACCTCGACGGCCTCGCCGACCTCTTCGGCAGCGCCGATCGCTGGAGCACGACCCTGCGGGCGCTGCCGTGGATCCGTACGACGCGAGTGGTGCCGGCCTTCGAGGGGGCAACCGTCCTCGATCTGCCGGTCGTCTGCACCTACGACCTCGACGTGATCGCCACGCGCTACTTCGGCGGCCTCTCCGGCGGCGGCGTCCCGCTCGAGTTCCTCTTCAGCGGCAGCGTCTTCTACGCCGGCGCCGCCGGGATGCTGCAGACGGCGCGGATCTCCTGGGAGAAGGAGGCGACCTACTCACTGCCGGTCTCGGTCTGGAGGGAGACGATGGACCGGCACTTCCCGGGCACGGCCTGGTTGCGGGTCGGCGACGAGACCTACGAGCGGCTCTCACGCGAGCGTGCCAGGCGCGGCGAGGCCGACTTCGAGGGCACGCTGCGGGCGTTGCTGGAGGCGGCTTCATGAGCGCCCGCGATCCCGTTCGCGCGATCGCCGACGCGGTGCTCTACGAGGGCTACATCCTCTGGCCCTACCGCCGCTCGGCGTTGAAGAACCAGCAGCGCTGGACCTTCGGCGGCGTCTACCCTCGCGCTCACTCCGAAGGCCGCGAGGACGACCCCTGGACGGTGCGGACTCAGGTCCTGGTCGAGGCCGAGCCCGACGCCCGGGTCGAGGCCGGGGTCCGCTTTCTGCAGGTCGTCCGCCGCGACGTCGTCCGCCGCACGCCGACGGGCCTGGAGCCGGTCGACGAGCTCGACGTCGGCGATCAGCGGTACCTCTCCTGGGAAGAGGCGGTCGAGCGCGAGGTCGCGTTGGCGCCGCGCTCGTTCGGCGAGCTGGCGGCGGGCGAGTCGGCGCCGATCTCGATCGCCGCCGGCGAGACGACCGAAGAGCTCGGGGCGGAGGGAGCGATCGTCCGCGGCTGGGAGGCCCTGGAGGTCTCGCTGCGGGCGAGCGCCGAGCAGCTGCGGGAGGGCCTGCAGCGGCTCACGGTGACGATCGAGAACACCACTCCCTGGCAGCCCGGCACGCGGGCCGAGGCGCTGAAGCGAACCCTCTGCTCGACCCACGTGGTCCTGCGCAGCGAGGGCAGCCGCTTCGTCTCCCAGGCCGATCCGCCGGCCGAGCTCGCCGCGGACGCCGCCTGCTGCCGCAACGAGGGGCTCTGGCCGCTGCTGGTCGGCGCCGACGGCGATCACGGCACCGTGCTGGCCTCGCCGATCATCCTCGAGGACTATCCGCGGATCGCGCCGGAGAGTCCTGGGGACCTCTTCGACGGCGGCGAGATCGACCAGATGCTGGTCCTCAACATCCTCAGCCTCACCGACGAGGAGAAGGCGGAGATGCGCGACAGCGATCCGCGCGCTCGCGAGATCCTCGAGCGCACCGAAGCGCTGAGCGAGCAGGAGCTGATGAGGCTGCACGGCGCCGTGCGGGAGTTCGGGATGGCGAGGGAACGATGAGCGCCTGGGAGGAGCTCGAGCGCCCGGCGCCCGACGCGGTGGAGATCGACGGCGTCGCGGTCCGCCGCGGCAGCCGGGTGCTGCTGCGGCCGGCTCCTGGCGGCGACGTCTTCGACGTCGCCCTCGCCGACCAGGTCGCGGTCGTCGAGGCGATCGAGCAGGACATGGAGGAGCAGATCCTGCTGGCGGTCGTGGTCGAGGACGATCCCGGCCGCGATCTGGGGCAGCGGCGCCAGCCGGGGCACCGCTTCTTCTTCGATCCCGCCGAAGTCGAGCCGCTCGGCGAGGCCGCGGCGACGGCGGAGCCCGAGATGCGCGTGCTGGTCGCCGGGATCGGCAACGTCTTCCTCGGCGACGACGGCTTCGGGGTCGCGCTGGCGAACCGGCTCGCGGCGAGCGAGCTGCCCGCGGGGGTCGAGGTGGTCGACTTCGGCATTCGCGGCATCGACCTCGCCTGGGCGATGCAGGACGGCTACGACGCCGTCGTCCTGCTCGACGCGACGCCCCGCGGCTCGGCCCCCGGCACGCTCTACCTGATCGAGCCCGAGGTCGAGCCCGGCGCGCATCCGATCGAGGGCCACGGGATGGATCCCGTCACCGTGCTCTCGCTCGTCCACGCCCTCGGCGGCACGCCGCCACGGACGCTGGTGGTCGGCTGCGAGCCGCTGACCCGGATCGACCCCGACGACGAGAGCGTCGTCGCCGACCTCTCGGAGCCGGTACGGCTTGCCCTCGACGAGGGAATGAAGATGGTCGACTCGCTTCTGGCCGAGCTGACCGCGCCAAAGCAAGAGAAGAGGAGCCCGCCATGAGGGAAATCAGGATCACTCCGGCCATGCAGCTGACGGCGCTCGGCCTGCTGATCGCGGCGATCGCCGCCGCCGTCCTGGTGCAGATGCCGGAGCTGAAGCGCTACCTGAAGATGAGACAGATGTAGGAAGGAGGCCCGATGCACCGCACCAAGATCAAGGTCGCCGAGGACGCGCTCGACGCCAACACGACGATCGCCAACGCCAATCGCTCCGACTTCGACCGCTCCTCGGTCCGGGTCGTCAACCTGATGAGCGCACCCGGGTCGGGGAAGACGAGCCTGCTGGAGCGCGTCCTGCCCGAGCTCGACGCCCGCGCCGGAGTCCTGGAGGGGGACGTGCAGGGATCGATCGACGCCGACCGCCTCGCCGCCGTCCACGTTCCCGTCGTCCAGCTCAACACCGACTCCGGCTTCGGCGGCGAGTGCCACCTCGACGCCAACATGGTCCGCTCGGCGATCCCCGAGCTCGGCCTCGAGGAGATCGACCTGCTGGTGATCGAGAACGTCGGCAACCTCGTCTGCCCGGCCGAGTTCAGGGTCGGCGAGGACGCTCGGGCGATGGTCTGCTCGGTGACCGAGGGCGAGGACAAGCCGCTCAAGTACCCGCTGATGTTTCGAGCCTGCGAGCTGGTCGTGGTCAACAAGATCGACCTGTTGCCACATCTCGACTTCGACCTCGATCGCTTCCTCTACAACCTCGACGCCGTCCATCCCGGGGTCGAGCGGATGCTGGTCAGCGCCAGGACCGGCGAGGGAACCGAGGCCTTCCGCGACTGGCTGGCGGGCGTCGCCAGGGCGGCGCCGGCGGCGGCGTAGGCGCATGGCCGCTCCCATCCTCAGCCCGGCGGACCGGATCGGCGAGCTGACGGCGCGGCGCAGCAGGGCCAACCACGATTACTTCGAGGCCGGCGCCGAGACGCTGGCGCGGCTCTGCCACCGGATGGCCGAGCGCTTCGCGCGCGGCGGTCGCCTGGTCGCCGTCGGCCTCTCCCCGGCTGCCCGCTCCGACGTCCGCCACGTCACCGTCGAGTTCGTCCACCCGGTGATCGTCGGCAAGCGGGCGCTGCCCGCGATCGGCCTGACCCGCGACGGCGGCCCCCTGCGCGGCCAGGTCGAGCTGATCGGCGAGCCCGAGGACATCGTGATCGCCTTCGGCGCTCGCGAGGAGGGCGGCGAGGAGGTCCGCGACAGCCTCGCCGTGGCCCGC
Source organism: Solirubrobacterales bacterium (assembly GCA_036403715.1). Classification (GTDB taxonomy): domain Bacteria; phylum Actinomycetota; class Thermoleophilia; order Solirubrobacterales; family 70-9; genus VAYN01. Next base: position 96,985 of record DASWQL010000020.1, read on the forward strand.
GAGCGCGGCTGCCTGACCGTCGCCTTCGAGCGGGGCGTCGGCGCCGAGTGGGAGCTGCCTCCCGACGGCGACGACCCGAGCCTGCGCCAGGAGCTGGTCGAGACCGCCTACCACGTGCTCTGGGAGTCGGTCCACGTCTTCTTCGAGCACCGTGGCCTGCTCGAGGGACGCCGCGCCGGCCCGGTCCATGACAGCGGCGCCTCCAGCTTCCTCTATCCGTTCCTCTCCGAGGGCGAGAGCGACCTCGAGGCCGTGATCGCCGACGTTCGCGCCTCGATGCTGCTGAAGGCGGGGGAGGTGGGGGAACTGCGCGAGCAGACCCTCGGCGAGGGCCGCGGGGTCCTGGTCGCTGCCGCGGCGGAGCTGCGCGAGCGTTTCGAGGCCGGCGGCAAGCTGCTGGCCCTCGGCAACGGCGGCTCGGCGACCGACGCGATGGACCTGGTGGCCGACCTCCGCTATCCGCCCGTCCGGGGCCGGCGCCCCCGCCCGGCGATCGACCTCACCGAGGACACGGCGATCATCACCGCGGTCGCCAACGACGTCGGCACCGAGGTGATCTTCCAGCGCCAGGTGATCGCCTACGGGCGGGCCGGCGACGCCCTGGTCGCGCTCTCCACCAGCGGCAACTCCGGCAACGTGATCGCGGCGCTGGAAGAGGCCCGCAGGCGCGAGATGGTCGCCGTCGCCTTCGTCGGCTACGACGGCGGCAGGGTCGCCGCCGAGGGACTCGCCGACCACGTCGTGGTGACCCGCTCGCAGAACATCCCCCGCATCCAGGAGGCCCAGGCGAGCGCCTACCACGCCCTGCTGGAGCTGATCGAGCTGAGCGAATAGGGAGGTGGAGTAGCCCGATGGCGGTGACCGCGTCCACCGGCCGGCTGCGGGTCCGGGTCGGCGGCACCGTGCAGGGCGTCGGCTTCCGGCCCTTCGTCTACCGACTGGCGCACGAGCTCGGCCTCGACGGCTGGGTGCTGAACGACACCCTCGGCGTCCTGATCGAGGTCGAGGGCGCCCCGTCGGCGCTGGGCCGTTTCCTCGAGCGGCTCGGCGACGAGGCGCCGCCGCTGGCCTCGGTCGAGCGGATCGTGCCAGAGCAGCTGGCTCCCGCCGGCGACGTCGGCTTCCGCATCCTCGCCAGCGCCGCGGCCGGGGAGCCGGCGGCGCCGGTCTCACCGGATTCCGCCACCTGCCCCGAGTGCCTGGCCGAGATCTGGGACCCCGCGGACCGTCGCTATCGCTATCCGTTCGTCAACTGCACCAACTGCGGTCCGCGCTTCACGATCGTCGAAGGCGTTCCCTACGACCGGCCGCTGACGACGATGTCGGGATTCCAGATGTGCGACGAGTGTCGGGCCGAGTACGAGGACCCGCTCGACCGCCGCTTCCACGCTCAGCCCAACGCCTGCCCGGTCTGCGGTCCGCGGGCGAGGTTGCTGGACGGCGGCGGCGAGGAGACTGCCGGGGGACAGTCGGGCGACGTCGTGGCGGCGGCCGCCGGGGCGCTGAGCGCGGGGAAGATCGTCGCGGTCAAGGGGCTGGGCGGCTACCACCTCGCCTGCCGGGCGGACGACGAGGGCGTCGTCGCCACCCTGCGCTCGCGCAAGCACCGCGAGGACAAGCCCTTCGCGGTGATGGTGCCGAGCGTGGCGGCGGCGCGCGCCCTGGGCCAGGTCAGCGACGCCGAGGAGCGGATGCTGACCGCGCGCGAGCGGCCGATCCTGCTCCTGCGGCGCAATCCCGACGCCGACCTGGCCGTCTCGGTGGCGCCGCGCTCCCGCGAGGTCGGGCTGATGCTGCCCTACACGCCGCTGCACCACCTGCTGCTCGGCGACTGCGGTCTGCCGCTGGTGATGACCAGCGGCAACGTCTCCGACGAGCCGATCGCCTACCGCGACGAGGAGGCGATCGAGCGGCTGGCGCCGATCGCCGACCTCTTCCTCACCCATGATCGCCCGATCCACATCCGCACCGACGACTCGGTCGTCAGGTCGGTCTCGATCGGGAAGACCGCTGCACCGCTGCTGCTGCGCCGCTCGCGCGGCTTCGTCCCCGGCAGCATGGAGCTGCCGGTCGAGACCGCTCGGCCGCTGCTCGCCTGCGGCGCCGAGCTGAAGAACGCCTTCTGCCTCGCCAAGGGGCGCCGCGCCTGGGTCGGCCATCACATCGGCGACCTCGAGAACTACGAGACGCTGCGCTCGTTCCGCGAGGGCATCGAGCACTTCCAGCGGCTCTTCGCGGTCGAGCCGGCGCTCTGCGCCCATGACATGCATCCCGAGTACCTCTCGACCAAGTACGCGTTCGAGCGCGCCGGCGTCGAGCTGGTCGCGGTCCAGCACCACCACGCCCACCTCGCCGCCTGCCTCGCCGAGCACGGGGAGGACGGGCCGGCGCTGGGCGCGATCTACGACGGCACCGGCTTCGGCAGCGACGGGACGGTCTGGGGCGGGGAGCTGCTCGTCGGCGACCTGCGGGACTTCGAACGGGTGGGCCACCTGAGACCCGTCCCGCTTCCCGGCGGGACGGCTGCGATACGCGAGCCGTGGCGGATGGCCTGCGCCTGGTCGATCGAGGCCCTCGGCGAGGTGCCGGAGCTGCCGGCCGCCCTCGCCTCCGCGGTCGAGCCGCGCGACTGGCGCAACTGCGCCGAGATCGCCGGCAGCGGGATCGGCTCCCCGGCGACGACGAGCATGGGTCGCCTGTTTGACGCGGTCGGCGCCCTCTGCGGAGCGCCGACGCGGGTCACCTACGAGGGCCAGGCGGCGGTCGAGCTGGAGGCGATGGCGGCCGCCGACGAGCGGGGGCGCTACGAGATGCCGGCGGCGCCGGCGGGCGAGCTCGATCCGCGGCCCACCGTGGCGGCGGTGCTTGCCGAGATCGCGGAGGGCGTCGCGCCGGCGATCGTCGCGGCCCGCTTCCACAACACCGTCGCCGCCGCCACCGCCGAGGTCGCCGCCGCCCTGGCCGCCCGCCACGACCTCGGGACCGTCGTCCTCAGCGGCGGCGTCTTCCAGAACCGCCGGCTGCTGGAGCAGACGTCCAAGTTGCTGGGCGCCGCCGACCTGCGAGTGCTGGTGCCGGAACGGCTGCCTCCAAACGACGGCGGCATCTCCTTCGGCCAGGCGACCGTGGCCGCTGCCCGGGCGGCCGATCGCACGGAGCTGAGCGCCTGAGCGACCTTCACCGCCCCGGAATCGCCCCGGGCATTTTCTGCCGCACCGATTGGGCGAGGATACGTCGTGCCGCCGGGTCGCCCTTGAGCAGGGCCGAAGTGAAGTTGCGTGCCTGTTCGAGCGTGATGTGGGGTGGCAGTGGTGGCACCTCGGGATCGGTGACGACCTCGAAGACGACGGGGCGATCGCTGGCCAGGGCCTCGTCCCAGAGGGGACCGACCGCGTCGGGGTCGTCGGTCCGGATCCCCTTCAGGCCGAGCAGCTCGGCCCAGTGCGCGTAGGGCACGTCGGGGAGCTCCTGGGACTCGACGAATTTGGGCTCGCCGATGAGCGCCCGCTGCTCCCAGGTGACCTGGTTGAGGTCACGGTTGTTGAGCACCAGGACGATCAGGCGCTGGTCGCTCCAGCGCTCGCGGTACTTGGCGATCGTGATCAGCTCGGCGAGGCCGTTCATCTGCATCGCGCCGTCGCCGACCATGGCGATCACAGGACGGTCGGGATGGGCGAACTTGGCGGCGATCGCGTAGGGGACGCCGCAACCCATCGTCGCCAGAGTTCCCGAGAGCGAGCCCTGCATTCCCGGCCGCAGTTTCACGTCGCGGGCATACCAGTTGGCCACCGAGCCGGAATCGGCGGCGAGGATCGCCCGGTCGGGGAGGCGCTTGGAGAGCTCGTGGAAGACCAGCTGCGGGTTGATCGGATCGGCCGGCTGCCGCGCCCTCTTCTCGATCGTCTGCCACCACCTGCGCACGCTCGCTTCGACTTCCTCCCGCCAGTAGCGGTCCTGCTTGCGCACGAGCATCCGTCGCAGCGCCCGCAGGGTCGTGGCGCTGTCGCCGACCAGGTTCACCTCCATCGGGTAGCGGATGCCGAGCATGCGCCCGTCGATGTCGATCTGGACGCCGCGCGCCTGCCCCTCTTCGGGCAGGAACTCCGCGTAGGGGAAGCCGGAGCCGACCATCAGCAGGGTGTCGCATTCCTGCATCAGGTCCCAGCTCGGCTCGCTGCCGAGCAGACCGATCGGACCGGTCACGAAGGGGAGGTCGTCGGGGATCGCCGCCTTGCCGAGCAGCGCCTTGGCGACGCCGGCGCCGAGGATGTCGGCGACCTCGATCACCTCGTCGCCGGCTCCCAGAGCACCGGCGCCGATCAGCATCGCCACCTGTTCGCCGGCGTTCAGCACCTCCGCCGCCCTCGCCAGCTGCTCCTCCGAGGGAGCGATCAGCGCCGGCTGGTAGCCGGAGCCCGAATAGACCGTGCCGTGCTTGCGGGGAGGGGTGGGGACCGCCTCCTCGGTCTGCAGGTCGTTCGGCAGGATCACGCAGGTGACGGTGCGCTCGGCGAGGGCTATCCGCATCGCCCGGTCGACCAGATGACGAATCTGGGATGCCTCGCTCGCCGTCTGCACGTACTCGCGAGCGACGTCCTTGAACAGCGTCTGCAGGTCCACCTCCTGCTGGTAGCTGCTGCCGATCGCCGCTCGGGCCTGCTGGCCGACGATCGCGACCACCGGCTGGTGGTCGAGCAGGGCGTCGTAGAGGCCGTTGAGGAGATGGATCGCGCCGGGCCCGGAGGTGGCGAGGCAGACCCCCGCTTCGCCGCTGAACTTGGCGTCGGCGCAGGCCATCAACGCCGCCATCTCCTCGTGGCGGACCTGGACGAACTGCGGTCGCGGGCCCTCGTGCCCGAAGGCGACGACGACGCCGTTGATGCCGTCGCCGGGGTAGCCGTAGATCCGTTTAACGCCCCACTCGGCGGCGAGGCGGCCGAGCACGTAGTCGCCGACGGTTTCGCTCATCGTCACTCCCTCCTTCTGTTCTCGAGTAGGCGCTCTTCAGCGCGATCGGCTGGTACGCGAGCGCCACGGCGACCCCGTAGACGAGGTGGTAGGAGGCGTCGAGCACGACTTCCCGCGGCGGGGTCTCCCAGACCGGCGGCGCGATCTTCATCGCCGGCAGCTCGACCAGCGAGGCGCCCCAGACGAGCAACCCGAGGGCGATCCCGTTGCGGACCGGCGAACCCGGCAGCGAGGGGGCGACGATCCCGTAGAAGATCCCCCAGCCGGTGCCGTAGGTCCAATGCATCCCGTTGTTGAGCAGTTCGGTCTTGTCCTCGGGAACGTCGCGCTGGAAGACGCCGCGGAGGATCCGCTTCGCGACCTCAGCCGGGGCCCTGCTCGGTTCGCTGCCACGCGCCTTGATGACCGCCAGCTGATAAGCGGTCATCGCCGCCGTTCCCACCGCCCCGGCGATCGCGCCCCTGCGGACTGCCACCAGCGGCGGTTCGCAATACGTCCTCGTGCGGCCCACCCGCTCCGAGTACCCCTCGCGTACGCGTTTCAAGCCGTTCAAGAGAGGGAACCTCGAGAGGTTGTGGCGAAGATCGGCTACACCCTCTCGAGCGAGGAGAACGACGGGCCGAGCCAGGTGCGCCAGGCGGCGCGGGCCGAGCAGGCGGGATTCGAGTTCGCCGGGATCTCCGACCACTTCCACCCCTGGATCGACAGGCAGGGGGAGAGCCCTTTCGTCTGGGCCGTGCTCGGCGCGATCTCGGAGGCGACCGAGCGCCTGCAGCTGTTCACCGCCGTCACCTGTCCGACGACCCGGATCAACCCCGCGATCATCGCCCAGGCGGCCGCGACCGCGGCGTCGCTGCTGCCCGGTCGCTTCTCACTCGGCGTCGGCAGCGGCGAGAACCTGAACGAGCACATCCTCGGCGACCGCTGGCCTCCGGTCAGCGAGCGCCAGGATCGGCTGGAGGAGGCGATCGAGGTGATCCGCAAGCTCTGGCAGGGGGAGCTGACCAGCCACCACGGCCGCCACTACACGGTCGAGAACGCTCGCCTCTACTCGCTGCCGGAGCAGCTGCCACCGCTGCTGGTGGCGGTGGCCGGCCGGCGCTCGGTCGAGCTGGCGATCCGGGCGGCCGACGGGATCGTCGGTATCGTCCCGGTGGCGGAATCCGTGGAGCGCTTCCGCGAGGGGGCCGGCGCCGACAAGCCGGCCTACGGCCAGCTCCACGTCTGCTGGGGCGCCGACGAGGCGGAGGCGATCCGCACCGCGCTGGAATGGTGGCCGAACGGCGCGATCCGCGGCAGCTACTTCCTCGAGCTGCCGTTGCCGTCGCATTTCGAAGAAGCGACCGAGCTCGTCGGCGAGGAGGAGATCGCCGCGAACGTCGTCTGCGGCCCCGACCCCGAACGCCACCTGGCCGCGATCCGCGACTTCATCGAGGCCGGCTACGACCACGTCTTCGTCCACCAGGCCGGGCCCGACCAGGACGGCTTCTTCGACTTCTACGAACGCGAAGTCCTGCCGGCGCTGCGATGAGCTCGCCGACGAGCGACCGCGGCGAGGGAGCGACGACGGCGCGGATGTTCCAAGCGGTCGAGCGCGACGGCGAGCTCGACTCGGTGGCCGTCGAGGAGCCGCTCGAGATCCGGGTCGACGGCGAGCCGCTGAGCGTGACGATGCGGACGCCCGGCCACGACGAGGAGCTGGCGCTCGGTTTCCTCTTCGGCGAGGGACTGATCGCCGGGCCGCGGACCGCCGGCCTCAGCGACGACCTCGCCGCCAACGTCGTCGAGGTCGACGGGCCGCTCGAACGCGACCCTGGGCGCCGCCGCTTCTACGCCACCTCATCCTGCGGGGTCTGCGGCAAGGGAGCCCTGGAGGAGGTGGCGGTCGCCTGCGCGTCGTTGCCCGCCGGCCCGGTGGTCCCGCGGGCGCTGCTGGCGGCGCTGCCGGAGCGCCTCGCCCAGCCCGCCTTCGAACGCACCGGCGGCACCCACGCCACCGGGCTCTTCGATGCCGCCGGCGAGCTGCTGCTGAGCCGCGAGGACGTCGGCCGCCACAACGCCATGGACAAGGTGATCGGCCGCGCCCTGCTCGAGGGGATGACGCCGCTGGCCGAGCGGATCCTCTGCGTCAGCGGCCGCCTCTCCTTCGAGCTCGTCCAGAAGGCGGCGGTCGCCGGGGCGCCGATCCTGGTCGGCGTCGGCGCGCCCAGCTCACTCGCGGTCGAGATCGCCGTCGACCGTGGCATGACCCTCGCCGGCTTCACCCGCGCCGGCTCTACCAACGTCTACGCCGGTAGCGAGCGGATTGGCGAGTAGCTCGATCGCAGCCGACGTTTCCCCCACCCCGCTGTGGTCTAAGTCCCATGCGCCCTAGCGACGGGGAGGATTGATGCTGGCGGCGATCTCGCCGAGCTCGGCGGCGGGGCGGCCGCTGCGGCCGGCGGCCCAGCAGGCGAGCGGGGCGGCGGGGCGCTCGGAGTCGTGGGCGGCGGTGGCGGCGAGGGCCAGCAGGGCTCGCGTTTCCTCCGCCGAGGGCGGATCGACGCCGATCCGCTCGCAGAAGGCGCGCAGCCATTCGTCGCGGGTCATCTCCGGCTCGGCGGCCATCGCTCAGCCGCCGATCGCGCTCATCGTCCGCTCGGGCGGGCGGAAGCCGGGCTCGTCGATCCGGTGCTTCAGCTCCTTGCGCCAGACCGCATCGCGGACGATTCGCTCCAGCTCGGCGTCCTCCGCTCCCTCGCGCAGCGGCCCCCGCAGGTCGGTCTCGTGGCGGGAGAAGAGGCAGGTGCGGAGCCTGCCGTCGGCGGTCAGGCGCAGCCGGTTGCAGTCGGCGCAGAAGGGCTCGGAGACGGGGTTGATGAAGCCGATCTCGCCCTCGCCGTCGGCGAACTCGAAGACCCGGGCGGTCGCGTGGGGCTCGCGCGGGCGCTCGCGCAGCGGGTGCGCGCGTTCGACCATCGCCCGCACCTCGGCGCCGGTGAGGACGTCGTCGGTGCGCCAGGCGCGATCGCCGTCGAGCGGCATGAACTCGATGAAACGGACCTGGAAGCCGTCGCGGCGGGCGAGCCGGCAGAAGCGCAGCACGTCGTCCTCGCCGAAGCCGGGCATCGGCACCGCGTTGACCTTGATCGGGCCCACCTGCGGGAAGGCGGCGATCGCCTCGAGGCCGGCGAGGACGCGCTCGAGCGCGTCGCGGCGGGTGATCTCGAAGAAGCGAGCGCGGGCAAGCGAATCGATCGAGACGTTGACGCGGTCGATCCCGGCCCGGACGAGCGCCTCGGCCTGGGCCTCCAGCAGGTAGCCGTTGGTGGTCAGCGAGAGGTCGCGGATCCCCTCGATCGCCGCCAGGCGCGAGACCAGGGCGGGGAATTCGCGCCTGACCAGCGGCTCGCCGCCGGTCAGGCGCACGTCCTCGATGCCGAGTGCGACCAGCAACCGCACCAGCCGCTCGATCTCCTCGAAGGAGAGGATCTCGTCGCGGTCGATCCACGGCATCCCCTCGGCCGGCATGCAATAGCGGCAGCGGAAGTTGCAACGGTCGGTGACGGAGACCCGGAGGTCGCCGAGCAGCCGTCCGTGCGCGTCCTGGAGGGGCACGGCGCTCACCTACCCGACCCCCTGCCGATCCATGCTGTCGGAGCAGCGACGAGGCGGCGAAGGAATCGAACCTTCCAAGCGGTGGGCTGCACCGCCCTGCTGGCTTTGAAGACCAGATGGGCCACCAGACCCGTGCCGCCCCATGCGGTCGAGGTTATCCCCGGCGCCTTGCCCGCGGGAAGTGGCGGTCGCCCTCCCGGCGCAGCGCCCGCTCGGCGTCGAGGTGCTCGAGCAGGGCCTGCGCGTGCTTGCGGCCGAGGCCGAGCGAGTCGCGGACCTCGGCGACGCTGGTCGAGCCCTCGCCCTCGGCCAGCTCCATGATCGCCGTCCGCAGGCGCCGGTACTCGGTCGCCGGATAGACAACGTCGCGATCCACCCGCACCGCCTCGCCGGCGGCGACCAGCTCGCTCAGCGCCCGCTCGGTCTCGCGGCGGGAGGCGGCGACCGCCTCGGCGAGGGCGGCGGTTCCGCGCGGCCGCGAGCCGTCGTCGCGCAGCTCGGCGAGCAGGCGTCGCGCCGGCGCTCCGGGCTCGGCCGGCCGCGCCGCCGCCGCCGGCCTCTGCGAGGGCCGCTGCTCGCGCGCCGGCTTCCAGCCGGGGCCGTGACGGGGCGGGGAGGCCTCGACCACGAGGCCGCCGCCGAGCGTGTCCGGCGGCGCGATCCGACGGACGACGACGCGGTCGCCGCGCCGGGCCAGCAGCGGCTGCTCGAGCCGCAGCTGCACGGCGCCGCCGCCGAGATCGGCGACGCTCGCCGGGGCCTCGCGGGTGCCGAGATGGACCTGGACGCGCCGCTCGGCGGCGATCCGCTCCGCTCCCTCGCGCAGCCGGACGTCGAGGCGGAAGGTCGTCTCCACGCCCGATCCGGCGACGCTGACGACGTCGCCGCGCCGGACCTCCTCGCGACCCACTCCCGCCAGGTTGAGCGCCACCCGCTGGTGGGCCTCGGCGACCTCCAGTCGCCGGTCGTGGACCTCGAGCGAGCGCACCCTCGCCTCGGCCCCCGAGGGCAGCAGCTGCACCCGCCGGCCGCGCTCGATCCGGCCCGACCAGAGCGTCCCGGTGACCACCGTGCCGTACCCGCTGAGGGTGAAGACACGGTCGACATGGAGGACGGGGGGCTCGCCGGAGGAGGCGCTGTCGGTCTCGGCGTCCGCCGCGGCCGCGACGGCCGAGAGAGCCCCGCGCAACTCCTCGATCCCGGCGCCGGTCCTGGCACTGACGGCGACCAGCGGCGCCCCCGGGGCTAGAGCCGCCGCCTGCTCGGCGGCGGCGGCCCGCACGTCGGCATCGACCAGGTCGCACTTGCTGACGGCGACGACGCCGGCCTCGACGCCGAGCGCCCGCAGCACCGCCATGTGCTCGCTGGTCTGCGGCATCACGCCGTCGTCGGCGGCGACCACCAGCAGGTACATGTCGATCCCGCTCGCGCCGGCGATCATCGTCCGCACGAAGCGCTCGTGGCCGGGCACGTCGACGAGGCTGAGCCGGCGATCGGCCAGGTCGAGCGCCGCGAAGCCGAGCTCGATCGAGATCCCGCGCCGCTTCTCCTCCGCCAGCCGATCGGTGTCGCGCCCGGTCAGCGCCGCCACCAGGGCGGTCTTGCCGTGGTCGATGTGGCCGGCGGTGCCCACCGTCAGCGGCCGGGCGGCCATCTCAGGGCAGGCCGGCGCGGGCGGCGGCCGCCGCCGTCGCCGCCTCGGCGTCGCTCATCGTCCGCGGATCGAGGATCACGCGGCCGCGGACGATCCGCGCGATCACCGCCGGCTCGTGCTCGCGCAGGCTCTCGACCAGCTGCTCGGCGCCGACGGCGCCGGGATCGATCGCGCAGACCGGCCCCTCCAGGCTGACGTCGGCGAGCGAGCCGCCGCCCGGGGCGCCGCTCTCCCGCCGAATCGTCGCCGCGCCCCCGATCGCCGCCGCCATCGCCGTCGCCCGCGCCCGCAGCTCCTCCTCCGGCGCCGCGATCATGCGCAGCGCCGGCAGCGCGCCGCCGCCGCCTTCGCGGTGGGCGATCAGCGTCGCCTCGAGGGCGGCGATCTGGAGCTTGTCGAGTCGCAGCGCCCGCGCCAGCGGGTGCCGGCGGCAGCGCTCCACGGCCTCGTCCCGGCCCAGCAGCAACCCGGCCTGCGGGCCGCCGAGCAGCTTGTCGCCGGAGCAGCAGACGAGGTCGGCGCCGGCGGCCACCGCCCGCCGCACGGTCGGCTCGTCGCGCACCTCCGCGAGGGCGCCGGAGCCGAGGTCGTCGACCATCGCCACGCCGTGCTCGCGCGCCAGCGCCGCCAGGGAGTCGGTCTGCGGCTGCTCGGTGAAGCCGACGATGCGGAAGTTCGACTGGTGGACGTGGAGGATCGCCGTCGTGCGCTCGCCGATCGCCCGCTCGTAGTCGGCGAGGCGGGTTCGATTCGTGGTCCCCACCTCGACCAGGACGGCGCCGGAGTGGGCGAGGATGTCGGGGATCCGAAAGGAGCCGCCGATCTCGACCAGCTGACCGCGGCTGACCAGCACCTCGCCGCCGCCGGCGACCGCCGCCAGCGCCAGCATCACGGCGGCGGCATTGTTGTTGACGGCCAGCGCCGCCTCGGCGCCGCTGAGCTGCCGCAGCAGCGGCTCGACGTGCTGCCCGCGGCTGCCGCGCCGACCGCTCTCGAGGTCGTACTCGAGGTTGCTGTAGGAGGAGGCGACGGCGGCCACGGCGGAGGCGGCGTCGGCGGCGAGCGGCGCCCGGCCGAGGTTGGTGTGCAGGACCACGCCGGTGGCGTTGATCAGCGGCCGCAGGCTCGGCCGCGCCGTCCGCGCAGCGGCCACGGAGACCCTGCGGGCCAACTCCTCCTCGTCGGCAGCCTCGCCGCCTGCCAGCACCGCCGCGCGGGCGCGCTCGAGCTCCGCCCGCGCCGAGTCGACGGCCAGGTGCCGCGGCACCTCGGCCACCATCGCCGCGAGTCGCTCGACTGATGGCAGCCGGCGCAACTCGGCGCCGCGCTTCTCTTCGGCCGTCTCCGGTTCCATCGCCGTCGCGTCGAGGCTACCCTGAAGCGATGGCGCTAACCGGCGGTCGCCCTCGCCTCAGCGAGCTCTCCCACGGATCGGGCTGCGCCTGCAAGATCCCGGCGGCCGACCTTCGCGCCTTGCGCCGGCGGCTGCCGCTCTCCACCGACCCGGCTCTGCTGGTCGGCCTCGACCCCGCCGACGACGCCGCCGTCTACCGCCTCTCCGACGACCTGGCGCTGGTGCAGAGCGTCGACTTCTTCACGCCGATCGTCGACGACGCCCGCGACTACGGTCGCATCGCCGCCGCCAATGCCCTCTCCGACATCTACGCGATGGGCGCGGAGCCGCTGCTCGCCCTCAACATCGTCGCCTTCTCGCTTGCCGAGCTCGGCGCCGACCTGCTGGCAGAGATCCTCGAAGGCGGGGCGGAGGTCGCCGCGGCGGCCGGCGTCGCCGTCGCCGGCGGCCATTCGATCGACGACCCGGAGCCCAAGTACGGCATGGTCGTCACCGGCACCGCCCACCCGGAGGATGTCCTCACCGCCGCCGGAGGCCGCCCCGGCGACGAGCTGTACCTGACGAAGCCGGTCGGCGGCGGGCTGATCACCACCGCGGCGAAGCGCGGGATCGCGGCGGCGGAGTGGCTGGCCGCGGCGGTCGAGGCGATGACGACGCTGAACGCCGACGCCGCCCGCGCCGCCCGCGCAGCCGGCGCGCAGGCGCTGACCGACGTCACCGGCTTCGGCCTGCTCGGCCACCTGCACGAGGTCTGCGAGGCGAGCGGCCTGGCGGCGGAGGTCGACGCAAGCGCCGTGCCGGCCCTGCCGGGCGCCCTGGAGCTGGCCGCCGCCGGCGATGCCCAGTCTGGAGGCAGCGCCCGCAACGCCGCCGACGCCGAGCGCTTCACCAGCTGGGCCGGCTCGGTCGCCGAGGAGCGCCGGGTGCTGCTGGCCGACGCGATGACCTCGGGCGGGCTGCTGGCCGCGGTGCCGGCCGGGAGCGCCATGGCGGGCACGCTGATCGGCACCCTGGTCGAGGGAGAGGCGGGGCAGATAGCCGTCTGCTGAGGGGGCGGTTTTCGAGGCGAGCGCCGCGGGTAGCGCCGCTTTTAGGATGAGACTTCCGCCCCTCTTGCGCCAGCTGCGCGAAGACCCGACGGGGCGCGGCAGGGCAGCCAGGTCGAAGCGCTCCGAGCGGCTGCGCCCTCGCACCGCCGAGGCCGACCGGATGGTGAAGTCGATCTGCCCCTACTGCGCCGTCGGCTGCGCCCAGAAGGTCTACGTCAAGGACGACCGTGTGACCCAGATCGAGGGCGACCACGACAGCCCGATCTCACGCGGGCGGCTCTGCCCGAAGGGCGCCGCCTCCGAGCAGCTGGTCAACAACCCGAGCCGGCTGAAGAAGGTCAAATACCGCGCCCCGCACGCGACCGAGTGGACCGAGCTCGACCTCGACCAGGCGATGGAGATGATCGCCGACCGCGTGCTGGAGGCACGCGAGGAAGGCTGGCAGGGCGAGCGCGACGGCGAATGGCTCAACCGCACCCTGGGCTTCGCCCATCTTGGCGGCGCCACCCTCGACAACGAGGAGAACTACCTGATCAAGAAGCTGTTCACGGCACTGGGCGCCGTACAGATCGAGAACCAGGCGCGCATATGACACTCCTCCACGGTCCCCGGTCTGGGGACCTCGTTCGGTAGAGGGGGAGCGACGACCTTCCAGCAGGACCTGCAGAACTCCGACTGCATCGTGATCATGGGATCGAACATGGCCGAGTGCCATCCGGTCGGCTTCCAGTGGGTGGTCGAGGCGCGCGAACGAGGCGCCAAGGTGATCCACGTCGATCCGCGCTACACCCGCACCAGCGCGCTCGCCGACCTGCACGTGCCGCTGCGCTCCGGCAGCGACATCGCCTTCCTCGGCGGGATCGTCAACTACATCCTCGAGAACGGGCGCGAGTTCCGCGAGTACGTGCAGGCCTACACCAACGCGGGCACGATCGTCAGCGACGACTTCCGCGACACCGAGGACCTCGACGGAGTCTTCTCCGGGTTCAACCGCGAGAAATGCTCCTACGAACGCGAATCGTGGCAGTACAAGGGAATGGAGATGGCCTCCTCGGCGGGCGAACGGGAGATGGGCGAGGCCGAAGGGGAGCAGTCGCACGGCTCCCACGGCGGCGAACTGCGCGGCGGCGCGCCGCCCGAGCAGGACGAGACCCTGCAGCACCCGCGCTGCATCTACCAGCTGCTGAAGCGCCACTACAGCCGCTACACGCCGGAGATGGTCGAACGGATCTGCGGCGTGCCGAGGCAGACCTTCCTCGAGGTCGCCGAGGCGCTCTGCGAGAACTCCGGCCGCGAGCGGACCAGCGCCTTCGCCTACGCGGTCGGCTGGACCCAGCACTCGACCGGCGTCCAGTACATCCGCACCGCGGCGATCGTGCAGCTGCTGCTTGGCAACATCGGCCGCCCCGGCGGCGGCATCCTCGCCCTCCGCGGCCACGCCTCGATCCAGGGCTCGACCGACATCCCGACCCTCTTCAACATCCTGCCGGGTTACCTGCCGATGCCGCACGCCCACAGGAGGAGCAACCTGCAGACCTACGTCGACCGCAACGCCCCGCCCACCGGCTACTGGGGCAACACGCGCGCCTACATGGTCAGCCTGCTGAAGGCGTGGTGGCGCGGCGCGGCCCGCGCGGAGAACGACTTCTGCTTCGACTACCTGCCGCGGATCGACAAAGACCACTCCCACTACAAGACGGTCGCCGAAATGGAGGACGGCAAGGTCTCCGGCTATTTCGTCATGGGGGAGAACCCGGCGGTCGGCTCGGCCCACTCGAAACTGCAGCGGCTGGCGCTGGCGAAGCTGAAGTGGATGGTCGTCAGGGACTTCACCGAGATCGAGACGGCGGCCTTCTGGTACGACTCGCCGGAGATCGAGAGCGGCGAGCTGAAGACGGAGGAGATCGGCACCGAGGTCTTCCTGATGCCGGCCGCCGCCCACACCGAGAAGGACGGCAGCTTCACCAACACCCAGCGGCTGCTCCAGTGGCACCACAAGGCGGTGGAGCCGGAGGCCGACCGCCGTTCGGAGCTGTGGTTCATGTACCACCTCGGGCTGCGGGTGAAGAAGAGGCTGGAGGGCTCCGAAGACCCGAGGGATCGGCCGGTCCTCGACCTCACCTGGGACTACCCGACCGTCGGCCCGGAGCGGGAGCCCTCCGCCGAGGCGGTGCTGGCCGAGATCGGCGGCTTCGACGCCGACGGCAAGCCGCTCTCCGACTACCTGCCGCTCAAACCCGACGGGTCCACCTCCTGCGGTTGCTGGATCTACGCCGGCTGCTTCGCCGACGGCATCAACCAGACGGCGCGGCGCAAGCCGGGCCGCGAGCAGAGCTGGGTGGCGCCGGAGTGGGCCTGGGCCTGGCCGATGAACCGCCGGATCATCTACAACCGCGCCTCCGCCGACCCCGAGGGCAGGCCCTGGTCGGAGCGCAAGCGCTACATCTGGTGGGACGCCGAAAAACGAAGATGGGTCGGCGAGGACGTGCCGGACTTCAGCCCGGACAAGCCGCCGGACTACGTCCCGGACGAGAACGCGACGGCGCAGGACGCCCTGCGCGGCGACCAGCCGTTCATCATGCAGGGCGATGGCCGGGCTTGGCTGTACGTCCCCAGCGGGATCGTCGACGGCCCCATGCCGACGCACTACGAGCCGCACGAATCGCCGATCTCCAACCCGCTCTACAGCCGGCAGGCGAACCCGATCCGTCAGCTGTTCCAGCGCCAGGACAACCCCTACAACCCGACCGACGACGAAGCCGGCGCCGACGTCTTCCCGTACGTGGTGACGACCTATCGGCTGACCGAGCACCACACCGCCGGCGCGATGAGCCGCACGCTTCCGTACCTCAGCGAGCTGCAGCCGGAGTTCTTCTGCGAGGTCAGCCCGGAGCTGGCGGACGAGCGCGGCCTCGAGCACGGCGGCTGGGCGACGATCGTCAGCTCGCGAACCGCGATCGAGGCGCGGGTGATGGTCACCGAGCGGCTGAAGTCGCTCGAGGTCGACGGGCGCACCGTCCACCAGGTCGGGCTCCCGTACCACTGGGGAACGCGCGGCCTCACCACCGGGGACAGCGCCAACGACCTCTTCCCGTTCGCGCTCGATCCCAACGTGCACATCCAGGAGGTCAAGGCGGCGACCTGCGACATCGTCGCGGGGCGGCGACCGCGTGGCCCCGACCTGCTGGAGTACGTCGCCCGCTACCGGGAGCGGGCCGGCGCCGGTCCTGAGCGGGGCACCGGCAAGGAGGCGCCCTGATGGCCGGCCACGTCGTCGATCTGGAGACGCCCGCCTGGCCGTCGACCCACGGCGGTGAGGCGGAGCAGCGGGTCGGCTTCTTCACCGACACCTCGGTCTGCATCGGCTGCAAGGCGTGCGAGGTCGCCTGCAAGGAGTGGAACCGGGTCCCCGCCGAGCCGCAGGGATTCCTCGGCAGCTCGTACGACAACAGCGGCGAACTGGGGGCCGACCGCTGGCGCCACGTCGCCTTCGTCGAGCAGAAGCTGCCGGTCGGCGTCGAGGGGGCGGCGCCGGACTCCTTCGTGCGCGAGGCGGCCAGGCAGAACCTGGTCGAGGAGGGGCTCGAGCCGCACAGCGACGACGACGGCTTCCGCTGGCTGATGAGCTCCGACGTCTGCAAGCACTGCACCGAGGCGGGCTGCCTCGACGCCTGCCCGACCGGAGCGATCTTCCGCACCGAGTTCGGCACCGTGGTCGTGCAGGAGGACATCTGCAACGGCTGCGGCTACTGCGTCGTCGCCTGTCCCTTCGGCGTCCTCGACCGCCGCGAGGAGGACGGACGCGTCTGGAAGTGCACCCTCTGCTACGACCGCCTCAAGGACGGCATGGAACCGGCCTGCGCCCAGGCCTGCCCGACCGACTCGATCCAGTTCGGGCCGCTCGGCGAGCTGCGCGAGCGAGCCGAGAAGCGGGTCGAGAATCTGCACCAGCGCGGGCACGAGGAGGCCCGGCTGTACGGCGATTCCGACGACGACGGCGTCGGCGGCTTCGGAGCGTTCTTCCTGCTGCTGGACGAGCCGGAGACCTATCGTCTACCGCCCGACCCGGTGGTCCCGACCCGCCACGCCGGCCAGGTCTGGGGCGCGGGGCTGCTCGCCGCCGCCGGCCTCGTCGCCGGCGTCCTCGCCGCCTGCGCCGGAGGGCGGCGATGACGCAGGAGGCGCGCAGCGAGGCGGGGCGGGGGCAGGGGCGGCGCGGCGGCGAAACGGCGATGGTGCCGCGTGAGGAGCCGCTGACCTACTACGACCGCCCGGTGGTCAAGCCGCCGGTCTGGAAGCCCGAGGTGCCCCTCTACTTCTTCTGCGGCGGGCTCGCGGGCGCCTCGGCGGTCCTCGCCGCGGGAGCCGGCTTCGCCGGCCGGCACACGCTCGCCCGGCGGTCCTGGGCCGTGGCCCTCGCCGGGGTCAGCGCCAGCCCGCCGCTGCTGATCGCCGACCTCGGCAAACCGTCGCGTTTCATGTACATGCTGCGGGTCTTCAAGATCACCTCGCCGATGAGCGTGGGCGCCTGGCTGCTCGCCGCCAACGGCGGCGCGATCACGCTCGCCGCCGGCCTGCATCGGCTGCAACCGCAGCGGCGCGGCGGCGCCCCGGAGCTGTTGGCGGCCGCGCTCGGCGCGCCGCTGTCGTCCTACACCGCGGTGCTGATCTGCAACTCGGCGATCCCGGCGTGGTCGGAGGCCCGTCGGCAGATGCCGTTCGTCTTCGTCAGCAGCGCCGCCGCCAGCGCCGCCGGCGCCGCGGCGATCGCCGTTCCGCCCACCGAAGCGGCCCCGGCTCGCCGGCTTGCCGTCGCGGCGGCGGTCGTCGAGGTGGCGACGACGCTGGTGATGCACAAACGCCTCGGCTATCTCGCCGACTCCTACAAGCGCGGCACCGCCGGTCGCTTCGGCGGGGCAGCGCGAGCGCTGACCGCGGGCGGCGCCGTCGCCCTGGCCCTCGGCGGCCGCCGACGCGACGTCGCCGCGGCGGGCGGCGCGATGCTGCTCGCCGGCTCGATCTGCAAGCGCCTGTCGGTCTTCAGGGCCGGCGCCGCATCCGCCCTCGACCCATCGCAGACGGTGCGGACCCAGCGCGAGCGGATGGCGCGGCGGAAAGGCGGCGCCTAGGGGAAGCCGGGAGTCCGGGGGCTGCGCGGTCCGTGGACGGAGGGTCGCCCGCTCAGCAGCTCGAGCGCGTGGGGGAGGGCGGCGGCGATCGCCTCGCCGGTCTGCTCGATGCTGCGGGGGCTGCCGGGGAAGTTGACGATCAGGGTGGCGCCGCGGATCCCGGCGACCGCTCGCGAGAGCATCCAGTGGGGAGTGTGGGGGCGGGAGGCGCCGCGCATCGCCTCGGCTATCCCCGGCGCCTGCCGGTCGACCACCGCCAGCGTCGCCTCCGGGGTGACGTCGTCGGGCGAGAAGCCGGTGCCGCCGCTGGTCAGGATCAGCTCGACCGCTTCCTCGTCGGCCCAATGGCGCAGGCGTTCTTCGATCGCCCCTCGGTCGTCGGCGATCGGCTCGCGGCCGGCGATTTCGAGGCCGAGCTCCGAGGCCAGCTCGGCCAGCCGGGCGCCGCTCTCGTCCTCGCCCTCGCCGCGCGACTTCGAGCTGCTTATCGTGAGCAGGGCCGCGCGCACGGGGCTCAGCCGCCCTCGGCCTCTTCGAGCCGCCAGTCCGAGCGGCCGCCGCTCTTCTCCAGGAGCACGATCTGCTCGATCGCGACGCCGCGCTCGACTCCCTTGACCATGTCGTAGACGGTGAGCGCGGCGACCGCGCAGGCCGTCATCGCCTCCATCTCGACCCCGGTGCGGCCGACGGTGCGGGCCTCGGCGATCAGCTCGACCAGGCCTTCGTCGACGTCGACGCGCGCCTCGACGTCGACGAAGCTCAGCGGCAGCGGGTGGGCGAGGGGGATCAGCGTGCCGGTCTGCTTCGCCGCCTGCACGCCGGCCAGGCGGGCGACGCCGAGGACCTCTCCCTTCGGACCGGCGCCGGCCTCGACCGCACGCGCCGTCTGCGGCGACATCCGCAGCCGCGCTCGCGCCCGCGCCCGGCGCTCGCTCTCGTCCTTGCCGCCGACGTCGACCATGCGCGCACGGCCGTCCTCGCCGATGTGACTGAGGTCGCTCACGGCTCCTTCCACTCCCCGCTGATCGGCGCCGGCGCGCCCTCGACCCAGCTGGAGGAGCCGTCGACGCCGACCTCGCGCTTCCAGATCGGCGCCTTTGACTTGATCCTGTCGATCGCCTCGCGGGCGCCGGCGAAGGCTTCCTCACGATGGCGGGCGGAGACCGCGACGACGACCCCCGGCTCGCCCGACGCGACGGGGCCGACGCGGTGCTCGGCGGCGGCGGCGAGCAGTGAGTGGCGGTCGAGGCACTCGAGCAGGATCTCGCCGATCCGGGCCTCGGCCATCTCACGGTAGGCCTCGTACTCGAGCATGGCGACGTCACGGGTGACGCCCTGGAAGCAGACGATCGCCCCGGCCGCGGGGTCGGCGACCCGGCGCGAGAGGGCGTCGGCGGAGAGGGGCTCGTCGACGACCCTGGCGTGGATCGGCGCACCGCCGCTGATCGGCGGGATCAGCGCCAGCTCGTCCTCCGGGCGCAGGATGGTCTCGGGGTCCGCGTACTCGAGGTTGACGGCCATCCGCACCGGCAGCCGGCGCACCGTCTCGCCGAGGTCCGGCTGCAGCGACAGCTCGCGCAGCGCGTCTTCGACCGTCGCCCGGGCGGGGATTTCGATCTCGACCCAGTCGCGGCCGGCGCGCTCGCGCAGCATCGCGAACAATCGGACCCGAAGGATCATCGGCCCATGCTAGTCCGGTCGAGCAGCTCGACCTCGACCGCGGCGCCGGCCGGGAGGCCGCCGCTCGCGGCCGGGATCAAAGCCAGGCCGTCGGCGCCGAGCATCGAGGTGAGGACGTGGCTGCCCTGCGGGCCCGTGGGCGTGGCCGTGTCGCCGTCGAGGCGGACGCGGACGGCGTCGTCGCGCTCGGGGCTGCGCGGGAGCGACTGCGCCAAGCTGGCGACGCGCGTCGGGCCGGGGGCGAACGGCGCGCCCTGGAGGGCGAGCAGCGCCGGGCGGGCGAACAGGTGGAAGGTGACCATCGCGCTGACCGGGTTGCCGGGCAGGCCGAAGACGAGCTTGCCGTCGCGGGTGCCGAACCACGTCGGCTTGCCGGGCCGCAGCGCGACGCGCCAGAAGCGCTCCTCCACCCCGGCGGCCAGCAGGGCGGGCTTGACGTGGTCGTGCGGCCCGACCGAGACCCCGCCCGAGCAGAGCAGCACGTCGGCGGTGGTCAGCC
>DASWQL010000021.1:0-65409 GCA_036403715.1 Solirubrobacterales bacterium
CCGACGGACACTGCGAAAATCGGGACGCCGCTCATGGGAGGGGCACCCGACCCTCCCTCCATAGCCCGGGATCGCTTTCTCATGAAGGCAGAGCTCCCCCATGGGTTGCTGGGCATGGTCTTGCTAGCCACTTTGATGAGCCGGGGGCGGGCCCGGTCGAGAGGTCGGGTGCCCCTGGAGCGCGCGGCGTCCTGATATTCGCAGTGCCCGTCGGCGAGAGTTGGAGAGTTAACGGCGAAAATCCCAGCAAGCGGAAGGGGCACCCGACCTCTCCGCCAGGCCACACCCCACGCGACGCACCCTCGAGCTCCCCAGCGGCCGCGCCGTGACTTTGGTCACACGACGCCGCTCGTGTGAGCGCGGTCACAAACGCATGTTCGCGCCTACCGGAAGCTTGTATACAAGCTACGGAACGGAGCAGAAGTGAAGACCTGGACGATCAAGACGATTCACGAGGGCGAGGCGGTTCGCGTCGACAAGGGCGTCTGCCAAGAGGACGCGGTGAGCGCCATCTATCGCGCGATGCGCGGGCACGACCCGATCGGCGCCGGTCTCGACGGCGTCAACGGCGAGCAGCCGCGGGACGCGGACAAGGCCCTGGCCGCCTAAGCGGGGCCGGGACCGGTCAAGGGCTCGACGCGCCGCGCGGCGTCGGCGCGATCCGGTCGAGCTCGGCCAGATCCTCCGCGCTGGGCTGCCGGCGCAGGGCGGCGACGTTCGCCCGCACCTGCTCCGGCTTGGTCGCGCCGGCGATCACCGAGGCGACCATGGGCTGCGCCGCCAGCCCGGCGATCGCGACGTCGACCAGGGTCAGGCCGCGCCGGGCGGCGAAGGCTTCGAGCGCCTCGACGACGTCGAACTGGGCGTCGGTCCCGACCCGCTCGGAGCCCGCCAGCCGGGTTCCTTCCGGCGCCTCCTGATCGCGTCGGTACTTGCCGGTCAGCAGGCCTTTGGCGAGCGGGTAGTAGGGGAGGATCGAGATGCCGAGCCGTTCGCAGACCGGCACCACGTCGGCCTCGATCTGCCGCTGCAGCAGGCTGTATTCGTTCTGCACCGAGACGAACCGCGCCAGGCCCCGCTCGCGTGAGGTCCGGTCCGCCTGCTCCAGTTCGGCGGCGCTGAAGTTCGAGCAGCCGATCGCCTCGACGACGCCTTCGCGGACCAGCTCGTCGAGCGCCTCCAGGGTCGCGGCGATCGGCGTCACCCCGTCGGGCTCGTGGTACTGGTAGAGGTCGATCCGCTCTACCCGCAGGCGCCGCAGCGAGCCCTCGACCGCCCAGCGGATGTACTCGCGGGAGCCGCGCGGGGCGGAGGGAACGCCCTCGGCGCCGCGGGCGGCCATGTCCATCCCGAACTTGGTCGCGATCACGTACTCGCCGCGGCGCCCCTGCAGCGCCTCGCCCATCAGCTCCTCGCTGGTGCCGGGCCCGCCGTAGACGTCGGCGGTGTCGAAGAGGGTGATCCCGGCCTCGAGCGCCGCCTCCAGCACGGCCCTGGTCCCCGCGGCGTCGAGCCGGGCGCCGAAGTTGTTGCAGCCGAGGCCGACCAGGGAGACCTCCAGGTCGGAGTCCCCCAGGCGTCTGGTGGGCAGCGGGGTGGGGGGCGAGGCGATGGTCATCCGGTTCTCCAGTCCGTGGGTAGGTCAGTGGATCCTAGGACCGAGCGCCTGCGTACCATGCGGCCGACAGATGCCCGAACCCGTCAAGCGCGACCAGCGCTACATGCCCGGGCTGGACGGGCTCAGAGCAATCGCCGTCCTCGCCGTCATCGTCTTCCACCTCGGCTTCGATTGGGCCCCCGGTGGGCTGCTCGGCGTCGGCATCTTCTTCACGCTCAGCGGCTACCTGATCACCGACATCCTGCTGGCGCAGCTGTCCTCGCGCGGCCACATCAAGCTCGCGCCCTTCTGGCTCGCCCGCGCCCGCCGGCTGCTGCCGGCGCTGTTCGTGATGCTGGCGATCGTCGTCGCCTGGGTGACGATCTTCGGCCCCGCCCAGCCCGACCAGTTCCGCAAGGCGGTCGTCTCGGCGGTCTTCTACGTCAACAACTGGCAGCAGATCTTCGGCAACGTCTCCTACTTCGCCCGCTTCGCGCCGGAAGGGCCGCTCAACCACCTCTGGTCGCTCTCGGTCGAGGAGCAGTTCTACATCTTCTGGCCATTCCTGCTGCTGCTCGGGGTCAAGCTCGTCAGCGAGCGGCCGCTGCCCTCCGGCGTCCGCCCGCGGCTGGCCCTCGTCACCCTGGCGGCGGCGATCGCCTCCTCGATCCTGATGGCGATCCTCTACCACCCGAGCCTCGATCCCTCGCGCATCTACTACGGCACCGACACCCGCGCAGGCGGGCTGCTGTTCGGAGCGGCGCTGGCGATGGTCTGGCCGAGCCGCCGCCTCAGCCGCCGCATCACCCCCG
The DNA here is from genome assembly GCA_036403715.1 of Solirubrobacterales bacterium. Classification (GTDB taxonomy): domain Bacteria; phylum Actinomycetota; class Thermoleophilia; order Solirubrobacterales; family 70-9; genus VAYN01. Next base: position 2,410 of record DASWQL010000021.1, read on the forward strand.
CCGCCCGCAAGACCCTCGACGGCCTCGGCGTCCTCGGCCTGCTGATCGTCGCGCTGATGATCTGGCGCACTGGCCAGTACTCCTCGTTCCTCTACCAGGGCGGCTTCGTCGTCCTCTCGCTCGCCACCGTGCTGGTGCTGATGCCGTTGGCGCACCCGGCCTGCCGGCTCGGGACCTGGCTCGGAATCCGGCCGTTGCGCTGGGTCGGCGTGCGCTCCTACGGGATCTACCTCTGGCAGACGCCGATCATCGTCCTCACCTCACCCCAGGGCAGCCATGGCGACAGCCTCGTCCGCGACGCGCTCCAACTCGCGGCCATCTTCGGCCTCTCGGCGCTCTCCTGGCGGTTCGTCGAGGAGCCGATCCGCCACGGCGCCCTCGGCAGCTTCTTCGCCCGTCGTCGCGAACGCGGCTGGGGCTGGGAGACCTTCCCGCCGCCCGCCCGGGCGACGATCGTCGCCTCCGGGCTGGTGCTGCTGATCGCCACCGCCGGGATGGCCGGCCTCAACTCGACCTCGGCCGAAGGCAGCGACGTCAGGGTGGAAGAAGCGACCGCGAAAGGGACCACGAAACCACCGCCGCTGACGCCGCAGCAGGCCCGCTCCTCGACCAAAACCGCCTGCAAAGCCGTGATCCACATCGGCGATTCGACCTCGGAGGGACTCGACTCACCCGAATACCTGCCGATCCCGGGCCAGCGGATCGAAGCCCGCTACGCCGGCGTCGGCGTCCTCGAATCGCACATGGAGATCGCCGGCGCGCGCTCGATCGAAGAGCAGTTCGAAGGCGAACCGAACGCCCAGGAAGTGGCCGAAGCGTGGAAGTACGAAGGCTACAAAGGCTGCTGGGTGCTGGCCCTCGGAACCAACGAGGCGGCCAACGTCGCCGCCGGCTCCAACGTCGGCGAGCGCGAACGGATCGACAAGATGATGGCGATCGTCGGCGACGAACCGGTGCTGTGGGTGAACGTGCGCTCGCTGGTCGAAGCGGGCGATCCGTACTCGAAGGAAAACATGAAGAAGTGGGACGAAGAACTGGTCGCCGCCTGCGCCGTCTATCCCAACATGCGGGTCTACGATTGGGCCGCGGACGTCAAAGACTCATGGTTCATCGAAGACGGCATCCACTTCACCTCGCCCGGCTACGCCGCCCGCGCGGAGCTGATCGCGCAGGCTTTGGCCCACGCCTTCCCGCTAAAAGGTGAGACCGAGGGTGGCGCGAAGAACTGTGTCGTCAGCTGAGCTCGCGGCCGTTTCGTCACTTCCGCTGCGGGTAACGGCTGCGCGAAACCATCAAAGGGAGAGGCGGCAGAGATGAGTGACCCGAACGAGCGAGACGCAAAGCTCGTCCAGTACATGAACGAGGCCTACGGTAAGGAGCGCCAGCTCGAGACGGCCCTGCAGGCGCACATCGCGATGACGACGAAGGCGCCTTACAAAAAACGTCTCAAAGAGCATCTGCGCGAGACCAAAGCTCACGCCAAAGCGCTCGAACGACGGATCAAGAAACTCGGCGGCGGCGCCCACGCGATCCAGGCCGCGGTCGCGAAGACGGTGGCGGCGGCGAAAGGTCCGCTCGACATGCTCCGCGGCGGCGACGAGCAGGAGAAGATGCTGAAGAACGCCAAGACCGAGTACTTCAACGAGCACGAGGAGATCGCGAACTACCAGGCGCTGGAGACGTTCGCCCTCAAAGTCGGCGACGCCGAGACGGCGAAACTGGCACGCGACATCCGCCGCGACGAGGAGCGGATGGCCAAATTCCTCGAAGCGCAGATCAAACAGCTCGCCAACGCTGTGGCGATGGAGGAGGTGCCGCGGGCGCAGCGGTCCGGCGCTACCAAACGGGCGCCGGCGAAACCCAGAGCGGCGACGAAACCTGCCGCGAGACCCAAACCGCCCGCGAAACCCGCGAGTCGCAAAGCGGCGGCGAAAACGAAAAAACCAGCCGTCAGAAAACCGAAAGCGAAATCGAAAGCCCGCTAGGCGGGCGGTAGGCCGTCGATCTCGACCGGCTCGGGGTTCCCGCTGGGCTCGAAGCCGAGGATGCGGCCATAGAAGTAGAGCTCCGCTTCGAGACAGCGGATCTCGGTCTCAGCGCGGCGGAACCCATGCTGCTCGCCCTCGAAGGCGAGGTAGGCATGGGGGACGCCGTTGCGCTTCAGCGCCGCGACCATCGTCTCCGCCTGGTTGGGCGGGACGACCTCGTCCTCGAGGCCCTGGAAGAGGATCAGCGGCGCGTGCAGGCGCTCGACGAAGTTGATCGGCGAGCGCTCGCGGTAGAGATCGGCCCGCTGCGGATAGGGGCCGATCAAGCCGTCGAGGTAGCGCGACTCGAACTTGTGGGTGTCGCGGGCGAGGGCCTCGGCGTCGGCCACCCCGTAGTAGCTGGCACCGGTCGCGAACTCGTCGTGGAAGACGAGCGCGCAGAGCGTCGCATAGCCGCCGGCCGAGCCGCCGCGGATCGCCAGCCGCCCGCCGTCGACCTCGCCGGTCGCGCCCAGGTGGACGGCGGCGGCGACGCAGTCGTCGGTGTCGACGACGCCCCAGCGCCCGCGCAGCGCCTCGCGGTAGGCGCGTCCGTAGCCGCTGGAGCCGCGGTAGTTGACGTCGACGACGCCGAAGCCGCGGCTGGTCCAGTAGGCGAACTCGCGGTCGAGGGCCGGAGTCGCGTGGGAGGTCGGGCCGCCGTGGCTCTGCACGATCAGCGGCGGCAGTTCGTCCTCCGGCCCCTCGAAGTCGCGGTTGGCCGGTGGGTAGTAGAAGCCGTGGGCGACCTCGCCGCCGCTGGTCGGGAACTCGATCGCCCGCGGGACCGAGAGATAGCCGGGGTCGAGCGGCGTCTCGCTCGCCGCGCGGACGACTTCGCTGTCGCCGCGGGCGGCGTCGTAGACGACGATCGCCGTCTCCCGCTCGGGGCCGGCGGCGGCGAAGGCGACCCTGCTGCCGCGCGCCGACAGGGAGGGGAAGCCGAAGGAGGTGAAGGGCAGGCCGCGGTCGACCGGTTCCCAGGCGCCCGGCCCGAGGGTGAAGAGCCGTTCGCTGCCGCGCTCGCAACGCACGCAGGCGACCGAGCCGTCGCCGAGGAAGGCGTAGGACGCGCCGCCGAAGAGCCACTGCGCGTGGCCGAGGTCGGCCTCCTCCGCGGTCAGCTGCTCGATCGCGTCGCCGTCGGCGCGGTAGAGGTTCCACCAGCCGTCGCGATCGGAGACGAAGTGCAGCCGGCCTTCGGGTCCCCACCGGGGCTGGAAGATGGACTCCGACGGGCCGCCGGCGAGGCGCTGCTCGCCACTCGTGTTCGCGAGCGGCGCCAGCCACAGCTCGGTTCCGTCCCAGGGCATGCTGGGGTGGTCCCAGCAGGTCCAGGCGAGCCAATTGCCGTCCGGGCTGAGGCGCGGAAACGAGTAGAAGTCGCGCCCTGAGGCGAGCACGGTCGCCTCGCCGCTGCCGTCGAGCGGCAGCGAGACGATCTGGTTCTCGGCTTCGCCGTCGCCGTGCACCTCGCGCACGCAGACGACGCTGCTGCCATCGGGAGTCAGGTCGAAATCGGCGTAGCGCAGGGCGCCGGCGGTCGCGGGCTCCGGGGTGATCGGCTCGGGAGCGCTGCCGAGCCGCTGTCGGTAGAGGCGCTGGTCGGCGAAGTTGGCGAAGACGACGAGGTCGGGTCCCACCAGGGCCCAGGCGCCGCCGCCGTACTCGTGGACCCGCGTGCGCACGTAGAAGCCCTCCGGCGTCACCGTTTCCGGCTCCTCGCCCGGCGCCCGTCGCATCAGCACCACCCGGCCGCCCTCGGCGGGCCGGCCCTCCGCCCACCAGATCGCCTCGTCGGCGGCGATCGCCGCCGCGCCCAGGCGCCGACCGGCCTCGGCCACGGTCTTGGCATCGATCGGCGAGCGCCAGGAGCCGTAGGGGGAGACCGTCGCCAAGCGCCGTCCCTATTTGGTCCCGTCGACGACGACCTCGCGCAACTGGTGCGTGTCGACGTCGTAGACGAAGCCGCGGACTCGTTCGCGGTGGGCCAGGAACTGCGAGCGGCGGACGCGCAGGATCGACTGGCGCACGTCGGCCTCGACGTCGCCGAAGGACTCGATGGCGAAGGCGGGCGCGACCCCGGTCGCCTCCTGCAGCTCGGCCCGGAAGCCGTCGTCGCTGAGCGTCTGCATGCCGCAGTCGGTGTGGTGGATCAGCATCACCTCGGTCGTCCCCAACCGCCGCTGCGATATCGCCAGCGAGCGGATCACGTCGTCGGTGATGACGCCGCCGGCGTTGCGCAGCACGTGCGCCTCGCCGTCGCCGAGGCCGAGGGCGGCGAAGACGTCGAGGCGCGAGTCCATGCAGGTGACGATCGCCAGCCGCCGACTCGGGCGCACGTCGAGGTGCCGGTCGGGCAGCATCTCGGCGAAGGCGCGGTTGTTCGCGATCAGCTCGTCGATCGTTTCCACGCGCGGCAGACTAGACGGCGGGCGGCCGGCGCGGGGGAGCCGCCCCTTGGTTTCCGGCCGTGCGGGCGCGGGTAGCCGCCGCGCATGAGCGAGAAACCGGAGCGCGACCCTCACCACGAGCTCAACAATCCTGCCCGGGACCCGGATCCGACCGAGTGGCCGGACCCCTATGACAAGCGCGAGGATCCCCGCGACCCTCCCGACCCCGACGGCGAGCCCTTCGGCGAGGACCCGCACGCCCCTCACGGGGCGATCAGCACCAGCGAGCCGCACCCTTCCAAGGACCCCGAGGCGGGGGACCGCTGGGAGGGACCGAAGCGCGAAAAGCTCGACGACTGAACAGCGATCGAGAGGAGTGATCGGGCGATGCGCTACCTCCACTTCTGTGCCCATGAGCAGTTCCCGCCCGACGACCTCCTGCGACAGGCGGTCGAGGCAGGGCAAGCGGGCTTCGACGGCATCGGCTGCAGCGACCACCTCCAACCCTGGTGGGAGGGAGGCGAGTCCGGGCATGCCTGGGTCTGGCTCGGCGCCGCCGCGCAGGCGACCGAGCGGGTCGTGCTCGGCACCGGCGTCACGCCGCCGGGACCGCGCTACCACCCGGTGCTGATCGCCCAGGCATGGGCGACGCTGGAGGTGATGTACCCGGGGCGCCCGTACCTGGGAATCGGCTCCGGCGAGGCGCTGAACGAGGTCCCGCTCGGGGCCGAGTGGCCTCCCGTCGAGGAACAGATCGAGCGCATGGAGGAGGCGCTGGAGATCATCCGGGCGCTGTTCGCCGGCGAGCGGCTGAGCCGGCGCGGCAAGCACTTCGCGACCGACGGCGCCTACCTCCACACCCGGCCCGAGGACAGGCAGCCGCCGATCTACGTCTCCGCCTTCGGGCCGCGGGCGGCGCGGGTGGCAGGCCGGCTCGGCGACGGTCTCTGGACGCTGGCCGACCCCGAATCGGTGCCGGAGATCCTCGACGCCTACCGGGGCGCCGCCGCCGACGCCGGGCGCGAGCCGGGGGAGATCGTCCTCCAGACTGCCTTCTCCTGGGCGACCGACGACGGCGCCGCGCTCGAGGGGGCCCGCGTCTGGAAGGGCGCGCAGCCGAAAGAGTTCTACCGAGAGGACTGGCACGACCCGAAGGCGATGTACGAGCGCGGCGAGGAACAGATGTCCGACCAGGAACTGCGCGAAGCGATGATCATCTCCTCCGACCCCGCCGTGCACCTGGAGCGGATCCGCGAGGTCGAAGGGATGGGAGCGACGACGGTGGCGCTGATGAACAATTCCGGCGCCGACCCGCACGCGGCGATCGAGGTCTATGCACGGGAGGTGTTGCCGCGCCTGCGCGGCGAGGCCTGAATGCCTTCCCGGGACCGGCTGCCGCCGGAGACCTTCAGGTTGCCGGTGGAGAAAATGCGCGCCGGCTACTACTCGGACTCCTACTTCGTCCTCACCAAGGAGCTGCTCGAGTCGCGCGGCCGCCATCCGCGGGTAACGATGCAGGTCTTCGCCAAGCGCCCGGGGCTTTTGGGCGGGATCGACGAGGCGGTGGCCGTCCTGCGGCTGTGCTCGGGCAGCCATGGCGAGGGCGGCTGGCAGGACGGCTGGTCGCAGTTGCAGGTGCGGGCGCTCTACGAGGGTGACCGCATCGCGGCCGACGAGAGCGCGATGCTGATCGAGGGCGACTACACCCTCTTCGCGCACCTGGAGACCGTGTACCTGGGCACGATGTCGCGGCGCTCGCTGATCATGACCAACGTGCGCCTGGTGGTGGAGGCGGCGGCGGGCAAGCCGATCATCTTCTTCCCCGCCCGCCACGACCACTGGCTGGTCCAGACCGGCGACGGCTGGGCCGCCCACGTCGCCGGCGCGATCGGCGTCTCGACCGATGCCCAGGCGAGCTGGTGGGGAGGTCGCGGCGTCGGCACGATCCCCCATTCCTTGATCGCCGCCTACGGAGGCGACGCCGTCGCCGCCGGCCGGGACTACGCCGAGCGCTTCGGCGAGGAGACGAACGTCGTCGTCCTGGTCGACTTCCACAACGACTCGGTCGCCGATGCGGTGGCGGTCGCCGACGCCCTCGGCGACGATCTCTGGGGAGTCCGGCTCGACACCTCCGAGCGCCTTGTCGATCGCGGTCTGGAGAACGAGCCGGACGCCGAGCAGCTGAAGGGCGTCACCCCGCAGCTGGCCGAAAAGGTCCGGCAGGCGTTGGACCGCGCCGGCCACCCCGAGGTGAAGATCGTCGCCTCCGGCGGCTTCGACGCCGAGAAGATCGAGGAGTTCGAGCGCGCCGGCGCTCCGGTCGACGCCTACGGCGTCGGCTCGGCGCTGCTCCGCGGCAGCTTCGACTTCACCGCCGACGTGGTCGAGGTCGACGGGCGCCCCTGCGCCAAGATCGGTCGCCGGCTGCGCCCGAACCCGCGCCTCGAGCCGGTCGCCTAGTCTGCGAGCGGATGGGACACCTTCGAGCAGGAACGGCAGTGCCGATGGAGGGACTGGAGATCCGCCCGGCGACCGAGGCCGACGTCGAGCAGCTGTTCGCGCTGATCGAGGAGCTCGCCTCCTACGAGAAACTGAGCCAGTTCGTCCGCGGCGACGCCGAGGTCCTGCGGCGCTCCCTCTTCGAGCAGCGGGCGGCGGAGGCGCTGATGGTCGAGCTCGACGGCGAGGCGGTCGGCTACGCGATCTTCTTCACCACCTTCTCGACCTTCGAGTGCCGCTCCGGGATCTGGCTCGAGGACGTCTACGTCCGTCCCGAGCAGCGGCGCGGCGGCATCGGCCTGGCGGTGATGGAGCACCTGGCGGCGCTGGCGCTCGAGCGCGGGCACGTGCGCCTGGAATGGTGCGCTCTGGAGTGGAACGAGTCGGCGCTGCGCTTCTACGACAAGCTCGGAGCCACCCGCCTCGAGGACTGGCGGATGCTGCGGCTGGAGCGCGACGGGATCGAGCGGCTGGCCGGACCCAGCGGCGCTTAACCGTCCGTCTGAGCTTCCGCCGCCCGCCGCAGCAGCAGCTCGCGCTCGCGGGCGTTCTCGGTCAGCGAGGCGGCGCGGGCGAACTCGGTTGCCGCCTCCTCGCCGCGTCCGAGCTTGGCGAGGAGGTCGCCGCGGACGCTGGGGAGGAGGTGGTAGCCCGCCAGGGCCGGCTCCGCCGCGATCGCTTCCAGCAGCTCCAGCCCGACCTCGGGCCCGAAGGCCATCCCCAGCGCCACCGCCCGGTTGAGCTCGACCACCGGCGAGGGGGCGATCTGGGACAGCGCGTCGTAGAGGGCGGCGATCCGCACCCAGTCGGTTTCCTCCGCGGTCAGCGCCCGCGCATGGCAGGCGGCGATCGCGGCCTGCAGGCCGTAGGGGCCGAGCGGGCCGCGCAGGGCTTCGGCCCGCTCCAGCGCCCGCAGCCCGCGCACGATCAGCAGCGGGTCCCAGCGCGAACGGTCCTGGTCGAGCAGCAGCACCGGCTCGCCGCGCGGGCCGACCCTGGCGCGGGTGCGGGAGGCCTGGATCTCCAGTAGGGCGATCAGCCCGTGGGCCTCGGGCTGCTCGGGTGCCAGCTCGGCGAGGACGCGGCCGAGGCGCAGCGCTTCCTCGCAGAGCGCCGGCCGGATCCACTCCTTGCCCGCGCTGGCCGCGTAGCCCTCGTTGAAGATCAGGTAGATGACCTCCAGCACCGACGGCAGCCGCTGGTCGAGCTCCTCGCCGCGGGGGACCTCGAAGGGGACGCGGGCGTCGCGAAGGGTGCGCTTGGCCCGCACCAGCCGCTGGGCGACGGTCGGTTCGGCGGCGAGGAAGGCGCGTGCAATCTCCGCCGTCGTCAGCCCACCCAGCAGCCGCAGCGTCAGCGCCACCCTCGCCTCGGGAGCGAGAACCGGGTGGCAGCAGGTGAAGATCAGCGCCAGCACGTCGTCGCCGACCTCGTCGTCGACCGCGGCCTCGAAGTCGGAGCGCTCCATGGCGAAGCGGATGCCGACCTCGCGCTGCAGCTCCTCCTGCTTGCGCTCGAGGGTCTGGGAACGGCGCATCAGGTCGATCGCCCGGTTCTTGGCCGTGGCCATGAGCCAGGCGCCCGGATTGTCCGGGACGCCCGACTCCGGCCAGCGCTCCAGTGCCGCCACCAGCGCGTCCTGCGCGAGGTCCTCGGCGAGACCGACGTCGCGCACCATCCGCGCCAGGCCGGCGATCAGGCGGGCGGACTCGATCCGCCAGACCGCCTCGACCGAACGGGCGGCGGCGCTCTCCATCACGCCCCTGGGTCTGCTTCCTCGTAGGCCTCCTGGACCTCCTGCGGGAAGTCGTCCGTCTCGAAGACGCGGCGCACTTCGATCATGTCGCCTGCGCCGGCCGGGCAGCGGCCTGCCCACTCGACCGCCTCCGCCTTGTCGCGCGCCTGGATCAGCCAGTAGCCGCCCACGACCTCCTTCGCCTCGGCGAAGGGACCGTCGGTGACCGTCGGCGCCTCGCTCTCGAAGCGGACGCGGGCGCCTTCGCTCGGCGGCTGCAGGCCGTCGAGGGAGAGCAGCATCCCGGCTTTGCGGAGCTCGTCGTTGTAGCGGCCCATTGCCGCCACGTCCTCCGCCGACGGCTGCCACTCCTCTTCCTTGATCCCGGGGTACATGAACATCATGAATCGCATCGGGCTGTCTCCTTCGTTTTCGATCGCGAGCGCCTGTTCGCGCTCCTTACCCCGACGACGAACGACCACCGCCAAAATCGACACCCCCGAGGATTCTTTCGTCGACGGACCGATTCCCGGTCTCGGTCTATATCAGGGGAAATCGGCCGTCGAGCGTGGTGGGGCTAGTCGTCGCGGGGGGTGATGCGGAAGATCGAGACGACCTCGGCCTGGTGCGCCTCCGGATGGGCGACGTAGGCGCTCGGGCCGCCGCCGAACCAGCCCGCGGCTTCGTTGTTGCCGACGAAGATGCCGGGGTGACGGCGGCCGTCGGCGTCCTGCACCCAGACCTTGTCCCCCTCCTCGAACCCATGCTCGATCGTCTCCGCCACGGCCCGCGAGTCTACCCGGCCTCCCCCCGCGGACTTGTCGGTGCCGTTCGTTCGATTTTGCCCCCCATAAGGTGGTGAATCGAACGAACGGCGAGGTTGTCACGTCGGTCGTTGCTGTCCCGTCTCTCTTATGACACACACGACGGGAGGAGGAACGATGAACCGGCTAGCAGCGACCGAGCCGGCGCAGCTTGCGGCGATAGACCCGCATCGAGCTGTGCTTCCAATCGCCGTGGGTCTGCCGCCGCAGGCTCGGCACCAGCTCGTGGTGGTAGGGAGAGCTGAGGCTCTCGGCGTGGCCGATCACGTCGTGGACGGGGATCTGGAAGCGGCAGCGCAGGTACTGGGTCAGCCGCAGCGAGGCACGCAGCTGGCGGCGGTTGCCGAGCGCGTCGGAGTCGCCGTAGCCGACGTGCTCGATCCCGATCGCCGTCCAGTTGAGGCCGACCGTGTGACGGCAGCGGGTGCGCAGGTTGACGAGACCGAAGATCCGCCCGGAGGAGGCGACGACGAAGTGGGAACAGACGTTGGGGAGCTCGTGCAGCTCGACGTCGGGGACGTCGGGGGCGAAGGTGTTGTAGACAGCGGCCGCGCTGTTGGTCTGGGACATGTGCTCGACGATCACGTGTGGGTGTCGCAGCCGCCAGCCGGCGCGGCCGTAGTGGCGTAGCGAGTAGGCGGCCATCTCGCGCTTGCGTTTGGCTCCGAAGGGGATCGGCCAGGGCGTGATCGACGGGCGGGCGACCCGAGCCTGGGCCCGCGGCGCCGAGGCCCCGGCCGACCCGGCCGGCGCCGCCGTCACGCAGAACGCCAGGATCGCCGCCGCCGTGCAGAGCGCGGCCTTCGTCAGAGGACTCATTGCCGGGATCGTAGAACCGCCCTGCCTTTCTTCGCCCTGTGGGCGAAGAAAGGCAATGGATCCGAGCGTTTCTCGCGGCCGGCCCGGGGGTAGGCTGGCGGCATGGCTGTGTCGGGGGAGCCGATGAAGGCAAAGCTCACCGACCGGCCCTTCGACGATCCCGACTGGGTCTTCGAGCGCAAGCTCGACGGGATCCGGGCGATCGTCCGCCGCACTCCGGAGGGGGCGACGCTGACGTCGCGCACCGGCCGCGACATCTCCTCCTCCTACCCCGAGCTGATCGAGGCGCTGGAAGCCGAGCCCGCGACCGACTTCGTCGCCGACGGCGAGATCGTCGCCTTCGAGGGCTCGCGGACCAGCTTCGAGAAGTTGCAGGGACGGATGGGGATCAGCGACCCGCGGCTGGCCCGACTCACCGGCATCCCCGTCTACCTCTATCTCTTCGACCTGCTCGAATTCGCCGGCAACGACCTCACCAGCCTGCCGCTGCGCGACCGCAAGGGAGCGCTGAAACGCGCCCTCTCCTTCCAGGACCCCGTCCGCTACACGCCGCATCGCAACGAGCGCGGCGAGGAGTTCTTCCGCGAAGCCTGCGCCAAGGGTTGGGAGGGGCTGATCGCCAAGCGCGCCTCGAGCCCCTACGTCCACGGCCGCAGCCGCGACTGGTTGAAGATCAAATGCGGGTTCGAGCAGGAGCTGGTGATCGGCGGCTACACGCCGCCGCAGGGGTCGCGCAAGCACTTCGGAGCGCTGCTGGTCGGCTACTACGAACACGGCGAGCTGCGCTACGCCGGCAAAGTCGGCACCGGCTTCAGCGAGCGGGTGTTGCGCAGCCTCGGCGCCGAGCTCGAGTCGCTGCGGGTGGAGGAGTCCCCGTTCACCCGCGACGGCCTGCCGCGACAGGCGCGCTGGGTGGAGCCGAAGCTGGTCGGGCAGTTCGGCTTCAGCGAGTGGACGCGGGACGGCAAGCTGCGCCATCCCCGCTTCCTCGGCCTGCGCGACGACAAGCCGGCCGAGGAGGTCGTCCGCGAGCTGCCCGAGGCGGAGCCGCCCTCATGAGCGGCGGCGGCAAGGACGCCTCCGCCTTCCTGCCGAAGCGGAAGACGCTGCCGGCGCTGCGGCACGCCGTCCAGGAGTGCCGCGGCTGCGACCTCTGGCGCAACGCCACCCAGGCGGTCTTCGGCGAAGGCCCTCCGAAGGCCGAGCTGATGCTGGTCGGCGAGCAGCCGGGCGACCGCGAGGACCGCGAGGGCAAGCCCTTCGTCGGCCCCGCCGGGCTGCTCCTGCGCCGCGCCCTCGAAGAGGCGGAGATCGACATCGACTCGGCCTACGTCACCAACGCCGTCAAGCACTTCAAGTGGCGGCCGCAGGGGAAGCGGCGGCTGCACCAGACCCCACGCGCCGGCGAGATCTCCGCCTGCAAGCCATGGCTGGAAGCGGAGGTCGAGGCGGTTTCGCCGCGGGCACTGGTCGCCATGGGCGCCGTCGCCGCCCGGGCCCTGTTCGGGACCAAGGTCAAAGTGACGAAGGACCGCGGCCGCCTGCTCGATTCGCCGCTGGCGCCGCTGGCCACCGTCACCGTGCACCCCTCGGCGGTTCTTCGGACCGGCAGCGGACCGGAGCGCAGAGCCGCCTTCGCCGAGTTGGTCGACGACCTCGAAGCGGTCGCCAAGGCGCTGGAGGGCAGCTCCTAGTCCCTTCTCTGGACCAGCAGGCTCTGCCTGGGGACGAGCACGGTCCCTCGTTGAACCATCGGCTCGGCCTCCGGGGCCAGCGGCTGCAGCCGGACGGTCTCGAGGACGGCCGGGGCCAGGGTCTCGATCTCGGCGTGGGCGAGCGGCTCGCCGATGCAGCGGCGGGCGCCGCCGCCGAACGGGAAGTAGGCCTCCTCGGCGGCATCGGCGGTTCCCCAGCGCTCGGGCAGGAACCGCTCGGGTTCCGGGAACAGGCGCGGATCGTGGTGGACCAGCACGGACGGCACAAGGATGTTGACTCCCGCCGGCAGCACTCGACCGGCCACGGCCATCGGCTCGCGCAGTCGCCGCAGCACCCCGGCGGCCGGCGGGCGCAGGCGAAGGGTCTCGCGGACGACGGCATCGGCGAGCCCGCTGCGAGGGTCGGCGAGGAAGCGGTCGGCGAGCAGCGGCTCGCGGCCGAGCCGGTCGAGCAGCCAGGTCAGCGCGATCGAGGGCGGCTCCTGCGCCGCCATCAGCAGCGACATCAGCTCGTCGACGATCTCGGCGCTCTCGAGCGCCGGAGTGGCCGAGACCATGCGCCCGAGCACGTCCTCGCCGCCCCCCGGCCCTTCGGCCCGCCGCGCCTCGATGGCGCGCCCGAGTTGGCGGGCGACGGGTGCCTGGCGGCGCTGGAAGAGCAGCTGCCCGAGCTCGCCGAAGGCGCCGTCGCCCCTGCCGGGCAGGGTCAGCGGCGGGTTACCGGGGGTCCAGAGCATCTGCTGGATCGCCGCGACCAGGTCGGCGGCGATCCGCTGATCACGGACCCCCAGCACCAAGCGGACGAAGATCTCGTCGGTGATCGCGCGGACGTGGGGCAGCAGCTGGAACGGGTGACTGGAAGGGAACTCGGCGGCGTGGCGGGCGGCGATCCGCGCCATCTCGGGCCGGTGAGCGTCGATCGCCGCGGCCGACAGCGCCGGCGCGATCCGTTCCCGCGCCGCCTGGTGGGCCTCGGCGTCGGCGCCGAAGACCGAGCTGGTCGAGGCGAAGGGGAGGAGCATCCGCCTCCCCGAGCCCGCTGCCGCCCGCTTCGGGTCGGACTCGAGCAGAAGCGGGAGCGCCGCCGGGTCGGCGACCACCAGCAGCGGCCGTGCCGTCAGCAGGCGCAATGTGAAGACATCGCCGAACTCCTCCTGCGCCTGGCGCAGGAAGCCGAGCGGGTCGCGCTGGAAGGCGACCGTCTGGGAGAGGACGCCGGCCGCGGGGCCGGGCGGGAGGGCGGCGGGCGGGAGGCTCGAACCGGTCGACGCAGCGAGAACCTTCATCGCTCCCACCTCCTAGAAGTCAAAGAGCCTGGCGCCCCGAGGGGGCGCCAGGCTCGCTCGACCGGCGTGCTCGCGGACTGCTCGGCCTCAGAGGCGGGCGCGGAGTAGGTCCTTGCCTTGTTCCGCTCCTTTGCGGCTGGTCTCCTGCGCACGCCGGAAGAAGTCGGCCAGCTCGGTATCCCCGGCCCGGTCCGCGTCTTCGATGTAGGTCTCCAGCCTGAGGGTGTTGCTGAGGCATTGCTCCGTGAACCAGATGATGTTGTAGTCCTTGTCCTTGGTCCCGGTTACATCGCCCGTCTCCTGTGACCCCATGTTCGGTTCCTCCTGAGTTGGTTTCCCTTCCCACCTTTGAGTACCCGCGTGCGGACGGTTAAACGTCGCTGCGCGACGGGTAGCCCGCCGGTATGCGAGTCGTCATCACCGGGGCCACGGGGAACGTCGGCACGAGCCTGGTCGAGGCGCTCGGTCCGGAGCCTGAGGTCGGCGAAATCGTCGGCATCTCCCGCCGCCGCCCGGAGCTTCGCCGCGACAAGGTCCGCTGGGTCCAGGCCGACATAACGAGCGCCGAGCTGGGCCCGCTCTTCGAGGGCGCGGACGCGGTCGTCCACCTCGCCTGGGCGATCCAGCCGAGCCACGACCAGGAGACCCTGGAGCGGATCAACGTGTTCGGCAGCCGGCGGGTGCTGGCGGCGGTCGCGGCGATGGGGGTCCCCGCGCTCGTCCACGCCTCGTCGGTCGGCGCCTACAGCCCCGGGCCGAAGGAGCGGCGCGTCGACGAGTCCTGGCCCACCGAAGGAATCTCCACCTCGCCCTATTCCCGCCACAAGGCGCGGGTCGAGCGGATGCTCGACGAGTTCGAAGTCGAGAACCAGCGCACGCGGGTGGTGCGGATGCGCCCCGGCCTGATCTTCAAGGCCGAGGCGGCGAGCGAGATCCGCCGCCTCTTCGCCGGCCCGCTGCTGCCGCGCTTTCTGCTGCGCCCCGGCCTGATCCCGATCGTGCCGAAGCTGCCGCGGCTTCGCTTCCAGGCTGTCCACTCCGCCGACGCCGCCGAGGCCTACCGGCAGGCGATCGTCCGCGACGTCTCCGGCGCCTTCAACCTCGCCGCCGAGCCGGTGATCGGCCCGTCGGAGCTGGCGCGGATCCTGCGGGCGCGCCCGGTCCCGGTCCCGCCCTGGTTGCTGCGCGGCGCGGCGGACCTGACCTGGCGCCTGCACCTGCAGCCGGCCGACCCAGGCTGGATCGACCTCGCCCTGGGGGTGCCGCTGATGGAGAGCGCCCGCGCCGCCCGCGAGCTCGATTGGCGACCGGCGACCAGCTCGCTCGACGCCCTCAGCGAGCTGCTGAACGGCATCCGCCGGGGCACCGGTGGCCCGACGCCGCCGCTCGACCCCGATGCCGGCGGCCCGGCCCGGATCGGCGAGGTTACGAGCGGGGTGGGGGAGCGGCAGTAGCCAGGTCCTGCTCCTCGGCGCCGGTCGCCGGCTCATCGTCGCCCGCCGCCTTCGCTCGCACCGCCAGCACCACCAGGTCGTCGCGCAGCGAGCCCTCGCCGCGCTCGACGGCGTCGAGGCGCAGCCGCTCGGTCAGCTCGTCGAGCTCCAGCTCGATCAGCTCGAGGGTCAGGTCGGCGAGGGCGCCGGGCTCCTTGTGGCGCTCTCCGGGACCGACCTCGAGCCAGCCGTCGGTGCAGAGGACGAGCGTGTCGCCCGCGGCGACCAGCGCCGCGTGGCGCTCGATCGTCGGGTCGGGCCAGGCTCCGAGGACGGAGCCACCGCCGAGCTGAGCGGCCTCCCCGTCGCTCGCGAGGATCGCCGGCGGATGGCCGGCGCCGGCGAGCTCGGCCCGCCAGCCGTCGGCGCCGCGTCGCATCCGCACCAGGACGGCGGTGGCGAAGTCGTTGAGGCTGGTGCCCTCCAGCAGCAGCTCGTTGACCCGGCGCAGCACCTCCACCGGGTCGTCGATCTCGCGGGTCAGGCCGGCGACCGCGTGGCGCACCGCGACCGAGACGCCGGCGGCCGCGCTGCCCTTGCCGGCGACGTCGGCGATCAGCACCCAGCAGCCGTCCTCGGTCGGCAGCACGTCGTAGACGTCGCCGCCGATCTCGATCCTCTCGCCGGCGGGCTCGAAAGCGACGGAGATCTCGAGGCCGGGGACCGGCGCCGGCGCCGACGGTCGCAGGCCGCGCTGCAGGTTGCTGGCGATCTGGTCGCGTTCGCGGTAGAGCCTGGCGTTGTCGAGCGCCATCGCCGCCCGGTCGCCGAGCTCGCTGAGGAATTCGAGGTCGACCGGGTCGTAGCGCATGTCCTGACGGGCATGGAGGAAGGAGAGCGCGCCCAAGGTCCGCCCCCTGGCGACCAGGGCCACCACCGCCGCCGAGTTGTAGCCGGCGTCGTCCATCAGCTGCCGGTGCTCGTCGTTCTGGGCCACCTGGTCGATCACGGCAGGGGCCTTGAGGTCGCGCCAGATCATCGGCCGCCCCTCGCGCAGGACCCGCGCCGCCGGGTGCTCGCCCTCGGGATCGAGCGGCGCTTCGCGCCGGATCCTCTCCAACCTCGCCGCCGCCTCCGGGTCGGCGCCGGCGACGATGCTGTCGCCGAGCCGGCCGTCGTCGCGGACGAAGTCGATCACGCAGAGGTCGGCCAGCGCCGGCACCGCGGTGCCGACGATCGTCCGCGCCGTCTCGGCCGGGTCCAGCGAGCGGTCGAGCGAGCGGCTGGCGCCGAGGAGGAAGTCCTGCGCCCGGCGGCGGCGCTTCTCGGCGGTGATGTCGCGAGCGATGACCGAGGCGCCGACGATGCCGGAGCCGGGCGCTTCCAGGGGCGAGATCGTCAGCGAGACGTCGACCCGGGTCCCGTCCTTGCGGACGCGTTCGGTCTCGTAGGTCTCGAGCCGTTCCCCGCGGCGGACCTTGTCGAGGATCAGTCGCTCCTCGTCGCGGCGGTCGGGCGGGATGATGAAGGAGATGTGGCGGCCC
Source organism: Solirubrobacterales bacterium (assembly GCA_036403715.1). Lineage (GTDB taxonomy): Bacteria > Actinomycetota > Thermoleophilia > Solirubrobacterales > 70-9 > VAYN01. The sequence goes on from DASWQL010000021.1 coordinate 18,685, forward strand.
AGGGCCTCCTCGGAGGTGTAGCCGTAGAGGCGCTCGGCGGCCGGGTTCCAGGAGGTGACGATCGCCTCCAGGTCCTTGCTGAAGACGGCATCCTGGGATCCGCGCACGACCGCCGCCAGGCGGTTGCTGACCCGCTCCGCCTTGGCGCGCTCGATGAACGCCGCCAGCTGGTCGGCGAACCCGGCCAGCAGCGACATCAGCTCCTCCGACTGGGCGCTGCGCGAGCGCGTGTGGAACTCGGCGACGGCGAGCACCTCCTTCGGCGGCCCGATCGGCACCGGAATCGCCAGCGCCCCCTCCAGTCCCAGCTCGGCGCGATCGGCCACCGGTAGTCGCGGGTCGGCGCCCAGCCCCGAGGCCCAGGTGATCCGGCCCTGCTCCCAGGCCAGTCCGGGCAGGCCGGCTCCGCGTGGGAACGGGGCCTGGCGGCTGGCGGCCCACAGTGGCTCCGCGCTCAGCTCCGGGACGCTCCAGCCGGAGACGAAGCGCAGTGTCTGGTGCCCTTCCCTGACCTCCCAGAGGGCGCCCGCCTCCCAGCCGAGAAGCGTTGCCACCATCGCGATGAAGTCCGGCGCGATCCCGTCCAGCGAGTCGTCCTCGATCAGGCGAGCGGCGAGCGCACGCTGGCATTCCAGGTAGCGGCGGAGCTCGAGCTCGCGGGGCTTCTCCACGGAGACAACGTACTTCGCGGCGCCCCCGCTTGTTGCACTTATGGAGTCAGCAGCACCTTGACGGCACCGTCCTGCTTTTTCTGGAACATCTCGTAGGCCCCGGGCGCGTCGGTCAGCGGCACCTTGTGGGTGGCGAAACGCTCGACGCCGAGCGGATCCTCGTCGTTCAGCAGCGGCATGATCTCGTCCACCCAGCGCTTCACGTTCACCTGTCCCATCCGCACCTGGACCTGCTTGTCGAACATCGTCAGCATCGGCATCGGATCGATCATGCCGCCGTAGACGCCGATCACCGAGATCGTGCCGCCGCGGCGGACCAGCTCGATCGCGAGGTGGAGGGCGCTGAGCCGGTCGATGCCGCCCTTTTCCATCAGCTTCGCCGCCACCCTGTCCGGCAGCAGGCCGGTCATCGTGTGCGCGAGCTTGCCGATCGGCGCCCCATGTGCCTCCATGCCGACGGCGTCGATCACCGAGTCCGGGCCGCGGCCCTCGGTCAGCTCGCGGATCGCGCCGACGAGGTCGTCCTCGGCCTCGAGGTCGAAGGCCATCACACCGCGGGCGCGGGCGCGCTGCAGCCGCTCGGGCACGAGGTCGATGCCGATCACCCGGCCGGCGCCCCGCTGCAGGGCGACGCGGCAGGACATGTCGCCGATCGGGCCGAGGCCGAGGACGACGAGGCTGCCGCCTTTGGGCAGCTCGGCGTAGGAAACCGCCTGCCAGGCCGTCGGCAGCACGTCGGAGAGGAAGAGGTAGCGCTCGTCGGGAGGGCCCTCCGGGACTTTGATCGGGCCGTACTGCGCCTGCGGCACCCGCAGCGCTTCGGCCTGTCCGCCCGGCACCTCGCCGTAGAGCTTGGTGTAGCCGAACATCGCCGCTCCCATTTCCTGCTCGCGGACCTGCGTGGTCTCGCACTGGGTCTGCAGGCCCCGTTCGCACATGAAGCAGTGTCCGCAGGCGATCTGGGCCGGCACCACCACCCGATCTCCGGCAGCGATCGCGGTGACCTCGGGCCCGACCTCCTCGACGATCCCCATCGGCTCGTGCCCGAGCACGTCGCCCTCTTCCATGAACGGGCCCAGCAGCTCGTAGAGATGGAGGTCGGAGCCGCAGATCGCGGTGGTCGTGATCCGCACGATCGCGTCGGTCGGCTCTTGGATCCTGGGGTCGGGAACCTCGTCGACGCGGACGTCCCGTTTGCCGTGCCAGGTCACCGCTTTCATCGTCGCCCCTCTCTCCTCGAAGCCTTCTCTCTCTGTGCGACCCGGGTACCCGCGCGCGCATCGGGGGAAAACGGCCGCAGCTTGGTGTTCGGCTCCCTCGCGGCGGGTAGCCGGAGAGGCGTGGATCGAAGGGGAACCAGGCAGGACCGGCACGACGGCGGGAGCGGCGTCGGCGCCCTCGTCGTCGTCGACATGCTGAACGCCTACGACCATCCCGAGGCCGATCGCCTCGCCGAGCGCGTCGGCAAGGCGCTGCCGGGGATCAGGGCGCTGCTGGAGCGGGCACAGGAGGCGGAGCTGCCGGTGGTCTTCGTCAACGACAACTACGGAGACTGGAACTCCTCCTCGCGGGAGCTGGCCGAGAGGGCGATGGAAGGAGCCCATCCGGAGCTGGTCGAGCCGGTGCTTCCCGCCGAGGACCAAGCCTTCGTGACCAAGGCGCGCCACAGCGTCTTCTACGAGACCCCGCTCGAGTACCTGCTCGACCTGCGTGGCGTCGATCGCCTGATCCTGGTCGGCCAGGTGACCGAGCAATGCATCCTCTACAGCGCCCTCGACGCCCACGTCCGTCATTTCCGGGTCGTCGTCCCGACCGACGCCGTGGCGGCGATCTACGACCACCTCGCCGAGGCGGCCCTGGAGATGATGGAGCGCAACCTATCGGCCGAGCTCTGCGCGGCGACCGAGATCCGGCTGCGATGAGCCGCGACCTTCGCGAGTACCGCCGCAAGCGCGACTTCGAGACGACGCCGGAGCCCTCGCCGCGCCGCCGGCGGCGCAAGCGGCGGGCGCCGCGATTCGTCGTCCAGGAACACAGCGCCCGCCGTCTGCACTGGGACCTGCGGCTGGAGCACGACGGGGTCGCTGTCTCCTGGGCGGTTCCGAACGGGATACCCGACGACCCGGGCGAGAACCGCAAGGCCGTCCACACCGAGGACCATCCGCTCGAGTACCTCGAGTTCGAAGGCCAGATCCCCGCCGGCGAGTACGGAGCGGGGACGATGAAGATCTGGGACCGCGGCACCTACGACTGCGAGAAATGGGAGCAGGGGAAGGTCGTCGTCAACTTCCACGGCGAGCGACTCCATGGGCGCTACGCGATCTTCGAAGCCGGCTCGGAGAAGGATTGGCTGATCCACCGGATCGATCCTCCGGAGGAGCAGCGCGACCCCTTCCCGGAGGCCCTGTTGCCGATGTGGCCGCGCCCGGGCGAGCTGCCGCGCGAGGAGGCCGGTTGGGCGGCCGAGGTGGAGTGGGACGGGATGCGGGCGATCGCCCACTGCCGTCCGGGGCGGCTCGTGCTGCGGCGAAAGGACCTCGAGCCGATCACCGACCTCTTCCCAGAGGTCCGCCGCCTCTCGCGTCAGCTCGGCGCCCGCGACGCCGTCCTCGACGGTGCCCTCGTCGCCTTCGACGAGGCGGGTCGGCCGAGCCGGGAGCGGCTGCAGAAGCGACTGCCCAAGGCCTCCGACAGCACTGTCCGCCGGCGGATGAAGTCCTATCCGGTTGCCTACGTGATCTTCGACCTGGTCTACCTCGACGGCAGGAATCTGACCGCCGAGCCCTACAGGCGCCGCCGCGAGCTGCTCGAGGGACTGGAGCTCGAGGGCGAGAGCTGGCGCACCCCGAGCTACTCCACCGGCGACGCCGCGAAGCTGCTCGAGGCGAGCCGCGACCAGGGGCTCGGGGGCCTGATCCTGAAGCGGCTCGCGAGCCCCTACGAACCGGGCCGCCGCTCCGACCACTGGCGGCAGGTGAGGGCCGAGCGCACCGAGGAGGGGGAGGGGGACGACTCGATCCTCGCCGCCGCGAAGCCGCTCCCCGGCAACAAAGCCGAGCTGAAGATCGAAGGCCGGACGCTGACGCTCTCCAACCTCGACAAGGTCCTCTATCCGCGGACCGGCTTCACCAAGGGCGACCTGATCGATTGGTATGCGCGGATCGCCGAGGTCCTCCTGCCTCACCTGCGCGGCCGGCCACTCACCCTGAAGCGGTATCCCGACGGGGTCGAGGGAAAACACTTCTACGAGAAGCGCTGCCCGGCTCACCGCCCCGATTGGGTGAGGACGGCGCGCATCTGGAGCGACCGCAACCGCGGCGAGATCGACTACTGCCTGGTCGAGGACCTGCCGACCCTGATCTGGCTCGCCAACCTGGCCGACATCGAGCTCCACGTCTCGCTCTCGCGGGCGGAGGCGTCGGATCGCCCGACCGCGCTCGTCTTCGACCTCGACCCCGGACCCCCGGCAGACCTGCTCGACTGCTGCCAGGTCGCGCTCTGGATTCGCGGCATGTTCGACCAGCTCGGGCTGCGCTGCTACCCCAAGACCTCGGGCTCGAAGGGGTTGCAGCTCTACGCCCCGCTCGACGGCGAGGTGACCTACGAGCGGACGGGACCGTTCGCAAAGGCGGTCGCGGAGACGCTCGAGCGGAAGTTCTCCGACCGCGTCGTCTCCCGCATGACCAAGAAGTTGCGCAAGGGAAAGGTGCTGATCGACTGGAGCCAGAACGACGCCCACAAGACCACGGTCAGCGCCTACTCTCTGCGCGCCCAGGAGCGACCGACCGTCTCGACTCCGCTCGAGTGGAGGGAGGTCGAGGCGGCGGCGGCGGCCGGGGACCCGGAGCTGCTCGCCTTCGACCACGCCGCGGTTCTCGGCCGCGTCGCCGAAAGAGGCGACCTCTTCGCGCCGCTGCTGACCGAAAAGCAGGCACTTCCGGAGCCGACGCCCGCCGGCCGCTGACGTTTACCGCTTGCGGAAGCGTGGGTAGTCGGGTCGCATGATCGTCATTCCGTTGATCGCACTGATCCTCTTGGCCCTGATCGCAGTCGCCTGGTCGCCGATCTTCGCCCTCGTCATCTCCGCGGTGGGCTTTCTCGCCTACCTCGCCTTCGTCGGCTTCAGTCGCCGCTCCGACGAGCAGGCGACGACGCCCGAGGCGCGGGCGGCGGAGCGCGGGCGCCGCGAAGAGTCCGAAACCAGAATCCGCTGAACCAATCGGGATGGATGCCGAAACCCGGATCACGCCCTATCGCAACGGCCCTTACCTGGTGCGAGGTCCGTTCACGCTGGTCGACCAGGATGGCCGCGAGATCGAGGTGAAGCGACGGGTCGTGGCGCTCTGCCGCTGCGGCAACTCACGGCTGCGACCTTTTTGCGACGGCACCCACAAGTTGACCCGCTTCCAGGCAGAGAGCGGCATTTCCGACAAGACCAAGGAGGGGAACGATGGCTGAATTGACCACGCTGGAGGAGAAGCTGGCGGAGGTGCTGGGGCTGGCGCAGGCCGCCCAGACGGCGACTCGGAAAGTGGAGGGCATGGTCGAGGACGAAGAAGTCGGGTCGGTCCTGACGCAGATGCGCGAGGAGGCCGAGGAGACCGAGCGTCGCTGCGTCGACGTCGCCGAGCAGCGCGACGGCAAGAAAACGGCGATCGTCGAGAAAGCGCAGGAGACGAAATCCGAGGCGGCCGAGATGATGTCCATCTATCTCGGCGATGACTCCGACGGCCTCGACGGCTTCGAGTTCCTGACGATGGCCGAGGCAGGCGAGATGGACCATTGGGCCGTCCTCGGCAAGATCAACGAGTCCGCCGGCGAGGAGCCGATCTCCGGACTGGTCGGTTGGGCGCTGCCGATCCAGGAACGCCACTTCAGCCAGGCGAAAGACTGCTCGTTGAAGCTGGCGGCCGAGGAGGATCCGTACGGATGACCGAGGAGGATCCGTACGGATGAGGTTGTCAGCTACCCGCGTCGCCGATCCGCCGGCGTAGCCGGCGGATCGAGGTCGCCGAGTGGCTGAGGCGGACGTCGCCGTAACGAACCCCACCGCGTAGTTTCGCGCCGAGTGCAAGCCAGGAGCAGACCCCTCGCTCGGCGATCCAGAACGGTGCCATCAGCGAGGAGCGGGCGGGGAACCGCTCGGCACCGCCGGCTCGCCGCCGCCCGACCTCGGCGACGGCGATCGAAGCCGTGGCGCCCAGCGCGATGCCGCGGCCCCGGCTTCGCACCAACGAGCGTGCCGCCAGCGGCACCACCGCCAGCCAGGCCGCCATCCGCAACGGCAGTGCGAAGTCGTCGTAGGCCTGGCGCACGCGCTGGGAGAGGAAGTGGTCCGTGCTGGGCGGCCGGCGGGCGACGTAGAGGTCGAGCGGGGTAACGATCCTGCCGCCGGTCGCGCGCACCGTCCGCATCAGCTCGAGGTTCTCGAACAGGGCCCGCCCGTCGTAGGCCTCAGCGGAGAGGAAGGTGCTGCGGCGGACCGCCAGGGTGCCCGGAAAGTCGCCGACCGGGAAGCTGAGGTCGCCGGTGAAGACTCGGTTGAGGAGCGAGCGGGCGGTGTCCCAGCGCGCGTGCCACGGCAGCTCGTCGAAATAGTTCTGCGGCCGCACCAGGTCGGCCTCCGCGAGCAGTGCGGCCGTCCGCCGCAACGCCGGTCCCTCGTAGCGGACGTCGTCGTCGGCGATCACCACCCGCTCGTATGTGGCCTCGCGGACGCCGGTGACGACGCCGTTGACTTTGCCCATCGGGTAGCTCAGCGCCGGGTCCGGAGCGATGTGGCGGGCGATGCCCGACAGCGCCGCGGCGTGGGCGGCGAAGAGGGCCGGCGGCGAGCCGTCGACGACGACGATCTCCTCCACCCAGGGGCCGAGCCCGCTGAGGTACTCGCCGAGCTCGTCGATCGGGCCCGGCGAGCGCCGGCGCAGCGGCAATACGTAGGAGATCACCCTCGGAGCGGGCGGCGCAACGAGGTGCCGCCGTCCCGCCAGGAGTCGATCAGATGCCCGGCGAAGCGGCCCTCGAGGAAGAGCAGCGCCCGGGCGCCGAAGACGATGTCTGCGGCCAGCTGCGGCTCGCTCCGCGCCAGCCCGCCCGCGAGGTCGAAGGCGGCGATGTTCTCGTGAATCGCGTCGGCCTCGACGTGCTCGTCGTAGAAGTCGGTCGCCTCCTCGCCGAAGCCGAGCTTGCGGAGGGCGTTGCCGTAGCGGCGATTGGGCTGGGCCGAGGTCATCTCGAACATCGCCAGGTGGCCGACGATGGCGCCACGCCGGTCACGGCGCAACCCCGTCCCGCTCATCAGGTTGACGGTCGCCAGGGTCACCCCCGGGATCCGGTCGAGGTAGGCGTTCTCGCGGTCGTCGAGGCCGAGCGCGCGCATCGTCTTGGCGAAGAGGGTGGAGTGAATCCGCTCCGGCCGACCGCCGCCGTACTCGTCGCCCTGCACCTCCAGCAGCGCCGTCTTCGCGGCCCCGCGCAGGCGCGGCACCGCCCAGCTGTGCGGGTCGGCCTCCTTCAGTTGGTAGAGCGAGCGATGGACCACGAACTCGCGGAAGCGGCCGAGGTCGGGCTCGCGCTCGAGCTGTTGCGAGAGCGACGCGCCCTCGTCTTCGGCCTCGATCCGGAACAGCAGGTCGCCGACCTCAGCCGGGTCGACCGGCTCGCGTGGAACCGCCACCTCGAGCGCGGCGAAGAAGGCGCGCTCGAGGGTGCCGCGAGCGCTCAGCAGTCCCGGACTCCACTCCCAGGCCGCGTCGCAGCCGGGAAAGCCGCGGTAGTGGAGCTCATAACCGACGTAGAGGGCAAGCTGCAGGTCGTCGTCGCTCAGCGGCTCGGCGACGGCACCGGCGAGTCGGCCGACCCTGGCGGCGCAGCCGAGGGCGGCTTCCTCGGCCTCGGCGTCGAGCGGACGGGCGAGGAGGTCGAGCAGCTCGGTGCTGATCGGCCCGGCCGCGTCGGGCAGGGCAGGCCGGCGCCTCGCGTCTCCTCTTTCCTCCACCTCCAGCACGCCACCCAGCTTCCCCTCGGCCCGAGCAGGCAAACTTCACTGTCTAGGTTCGGCGGATCGGCTGCTGGGTAGGGGTGCCGCTGAAATGAGAGTACGGCGGAGTTTCCGAATCTTCTCGGCGGCGATTGCGATCGCCGCGACGGCGGTCGTCTCGTCGGGCTGCGGAGACCTCAGCAGAGGAGAGCTGAGCCGCGGAGTCGAATCGCTGAGCGCCCTCGCCGCCCAGGGCGGCCTCCTCGCCGACGGCGTTGCCGCTGACTCGACCAAGTCGACCTATGCCCGGGTGATGGCGAAGACGCTCGGCGGCGAGGCCGAGCACGAGGCCGAAAAGCTCGCCGACGCGACCCCTTCGCCCGAGGTCGAGCGCGAGCGCGACGCCGCCGTGCGGGTCGCCGCCGAACTCGCCGACCTCTTCTCCGAACTGCAGGTCTTCCCCGGCGACGAGCACCGCGGAGCACTCGTCCAGCATCGGATGCACGAAGTCGAAGAAAAGGCGGACGCGATCTTCACCCGACTCACCGGTGAAGAACCGTGAAGTCGATCCTCCAGATCGCCCTCGGGATCATCGCCGCGATCGGCGGCTTCCTCGACATCGGCGACCTCGTCTTCAACACCCAGGCCGGCGCCCTCTACCGCTACGACCTGCTCTGGGCGGTCGTGCTGGGGACGCTCGGGATCGCCGTCTACGCGGAGATGTGCGGCAGGGTGGCGGCGGTGACCGGACGGCCGGTCTTCGACGTGATCCGGATGCGGATGGGCTTCGGGACGGGCCTGGTGGCGCTGATCGGCAGCACCCTCGTCAACGTCCTCACGGTGGCGGCCGAGGTCGGCGGCCTGGCGATCGTCCTCGAGCTGCTCTTCGACGCCCCCTTCAGCATGTTCGTCGTCGTCGCCGCGATCGCCCTCGTGGTCATCGTCGCCCTGCTGCCCTTCGGGGGAATCGAGCGGCTCTTCGGCTACGGCGGCCTGCTGCTGCTCGTGATCGTCGCCACCGCCTTCCACCAGGATCCCGAATGGGGGGAGGTTGCGAAGGGCTTGATCCCCTCCTTCACCGATTCGACGCTCTACTTCTACTTCGTCGTCGGGGTTTTTGCGGCGGCGCTGATGCCCTACGAGGTGCACTTCTATTCATCTGGAGCGATCGAGGAGGGCTGGACCGAGGAGAGCCTGCGCGAGAACCGCCTCAACGCGATCTTCGGCTACGGCCTCGGCGGCATCCTTGCCGTCGCCCTCGTCGTCATCTCCGGCTACCTCTTCCACCCGCTCGGCGTCGAACCGACCGACCTCGGCACCGTTGCGCTCCCGACCCAGAACGCCTTCGGGGAGACCGGCCTGTTGATGGCGCTCGGCGGGATCCTCTTCTGCGTCGGCGGCGCCGCGATCGACTCCAGCTTCTCCGCCTCCTACAACCTCGCCCAGTTCCTCGGCTGGGAGTGGGGGCGCGAGCGGGGGCCGGAGAAAGCGCCGCGCTTCACCGCCTCCTGGCTGCTGTTCCTGCTGCTGGCGCTGCTGATCGTCGAGAGCGGGATCAACCCGGTCGAAATCACCGAGTACTCGGTCGTCTTCTCGGTCGTCGCCCTGCCGCTCACCTACCTGCCCATCCTGCTGCTCGCCGGCGACCGCTCGTTCATGGCCCAGCATGCCAACGGCCGCTTCTCGGCGGCCCTCGGCTGGCTCTATTTCGTCATCATCGTCGTTCTCGCACTGGCGGCGGTGCCGCTGCTGATCGCGACCAACGGAGGCGGCGGATGAGCGAGGACACGATCTACGTCGTCCATCGACTGCTCGACGAGCAGATCATCGATTCGGAAGGCACGCACTGCGGCCGCGTCGAGGACATCGAGCTGCTCGGGGACCCACCGCAGATCACCGCCCTGCTGGTCGGCAAGGGGCTCTACCCGCGGCGGCTGCCCAGCCGCCTGCGCCGCTTGGCGCGTCGAGTCACCGGCCCGGAGATCTGGGGATCGAACGCGCTGCGGATCCCCTGGGAGGAGGTCGACGAGATCAACTCGGCCGTCAAGCTGCGCGGCAAAGCGGAGGAGCTCGGGCTCGGAGAAGGCGACGACCCCGAGCGCTGGGTCGTCGGGAGGCTGCCGTGGAATTGAGCCCGGACCGATCCGCCGTCAGCGCGCTGATCGGTCGCGAGGTCCGCGACCAGAGCGACCGCAAGGTCGGACGCGTCTGGGAGGTGCGGGCGCACCGGGAGCGCGACGGCACGATCGTTTTCGACGAGCTGCTGGTCGGCCGCGGGGCGATGCTGAAGCGCCTCCGCGGCCCCGGACCGGACGCCCACGGGATCCCCTGGCCGGCGGTCACCGAAGTCGCCGCCGACCGCATCGTCGTCAGCCGCTGATCTCGTGCGGCTGCGGCGCTCGGACTGCTCGGGTGAGGGGATCCACCGGCGCCGGCGCGGGCGCGGCTTCTCCTTCGAGGATGCGCGCGGCCGCCGGGTCGAGGACGAGGAGACGCTGGAGCGGATCCGTGCTCTGGCGATCCCGCCCGCCTGGGAGGACGTCTGGATCTGCTCCGACCCGATGGGGCACATCCAGGCGACCGGGATCGATGCCGCCGGGCGCAAGCAGTACCGCTACCACGACCGCTGGGAGCTGCGGCGGGCGACGCGCAAGTACGAGCAGATGCGCGACTTCGCCCGCGCCCTGCCGCGGCTGCGGCGCGCCGTCAAACGCGGGCTCGAGCTGGAGGGGATGCCGCGCGAGCGAGCCCTGGCCTGCGCCGTCCGCCTGCTCGACCTCGGCTTCTTCCGGGTCGGCGGCGAGCAGTACGCGGAATCGCACGACAGTTACGGCTTGGCGACGGTCCGCCGCGAGCACGTCCACGTCCAGGGCGACGAGATGGTCTTCGACTTCCCCGCCAAGAGCGGGCAGCGCCGGATCCAGTCGATCCGCGACCCGGCGGCGATCGAGGCGGTCGAGGCGATGCGGCGGCGGCGCAGCGGCCCCGAAGACCTGCTCGCCTACGAGCAGGACGGCAGCTGGCGCGACGTCCGCTCCGACGACGTCAACGACTACATCCAGGAGAAGATCGGGCCGGAGTTCTCGGCCAAGGACTTTCGCACCTGGCACGGGACCGTGCTGGCGGCTGTCGCCCTCGCCGGTGAGCCGGCCCCGCCCTCGGAGGCGGCGGCCAAGCGCACGATCGCGACGGCGGTCAAGAAGGTGGCAGCGGCCCTCGGCAATACCCCGGCGGTCTGTCGCCGTTCCTACGTCGACCCGCGCGTCTTCGACCGCTACCGCGACGGCGAGACGATCTCCGTCGGGGTCGGCAACGGCGGCGAGATCGGCCCCCGGCAGCGCCGGAGGATCGAGCGCGCGGTGCTCGAGTTGATCTCCTGATCCGGCCTTCGGACCCGTTTGCCTGCCGATCACGCGGGTAGCCGATCCGAGACTGAAAATGGGGAGAACGGACAAGGAGGTAACCGATGTCCGACGAGCTGAAGGGCAAGAAAATCGCTTTCCTGATGGCCAACGAGGGAGTCGAGCAGGTCGAGTTGGTCAAACCGCTGGAAGCGGTGCGCGCGGCCGGTGCCGAGGCCGAGATCCTCGCTCCCGAAGCGGGCGAAGTGCAGGCCTTCAACCACCTCGACAAGGCCGACCTGTTCGAGGTCGACACCGCGGTCGGCGAGGCCGACCCGAGCGGCTACGACGCTCTGGTGCTGCCGGGCGGCGTCGCCAATCCCGACCAGCTGCGGACCAAAGACGAGGCGCTGCGATTCGTGCGCGGGTTCTTCGAGAGCGGCAAGCCGGTGGGAGTCATCTGCCACGGGCCGTGGACGCTGATCGATGCCGGCGTCGTCCAGGGGCGCACGGTCACCTCGTGGCCGAGCTTGAAGACCGACCTCCGCAACGCCGGTGCCCAGTGGGTCGACGAGGAAGTCCACGTCGACGAGGGACTCGTCACCAGCCGCAAACCGGAGGACCTCGAAGCCTTCGACGCGAAGATCGTCGAGGAGTTCGCCGAGGGGGTCCACGAAGGCCAGCGTGCCGGGATGGGAACCGCCTGACGCGAGCGAGCAGGGAAACAGTCAGCGAAAGGAGACGCCATGCCCCCACGGGGAGTGAACAAAGGCAGCAAACGAGGGCGCCAGTACGAGCACATCAAGGAAAGCGAGAAGCAGGAGGGAAGGTCCGAGAAACGGGCTGAGGAGATCGCCGCCCGCGCGGTCAACAAGGAACGGGCGCGCTCCGGCGAATCGCGGAGCGCCTCGCGCAGCTCGACCCGGGGTCGCTCGGCGAGTAGCCGCGGCGGCAAGCGGTCGGGCAGCGGGCCCGGCGGCCGCAGCCGCGAACAGCTCTACGACGACGCCCGCAAGCTTGGCATCGAAGGGCGCTCGAAGATGAGCAAGGACGAATTGCAGCACGCCGTGGCGGGCGCCAGTTGACCAGCGTTGCCCTGCTGGGAGCCGGCGGCACGATGGGGCGGGGCATGGCCCGCAACCTGGCTGTCGCCGGTATCCAGGTGCGGGCATGGAATCGGACCCAGGCCAAAGTCAAGGACCTCGCCGCCGAGGAGCGGATCGAGGTCTTCGCGACGCCGGCGGAGGCGGCCGGCGAGGCCGACGCGATCCTGACGATGCTGGCCGACGCCGACGCGGTCCTGGCGGCGATGGAAGGTCCCGACGGCGCCGCGGCGGCGGCGGCCCCGGGATCGACCTGGATCCAGATGAGCACGATCGGGATCGCCGGCACCGAGCGCTGCGCCCAGCTCGCCTCGCGTCACCAGCTGACCTTCGTCGACGCTCCGGTTCTCGGCACCAAGCAGCCTGCCGAAGAAGGGCAACTGGTCGTGCTCGCCTCCGGCCCGGAGAAGGCGAAAGAGCTGGTGCAGCCGATCTTCGACGCGGTCGGCAAAAAGACGATCTGGGTCGGTGAGGCGGGCGCCGGCAGCCGCCTCAAGGTCGTCGTCAACGCCTGGATCGTCACCGTCGTCGAGGGGACGGCGGAGATGCTGGCGCTGGCCGAGGGCATCGGCGTCGATCCTCGCCTCGTGCTCGAGGCGATCGAGGGCGGCCCGCTCGACCTCCCCTACATGAGGGTGAAAGCGAAGGCGATGCTGGAGCGTGACTTCACGCCATCCTTCAAGCTCGGCCTCGCCGCCAAGGACGCCCGCCTGGCGGTGCAGGCCGCCGACCTCGCCGATCTCGAGCTGCCGATGCTCACGGCGATCGCCGAGCAGATGACCGAAGCCGCGCGCGAGCACGGCGAGGAAGACCTCGCCGCCGTCTACCTGGCGACCGCCTCGACGACCTGACGGTCGACCCGCAACTGGGCGATCGATTCGACGACCTCGACGGCTCCGGCGTTGCGCAGCTCTTCGGCCGAGAAGCCGCCGGTCAGAACCGCCAGCGTCGGCACGCCCGCGGCCTCGGCCGCCTTCACGTCCCAGACGGAGTCGCCGATCATCAGCGCCGGCCGCTCGCCGCCGGCCTTCTCCAGGGCGGCCAGGACGAGGTCGGCGGCCGGCTTGGTCCTCTCGACGTCGGCCGCGGTGGTCCAGCCGTCGACGACGTCGCGGGCGTCGAGCAGGTCGAGGTAGTGGTCGACCTCGGAGCGCTTGGCCGAGCTGGCGAGGACGATCCTCGCCCCGTCGTCGTGCAGCTTCTCGATCAGCTCACGGGCGCCGTCCATCGCCTCCACTTCCCGGATCAGCTCGGCGTAGGCCTCGGCCTCGACGGCGCGGATGTCGTCGCCCTGGGTGGCCTCGACCTGATCGCCGAGCAGCGCCCTGACGATCTGGTCCCCACCCATGCCGATGTGGCGGTGGATCTTCCACATCTGCACGGTATGGCCGTGGGCGCGGAAGGCCCGATGCCAGGCGATCGCGTGCTGGTAGTTGGTGTCGACCAGGGTGCCGTCGATGTCGAGGATCGCGGTCAGCGGCATCGCTCCCGGCTACCCGCGATTGCCGGCCGGCCAAACGGGTACCGGCGTGCGGCGAGGGGGTGGGCGTATGCAGGCGGTGAGGATCGGATGCTCGGGTTGGAGCTACGGCCACTGGAAAGGCGGCCTCTATCCGCCTGAGGTCCCCACGTCCCGCCGGCTCGAGCGCTACGCCGAAGTATTCGACACGGTCGAGGTCAACGCCACCTTCTACCGGCTGCCGAAGCGCTCGACCGTCGAGAGCTGGGTGGAGCAGACGCCCGACGGTTTCCTCTTCGCGGTCAAGGGCAGCCGCTACCTGACCCACATGCGTCGCCTGCGCGACACCGACCGCGGCATCACCCGCTTCTGGGAGCCGTTGGAGCCGCTGCGGCAGGCGAACCGGCTGGGGCCGGTGCTGTGGCAGCTGCCGGAGAGCTTCCAACGCGACGACGAGGTCCTGGCGACCTTCATCGAGGCGCTGCCGGAAGCGCGCCACTGCTTCGAGTTCCGCCACCCGAGTTGGTTCACGGCCCCGGTGCGGAGGCTGCTGGAGGAGCGCGGGGCCGCGCTGGCGATCGGCGACGACGCCCGCCGGCCGCTGCCACCCGCCCGCCCCGTGGGCCCCTTCGCGTACCTGCGCATGCATTACGGCAGCGGCGGCGACGGCAACTACTCCTCGGCTGAGCTGGAGAGATGGCGGCGCCGGATCGCCGCCTGGCGCGCGCGGCGCGAGGTCTTCGTCTACTTCAACAACGACTGGCGCGGCTTCGCTCCCGCCAACGCACAGGAGCTCGCGCGCGGACTCTCGTAGCGGGTGTCGGGGGAAACGCGGCCGGGTAGGCGAAGCGGATGACAAAGATCAAGAAGAGGCTCGCCCGCAAGGCGGTCAGGTCGACCGCCAAGCACACGGTCCGCGGCAGCGCCTCGAAGCTGAAGCGAGACCCGGCCCGGGCGGTCGCGTTGCTCGGTATCGGCGCGGTTCTCGGCGCCTGCGCCGCCCGGCAGCTCGGCCGCGGCAGCGATTCGAGCGGTTCGACTGCGAGCGCCACCTGAGCGCGACCAGCTGAGCGCGACCGGAATCGTTCCCGGTATGCGGGAACGATTCCGGCGCGCTCTGTTCCTCTGCCGGCGGTGCGGGCGGGTCACCGTCGGTGCTGCCGCGGGTGGCGGTGCCGCGGCCTTACCCGTTCAACGCGCCGCTCAACGCGCAAGCAGTCCACACCGACGCCCGATCCCGCAAATACCGGGTTACTTTGAAGCCGGAAGCGGCCACCGGCAAGGGTGTTTCGCGGTGCCCAGGAGGGGTACTCCAAGTGCCGATGAGCGAGGCACCCGACAATCGCGACGCAGGGTCGGCCGAAGACGAGGAGCTCGTCGACGAGGAGGCTGACGCCGCCGCTGCCGAAGCCGCGAAGATCGGCGGATCGGCGCCGGCGGACAGTGAGGACCCCGCCGTCCAGCCGCTGGTCGAGGCCGGCGAGGGGGAGTCCGAGGGATTCGAGCTGGCCGAGAAGGACCTCGAGGACATCGCCGCCCACGGCGACCAGCACCGCTTCCCGGACAGCGTGCCACCACCGCCAGAAGAGCCCGAAAGCGCCGAGCACGGCGAGGCCGACGAGGAGATACCGCCGGACGGCCCCGAGTGACGGCGAGCGCCGACAAGCGGGTCCTGGCGATCGTCACCGACGAGCTTTCCGGGTCGGGGGAGATCGAGGAGATCCGCCGCGAGGCCGGCGCCGACGGCGTCCGGCTGCGGGTGGTCGTCCCCGCCGTCGAGGCAAACGTCTTCCGCCATACCCTCGGCGACATCGACGAGCCGCAGGAACAGGCGCAACAGCGACTCGAGTCGGTTCTGGATCACCTGCGCCGATGCGGGCTCCAGGCGTCCGGCGAGGTCGGCGACCCGGACCCGGTCCAGGCGGCGCAGGACGCCTTGCAGAAAGAACCGGCGGACGAGGTCTTGATCTTCGAGCACGCCGGCGACGGATCGCGCTGGTTCGAGCACGGCCTCTTCGATCGCGCCCTCAAAAGCCTCGATCCGCCGCTGCGGTTGGTCGCCATCGAGCACTCCGACAGCGGCGAGGATCACGTCGTCGACGTCGCGACCGCCCCCGCGGGGACGGCCCCCGACGAGACCGCGCACGAAGTCGGGACCGCCTACTTCCCCGGCTTCTCGCGTGGGGACCTGAGCGGCATCATCGCCGGCATCGCCGGCACGATCGTCACGGCCATCCTCGCCGCGATCGTTGCCGCCGACCAGGAAACGCAGTCCGTCTGGGAAGCCATGGCGATCCTGATCGCGATCGCGACGGCGCTGATCAACATGGCGCACGTCGTCGGGCTGACGCTGTTCGAGAGCGTCAGGTATCGAGGCGGGTTCGCCACGCTCTTCCGCACGCTCTCGCTGGTCATCACTCCGACCGCGGTGCTGACCAACCTGCTGATCGTCCTCTTCGCCTAGCGCGAAGCGGGCGGCCCCCGAAAGAAAGGCGTCACCGATGGAAGCAAGGAAGCTCGGCGCGACCGGGCCCGAGGTATCGGCCCAGGGTCTCGGCTGCATGGGAATGTCTGAGTTCTACGGCTCGGCCGACGAGGCGGAGGCGAAGGAGGTGATCGCCAGGGCGCTCGACCTGGGCGTCAACTTCCTCGACACGGCCGACATGTACGGGCCCTTCACCAACGAGAAGCTGGTCGGCGAGGCGATCGCCGGCCGCCGCGACGAGGTCGTCCTGGCGACCAAGTTCGGCAACGTCCGCGGCGAGCACGGCGAGCGCCTCGGCGTCCGCGGCGACCCCGACTACGTGCGGCAGAGCTGCGAGGCGTCGCTGCGCCGGCTCGGCGTCGAGCGGATCGACCTCTACTACCAGCACCGCGTCGATCCGAATGTGCCGATCGAGGAGACCGTCGGGGCGATGGGCGAACTGGTCGAGGCCGGCAAGGTCGCCCACCTCGGCCTCTCCGAGGCGGCGCCGGAAACGATCCGTCGTGCCCACGCCACCCACCCGATCGCCGCCCTGCAGACCGAGTACTCGCTCTGGAGCCGCGACCCCGAGGACGAGATCCTTCCCACCGTGCGCGAGCTCGGGATCGGCTTCGTCGCCTACAGCCCGCTCGGCCGCGGCTTCCTCACCGGCCGCTTCCGCAGCTTCGAGGATCTGCCCGCCGACGACTTCCGCCGCGCCAGCCCGCGCTTCCAGGGCGAGAACTTCGACCGCAACCTGGAGCTGGTCGAGCGGGTCGAGGAGCTCGCCGAGGAAAAGGGCGTAACCGCCGGCCAGCTGGCACTGGCCTGGGTGCTGGCCCAGGGGCGCAACGTCGTTCCCATCCCCGGCACCAAGCACCTCTCCTACCTGGAGCAGAACGTCGCCGCCTCCGAGGTCGAGCTGAGCGACGAGGACCTGCGGCGGATCGACGAAGCGGCCCCGCCCGGCGCCGCGGCCGGCGACCGCTACGCCGACATGTCGCCGGTCAATCTCTGAACGAGGACGCCTCGGCCTCGACGCGCTCCTCCTGTCGGAGCGCGTCGAGGACCTCCTCGGCGAGTTGGGGGCCGTCCTCCGGGCGCAGCGGCGTGGCCGTGACCCGCAGCACCACGCTGTCGGCGTCGATTTCCTCGAGCGAGACGCTGGGCCGGTAGCGGGTGGGGACGGTGATCGCCTGCAGCAGCCGCCGCTCGACCCGCTTGGGACTGGCCTCGCTGGGGAAGCGGACCCGGACGTCGACCTTGTCGGGCTCGCGCAGCGGCACCACCACCAGCTGCAGGAGGACGTTGTTGGGGACGAGCAGCCGATCCGCCCCCTGGGTGAGCGTGGTGTAGAAGAGGCCGAGCGAGGAGACGGTCCCCTCCAGCGAGCCGGCCAGGGCGCCGCCGACCAGCCGTATGCGTTCGCCGACCCGGAAGGGGCGGGTGCTCTGCAGGACGATGCCGGCGAAGATGCCGCCGAGCGCTTGCTGGGCGGCGAGCCCGAGCAGAACCGCGGTGAAGGCGCCGCCGACCGCGAGAGTGCTGGAGGTGACGCCGGCGATCTGCAGCGCCAGGATCACCACGCCCGCGGTCGCGAAGAGGCGGAAGAGGAACCCGGTGGTGCCGGCGGTCGCGGGGTTCAGGCGGGGGTAGAGGCGCGGCGAGAGGGCGCGCGAGAGCGAGCTCACCGCGGCGATGCCGACGACGATCAGCACGGCGGCGGTGCCGAAGCGGATCCACTCGGAGTGGCCGGGAGCGATCTGCCGGCGCTCGTGGTAGGCGACCAGCGTCGCCGCCAGGACGAGCAGCGCCGCCAACAGGCCGACGAACGCCTTTTTCGAATAGGTCGGCCGGGTCAGCTCCTCGCCCAGGCCCAGCGAGTGCCAGGTATGGGTGCGCGTCTCGAACAGCTCACGGGGGAGTCTCCGGCGGGGTGTCGGCACCGAGCAAAAGTACCCGGCCGCCTGCTTCTTACTCCTCGGGAGGAGGTTCAGTCGCGCAGCGCGGCGAGAGCCTGCTCGCGGCTCTCGTGGATCGAGATCGAGTGCTCCAGTCCGGTTATCTCGAGCACCCGGCGCACCTGCTGGTTGTCGGAACAGATCACCAGGCGGCCGTCGCCTTCGCCGTCGGCGGCGCTGTCGAGCCGCTGCCAGGCCCGCACTATCAGCGCGATTCCGGTCGAATCGATGAACTCGCACTCGGAGAGGTCGATCAGCACCGAAGCGTCGCCGGAAGCCACCGCCTCCTGCAGCGGCAGCTCCAGATCCGGGGCGCTGCTCAGGTCCAGCTCACCGCGCACGGCGATCACGCGGACGCCATCCTCGAGCTGGGCGGCAGTTGCCTCGAATGGGAGCGGACTCACCGGCGCGATGCTACCGCAGGGACCGGGCCGCGCCGACCATCACGGTTTGCCGATGTCGGCCATGGGTAGCAAATCAGCGACGGCGCGGAAAGCTATGCTCGCCGCGAGGATGACGAGAGCGTGACGGACGAGGGCGTTCTGGCGTGGGGACTAGCTAAATCGTGAATACGACCACCGAGGACCGAGCGGGTCTGCAGATGAACCTTCCTGCCCGAGCAGAGAACGTTGCGGTTGTGCGCCATGCGCTGGCGGGCCTGGCCGACCGGATCGGGATGGACGAACCCGGGATCGCCGACCTGAAGACGGTGGTCACCGAGGCCTGTATGAACGTCGTCGTCCACGCCTACCCCGACGACCGCCCGGGGCCGCTGGAGATCGAAGCGATTCCAGAAGCGGAGTGCCTCGCCGTCGTCGTTCGCGACTTCGGCATGGGGATTCAGCCGCGACCAGACATCGACCGCCCGAGCCTGCGGATCGGGCTGACCCTGATCGCCGCCCTCTCGAGCCGCTTCGAGATCAAGGGCGGCGTCGATCGTGGCACCGAGATCCGGATGCATCTCAACCTCAAGTCCCGCGAGCCGGAGGAGGGCCCCGACGGCAGGGTGGAGACCCCTCTGCAGTCCGAGACCACCGACCTGAGGGTCGGCTCGCCCGAGCTGGTCGGGCCGGTGCTCGGCCGCGCGCTCTCCGCGCTCGCCGCCCGCCGCGAGGTCAGCGTCGACCGTATCTCCGACGCGGTCCTGCTCAGCGACGCCATCTCGGCCGCCGCTCCCGAAGCCTTTCAGGACGGCAACGTCGTCAGCATCAGCATCGCCGACCGTGAGGAGGGAGTCGAGCTGCGGGTCGGCCCGATGGCGAGCGGTGGCGCCGAGCGCCTGCGCGGCGGCCTCGAACTTCCCCAGCTTGGCGGTTCCCTGGAGTCGCTCGCCGACGAGCTGCGCGCCGAGCAGGCCGACGACGGTGAGTACCTCGTCGTCGGCATCGCCTCGCTGACCAGCTAGCCTGGCGCTTCCTCGCCCTGTTCGGCGACCTCTTCGCGGATTCGCTCCAGCGTCCGGCGCAGGATCCGCGAGACGTGCATCTGCGAGTGGCCGATCTGCTCGGCGATCTGGGACTGGGTCATGTCCTCGACGAAGCGCAGTCGCAGGATCAGCCGCTCGCGCTCGTCGAGGTGGGGGAGGACGCCCTCCAGGGCCAGCTTGTCGTCGACCAGCTCGAAGTTCTCGTCTTCGTCGCCGACCCACTCGGCCGCCGGCGATTCGTCCTCCTCGCCGCCGACGGGACGGTCGAGGGAGAGCGGCCGGCGATTGTGGTTCGCCTCCAGCACCTCGAGCACGTCGGTGGGGTCCATCTCCAGCTTGGCGGCGATCTCACCGACCGAGGGCGAGCGCTGCAGCTCGACGGTAAGCGCCGAGGTCGTTTTGTCGACCTCGGCCATGCGGTCGTGGAGGCCGCGCGGAACGCGGACGGTCCAGACCCGGTCGCGGAAGTGGCGCTTCAGTTCGCCGAGGATCGTCGGCGAGGCGAAGGCGGCGAAGGGGGTGCCGCGATCGGGATCGAAGCGATCGATCGCGTTGACGAGGCCGAGGTTGGCGACCTGCAAGAGGTCGTCGAATGACTCGCTGGCGCCGCGGTAGCGAAGCGCCAGGTTCTTGGCGAAGGGGAGGTAGCGACGCACCAGCTCCTCCCGCGCCGCCACGTCGCCGTGCCGGCGCAGGCGCCTCCACAGCTCGCGCTCGTTGGCAAGGCCATCCCCCGGCCCGCCCGGGATTCGATGCTCGCTCACTTGCGTGTCTTCGCTTTTCGCTGCCATCGTGCCTCGCGCCGGAAGTCTTCACCGGCGCCGCCCTGAGGGCATCTTGAAAGCCGTGCAGCGCCCGGCGACTGCAGCAGCCACCGTCTCAACAAGATAGCGCGGGGACCGGCCCCGCGATACCGCTGCTGTCGCACTTCCGAGGCCGCCTTTACCGAGATCTAGCGATCCTCCCGCGCCACCGTGTGGGCGGGGGCGAACTGGCCTCGCGGCAGCCGGGTCGCCCGCCCTTCGGCGACCGCCTGGCGCAGCGCCTCCGAGAAGCGGCCCGGTCCCCAGTAGCGGGCGCTGACGCGACGGCGCAGCTCGGTGCGGTCGGCGCTGCCGTGCTCCCGCAGAGCGGCCTCGATCAGCTCGACTTCGCGATCGAGCGGGATTCGCGGGTAGGGCCCGGCGACGGTCATCGTGCGGGCCGAGGAAAGCGGTCCGGGGCCAGGGTGGAACGCCGTGGCCGGCAATCCGGGGTGGCGGGCGCGCCGCGGCCGCTCCTTGCCGTCGCGGGCCGCTCCGGCCTTCTCTCGCTCGGCTCCGTCCCCCTCGACTTCCTCCGCGGTCAGCGGCTCGGCGATGTCCTCGAGCTGTCGCTGCTCCGCCCTGACCCCGAAGAGGAGCTCGGCGACGCCGCCGATCGCCATCACCACGGCGCCGACGAAGAACCCGATCGCCACCTGGTCCTGGCTGCCGCTGGCGATCAGGTGGCCGAAGAGCAGCGGGCCGACGATGCCGCCGGCGGCGGTGCCGACCGCGTAGAAGAAGGCGATCGAGAGCGCCCGCGTCTCCATCGGGAAGATCTCGCTCACCGTCAGGTAGGCGGAGCTGGCACCGGCGGAGGCGACGAAGAAGATCGCCATCACGAAGGCCATGAACGACAGCGTCGTAAGGCCGCCGCCGAGCAGGAAGACGCCCAGCGCGGCAGTCAGGACGGAGGCGGACAGATAGGTCCCGGCGACCATCGGTTTGCGCCCGACGGTGTCGAAGAGGCGGCCGAGCGTCAGCGGCCCGAGGAAGTTCGAGAGGGCGAAGAGGGCGATGTAGATCGGAATCGTTCCCGAGCTGACTTCGAAGAATTCGCCCAGCAGGGTGCCGAGGTCGAAGGTGACGGCGTTGTAGAGGAAGGCCTGGCCGACGAACAGCGAGAGGCCGAGGATCGTGCGCCGCGGGTATTTCCGGAAGGCGGTGCGGGCGATCTCGCGGAAGGGGATGCGCTCGCGCTGGCGCACGGTGAGGGATTCGTCCGGCTCTTCGAGCCGGCGCCCGGTCTCCTCGCGAACCTCGTCCTCGATCGTGCCGACGATCTGCTCGGCCTCCTCCTCGCGACCGTGGATGAAGAGCCAGCGCGGGCTCTCGGGGACGTGGCGGCGGACGAGCAGGATGGCGATGCCGAGGAAGGCGCCGAGTCCGAAGGCGAGCCGCCAGCCGAGGTCGGGGGCGAACAGCGAGGTGTCGAGCAGGGCGACCGCGGCGAAGGCGCCGAAGGCGGCGCCGAGCCAGTAGCTGCCGTTGATGATCAGGTCGACGCGGCCGCGAACTCGGGCCGGGATCAACTCGTCGATCGCCGAGTTGATCGCCGCGTACTCGCCGCCGATTCCGGCGCCGGTGAAGAAGCGGGTGAGGTAGAAGTACCAGGCGGCGAAGGAGAACCCGGTGGCGACGGTGGCGGTTATGTAGAGCGCAAGCGTCACCAGGAACAGCTTCTTGCGCCCGAAGCGATCGGTGAGCTGGCCGAAGAAGAGGGCCCCGAGGCAGGCGCCGCCGACGTAGAAGGCGGCGGCCGTCCCGATCTGACCGGGGTCGAGGCCGATGCCGCTGTCGGCTTCGGTGAGGCGGTCGCCGATGCTGCCGACGATCGTCACCTCGAGCCCGTCGAGGATCCACACGGTCCCGAGGCCGATCACCACCAGCCAGTGGAACCGCGACCAGGGCAGGCGGTCGAGCCGCGCCGGTACCCGGGTCTCGATCGTGCTCCGGCCTGCATCGTTCATCGTCTCGCCTCCCTCTGAGTTGTCGTGGCGAAAAACACGCCAGCACTCTTCCCGGAAATGCGAAACGTCAATCCTTTTTTCCCGACTCCATCCTATTTTTCCTACTTGCCGCCGCGCGCGAGGAGCACCCGGCGGATTTGCCTACGGCGCCGCTCGAACTTGCGAGCGACGCCGTGGTTTGTCCGCTCCTATTCGGGCGCGCCCACTTCGGCGCTCGGGTCGACCCGAGCATCGGCTTCGGCGGCCGCCTCGACCTCGACCTCGGTGTCTGCCTCGACCTCGACCTCGGTGTCGGCCTCGGGATCGGGGGACTTGAAGTGCAGCATCATCACCTTCGCGAGCATCCCCGCCTCGTCGCTGCCGGCCAGCCGCTCGGAGGATTCCGCCTGGATCTCGAGCACGCGGTCGAGCGTCTCGCTGAGCAGGGCCGCGACGTCAGACCATCCCTGTTTGTCTACGACCATCGGCGTCCGGCTCAGGTGCCGGTCCTCGACCTCGTCGAAGGTCCTGTTGGTGACGGCATCCTCGACGTCATCGAAGAGCGATTTCAGCATCGCGCCCGACAGGCCGGGGCGGAGGCTTTCCGGCATCCGCGACCACTCGCTGTCGGTCAGGAACTGGCGGCGGGTGGCGCGATAGAAGTGCTCGGTGGCGCCGCGGCGCTGCTTCGTGTCGACCAACTCGATGCAGTCGTATTTCTCGAGCACGCGCACGTGGTAGGCGACGAGGTTGAGGCTTCGGTCCAGCTCCTGGGACAGCAGGTTCGGGCTCGCGACCCGCTCGTTGAGAATGATCAGGATCTGTACTCGCAGGGGATGGGCGAACGCTTTGGCGACGATCTGTTCGACGCCGTCTTTTTTCTTCGTCTTCGGCACGGGGGCTTTCCTTCGGTTGTTTTAAGGGGTGGCGGCCGATCAAGAGGACCTTAACGCCCGCGACTCAATAATTTCACAACGCTCCCGGTTTTTCCGTTTATTTGCGGGATTTTGCTGACCCCGAGTTGATTGGTAGAAAGCATTAAAGTATTTCCGCGCGGCTTCCGATACAGGGAGGGATCGGAAGTCAGGGAGAGCTGCGAGGGGAGGTGGCAACGTGCAGATCGGAAACGCTCAGGAGCGGGTTTCTCCAGTGGCAATCAGCAAGGGCTCTTAATCGGGAATGGCGAGGACGGCGGTCGCGAGTGGGAGGCTTAGGCGGTGGCTGCTTGGAAGCTGCCCCTGGTCGTAGCCGCGATCGCCGTCCCGATCGCCGCCGGCTTCTACGTCGGCGGCCCCGGCGTGGGCGTCGCGGTCGGCGCCCTGGTCGCGGTCGCGATCGTCGTCGTCGCCGTCCGCCAAGGTCCGGGCGGAGCGATCGGCGAGCCGCCTTCTCCCTCGGCGAAGCGCCGCCTCCTGATCGTCGCCGGCTGCCCGGTCGAGGATCCCAGGGCGGTCGCCCAGATCGCCGCGGCGGTCGAAGGCGACGAAGCCGACGGAGAAGTCGAGGTGATGGTCCTGGCGCCCGCTCGGATCGGCTTCCTCGACCGCTGGGCCTCCGATCTCGAGGGCGCGCGGCGCGAGGCGCAGCGGCGGCTCGTGATCACCGTCGCCTCGCTGGCAAAGGCCGGTGTCGCTGCCGAGGCTCGGGTCGGAGACGAGGACCTGGTTCAGGCGGTCGAAGACGCGACCCGGAGCTTCGCCGCGACCGAGGTGATCCTGGTCACCGGCGAGGAGGACGATGACCCCGACGCCGCCGCCGCAGCGGTCGAGCTGAGGAACCGGCTCCAGGCCGACTTTCGGCACCTCAGCATCAGTTGTTGAGCAGTTCGTTGAAACGCAGCGCCGCCCGAGTCGGCAGCACGAAGTCCTCGTGGCGATGCAGCAGCCCGGCGCCGCTGAGGTCGCGGACCGCCCGCTCCAACGCGTCGCGTTCGGCGAACCCGACCTGCTCCCCGCCGATCTCGCGGATCAGCTCGGCGACCGTTACCTGCGACGGATGCAGGTCGAGCACCCGCATCAGGACGGCGGACTCGGCGGCCGCGTCCTCGGCCCTCGTCGTCCAGCTGTCGTCGTTTCCCTCCATCGCTCCCCCCGTGGGCGGCTAAGTCGAGGAATCCTCCGGACTCTCCCCCGACCGTCGTGGCGTCTCGCCGGCGTCCTCGAGCCCGAGGACCACTCGAGCCCAGGGTGCCTCGATCGCCGTCGAATAGAAGTGCTGCATCGACCCCCGCACCGGCTTCGTGCTGACCAGGCTCACCGCTGTGCAGTCCGCCAAGACCCGCATGTGGTAGCTGACGTTGCTGAGCGGAGCGTCCAGCTTCTCCGAGATCTCGCGGGGGCTGATCACCTCCTCGTGGGCCATCAGGCGCAGGATCCTCCGCCGCAGCGGATGGCGCAGCGCCACCAGGAGGTCGTTGTCGTCAGAACGGTTGAGACTCGTCATCTCGCTCGGCAATATAGAGCAAACGAAACGTTTTGTCTGTAGACGTCTTGTCTGAGACCCCGGAACGTCAAAGGGACGGGACCTGAGCGACACAGGGCGTCACAGCCGCCCGCCCGCGCTGCCGTCCCTAGGCCGTCTCCCTGATGCCGCCCATTTCGGTGAACACCGCGGTGACTCCGCCGTCCTCGCGCTGTTCGTCGGCGATGACGTGGGAGACGGCGTTGATCAGGGCGAGGTGGGTGAAGGCCTGGGGGAAGTTGCCGAGGTGGCGGCCGGACTCGGCGTCCAGCTCCTCGGCGAAGAGGTCGAGCCAACCGGCCGACTCGAGCAGGCGTTCGCAGAGGTCGCGGGCGCGTTGCCGCTCGCCGATCTCCGAGAGCGCCGAGACGAGCCAGAAGGAGCAGATCAGGAAGGTTCCCTCGACGCCATGCAGACCGTCGTCGGTCTCCTCGACCTTGTAGCGGCAGACCAGGCCGTTGGTGGTCAGGTCGTCGGCGACCGCGTTGACGGTCGCGCGGACGCGGGGATCGTCCGGCCGCAGGAACCGCAGCAGCGGCATCAGCAGCAGCGAGGCGTCCAGGGCGTCGGTCTCGTAGTGCTGGCGGAAGATGCCGTCGCGGACGCCGCGCTCCAGAATCTCGGCGTGGAACTCGTCGGCCTTCTCCTGCCATTCGTCGGCGATCCCGTCGAAGCCGAGGCCGCGGGCGAGGCGGGCGCCGCGGTCGACCGCGACCCAGATCATCAGCTTCGAGGAGACGTAGTGCCGGGGCGCGCCGCGCGACTCCCAGATCCCCTGGTCGGGATGGGGCCAGGCATCGATCGCCGCTTCCACCTGGTAGCGGATCAGCTCTTGGTCGGCCGGCGTCCCCGATCCCCTCAGCGCTTTCTCGTGCAGGTAGATCGAGTCGAGCAGGGATCCCCAAACGTCGTTCTGGCGCTGGTCATAGGCGCCGTTGCCGATCCGCACCGGCTTGGCGCCGCCGTAGCCGTCGAGGTGGCCGAGGATCTCCTCCGTGAGGTTCTTCTCGCCGCCGATCCCATACATGATCTGGAGGTCCGGTTCATTCGTCGAGACGCTGACGATGAAGCGCATGAAGTCGCGCGCCTCCTGGTCGAAGCCGAGCGTGTGCAGGGCCCAGAGGCTGAAGGTCGAATCGCGGATCCAGCTGTAGCGGTAATCCCAGTTGCGTTCGCCGCCGGGGCTCTCGGGAAGCGAGGTGGTCGGGGCGGCGACGATCGCGCCGGTGGGGGTGTAGGTGAGGCCCTTGAGGACGAGTGCCGAGCGCTGTAGGTGGATGCGCCAGGGGTGGTCGGGGAAGTCTCCGTGGCGCAGCCAGTCGCGCCAGAATTCTTCGGTCGAATCGAGCCGCTCGAGCGCCTCCGGGGCGCTGCGGGGCCCGCCGAGGTCGCCCTCGCCCCAGGTGACGGCGCAGAACCCGGTCTCGTCCTCGCGCAGCTTCATCGTGCCGCGAACCGCGCCCCCGTCGACGCTCAGCTCCATGTCGCTGGTCAGCTCCAACCGCGTCCCGTCGCCGGCCTCGGCGACCGCTTCGCCCAGCTCACCGCCGCTCCAGGTCGCCTCCTCGAGCCCGTACGCGAAACGCGGCGCGCATTCCATCTCGATCTCGACCTCGCCGTCGATGCAGGTGATCGTCCGCAGCAGAGAGCGGTCGGACTCATGGCCGGTGGCGGGGCGCGTGCCGCTGCCGTCGGAGGGCGCCCACTTGACGATCGTCAGCGCGTCGCGCACGACGACCCAGCCGGTGTCGGTGACCCAGGTCGTCTCGATCACCAGGGTCCCCGGCTCGTAACGGCGGCCGATCGGGACGACGACGCCCCTGGGGCCCAACCGGAAGTGACCGGCGTCGCGGTCGAGCAACGCTGCGAAGGCGCTGGGCGAGTCGAACCGGGGGAGGCAGAGCCACTCGATCGAGCCGTCGAAGGAGACGAGGGCGGCGGTGTGGCAGTCAGAGAGGAAGCCGTAGCTGCCGATCGGCGGAAAGCGGTGGTCCTTGGCGCCCATCTGACGTTGCCAAGCTACCAGCGCCGGCGGCCGTTCCTGGCGGTCGGGCGCCGCTACGCTGATTTCGATGACCCTGCCGATAGCCCACGTGGCCGGTGTCTTCGCGCCGCTGGAGTTGTTGCCGCTGCTGGTCGCCGCGGGCCTTTACGCCAAGCGCGCGTCGACGCTCGCGGCGAAGCGGAGGCCGGTGCCGCTCTGGCGCCAGCTCTGCTTTGCCGGCGGTCTGTTGGTGATCGTCGTCGCGCTGATCTCGCCGATCGGCCACATCGCCGACGAGCTGGTGATCGCCCACATGGTCGAGCACCTGCTGCTCGGCGACATCGCGACGCTGCTGCTGGTCCTCGGCCTGACCGGGCCGTTGCTGCAACCGATCCTCGCGATCCCGGTCTTCGACCGGCTGCGGATCCTCGCCCAGCCGCTGGTCGCCCTGCCGCTCTGGGCGCTCAACTTCTACTTCTGGCACATCCCCTTCTTCTACGACGCCGCCTTCGCCGGCGCTCCGGTGCACGCCCTCGAGCACACCACCTTCGTCTTCTTCGGCTGCCTGATGTGGATGCCGCTCTTCGGGCCGCTGCCGACCCCGCAGTGGTTCACCGCCGCCTGGAAAGTCGGCTACGTGATCGCGGTGCGCTTCGTCAGCGCGGTGCTCGGCAACGTCCTGATGTGGTCCGGCACCGTGCTCTACGCGATCTACGCGCCCGGCGAGCGCTACTGGGGGATCTCGCCGATCGCCGACCAGAGCACCGCCGGCGTGGTCATGATGGTCGAGGGCACCTTCCTCGCGCTCGGGATCCTCGCCTGGGTGTTCTTCGAGGCGGCTCGGGAGGGGATCGAGAAGCAGCGACTGCTCGACCTCGCGATCGATCGCGGCGTCGAGATCGACGCCGAGCGGGTCCAGCGCGCGGTCGCATCCGGCCACGGCGACCGCCTCGAGAAACAGCTGAGCGGGGCGGGGAGGGACCCTGAGGGTGAGTGAGTCGACCGGACGTGGCGGGCGCGATCGGTTCCTCGCTTGGCTGGTGACGGGGTCGGTGGGGAGAGGTGCCTCCTTCGCGATCGACTTCGGCGCGGCGCTGCGGACGGCGCTGGCCCGGCGCCGCGGCTAGTTCGGCTCGTCGATTCCTCTAGGGTCAATATCGATGCAGACGACGCTCAAAGAGCTGCCCGACTCGCGCGTGCGGGTCGAGGTCGAGGTCCCCCCGAAAGACGTGGAGCGCGCCGCCTCGCGGGCCGCGCGGGCGATGGCGAAGGAGATGCGGATGCCCGGTTTCCGTGAGGGCAAGGCACCCCCGTCGCTGGTCATCCAGCGGCTCGGATTCGCTCCCGTGTTGGAGGAGGCGATCCGTGAGGCGCTGCCCGAGTGGTACGAAAGCGCGCTGCTGGATTCCGGCATCAGCCCGATCGGCGACCCCAAAATCGAGATGAGCTCGACGCCCGAGGCCGAGGGCGAGCCGCTCGCCTTCAGCTTCGAGGTCGGCGTGCGGCCGCCCGCGCAGCTCGGCGAGTACAAAGGGGTCGAGGTGGGCCGCGCCGAGAACGAGGTGCCCGACGACATCGTCGATCGCGAGATCGAGCGCGTGCGCGAGGGCTTCGCCCGGCTGGAGCCGGTCGAGCGGCCCGCCAAAGAGGGCGACTCGCTGCTGATCGACTTCGAGGGACTGATCGACGGCACCGCCTTCGAGGGCGGCAAGGCCGAGGACTACCTGCTGCCGCTCGGGTCCGGCCAGCTGATCGAGGGCTTCGAGGAGCAGCTCGTCGGCGCCGAGCCGGGGGAGGAGCGCAGCGTCGAGGTCAACTTCCCCGAGGATTACCACGCCGAGCATCTGGCGGGCAAAGCCGCGGTCTTCAACGTCCGGGTCAAAGAGGTGCGGGAGAAAATCCTGCCCCAGCTCGACGACGACTTCGCCTCCGACGCCTCCGAGTTCGAGACGCTGGAGGAGCTGCGCGCCGACGTCCGCGCGAAAGTCGGCGAGGCCCTTGACAGCAGGGCGGCGGAAGACTTCCGCGTCGCCGCCGTCGACGCCGCCGTCGAGGCCGCAACGGTGAACGTGCCGCCCGACCTGGTCACGGCCCGCGCGACCGAACGCTGGGAGCGGATGGAACGCCAGCTCGCCGGCCGCGGCATGGACCCCGACGCCTTCCTGCAGATGCAGGGCAAAACCCGCGACGAGCTGATCGAGGAATCGAAACCCGACGCGGAGAAAGAGCTGATGCGCGAGGCGGTGGTGACGGCGATCGCCGAGGCAGAGGGGATCGAGGTCAGCGAGGAGGAGATGATCGAGGCGCTCGAGCACAGCGCCGAGCACGAACGGACGACCCCCGAGAAACTGCTGGAGCGACTGCGCTCGAACGGCCGCGACGCGATGGTCCGCGAGGACATCAGGGCGCGCAAAGCGATCGAGCTCGTCGCCGACTCGGCGCAGCCGATCCCGCTCGAGCAGGCCGAGGCCCGAGAGCAGATCTGGACGCCGGAGAAAGAGCGCAAAAAAGCCGGCGAGCTCTGGACTCCGGATTCCGACTGAGCGTTGCGGGGGAGGGGTCTGGTCACCCTCCGGTCGAATTCAGTCGCGCACGCTTCGCGTGCGGCTCCCCCGGATGGAGCGCGCCTATGGCGCGCAGAAATCAGATTGCATGTCGCCGCTTCGCGACATTCGCCCGGAGGGTGACCAGACCCCTCCACCGACACGCACGTCCGGGACGGCCCAAGGTCGAGAAGCTCTCCGCAAGAGCTGCCGTGAATCGGAGGTCTCTCGGAGCTCGCATCGTCGGAGGGATACCGACATCCCTCCTACGCTGGGTCTGATCAGCGTGCCTTCCGTCCACGGCAGGCACGCGGGGCCCCTTGTATAGAGTGCGGAGCATGAGTCCTCTGGTCCCGATGGTGGTCGAGCAGACCTCGCGCGGAGAGCGTGCCTTCGACATCTACTCGCGCCTGCTCGGCGAGCGGATCGTCTTCCTCGGCACGCCTGTGACCGACGACATCGCCAACCTGATCGTCGCCCAGCTGCTGCACCTGGAGTCGGAGGACCCGGACAAGGACGTCAGCCTCTACATCAACTCGCCGGGCGGCTCGGTCTATGCCGGTCTGGCGATCTACGACACGATGCAATTCATCAAACCCGACGTGCAGACGATCTGCGTCGGCGTCGCGATGAGCATGGGAGCGCTGCTGCTCTGCGGTGGCGCCCAGGGCAAGCGGATGGCGCTGCCGAACTCCAAGGTCCTGATCCACCAGGTCTCCGCGGGCTTCCAGGGCCAGGCGACCGACATCGAGATCCACGCCAAAGAGATCATCGACGTCCGCCGCCGCCTCGACGAGATCATCGCCAAGCACACCGGGCAGCCGTTCGAGAAAGTCACGAAAGACACCGAGCGCGACTACTTCATGAGCGCGGAAGAGGCGAAGGGGTACAGCATCGTCGACCGCGTCATCGAACACCATTGAGGGCCGCGGACGCGATTTTCGCGGTCCGGCTGAGGCCGATGACGCTTCGCGGCTACGGCCCCTCCTCAGTAGCCGCGTAGCGCCGCTACGGGGGTACCGCGTCGTGACCGTCCCGCTCGGTCCTCGACCTCCCCGGCCTCACGCAAATCGCGCCCGCGGCCCTCGAGGTAACTGGTCCGTGGCCTGGGTTTTGGCGGCGGTTCTTGCCGCGGCGGCTCTCGTACCGGCTGTCGCGTCGGGGCGGATTCAGGGGCGAGACGGAGGAATGCCCTACTACGAGCATGTCTTCCCGGTGCAGGGGTCGCATGGGGTTCGGGGGGCGGTGGGGATGTATCACGCGCCGCGGAGCGGGGGGCGGATCCATGAAGGGTTCGACATCACCGCGGCCTGCGGGACGGAGCTGGTCGCGGTTCGCAACGGACGGGTGCTGCGCGGGGGATACGACCCGGTGCTCTACGGCTGGTTTCTGCTGATACATGGGGAACGGGAGAAGCGCAGCTACTTCTACGCCCACATGCCAAGGCGGGCCCCGGTACACCGAGGCGAGCGCGTATGGGAGGGGGAGCGGGTGGGCGCCGTCGGCGAAACCGGCAACGCCGCCGGCACCGGCTGCCACCTCCACTTCGAGATCCATGTCCACGGCGTCGCCGTCAACCCCGAACCCGAGCTGCGCCGCTGGGACCGCTACAGCTGACCGCCTCCCCGAACTGCATCATTTTTCCGTTCTCCTGGGACGAGAACTTGATGCACTTCAGGTGAGCTGACGTTCGAACCAGAGGCTGGCCTTGGGGTTCTCGTTGTACGCGGGGACTTCGCGGTAGCCCGCGGAGCGGTAGAGGCCGATCGCCTCGGTCAGGTAGTCGGAGGTGTCGAGGCGGACGGCGCGGCAGCCATGGCGGGCGGCGATCGCGTCAAGCTCGGCGAGCATCCGACGACCGAGGCCGACGCCGCGATGGGCGGGGGCGACGTACATGCTCTTGACCTCGGCGACCTCGGTGTCGAGGTGCCGGACGCCGCCGATCGCGGCCGGCTCGCCGCCGACCCTCGCCAGCAGCAGCATGCCGGTAGGGGGAACCAGCTCGGCCGGCGGGCCCGCCGCCGCCTCGGCCTCGTGGTCGACGTCGAACGGCCCGTCCGCCTCGCGGATGAAGTCCGCGTAGAGCGCCCGCACCTCGGCGTCGTCCGGGCGGGCGGGGTGAAGCTGGATGTTCGACGAGACCTGCATTTGACAGCTAGGGGATGTAAAACGCAGGGCTCGTCCGCCTCATACTTCGAGCTCGTACTCGACCCACTCCGAGCGCTCGGCGCCGGTGGAGTCGTAGAGGCGCTGGGCGGTGTGGTTGTCGGGCTCAGTCGCCCACTCGACGTGGAGGGCGCGCCGCTCGCGGGCGACGTCCGCGGTCGCTTCGATCAGCGCCCGTCCGACGCCGCGACCACGTGCCGGCTCCTCGACGTAGAGGTCATTCATCAGCACCGTCTCCGCCGCCTGCAGCGAACTGAAGTGCCAGTAGAGGCATGCGTATCCAAGCAACCGACCCTTCCCGTCGCGGGCGCCGAGCAGCATGCCGTCCTGGCTGGGGGCGAGGAAGCGGCGGAAGAAGGCGCGGTTGCGCTCCTCGTCGATCGCCTCGACCCCGTAGAAGCGCTGGTAGGCGGCGATCAGCGGCAACAGCTCCTCGTAGTCGCCGGGGGCGACGGGAGCGATCGCGATCTCGGTCGGCATCGAGGGGACCGTAGCGGGCGCAAGGCCCCGACCACGAGCAGGGACCGCCGTCCAGGCGCAGTAAACGACCCCACCGACCGGCTCCTGTCCCCGTTTAAGCTTTGGGGGCGGCCGGAGCTCACGATCGTCCCGTTAGGAGGGGATTCCGCTGGCACGTCCCACAGACTCGAACGAGCAGCTCCTCTGCAGCTTCTGCGGCAAGTCGCAGCGCCAGGTGAAGAAGCTGATCGCCGGCCCCGGCGTCTACATCTGCGACGAGTGCATCGACCTCTGCAACGAGATCATCGACGAGGAGCTCACCGCGCCGCCCGTCTTCGAGCTGGAGAACCTGCCGAAACCGCAGGAAATCCACGATGTCCTGCAGGAGTACGTGGTCGGCCAGGAGGCCGCCAAGCGCTCGCTCTCCGTCGCCGTCTACAACCACTACAAGCGGGTCCAGATCGCCCAGTCCGAAGAGACGGACGTCGAGCTCCAGAAGTCGAACATCATGATGCTGGGGCCGACCGGCTGCGGCAAGACGCTGCTGGCCCAGACCCTGGCGCGGATCCTCAACGTCCCCTTCGCGATCGCCGACGCGACCGCGCTGACCGAGGCCGGCTACGTCGGCGAGGACGTCGAGAACATCCTCCTGAAGCTGATCCAGGCCGCCGACTTCGACGTCAAGAAGGCCGAAACCGGGATCATCTACATCGACGAGATCGACAAGATCGCGCGCAAAGCCGACAACCCGTCGATCACCCGTGACGTCTCCGGCGAAGGCGTGCAGCAGGCGCTGCTGAAGATCCTCGAGGGCACCGCGGCCTCGGTGCCGCCGCAGGGCGGCCGCAAGCACCCCCACCAGGAGTTCCTGACGATCGACACCACCAACATCCTCTTCGTCTGCGGCGGCTCCTTCGCCGAACTCGACAAGGTGATCGAGCGGCGGGTGGGGGACCGCGGGATTGGCTTCGGAGCCTCGATCTCCTCGCGCGAGAAGAAGGACGCCGGCGAGTGGTTCGAGCAGGTGCTGCCCGAGGACCTGATCGAATATGGCCTGATTCCCGAGTTCATCGGCCGCCTGCCGGTGATCACGGCGATCCACCAGCTCAGCCGCGACGACCTGACGACGATCCTGACCGAGCCCAAACACGCGCTGACCCGTCAGTTCCAGCGCTTCTTCGAGTTCGACGACATCGAGCTGGTCTTCTCCGAGGACAGCCTCGAGGCGATCGCCGACAAGGCCCTCGAGCGCGAGACCGGCGCCCGCGGGCTGCGCTCGATCCTCGAGGAAACGCTGCTCGACGTCCAATTCGAGCTGCCCTCGCGTCGCGACGTGACCAAGTGCGTCGTCACCAGGGAGACGATCACCGACGGCCGCCGGCCGACCCTGGTGACCGAGGCCGCGCCGCAGGACATCGGGCCTGCCGAAGACGGGCTCAGCGAGGAATCGGCGTAGCGGTCGAGGGTCCCCCCGACCCTCCTCCCACACCGATAGCTATCTAGACTCGCCGCGTGGACGCGGCGAAGCGACAGCGGCTCGAGAGCACCACCCGCTACGACCCCAGCGAGGTCGAGGGGCGGATCTTCGCGGAGTGGATGGAGGCGGGCTACTTCCACCCCGACGCCGAGGGCGGGCCGGAGGAGAACTTCTCGGTCGCGATCCCGCCGCCGAACGTGACCGGCGTCCTCCACATGGGGCATGCCCTCAACGGCTCGATGCAGGACGCGCTGGTGCGAATGAACCGCATGCGCGGTCGCAACACGCTCTGGATCCTCGGCACCGACCACGCCGGCATCGCCACCCAGGCGGTGGTCGAGAAAGAGCTGCGGGCGGAAGGCAAATCCCGCCAGGAGCTCGGTCGCGAGGCCTTCGTCGAGCGGGTCTGGGAGTGGAAAGCCGAGTACGGCTCGCGAATCGTCGAGCAGTACAAGCGGCTCGGCGCCTCGCTGGACTACGAGCGCGAGCGCTTCACCCTCGACGAGGGCTACGTGCGCGCCGTCCACCGCGTCTTCAAGCAGCTCTACGACAAGGGCTACGTCTACCGCGACAACTACATCGTCAACTGGGACCCCGGCTCGCGCTCGGCGATCTCCGACCTCGAGGTCGAGAACCGCGAGGTCGAGGACACGCTCTACTCGATCGATTACCCGGTCGAGGGCTCGGACCGCGTCCTCACCGTCGCCACCGTGCGCCCGGAGACGATGCTCGCCGACACCGCGGTCGCCGTCCACCCCGACGACCAGCGCTACGCCGACCTGGTCGGCCAGTTCTGCGTCCTGCCGCTGGTCGGCCGCCGGCTGCCGATCATCGCCGACGAGCACGTCGACCCCGAGTTCGGCACCGGGGCGCTGAAGATCACCCCCGGGCATGACCCCGACGACTTCGAGATCGGCCGCCGGCACGGGCTCGAGGAGATCGTCGTGATCGGCCCCGACGGCCGGCTCCTCGCGGAGGCCGGCGACTTCGCCGGCATGAGCGCCGCGGAGGCGCAGGAGGCGGTGGCGGCGGCGCTGCGCGAGGGGGGGCGCCTCGTCGGCGAAGAGCCCTACCTTCACTCGGTCCCGTTCTCCCATCGCTCCGGCGAGCGGATCGAGCCGCTGATCTCGCTGCAGTGGTTCTGCCGCATGGATGAGCTGGCGAAGCCTGCGATCGAGGTGGTCGAACGCGACGAGGTTCGGATCGCGCCGGCGCAGTGGAAGCGCGTGTACCTCGAATGGATGCGGGAGATCCGGCCCTGGTGCATCTCGCGCCAGCTCTGGTGGGGACACCGGATCCCGGTCTGGTACTGCGACGCCTGCGGCGAGACGATCGTCGCCGAGGAGACTCCCGAGCGCTGCCCCGAATGCGGCGGCGGCGAGCTGCGCCAGGAGGAGGACGTGCTCGATACCTGGTTCAGCTCGGCGCTCTGGCCCTTCGCGACGCTGGGCTGGCCCGACGACACCCCCGAGCTGCGCGCCTTCTACCCGACCAGCTTCCTCACCACCGCCCGCGAGATCCTCTTCCTCTGGGTGGCACGGATGGTGATGATGGGGATCGAGTTCGCCGGCGACATCCCCTTCGGCGACGTCTACGTCCACTCGGTGATCCAGGCACGCGACGGCCGGCGGATGTCGAAGAGCCTCGGCACCGGGATCGACCCACTGGAGGAGATCGACGTCCACGGCGCCGACGCGCTGCGCTTCGGCCTCCTGGCGATGTCCTCCACCCAGGACGTGCGCTACTCCGACGCCAAGGTCCAGCAGGGCTCGGACCTGGCCAACAAGCTCTGGAACGCGAGCCGGCTGATCCTGCTGAACGCGGCCGAGGTCGAGCCGGAGCCGCGGCCCGTCCGGGTCGAGGACCGCTGGATCCTCTCGCGACTGGAGCGGACGATCGCCTCGGTCACCGAGAAGCTCGAGACCTACGACTTCGCCCACGCTGTCCAGGACGCCTACACCTTCTTCTGGCGCGACCTCTGCGACTGGTACCTGGAGATCGCCAAGCCGCGGCTATACGACGGCGAGCCGGAGGTCGCGGCGACGCTGCTCTGGGCGCTGGAACGGGTCCTCGGCCTGCTGCACCCGACGATGCCCTTCGTCACCGAGGAGATCTGGTCGTTTCACCCCGGCCGGCGTGGGCACCTCGCAGTCCATCCCTTCCCGGTCGCCGACGAGTCTCTTTATGACGAGGCGTCCGAAGCCGACGTCGAGGCGGGAATCGGGCTGACCCAGAGGCTGCGGGCCTGGCGCGACCTGGTCGAGGTGCCGGCCGCGAGCGTGCTGGCGGCCCGGGTCGAAGGCGTCGAGCCGCTGGAGTTCGTCGCCCGCCTCGCCCGCTTCCGGATCGAGCCCGACGGGTCCGACCCCGTCGCCGCGGTCGGGCCGGTCCGCGTCCTGCCGTCCACCGAGCTCAGCGCCGAGGCCGTGGCCGCGCGCCTCGACAGGCGGCGTGAGGAGCTGCGGGCGGAGGTCGAGCGGGCGGAGCGCAAAATCGGCAACCAGGGCTTCCTCGCCAAAGCGCCGGCCGAGGTGGTCGAAGAGGAGCGCGGCAAGCTCGAGCGCTACCGGGCCGAGCTCGCCGAGCTGGGATGACGTGCCAGACGGCGCCGACGCGAAGCGGAGCAGCCGTCGCCTGATCTGGGACCCCGACGCCTACCTCGACTCGCTGGAGGCGATCGGCTGGCGGCTCGGCCTCGAGCGGATGCGGCTGCTGACGACCGCGCTGGGACTGCCGCAGAACCGCTTCGCCTCGATCCACGTCGTCGGCACCAACGGCAAGTCCTCGGTGACGCGGATGGCCGCGGCGCTGCTGGAGGCGCACGGGGTCGCCGCCGGAGCCTGCCTCTCCCCGCACACCTCGCGCTGGGCGGAGCGGACCCTGGTCCACGGCGAGGAGGTCGGCGGGGCGGAGTGGAGCGAGGCGGTGGAGCTGGTCGCAAGGGCGGCCGAGGGGGTCAACCGCGGCCTCGAGGAGGGCGACGCGGTGACGCAGTTCGAGGCCGCCACCGCCGCCACCTTCGTCGCCCTGGCCCGGGCGCGGGTGAAGGCGGCGGCGATCGAGGCCGGGCTGGGAGGGAGGCTGGACGCGACCAACACGATTCCCTCGCGGGTCACCGTGCTGACCTCGATCGGCCTCGACCACACCGAGTGGCTGGGGGAGAGCGAGCGCGAGATCGCGGCCGAGAAGCTGGCGGTCCTGCGCGACCACTCGACGCTGGTCATCGGCCGGCTCTCGCCTGAGGTCGAGGCCCTCGCCGAACGCATTGCCGCCGAGCGCGGCGCTCGCCTGGTCAAGGCACCCGAGGATCCCGGGCCGGAGCTGCGCCTGCTCGCCGTCGGCGGCTTCCAGCGCCGCAACTTCGCCCTGGCGATGGCGGCGGCGGAGGCGTTCCTGGGCAAGCTCGACCCCGGGAGGGTTACCGCGGTGGCGGCGACGCTGGCGATCCCCGGGCGACTCGAGCTGATCGCCGAGGAGCCGCCGACCTACATCGACGCCGCCCACAATCCCGACGGAGCCGCGGCTCTGGCCGAGGCCCTGCCCGCGGTCGCCGGAGGCCGCCGTGTCGTCTGCTGCCTGGCGGTTCTCGCCGACAAGGACGCCGGAGAGATGGTGCGGGCGCTGGCCCCGGCGCTCGAGCGCGTCGTCTGCACCGAGCTGCCGCGGGCGGCCCTCGAAGCCCATGGCCGTCCCGGCGCGGCCTCGCGCCCGGCGGCAGAGCTGGTCGCCGCCTGCGAGGCGGCCGGGGTGCCCGCCGAGGCAGAGCCCAACCTCGAGGCGGCCCTGCAGCGCGGCTCCCGCCTCGCCGCCGAACCCCCCGAGGGCGTGCTCCTGGTAGCCGGCTCCCATTACGCCATCGCCCCGGCCCGCGCGGTCCTCTCCTAGCCGGATCACGAGAGGGCCCGGTGTCCCTCCCCCGGAGGCTCAAGGACCAACACCTGAGCCCAAGCAAGCGACCCAGCTGCGCGACGGCCTCCGGGGGAGGGACACCGGGCCCTCGCCACCTCCACCTATGCGAGGATTCGTCCCATGGATCGCAGCGCCAGCTCGGAACTTCTCTCGATGATGGGCTTGGTCGCGGCGGTGGTCGCGATCGTGATCCTCTTCTTCTTCGGGGTCGGATACCTTTTCGGAAGGCTCTTCCTCTGACGAAATCGATCGACCGCCGGGCACGAACAGGGTTAGAAAGCCCGGTGGCGAAGTAGACTGCCCGCTCCCTTTTCCGGCGCGCGCCCTCCCATGTCACTAGCGATATTCGGCATCACCAACAACGGCCTCAACATGGCCGCGACCCTCTTCCTGCTGATGCTGGTCGTGCTCTGGCTCGCGCTGATCGTCTACACGTACCTCGACGCCCGCCGCCGCATCTCCGACCCGTTCCTGGTCGCCTGCGCCACGGTCGCCTCCTTCTTCCCCTTCATCGGCACCGCCGTCTACACGATCGTGCGGCCGCCGGAGTTCCTCGAGGACGCTCACGAGCGCGAGCTGGAGATCAAAGCCGCGGAGCTGCGGGTGCGCCAGTTGCGGGACCAGACCTGCCCCAACTGCGAGTACCCGGTCGAGAAGAACTTCCTCCGCTGCCCGAACTGCCGGCGGCGGCTGAAGGATCCCTGCCCGAGCTGCGGCAAGCCGGTCGACCCACGCTGGGGCCTCTGCCCCTACTGCGAGACCGCCCTCGGTGGTGGTGCTGAGCGGCCGCGCCGCAAACGCAAAGAACCCGCCTCCGAAGAGCCGCCGCCGAAACGGCGGGAGCCGGAAGAAGGAGCGGCCCCGAAACGCCAGCAGCAGCCGCGCCGCAAAAAAGCGCCTGCCGCCCAGGCCCCGTCCCCGGAGGGCGAGAAGAAACCGAAAACTGAGCAAAGGAGCCCCAGTCGTGAGTCGGACCCTGATCCTCGTCAAGCCTGATGCGTTCGAGCGAGCCCTCAGCGGCGAGGTGATCGCCCGCTTCGAGCGCAAGGGCCTTCGCCTCGTCGCCATCAAGTCGATGCAGGCGGACGAATTGATCGCCAACCAGCACTACGCCGAGCACGCCGAGAAGCCGTTCTTCGGCGAACTGGTCGCCTTCATCACCGGCGGCACCCTGGTGGCGATGGTCCTCGAGGGGACCGAAGCGGTGGCTGCCGCCCGCCAGCTGATCGGGGCCACCAACCCGATCGAGGCGGCGCCGGGGTCGATTCGCGGTGACTTCGCCGTCGAGGTGACCTTCAACATGGTGCATGGGTCGGACTCGGATGAGTCCGCCGAGCGCGAGATCGAAATCTGGTTTCCCGAGTTGTCCTAGCGCCAGGATGAGCGCAGGTCGGGGTTCCAGCTCGGCTCGGGAGCTGCTGGTAGTCCTGGCGTCCAGCTCGCCGCAGAGGAAGGAGATCCTCCAGAAGCTCGGCGTGGAGTTCGCGGTCGTCGTCCCGGGCGTCGAGGAGCTGACGGGAGGGGATCCAGAGGCCGAGGTGGTGGAGAACGCTCGGATGAAGGCTCTTGCCGTTGCGGGGGAGGGGCGATTGGTCATTGCCTGCGATACCGACGTCGTCCTCGATGACAGGGCGCTCGGGAAGCCGAAGGACGAGGCCGAGGCGCGGGAATACCTCGACCGCATGTCGGGGCGCGCTCATACCGTTCTCAGCGGCCTCGTCGTGCTCGAGGACGGGGAGGAGCGGAGCGGGTTGGAAGCGACCTCGGTCGTCTTCAAGCAGCTCGCCGACGAGGAGAAGGAGCGTTACGTGCGTTTCGGCGAGTGGCGGGGCCGCTCCGGCGGCTACGCGATTCAGACCCTCGGCTCGACCCTGGTCGAGCGGGTCGAGGGGAGCGTCTCCAACGTCGTCGGGCTGCCGGTGGGACTGCTCCTGCGGCTTGCGCCGCGGCTCTTCGAGCCAACCTGACGAGACCTCACGAAACGCTAAGACGCGTTTGCGATCATGCGCCTGGAAATGGGCATTTTCAGCCGTCTGACGCGACTCGGTGGCCGCGACATGGCCGTCGACCTCGGAACCGCGAACACGCTGGTCTACGTGCGCGGCCGCGGCATCGTCCTCTCCGAGCCCTCCGTGGTGGCGATCGACTCCGCCAGCGGCAAGGTCCACGCCGTCGGCGTCGAAGCGAAGCGGATGCTGGGGCGGACGCCGGGGACGATCACCGCGATCCGCCCGCTCCGCGACGGCGTCATCGCCGACTTCGACGTCACCGAACAGATGCTGCGCCATTTCATCCTCTCCGTGCACTCGAATCGCTTCGCCCATCCCCGGGTCGTCGTCTGCGTCCCCTCGGGGGTGACCGGGGTCGAGAAGCGGGCGGTCGAGGAGGCGTGCCTGTCGGCGGGAGCCAAGGAGGCCTACCTGATCGAGGAGCCGATGGCGGCGGCGATCGGCGCCGGCCTGCCGGTCGCCGAGCCGACCGGGTCGATGGTCGTCGACATCGGCGGCGGCACCACCGAGGTGGCGGTGATCTCGCTCGGCGGGATCGTCGTCTCGGAGTCGATCCGGGTCGGCGGCGACGAGCTCGACGAAGCGATCGTCAGCCACTGCAAACAGACCTACAAACTGGCGATCGGCACCCAGACGGCGGAGGAGGTCAAGCTGGAGGCGGGATCGGCGGCAAAGCTTGCCCAGGAGGTGCGGACCGAGATCCGCGGCCGCGATCTCGTCTCCGGGCTGCCGAAAACCATCACCCTCGGCTCCGAGGAGCTGCGCGAGGCGCTCCAGGAACCGGTCGGGCACATCGTCGAGGCGGTCAAGGCGACCCTCGACCGAACGCCCCCGGAGCTCGCGGGTGACATCATGGACCGCGGCATCACCCTTGCCGGAGGCGGCGCTCTCTTGCAAGGACTGGAGCAGCGTCTACGCGATGAGTGCCAGATGCCCTGTCAACTGGCAGAGTCGCCGTTGACGTGCGTCGCGGTGGGCTCGGGCATCTCGCTCGAGGAGTTCGAGACGATCCACCGCGCCGAAAAGAAGAACTCCCGAGCGCGGCAGCGGGTTTAGCCGCCGCTCATGCAAAGCGACGAAGTTAGGCAACACACGTGTATCGAAAGCAAGTACGCCGTCGTAGGGCGGTGCTGGCGCTGTTGATCATCGGTTCCTTCCTGCTCTTGACCGTGACCTACGGGCGGGGGTCCGACGGCGTCCAGCGCGGCGTCAGCACGATCTTCAGCCCGGTCCAGGCGATCGCCGACCGCGCCCTGAAGCCGGCCCGCGACCTGGTCAACTGGTTCGACAAGACCTTCGAAGCCCGCGGCCGTAACGCTGAGCTCCACAAAGAATTGGAAGCGACGCGCAAGCGGGCCGTCGGCGCCGACGCGGCGCTGGCAGAAAACGGGCAGCTGCGCAAGCTGCTCGGCCTCGACCGCAGCGGCGCGGTCCCGTCGGGCTACGACCCGGTGACGGCGCGGGTGATCGCCCGCTCGCCGACCGTCTGGTCCTCCGACGTGACGATCGACGCCGGCTCCGGCGACGGCGTCTCGGTCGACGACCCGGTGGT
The DNA here is from genome assembly GCA_036403715.1 of Solirubrobacterales bacterium. GTDB lineage: Bacteria > Actinomycetota > Thermoleophilia > Solirubrobacterales > 70-9 > VAYN01. The sequence goes on from DASWQL010000021.1 coordinate 59,400, forward strand.
CAACGGCGACGGCCTCGTCGGCACCGTCTCGGCGGTCACCGGCGGCTCCGCCAAGGTGATGCTGATCGCCGACCACGCCAGCGCCGTCTCGGCCAAGGTCGTGCCGTCCGGCGTCCAGGGGGTGGTGCGTCCCGCGGTCGGCGACCCCTCGGACCTGATCCTCGACTTCATCGATTCCAGCAAGCACGTCGGCGCCGGGCAGTCGGTCGTCACGGCGGGGTGGCGGGCGCAGGGGTTCGCCTCCTTCTACCCGCCGAACCTGCCGATCGGCGAAGTCACCAAGGCCTCGATCGTCCAGCAGGAGGCCCAGGGACAGGTTCATCTGCGTCCCTTCGCCGACCTTCGCAACCTCGACATCGTCCAGGTCCTGACCGGGGGTTCGCGCGGGTGATCCTGACCCCCAACATCGTCGTCCGCCTCGTTGCCGTGGTCGTGCTCGGGGTTCTGCTGCAGCTCTCCTTCTTCTCGCAGGTGGCGGTGTTCCACACCAGCCCCGACGTGCTGCCGGCGCTGGTCGTCTGCCTCGGCCTGCTCGGCGGCACGATGACCGGCGCCGTGACCGGGTTCTCGGTCGGCTTCCTGCTCGACTGCCTGCTGATCCTGCCGCTCGGCGGCGGCTCGTTGGTGCTGCTGGCGACCGGCTACCTCGCCGGCCTCTTCCGCGAGCGCTTCGTCATCCACAGCTCGCTGGTGGCACCCTTGCTCTGCATGGTCCTGACCGTGTTCGCGGAACTCGGATTCGGCGCCGTCGAGCTGATGCTCGGCTTCGAAGCGACCATCAGCACGCTGGCGATCCGCGACATCCTCCTGAAGGGCGTCTTCGCCTTCCTCCTCGGCTGGCCGATGTACCTCGGGCTGCGTCGGCTGTTGCGCCCGGCCCTGGTCGAGGAGCCGGTGCTGCGCCGCAACCGACCGCCGACGGTGTTGGGAGCGTAGGACGATGTACGTGCGTTCAGGCGCAAGTCCCCGCGGCCCTCGGTTGGCGCTGCGGATCGCCGTCCTCGGCGGCTTCGCGGTGGCCCTCTTCGCGATCCTCTTCTTCCGGCTCTGGAACCTGCAGGTGATCGACGGCAAGCAGTACCTGGCGGAGGCGAAGAACAACCGCACGCGCGAGTACCGGGTCAACGCTCCCCGCGGCGACATCCTCGACCGCGAAGGCAACGTCCTGGTCGACAACCGCACCAGCCTCGCCCTGCAGCTGAACACGGCGAAATTGCCGCTGGACCCGGCGGAAGAACGGGCGGAGCTGACCCAGCTGGGGCAGCTCGTCCACATGCCCTTGAAGAAGGTGCGGCGGAAGATCCGCGAAGAGGAAGAAGTGGCAGCCGGGGCGCCCGTAACCCTGCGCCGCGACGTCGGCTACGACCTCGTCTACTTCCTCGAAGAGAACCAGCGCCGCTTCCCCGGCGTCGCCGTCCAGCGGATCTTCGTCCGCCACTACCCCGACGAAAGCCGCGCCGCCCACGTGCTCGGAAGCGTCGGCGAGGTCTCCGAAGAAGAGCTGGAAGAACCCGGCTACAGGGACCTGCAGCCGGGCGACGAGGTCGGCACGGGCGGGGCCGAGTACACCTACGACCGCTACCTGCGCGGCAGGCCGGGGCTGACCAAGGTCCAGGTGAATGCTCTCGGCCAGCCGACCCCGGGCGGCCGGCTCGTCTCTCAGCCTCCCTCCCCGGGCGACAACCTCAAGTTGACGATCGACCCGGCAGTGCAGGCGGCCGGCGAAAGCGCCCTCGCCTCACGCGGGCTGCCTGGCGCCTTCCTGACGATGAACGTCCACAACGGCCAGATCCTCGGGATGGGCTCGTACCCCACCTTCGACCCCACGGTCTTCACCGAAACGATGACCCAGAGCCAGGTCGACGAACTCTATCGCGACCCCGTGCGGGCGCCGCTGACGGACCGCGCGACCGAAAGCTATTACCCGACCGGATCGACCTTCAAGCTCATCACCGCCTTGGCGGCCCTCGAAGGCAAGGTGATAACGCCCTCGACCACGATCGTCGACAGCGGCAAGGTCACGGTCGGCACCCAGAGCTTCCAGAACGCCGGCGGCGCGTCGTACGGGGCTCTCACTCTGGTCCCGGCACTGGAAGTCTCCTCCGACGTCTTCTTCTATGAACTGGGTCTGAGGATGTGGGACACCGGCGAGTTGCAGCGCTGGGCCGCCAAGCTCGGCATCGGCAAGGAGTCGGGCCTCGACATCCCCGGCGAGACGGAAGGGCTGGTGCCGAGCGAACACTGGCGGAACCAGCTCTTCAAGGAAGGCGAAACCGAACGTCCCTGGTCGGCCGGCGACAACATCCAGCTGGCGACGGGGCAGGGGGACCTGCAGACCAACCCCCTGCAGATGGCGATCGCCTACGCGGCGCTCGGCAACGACGGCACGATCGTCACCCCGCACGTCGGCATGGAAATAGAGGACCCCGCCGGCCGGGTGCTGAAGGAATTCGACCCCAAGCCGCGGCGCAAGATCAGGATCGATCCGACCCACAGGACGGCGATCATGGAGGGTCTGCACCAGGCGGCGCAGGGCCCGCAGGGCACCTCCTTCAGCGTCTTCGGCGGCTTCCCGGTCGAAGTCGCCGGCAAGACCGGAACCGCGCAGCGCCCGCCCCACGCCGACCAGTCCTGGTACGTGATCCTCGCGCCCTATCCCGACCCCCGTATCGTCACGGTGGTGACGATGGAGGAAGGTGGATTCGGCGTCGAATCCGCGGCACCGGCCGCGCTGCAGATCCTCGAAGCGTATTTCGGCAAGCACGCGAGCGAAGTATCGGCGGGCGGAACGGGACTCTCCGAATGATGTACGCGACCCGCACCCGCAGGGCTCGGCCGGAGCCCTTCGCCGTCCGCGTCGGCGTCGCCGAGCGCCTCGGCCTCGCGCACATGGACTGGCCGCTGACGATCGCCGCGGTCGCGCTGATCGCCTTCAGCGCCTTCACCCTCGGCCAGGCGACCTCGCACGACGTCCCCGGCAGCCCGCACTACTACCTCGACCGCCAGTTGATCTATGGCGTGCTGGGGGTGATCGGGATGTTGGTGCTGACGCGGATCGACTACTCGCGCTTCCGCGAGCTGCGGGTCGGCATCTACACCTTCCTCTGCGCCAGCGTCTCGCTGATCTTCCTCTTCGGCTTCGCCGCCCGTGGCTCGCGGCGCTCCTTCGAACTTCCCTTGTTCAGCTTCCAGCCGTCCGAGCTGGGCAAGGTGCTGCTCGTGCTGGCGCTCGCGGGGTTCGTCATCGACGGTGCCAGGCGGGGCTCGCAGAGGCAGCGGACGGTGCGCTATCTCTGCCTCGGCCTCGCTCCGGCGGCGCTCGTTTTCCTGCAGCCCGACCTCGGCACTTCGCTGGTTTTCGTCGCCGCCACCCTCGCCGTGATGTACTTCGGGGGAGTTCCATGGACCCACTTCGCGGTAATCGGCGGTTCGCTGGTCGCATTGGTGGCGCTCGTCCTCGTGGCGGCGCCTGCGGCCGGTGTGCCCGTGCTGAAGGGCTATCAACAGGAAAGACTCACGTCCTTCATCCACCCGCACGAGCACGCCAGCGGCGCCGGCTACCAACAGAACCAATCAGTTGTCGCCGTCGGCTCCGGTCAGACGACCGGCCGTGGCGACAAAGCCACCCAGACGCGGCTCGACTTCGTTCCCGAGCGGCACACCGACTTCATCTTCGCGGTGATCGGTGAGCGCTACGGATTCACGGGCGCCGCGTTCGTCCTATCCCTTTACGCCCTGCTCTTCTGGCGGGCGCTGCGGATCGTGACGCTTTCGAAGAACTCGTACGGGACCCTGGTCGCGGGCGGCATTGCCGTCTCGCTGTTGTTCCAGGTCTTCGTCAACGTCGGGATGAACCTCGGCATCATGCCGATCACGGGCATCCCCCTGCCACTGATGAGCTACGGAGGGTCCTCCGTGCTCGCTACCTTCTTGGCGGTCGGAGTTCTTCAGAGCATCAACGTCCAAGCGCATCTCAGCCAGAAGGGAAGGTTCGCCTGGTGATGCCTCGTAAGAGGGATCCGGCGGTGCGTACCTAACCGAACTGAGCTGAACTAAATGAAAAAAACGATTCTGGTTTCCGCCGAGCGCGGCGAGACCCGTGTTGCCGTCCTCGAGTCGAAGACGAAAGGCGGCAAGGCCGATGTGGCCGAGCTCTACATGGAGCGCCGCGGTCGCCGCTCGATCGTCGGCAACATCTACAAGGGGAAGGTCGACAACGTCCTTCCCGGCATGGAGGCCGCCTTCGTCGACATCGGCCTCGAGCGCAACGGCTTCCTGCATGTCGACGAGATCGTCCTCCCGGGCGGCGAGCAGGCGCCGAAGCGAGGCCGCGGCAGCGGCAGGCGCATCAACGAGCTGATCAAACCGGGCCAGGAGATCATCGTCCAGGTGGTCAAGGACCCGCTGAAGACGAAGGGCGCGCGGCTCTCGATGAACGTCTCGATCGCCGGGCGGTACCTGGTCTACGCGCCGCAGGGCTCGGGGGTTGGCGTCAGTCGCCGCCTCTCCGACTCCGAGCGCGACCGCCTGCGCAAGATGGTCGACCGCACCTACAAGGGGCCGGGTGGGCTGATCGTCCGCACCGCTGCCCACGGGGCGAAAAAATCCGACTTCGTGCGGGAGATCGCCTACCTGCAGCGCCTCAACGAGGTGCTCGACCGGCGCAGCCAGAGCACCAAGGCGCCGGCCCTCGTCTTCCAGGAGGCCGACCTCTCGATCCGGGTCCTGCGTGACGTCTTCCTCAGCGAGTTCGAGAAAGCGATCATCGACTCCGAGAAGCAGTACGAGCGGGTGACCAACTTCTTCCAGCGCACGGCGCCGGAGCTGGTCGGCGGCGTCGAGCTCTACACCGAGTCGAAGCCGCTGTTCGAGAAATGGAAGATCGACCAGGAGATCGAGTCGACGCTGAGCCGACGGGTCGACCTGCCCTCCGGCGGCTACCTGATCATCGACTACGCCGAGGCCCTGACCGTGATCGACGTCAACAGCGGCAGCTTCACCGGCCGCGGCAAAGGCGGCCTCGAGGAGACGATCACCAAAGTCAACACCGAGGCGGCCGAGGAGGCCGTGCGGCAGCTGCGGCTGCGCGACATCGGCGGCATCATCGTCATCGACTTCATCGACATGGCCCGCGCGAGCAACCGCGACAAGGTGCTGAAGACGATGCGCAAAGCGCTCGACGCGGACAAGTCGAAGAGCTACGTGGTCGAGGTCTCGCCGCTGGGGCTGGTCGAGATGACGCGCCAGAACGTCACCGACGGGGTTCGCGAGATCCTCACCGCGCCCTGCCCGACCTGCCATGGCGAGGGGGTCGTGCTCTCCGCCGAGACCGTCGCCCTGGAGGGGCTGCGGAAGATGCGCGACATCGCCGCCGAGAACGCCGACACCGAGGCCTTCCTGGTCCGCGTCAACCCGAAAGTGGCCGGCGAGCTGACCGGCGACGACAGCGGCCTGGCCGAGCTCGAGGAGGAAACCGGCAAGCGCTTCCATTTCGAGGGCGGCGACGCGCTGGCGATCGACACCTTCGAGCTGGTCGAGTCCGGCACACGCGCGGAGATCGAGGAGCGGGCGCTGCCGTTCAAGGTCGGCGAGGAGGTGCTGGTCAAGATCGACGAGCCGCACATGTACAACGCCGACGACGCCGTCGCCAGGGTCGACTCCTACATCGTCAGCGTTACCGGTGGCGGTCGCTTCGTTGGTGAGCGCAAACTGGTCCGGATCGAGCGAGTCGAGCGGGCCGCCGCGGTGGCCTCGCTGCCCGGCGTCGAGGTGACCAATGGGTCCGGAGGCGGCGAGAACGGCTCCGAGCTAGAATCCTCCGCCTCGCGCAGTAGCCGTCGCGGTCGCAGAGGTGGTCGCGGTCGGTCAAGCTCAACCCAGAGCAAGGACGAATGAACACGTACGCAGTCATAGAGACCGGTGGCAAGCAGTACCGAGTCGAGAAGGGGACATCCCTGCTCGTCGATCGCCTTAGTGCCAAAGAGGGCGACAAGGTCGCCTTGCGGCCGGT
>DASWQL010000022.1:0-2862 GCA_036403715.1 Solirubrobacterales bacterium
CGCCACAGGACAGCATGGAGGCGACCGATGCCGACCGATCACCCCGCGACCACGCCGCAGGCCGCCGGCCGGGCGGATGATGCCAAGCTCTTCGCGTCGCTCGAGCTGAGCAAGTCGCGCTGGCTCGTGACCGTGAGCGCGCCCGGCAGCGAGAAGCTGTCCAAGCATGCCGTGAGCGGCGGCGACGGTGGCGCGCTGCTCGACCTGCTCGCCCGGCTGAGGGCGACGGCGGAGCGGCGGGCCGGCGTGGCGGTCCGGGTGGTCGTCATCCAGGAGGCCGGCCTCGACGGCTTCTGGGTGCATCGCCTGCTCGAGGCTAACGGCATCGAGAGCCACGTCGTCGATCCGGCCTCGATCGCGGTCGACCGGCGGCATCGCCGGGCCAAGACCGACGCGATCGACGGCGAGAAGCTCGTGCGCACGCTGATGGCCTGGGCGCGCGGCGAGCGGCGCGTCTGCTCGATGGTGCGGCCGCCGAGCCCGGAGGAGGAGGACCGCCGCCGGCTGACACGCGAGCGCGGCACGCTGCTCAAGGAGCGGACCCGGCACACGAACCGGATCCGGGGGCTGCTCGCCGGGCAAGGGGTCACCGACTACGACCCGCTCCGCAAGGATCGCCTGGCCCGCCTCGACGCGCTCAGGACCGGGGACGGGCGTCCCTTGCCGGCGCGGCTCAAGGCCGAGATCCGGCGGGAGATCGAGCGGGTCGAGCTGGTCGCCTCGCAGATGGCCGCGGTCGAGCGTGAGCGCGACGCGCTGGTCGGCGCGACGTCGGACGACGAGCCGGCGACGGCGGCGGCCGCCCTCGCCCGGCTCAAGGGGATCGGGACCGAGCTCGGCTCGCTGCTCTGGCTCGAGGCGCTGTCCCGCCACTTCGACAACCGACGGCAGCTCGCCGCCTACGCCGGCTTGGCGCCGAGCCCGTGGCAGAGCGGCGGGACCGAGCGCGAACAGGGCATCTCGAAGGCCGGCAACCGCCGGCTGCGCCACGCCATGGTCGAGCTCGCCTGGTTCTGGCTCCGCCACCAGCCGGACTCCGCCCTGAGTGTCTGGTTCCGCGAGCGCGTCGGGCAAGGGCGCGGGCGGGTCCGCCGGATCGCGATCGTGGCGCTCGCCCGGAAGCTCTTGGTGGCCCTCTGGCGGTACGCGACCCAGGGCGTCGTCCCGCGAGGGGCCGCCTTCAAGGCCTGAGCAGGCCGGACGTCATCCCGCGGACCGGATCGCGACCGGTCCGCCGGATCCGGGCGGGCGGCGACCGCGGATGAGCCCCCTGGCTGAGACATGCCGTCGAAAAGGATGGTCCCGCCCACCCGAGCCCGATGCCCTCGAGCATGAGGGATCATGGTGCGGGCGCACCGCGCCCGACCGGATGTGAGGTGACGCGGCCGTCGCGGCCGCGTGGTGCGAACGGGCCCGAGCCCCGGATCCGAGGCGAGGAGGGATCAAGATGATCCGGTAGGATGTGCTTGACCGCACACACCCCATGTGAGGGGGGCCGCGCGGCTACGACGCGGCCAAGAAGGTCTGGGGCAGGAAGCGCCACGTCCAGGGCAATCGGGTGAACGGGCGTTCACGCGGCCTGGCGGATGAGGCTCTCGAGGTAGGCGGTGTTCCAGCCGGCGCGCTTGCGGCGGTTCTCGAGCGAGACGGCCGGCTTGGCGTCACGCAGCAGGTTCATCGCCATGTGCTTCACGACGGCCATGTTGGCGGGGCCGTGGCCGGTCCGCAGCCGGGCGAGGTCGTCCTTGAACACCACGTCCAGGACCCAGTGCAGGCGGTTCTCGATCCCCCAGTGGCCGCGCACCGCGCGGGCGAAGGCGGCGGCGTCGAGGCGGGTCGAGCCCAAGTAGTAGCGCCGCTCCCGCTCGACCTTGCCGCCCCTCTCGGTCTCGCTCTCGACCATGCCGATCATGGCGAGGCCGGGGAAGGCGACCTCGCCCGCGTAGCGGCGGTCCGAGAGCAGCCAGGCCACATTGTGGCAGACGGCGTGGCGGCGGACCTCGATCCGGCCGTGGTCGCCGTCGGTCGTCTCGAAGGTGTCGAGCGAACCCGGCGGCGGATCGTCGAAGAAGGCCGCTACGTCCGCGAAGGTGGCCGGCCGGTTCTCCTTCAGGGCCAGGAGATAATCGCCGCCCCGGCGCAGGATGGTCTCGGCGATCGCGCTCTGGGTGCCGATCGCGTCGATCGTCACCAGGGCGCCTTCCAGCGCCAGGCGTACCAGGAGCAGCGGGATGGCGGCGATCTCGTTCGACTTGCCGGCCACGGCCTCCTGCCCGAGCACCAGGCGCTGGCGGGCCGCCCAGGCGGAGACGAGGTGCAGGGGATCACGCCCCTTGCCCCGGGCGTGGGTGCGCCGCGAGGTCTTGCCGTCGACGGCGATCAGGTCGGGTTCCGCCTCGCGCAGGCCCTCGACCCAGCGCGTGAAGCAGCCCTTGAACAGCTCCGGGTCGAGCGCCGCGACCACCTCGCCGAGCGTGTCGTGGCTCGGGATGCCGTGCCGGTAGGGCAAGAAGCGGCGCAGGAAGGCCAGGTGTTCGCCGCCCCAGAGCGCGATCTCGACGAAGTCGTCCGCGCCGGCCAGCGTCCCGCAGAGCAGGAGGAGGATGATCTCGGGCAGCGGGTGGAGCACCTTGGCCTGCTGCCGCGAGTCCTCGAGGGCCGAGAAGTGGTCGAGCAGCGGGCCGTTGGCGGGTCGGTCCATGGGCGCCTCCAGAGCGGGGGCGCCCAACCAGCCGGAACTGCCCCCGGCCGCCAACTTACCGCTCGTTCATCCGATCGCCCTGATGTCCGCCGGCTGATCTCGGCCGGAAAGGGCTGCTGAACCTCGGTCCAGGGCCCGATCCGGGCTGCTTTGGCCCTTTT
>DASWQL010000023.1:0-72778 GCA_036403715.1 Solirubrobacterales bacterium
ATCGACGAAACGGAGCGCGTCGCGCGTGGCGTCTACTCCGGCGCGATCGGCTACTTCTCGCTCGACGGCAGCGTCGATCTGAGCATCGTCATTCGCACGATCGTGCTGCGCCCCGGCGCGACGACGATCGGCGCCGGCGGGGCGATCGTGATGCAGTCCGATCCGCAGGAGGAGTTCGACGAGATCCTGCTGAAGGCGCGGGCGCCGATGGCAGCGATCGCCAAGGCGGTGACCGGCAGCGACGATCCCGACGCCTGGAGCGTCGACCTCGAGCCGGTCGCGAGGAGTGTCCAGGTCACATGACGGATCCGGCTGCGATCGAGCCGGGCGCGAGCGCGCGCCCGGCGCAGGAAGGCACGGGGTGGAGCGTCCGCAGCGCCGGCGCCGGCGACGTCGCCTCGGCGGCTGCGGCGGTCGAGGAGCTGCTGGTCGAGCTGGGGGGGAGGCGCCCGGCCCGCGAGGAGCTCGAAACCGAGATCCGCGCCCTGATCCAGGATCCCGATGAGGGGGTCCTGCTCTTTGCCGAAGCCGACGGCGAGATCGTCGGCGTGCTCGGCGGCAGCTGGCAGCGGGCGATCCACGTTCCCGGCCGCTACCTGACGATCCAGGACCTCTGGGTCCAGCGCGACTGGCGCAGCCGCGGGGTCGGGGCGGGGCTGGTCGAGGCGGTCGCCGCGCTCGCCCGCGAGCAGCGGGTGGGACGGATCGAGGTCGGGCTGCCGCGGGAGACCTTCGAGGCGATCAAGGCTACGGAGGCCTTCTACGAAGCGAATGGGTTCGAGTTGCTCGGCGTGCGGATGCGGCGCCTGCTCGACGACGGGGGAGCGCCGTGAGGGAGCTGCTGATGGTCGAGCAGCGCCGGGGCGAGGGCGATGCCGCGCTCTGGGTGCGCGAAGGCGATCGCCGGCTGCCCGGGCAGGACTCCAATCAGCGCCTGGTCGAGCTGCGCAGCGGACTGCTGCGACACCCGAGCGTGCGGGCGGTGCCCGCGGACGCCGCGGCGGAGGAGGTCGAGCAGACCCTGCGGACGCTGCATGAGCGCGCCTATCTGGAGGCTTTGAAAGGGGTGCGAAACGGCGAGGCGGTGGTGATGGCCGACTTCGCCCCGCCGGGCCTGGAGCCCGACATCCCGGTCAACGCCGGGCTGGTGGCAGCCGCTCTCGAGGCGGTGCGGACGGCGATCACGGCGGCGGAGCGGCTGGTCGAGGGGGCACGCTTCGCCTACGCCGTCTGCCGTCCGCCCGGCCACCACGCCGGTCCCGCGTGGCTCGCGGGCTACTGCTACCTCAACTCCGCCGCGGCGGCCGTGCAGACGCTGCGGGCGGGCGGCCTGAGGCCGGTCGGGGTGCTCGACCTCGACCTGCACTACCCCAACGGCACCGCGGCGGTGGTCGAGCGGATGGCCGACGCGACCCTGCACTCGCTGCACGCCTCGCCGGTCACCAACGTCTCCGCCGGCACGGTCCTGCCCCAGTCCCAGGGCGAACGAGTCGTCGCCTTCGCCGAGTGCCCGGACGAGCGGGCATACCTGGAAGAGGTCGCCGCCTCGATCGAGGTCCTCGCCGAGAGCGCTCGGGTGCTGGTCGTCTCGCTCGGCTACGACACGGTCGCCGGCGATCCGCACGGAACCTGGAGCTTCTCGCCGGAGATCTTCACCGACGTCGGTCGCATCCTCGCCCGCGCGGGGCTGCCGATCTGCGTCGTCCAGGAGGGCGGCTACGCGCTCGACGCGCTCGCCGACTGCAGCCACGCCTTCGCCACCGGCCTGCTCGACGGGAGTCCCGCATGAGCGGACTCGAGCCGTTCCGCCGCCGCCTCGACCTGATCGACGAGGAGATCGCCCGCCTGCTCGGCGAGCGCTTCGACATCTGCCGCGAAGTCGCCGTCCACAAGAGCGAGCACGAGATCCCGATGATGCAGCCCGACCGGATCAAGGAGGTCCGCGCCCGCTACCTCGCGCGCGGCGCCGAGGCGGGAGTGCCGGAGGACTTCACCGCCGACCTCTTCGAGCTGCTGATCGCCGCAACCTGCCGCGCCGAGGACGAGCTGATGGAGCACCTGGCGGCCGGGGCCAAGGAGAGGGTGGAGGGATGAGCGCGCTGCCGGCCGGACCGCCGATGCCGCGGGCGCTGCAGGCGATCGGCTGGACGCAGCGCCCGCTGCCCTTCCTCGAGCTCTGCGGCCGCCGCTACGGCGATGCCTTCACCCTGCGGATCCTCCATTGGGGGGATTGGGTGGTCCTCTCCGACCCCGAGGACGTCAAGCGCGTCTTCACCGCCGGCGCGGCGGTCGGCGTCGACGTCGCCAACCCGCTGCTGGGGCCGGTGCTGGGTCCTCGCTCGGTGATGCTGAGCGAAGAACCGGAGCACATGAGCAAGCGCAAGCTGATGCTGCCCGCCTTCCACGGCGCCGCCGTGCAGAACGATGCCGAGACGATGGCCGAGGTGGCCCGGCGCGAGGTCGAGAGTTGGCCGGACGGGGAGCCGTTCGCGCTCTGGCCGCGGATGCAGTCGGTGACCCTCGACGTGGTGATGCGGGCGGTCTTCGGCCGCGACCCGCATCCTCGCCTCGCGCTGCTGCGCCAACGCCTCGTCGAGCTGACCGATTGGCTGAACGACTCCGGCAACCTCACCCGACTGGGTGTCCTCGGCCCGCGCTGGGTGGTGCGCAGCCGCGGCTACCGCGAGACGATGGGAGCGGTCGAGCGGGCGGTGATGGAGGAGGTCGCCAAGCGCCGCGCCGAACCGGAGCCCGAGCGCCCGGATATCGTCTCGATGCTAGTCGCGGCGCGCTACGAGGACGGCTCGCCGATGAGCGACCAGGACCTGCGCGACGAACTGATCACCCTGCTCAGCGACGGTCCTACGTCGAGCTCGTTGGCCTGGGCCTTCGAGCGGCTGCTGCGCAACCCGGAGACCCTGGAGCGCGCCCGCGAAGACGCCCTGGACGGCGACGGCTCCTACCTCGACGCGGTGGTGAAGGAGACGCTGCGCCTGCGTCCGCCGGTGCCGGTGGTGGTGCGGCGACTGCTGCAGCCGATGCGGCTCGGCGGCCACGAGCTGCCCGCCGGGACCACGGTCGCCCCCTGCATCCACCTGATCCACCGCAGCGAGAAGCACTATCCGGAGCCGCGCCGCTTCCGCCCGGAGCGCTTCCTCGAGAAGCCGCCCGGCACCTACACCTGGATCCCCTTCGGCGGCGGCGTCCGCCGCTGCCTCGCCGCCAGCTACGCGGAAATGGAGATGAAGCGGGTGCTGCGCACCGTCCTCTCCAGCGTCGAGCTGCGCCCGGTCGACGCAAACGCCGAGCGGGTGCGCAAAAGCGCGATCTCCTTCAGCCCCGACAGGCACGGGCTCGTCATCGCGGAACCCCGGCGCCCGCGGCCAGTCTCCTCGCCGACCCTGGCGGCCAAATGACCGCCGGCGAGTCCGACCTGCTGATCGTCGGCGCCGGCGCCAAGGCGGCGGCGATCGCCGCCAAGGTCCACGTCGTCAACCGCCTCGGGCTGGGGCCGATCTCGCTGACGATCATCGAGAAAACCGAGCCCGCCGCCTCCTGGCTCGGGCGCAACGGGATGACCTCCGGCGAGGAGCCGCTGGCGATCCCGCCGATCAAGGACGTCGGCTTCCCATACCGCAGCTACCGCCAGTTCGGCGAGGCGGGGGAAGCGATCGACGGCGCCCTGCTGCCATTCACCTACCAGCGCTACGCGATCGAGCGCCGCATCTACGCCCCCTGGGTCAACTCGGGCTCGCCGTCGATCCGCCACCGCGATTACGGCGAGTACCTGGGCTGGGTTCTCTCGCGGGCGACCGAGGGGATCAGCCTGCTGAGCGGACACGTCACCGAGGTCTCGCTCGACTCCGACCGCGGGCGCTGGCTGGTCGATCTCGCCGACGCCCCCGACACCTCGGCGCCGGCCCGCTACGCGGCGGGCGCCCTGGTTCTGACCGGGCCGGGGGCGCATCGCGCCTTCCCCCACGATCCCGGCGCCGACGCGCGGATCTTCCACTGCGACAGCCGCCGCGACGAGTTCTTCCAGATGCCGGACGACCGCGGCCTCGAGGTGGCGATCGTCGGCGGAGGGGAGAGCGCCCTCAGCGCCCTCGTCTTCCTGCGCGCCTTCCGCCCGCGGGCGCGGCTTACCGTCTACACGCCGACGCTGCCGATGAGCCGCGGCGAGAGCTTCCTCGAGAACCGGGTCTTCGCCGACCCCGACGACGTCGGCTGGAGCGAGCTCGACCTGCAGACCCGGCGCGATTTCGTCAAGCACTGCGACCGTGGCGTCTTCGACCAGGGCGTGCTCGGCTCGATCGCCGACGACGACCACTGCAGCTTTGTCACCGGCCGCGCCGTCCACGTCTCCGCGACGGAAGCCGGCGGCCGGATCGCGCTCGAGTTCGAAGTCGCCGGGCAGATGACAAGCCGGCCCTACGACTACGTCGTCAACTGCACCGGCTTCGACCTGCTGGCCCAACTGCGCGGGCTGTTCGGCGAGGAGGTTCGGGCGGAGGTCGAAACGCGCTCCGGTCCGCTCTGGGACTCGCCACCACGGACCGAGGTCCCGATCGGTCGCGCACTCGAGCTCGAAGGCATGGAGCCGCGCCTCCACATCCCCGGCCTCGGCGGGCTCAGGCAGGGGCCCGGCTTCGCCAACCTCGGCAGCCTCGGCCTGCTCGCCAACCGCGTCCTCGCGCCGCTGCTCGCCGACGTCGAGCGCGCCCGGCCGGCCGCCGACCCAGACCTTGTCCAAGAGAAGTCGTTACTACTCGATTAGGGAGGCAGGATGTCGTCAAAGAAGTCGACCAGTGCTGCTGTGCTTGCGCTCGTGCTGGTGATAGCCGGGACGCTTATCTGGAGCGGATGCGGATCGTCGTCGTCAGCCAGCGACCGGCAGCTCGACGGTAGCGGCAACCCTGGCGTCGATCTCGCCAACACCCGCGAGGTGGGCGGCCCGATCGACAGCTCCAACGTCGCCGAACTGGCAGTCGCCTGGACGTTGCCGCTGACCGGCCGCAGCACCTACGGCAGCTATGCCTCGACCCCGATCATCAGCAAAGGCGTCGTCTATTCCCAGGACCTCGCCTCCAACGTCCAGGCGATCGACCTCGAATCCGGTGACGTGATCTGGTCCAAACGATATGAATCGCCCAGCCACGGCCCGAACGGGCTGGTCGTCGCCGAAGGCCTGGTCTTCGGGAACACTGCCGATTTCGCCTTTGCCCTCGACCAGGAAACCGGCAAGGAGGTCTGGACGACGCCGCTCGTCCGCAACGGCCAGGAGAGCATCGACATGGCTCCCGGCTTCCACGACGGGCTGCTCTACGTCTCGACTGTCCCGGTCACGGTGAGTGAAACGTATGGCGCCGGCAGCGTCGGCGTCCTCTGGGCGCTCGACGGCAAGACCGGGAAGAAAAAATGGCACTTCGACACCGTTCCGCAAAGCCTCTGGGGGGACCCGAAGGTGAATTCGGGCGGCGGTCTCTGGTACCAGCCGTCGTTCGACGGCAAGGGGTCGATGTACTTCGGCACCGGCAACCCGGGCCCCTTGCCGGGGAGTCCAGGCAAGCCCTGGGGTTCGAGCCGGCCCGGTTCCAATCTCTACGCCGACTCGATGGTCAAGCTCGACGAGAAGACCGGCAAGCTGCAGTGGTACTACCAGCACACGCCGCACAACATCTACGACTGGGACTTCCAGGACCCGCCGGTCCTGACCAACGTCGGCGGCAAGGAAATGGCGATCGGCGCCGGCAAGTCGGGCGTCGTAGTCGCGGTCGACGCGAAGACCGGCAAGCCGGTCTGGAGCCGACCGGTCGGGACCCACAACGGCCATGACAACGACTCGCTCTACGCGATGCGGGGCGAATACTCGAAGTTGAAGACCGGAGAAGTGTTCCCGGGCCAGCTGGGCGGTGTGATCGCGCCGATGGCCGCCGACAAGACCAGCGTCTTCGTCCCCGTCGTCAACCACTCGATGGTCCTGGTCTCGGGCACGGAAGTGACCGAAAACAGCGCCGCGACGGGCGAACTGGTCGCTGTGAACAAGGCAACCGGCGCCGTCGAGTGGGCGAAAAAACTCCCCGCGCCGGCGTACGGCGCGCCGCTGGTGGTCAACGATCTCGTCTTCGAGACGACCTCCGAAGGGGTGGTTCACGCCTTCGAGACCAAATCCGGCGGTGAAGTCTGGCAGGGCGCATTGCCCGCCGGCACCAACGCCGGGGTGATGGTCAGCGGCGACACGCTGATCGCCCCCGCCGGACTGCCGCTGGCCGAAGGCCAGGTCGCAGAACTGGTGGCCTACCGGCTGGGCGGCGAATAGGGCTCGGCCGGCCCCGGCGCTGCTACGGCGTCGGGGCCGGAGTGTCCTTGCCTGGCCCGCATCAGCAGCACCGGAACCGGGCTTGCCCGCAGCACCTTCTCCGAAACCGACCCGAGCAGCGCTCGGTGGAAGCGGCTATGGCCGTGGGAGCCCATCACGATCAGGTTCTGACGGTCCTCGTCGGCGACGCGGAGGATCGTCTCGGCGGCGTCGCCGCGCTCGAGGCGGGTGGTGACGCCGACGTCCTCCGGTAGCGACTCGGTGGCCTCGCGGAGGATCTTGGCGTGGAGGTCGAGCAGGTCGGGAGGCGGTGAGGCGCCCGCTCCGACCGCCGTCGCCGGCGGCGGCGCCACGGTGAGCAGGGTGAGGCGGGCGTTCTGGTCACGGGCCAGGGTGACGGCGTGACGGAGGGCAGAATCGGCGTCGCGGGAGCCGTCGAGCGCGACCAGGATCTGCTGATAACAGCCCATCAGTCCGAGGCGGCCGCCGGAATCCCGATCGGCGCCGTTCCTGGTCGCGATCGCCGCGGGACCGTCAGGCTCGCCACCGCCGCCAGCAGGCAGGCGCCGGCGGCGAAGAGGAAGGCCAGCGTGAAGCCGTGCTCGGTGGGGAGGCCGGCGGCGACGACGGTGCCGGCGATCAGGCTGGCGCCGACCTGTCCGCCGATGGCGCCGCCGAGCGTCCGCATGACCGTGTTCATGCCGGTGGCGACCGCGGTCTGACTTGGCGGCACCGCTTCGACGATCAGGTTCGCGAGCGAGGAGAAGGCGAGGGCGATGCCGGCGCCCATCAGGGCCGTCGCCACGTACATGTCGAAATGCTGGTGGTGGGCGACCGCCATCAGCGTGAAGGAGAGAGTGGTGACCAGCGAGCCGGCGATCAGGATCGGCCGCGCGCCGATGCGGCCGGTCAGCCAGCCGGCGACCGGGCTGATCACCATCATCGCGATCGTCGCCGGCAGCAGGAAGAGTCCGGCTTCGGTGACCGTGGCGCCGTAGCCGTAGCCACTCGAGGCCGGCGTCTCGGTGAACTCGGGGACGAGGATGAAGGAGCTGTACATGCCCGCGCCGACGAGGAAGGCGGCGGCGTTCACCGTCCAGACCCCGCGGATCCGCATCATCACCATGTCGACGAGCGGCTCGCTGGCGCGGGCCTCGAAGCGGATCCAGATCGCAAGCATCCCCAGCGCAGCGGCGAGCAGAGCAAGCACCCGGGGGTCGCCCCAGCCCCATTCCGAAGTTTGCGTGATTCCCAGCAGCAGCAACACCAACCACGATGAGAGCAGCCCCGCCCCCGCCCAGTCAACCTTGCCGGGCGACTTGACCGGCGATTCGGGGACGAAGAAGATCGTCGCCACGGTGGCGCCGCCCACGGCGACGAGGGGGAACCAGAAGAGCCAGTGGTAGTCGAGGACGCTGATGATCGGACCCGCGAGGACGATCCCGAGGCCGCCGCCGATGCCGAGGATCGCGGAGATCAGGGCGATGCCCTGAGCCGCCCGCTCGCGTGGGAACTCGTCGCGGATGATGCCGAAGGCGAGCGGGAAGATCGCTCCGCCGGAGCCCTGGATCACGCGGGCGAGGATCAGCGTCCCGATCGAGTTCGCCAGCGCCGCCATCAGCACGCCGAGGGAGAGCACCGCCAGCGAGACGACCAGCGTGCGCTCCTTGCCGAACATGTCGCCGAGCCTGCCGACGATCGGGGTCAGGATCGAGGCGCTGAGCAGGTAGCCGGTGAAGACCCAGGCGGTGGCGTTGGCCGAGGCGTGCAATTCGTGCTGGATCAGCGGCAGGGCGGGAGCCACCGTCGACTGCAGCATCGAGTAGGCCGCGCCGGCCAGCGCCAGGACCGCGAAGGTGATGCCATAGTGCTGCCGCTTCGGGATCCCGGGGCTATGATTGTCAACAGATGATGTCACCGATTGATGACAAAGCTACCACGCTGCGCCGGCCCCATGACTCGGCGGCGACCCGCGAGGCGCTGCTCGATGCCGCCCGCGAGGTGTTCGACGAGCTCGGCTACGAGCGGGCCACGACCCGCGAGATCGGCGAGCGGGCCGGCGTCGACCCCTCGCTGATCGCGCGCTACTTCGACTGCAAAGAAGGCCTCTTCCTCGCCACCATCTCCGAGGTCGGCTCGGCGGGGGAGGACGCTCTCGAGGCCGAGCCGGAGAAGCTGCTCGCCTACCTGCTCGAGCGCTGGGACGAGCGCGGCCACAGCCCGATCAGCCGGGCGCTCGCCAGCCCTGCCCTGACCGAGGAGGTCCGCGACCAGGTCCGGGCCGCGGCGCGCGAGCGCCTGCTGCGCCGCACCGTCGAGCTGCTGCGCGAGCGCGGCGTCGCCGAGCCGGAGCTTCGCGCCGAGCTGATCCTGGCCCTCGCCGTGGGCGTTGCGATGACCCGCGCCAACGGCACCCTCGAGGGCCTGGCGGGCGCTCCTCGAGAGGAGATCCTCGCCGTCCTCGGCCCGTTCCTCGACGCGCTCGCCGGCGGCTGAGCCAGGCCATCGTGTCGATCAAGCGCAGCGCCGGAATCCTGCTCTTCCGCCGGGTCGAGAGAGGGATCGAGGTCCTGCTCGTCCACCCTGGCGGTCCCTACTGGCAGAAGCGGGACGAGGGCGCGTGGTCGATCCCGAAGGGGGAAATCGAGCCCGGGGAGGAGCCGCGGGCGGCGGCCCTGCGCGAGCTCGCCGAGGAGCTCGGCCCGGTGCGGGCCCTGGTCAAAGACGATCTCGTCGAGCTGGGCTCGATCCGCCAGCGGGCCGGCAAGGTGGTCGAAGCCTGGGCCGCCGAGGCGGACTTCGACCCGACGCAGCTCAGCAGCATCACCTTCAGCATGGAATGGCCGCCGCGCAGCGGCTCCGAGCAGGAGTTCCCCGAGGTCGACCGCGCCGAGTGGTTCGACCTCGAGCGGGCGCGGGAGAAGATCCTGCCCGCGCAGGCCACCTTCCTCGATCGCCTGCTCGAGCGCCTGGGCTAGCCGGCCTTCCGGGCCGGACGTATACTCGCCGCGGGATGGAAAATGGCTCCAGTCCGCGGTCCGCGGTCCCCGGCGACGCCTCGCAGAACGGTCAGCTGCCCCTCTCCGCCCGCTTGCTCGGCGTCGGGGCCCGCGGCGCCCGCAGCGTCAGCAGGGTGACCGGGATCGATCGCGCGGTCGAAGTGGCGGCCGAGGAGGCGATCGTCGCCGCGGTCGAGAGCGAGGCGGTCGAACGGGCGATGGCGCGGGTGCTGCAGGGGCCCGTGGTGGAGGAGGCGGTCCAGGGCGCGCTGGAGAGCGACGCGGTCAAGCGGGCGCTGTTGGAGGCGCTCGATAGCGAGCTGGTCGACGAGGTCTGGCGCCGGCTGCTGGCGAGCGAGGAGGCTCAGCAGCTGATCGAGCGAGTCGCCGGCGCGCCGGAGCTGCGGGCGGCGATCAGCGCCCAGGGAGCCGGCTTGCTGGAGGACATCGGGCGGACGATCGGGCGGATCTCCCGCGGGCTGGACGACCGCTTCGAGCGGGTCGTCCGCAGGATCTTCTTCCGACCGCGGCGGACGCTGCCGAGCGACCACGCCGGCGCGGTCAGCAGGGCGCTGGCGATGGTCATCGACGGCGTCTTCGTCAACCTCAGCTTCACCGCGGCGGCGGCGATCGCCGCCCTCCTCAACACCGCCTTCGGCGGCGCCAACGACGGGCTCTCCGGCATCCAGATCGCCGTTGGATCGACCGTCTGGCTGGCTTTCGGAGCCCTCTACCTGGTGAGCTTCTGGTCGCTGGCGGGCCAGACTCCGGGGATGAGGTTCGTCGGCATTCGTCTCAGCGAGCGACGCCTGCCGCTAAGGCGAGCGATCCGCCGCCTCGTCGGCCTCGGGCTCGCCACGGTCGCCTTCGGCATCGGCTTCCTCGGCATCGTCTTCAGGGAAGACCGTCGAAGTTGGGCGGATCGCTTCGCCGACGCCGACGTCGTCTACGACGAGCGCCGTCCCGAGCCGGCGCCCTGGTCGGTGCCGGTGCCGCGCGAGAGCCGCGTGCCGCCGGCATCCGCTGGATGAACAGCCATCGATGAGCGCAGCCTCAGCAGGGTCGCTTAGGAGACGAGCTTGAGCACCTTGAAGGAGCGCCGGCCGCGCGGCGTGTCGACAGCGACCATGGAGCCCACCTTGGCGTTCATCAGCGCCCGTCCGATCGGCGACTCGGCCGAGAGGCGCCCCTCGGCCAGGCTGGCCTCGGTCGAGCCGACCAGGGTCCAGACGTTGGTCTCGCCTTTGGATTCGTCGAGGACTTCGGCACTGCGGCCGAAGGCGAAGGTGTCGGTGGCGCCGTCGTCGACCTCGACCACGACGGCGTTGTGGAGCCGTTCCTGCAGCCGCTTGATCCGCGTCTCCATGTGCGCCTGGTCCTCTTTGGCGACGTGATACTCGGCGTTCTCCTTGAGGTCGCCCTCCTCACGCGCCACCTTGATCCGCGCCGCCATGTTCTGGCGCGCCGGGCCTTCCAGCTCGGCCAGTTCGGCTTTCAGTTCCTCGATCCCCTCGGCCGTGATCGGCTCGCCGCTCTGCTCGGGTCCAGGCATGGCGCCAGCCTGCCAGAAATCGACGCCGCGTGTGGAGCCGCGCTCAACGCTGCGGGCGGGGGAGGGCGTCGCCGAGGATGAGGCGGGCCCGATAGAAGAGCGCCTCGTCGGCAGCAGCCTGGCCGTTGTCGCGGTTGGCGGCACGGCTGGTCCGGTTCTGGCCGGTGCCGGCCGGGCTCTCGTCACGTACCAGGCCGGCGAGCCGGCCCCGCGAGACGAACGTCGTGGTGGAGACCCTCTTGCTCATCCTGCGCCCCTTTCCTGTCTTTGTTGAGTATCTAACTCAAGAATAGCAGACGGGAGAAGCGGTGGTCGTCTTTTCAGTCGCATAGCGGTTGAAATGGCGACCACCAAGCGGCGATGAGGGCGGGGCGCCACCCGGCAAGAAGGGCGCCCCGCCCGTCGCCTCTTCAGACGGCTGCAGGTATCTCTGCGTCGCCGCCGTCCTGGTGGCCATGGGGAGTCGAGGCCCCGCGACTGGGGGACGGAGACGAACCGTTGAAGCTCTTGGCCTGGATCGGCCGCAGGTAGGCGATCTGGCCCTCCCGCAGCTCCAGGCGCTGCAGCTCAGACCGGGTCAGTTGGGCCCACACCTCGGTGCCGTCGCCGAGCACGAACTCGACCCGGATCTCGAAGCCGAGGGCGACGATCCGTTGGACCAGGCCCTCCTGCGTACGATCGTCGGGATCCAGCACGACCTCGATGTCGTGCGGCCGCACGAAGTCGTCGCCGAGGCGGTTGACCTCGCCGACGAAGCTCATCACGAACTCGTTGGCAGGATGCTCGTAGAGCTCGTGCGCGGTCCCGGACTGCTCGACCCGGCCGTCGTTCATGAGCACCAGCTGGCCGGCGACGTCCATCGCCTCCTCCTGGTCGTGGGTGACGAAGATCGTCGTCACGTGCATCTCCTCGTGGAGGCGGCGCAGCCAGCTGCGCAGGTCCTTGCGGACCTTGGCGTCGAGCGCCCCGAAGGGCTCGTCGAGCAGCAGCACCTGTGGCTCCACCGCCAGCGCCCGAGCCAGCGCCATCCGCTGCCGCTGGCCGCCGGAGAGCTGGGAGGGATAGCGGTCGGCGAGTCCGTCGAGCTGGACCAGCCGCAGCAGCTCGTGCACGCGGTCGGAGATCTTCCCCTTGTCCCACTTGCGGATCTTCAGGCCGAAGCCGACGTTTTCGAACACGGTCATGTGCTTGAAGGCGGCGTAGTGCTGGAAGACGAAGCCGACTTCGCGCTTCTGGGTCGGCTTCTTGGAGACGTCCTCGTCGTCGATCCGGACGCTGCCGGAATCGAGCGTCTCGAGTCCGGCGATCGCCCGCAGCAGCGTCGACTTGCCGCTGCCGCTGGGCCCCAGCAGGGCCGTCAACGACCCGTCGGGGACCTCGATCGATACGTCGTCCAGCGCCTGAAAGTCACCGAAGCTCTTGCCGGCTCCCTCGACTGAGATTCCCATCAGGCGTCCTCCTTTCGTTTGAGCACGTTCATCGCGAGCAGGGTGGTCAGGGCGAGAAGGGCGAGCAGCACGGAGGCGCCGAAAGCGCCGGGGAGGTTGTAGTTCTCGTACTGCTTGGCGACGAAGAGCGGCAGCGTCTGCGTCTGGCCGGAGATCGATCCCGAGACGACCGAGACGGCGCCGAACTCGCCGAGCACGCGGGCGGTGGTGAGGACGACGCCGTAGGCGACGCCCCAGCGGATCGCCGGCAGGGTGACCCGCCAGAAGGTCTGCCAGGCGTTGGCGCCGAGCGTCGAGGCGGCCTGCTCCTGCTCGGTGCCGATCTCCTGCAGCACCGGCACCGTCTCGCGGACGACGAAGGGCACGGAGACGAAGATGCTTGCCAGGACCATCCCCGGCACGGAGAAGAGGACTTCGATCCCGGCTTCGGCGAGGCCCGGCCCGAGCCAGCCGCCGTTGGTGCTGTAGAGGATGAAGAGCGCGAGGCCGATGACGATCGGGGAGATCGCGAAGGGAAGGTTGATCACGGCGTCGATCACGGCGTTGCCCTTCCACTTGTGGCGAACCAGGAGCAGCGCGCAGCCGACTCCGAAGACGGTATTCAGCGGCACCGCGATCGCCACCATCAACAGGGTCAGCTTCAACGCATGCAGGCCGTCGGGGGAGGTGATCGCGTCGATCGGCGGTGCCAGGCCGTGTTCGAAGGTTTTGTAGAAGATCAACCCCAGCGGCAGCAGCAGCAGCAGGAAGACGTAGCCGAGCCCGAGGAAGCGCAGCCCCCAGCGGCTGCCGGTGCCGTCAGCCGCGATCATCGTCGACCTCCTTATGGGCGGTCGGGGCGTCGCCACTCATCGGCATGTTCGTCAGTCCCGCGCCCTGCGAGCGTTCGTGACGGCTGCCCCAACGCTGGGCGAGGCTGACGATCAAGAGAAGGAGAACGGAAGCGAGCAGCAGGACAACCGAGACGGCGGCGGCGCCGGTGTCGTTGCCGTTCTCGATCAGCTGCTTGATGTAGACGGAGGAGACCATCGTGTTCGGTAGACCGCCGGCGAAGAGCAGGACCGAGCCGAACTCGCCCAGCGCCCTGGCGAAGGCCAGTGCCACGCCCGCGGCAAGGCCGGGCAGGAGGTTGGGAAAGATGATGCGGCGGAAGATCGTCAAGCCGCCGGCGCCGAGCGAGGCGGCGGCCTCCTCCATCTCGCGATCCATCTCGATCAGCAGCGGCTGCACGGCGCGGACGACGAAGGGGAGGGTGACGAAGAGAAGGGCGACGACGACGGCGGTGCGGCTCAGGGAGATGTCGACCCCGAACGGGCTTTTGGCGCCCCAGAGCTCGATCAGGATCAGGCTGGCGACGATCGTCGGCAGCGCGAAGGGAAGGTCGATGACCGCGTTGACGACCGACTTCCCTGGGAACTCGTCGCGGACCAGCAGCCAGGCGAGGATCGTGCCGAAGAAGCCGTTGATCACGACGACGATCAGCGAGGCGACCAGCGTCAGCTCGAGCGACTTGACGGACTGCGGCAGGGTCACCTGTTCCCAGAAGTGCCCGAGGCCCTGACTCAGCGACTGGTCGCTCAGCGCCGCCAGCGGCAGCAGGACGAGGACGCTGAGGTAGAGGACGATGAGGCCTCGGCCGAGGCCGGCGCCGACCCCGGGCAGGCGGATGCCTGCCCGGGAGGGCGCCTTGCGCTGGGTGAGGGTCCCGGCCTCCATCGATCAGCCGGAGGTCGAGACTCCGAGTTCGCCCTCGATCTTCGCCACCGAGCCGGTTTCTTCGTCGAAGAAATCGTCGTTGACTTTGCCCCAGCCGCCGAACTTGCCGATCTCGAACAGGTTTGCGGGGGTCGGGAACTTTTTCGGGTCGACCAGTTTCGGGTTGACGGGTCGGTAGCCGTTTTCCGCCCACAGTTCCTGGCCCTGATCCGACCAGAGGAACTTGAGGAAGTCTTCGGCCGCCGGCTCCGGCGCGTCTTTGGTCGCCGCGATCGGGGTTTCGATTTTCAGCGTCGACGGCGGGATCACGTATTCGACGTCTTCGCCTTCTTTCTCGGCCTTGATCGCTTCGTTCTCGTAGGTGAGGAGGACGTCGCCCTGGCCCTGGCTGAACGCCGAGAACGCATCGCGGCCGCTGCCGGGCTGCGCTTCGGTTTTTTCCAGCACGGCCTTGACCGCTTCCAGCGCCTGCGCGGGCGATTTGCCTTCTTCGATCGCGCTGCCGTAGACGGCCATGATGTTCCAGCGGGCCGAACCGGAGCTGAACGGGTTCGGGGTGATGATCCCGACGTCTTTGGTCTGCAGGTCGGCGAAGGACTTGATCCCTTCCGGGTTGCCCTTGCGGACGAGGATGACCACGACGGAGTCGGTGGCGATGCCGTGGTAAGGCTGCGATTCCCAGTCTTTGGAGACGATTTCGCCTTCTTCGACGAGGCGTTCCATGTCGCCGGCCTGGGAGAAGTGGACAACCGAGGCCGGCTGGCCGGCGACGACGGCGCGGCTCTGGTCGCCGGAGGCCCCGAACGAGTTGCTGAAGCTGACGCCCTTGCCCTGCGGCGTCTTCCCGAAAGCCGGCTCGAGGCTTTCGCTGTAAACCGATTCCGGAGTGGAGTAGCCGACCACGTCGAGCTTGGCGCCTCCCGAAGGGCCGGCACCGGTCGCGTCGCCTCCGCCACCTCCGCAGCCGGCGGCAAAAACTGCAACGAGCAGGGCGAGCGCGGCCGGCAGGCCGATCTTCGCGCTGCGCCGCCGGGTCTTGCGAGCGTTCCGCATCTAAGTTCCTTCCTTTGTTGACTGACTTACTTCTAAATGGAAGGTCGGCACCGTAGCACAAAGCTGACCGACAAAGTAAAGAATCTCGATATGGATTCCGGGGAAGTAAGCTCGGCGCGCGGGGGAGGAGCCGAAACTGGCTCCATAATGCGGTCAAGCGACCGGGAGAGGGGATCACCAGAGATGAGCATCGAGGCCGTGCGGACGCCGGAGGAGCAGCTCGAAGGTCTGCCCGATTACCCCTTCGAGTCGCGCTACCGCGAGGTCGACGGGCTGCGGCTGGCGCACCTCGACGACGGGGAAGGGAGGCCGGTCGTCTTCTTTCACGGCGAGCCGACCTGGTCGTTCCTCTGGCGCAGGGTGATCCCGCCGGTGCGCGACGCCGGCTATCGCTGCATCGCCCCCGACTACGCCGGCTTCGGCCGCTCCGACAAGCCCACCGACATCGCCTGGTACACCTACGACCGCCATGTCGAGCTGATGGCGATGCTGCTGGAGGAACTCGACCTGCGCGAGGCAACCGTCGTCGTCCACGACTGGGGCGGGCCGATCGGGCTGCGGCTGGCGGTCGAGCACCCGGAGCGGATCTCCCGGATCGTGATCATGGAGACCGGCCCCTTCACCGGCCACCAGCGGATGAGCGACGCCTGGTTCGCCTTCCGCGACTTCGTCCGCGACAACGGAGACGTGCCGATCGGGGCTCTGGTTCGCGGTGGCTGCAAGCGCGACCCGGGCGACGAGGTGATCGCCGCCTACGACGCTCCTTATATAGATGCGCCTTCCAAGGCCGGGGCTCGCGCCTTCCCGCTGATCCTGCCGACGACTCCCGACGCCATCGGCGCGGCCGAGGGCAAACGGGTGGCGGATGCGCTGCGCGACGACGCGCGACCCTCACTCGTCCTCTGGGCCGACTCCGACCCGATCCTCCCCTTCAGCGTCGGCGAACGCGTCTCCGCCGAGCTGAAGCTGCCGCCGCCCCAGGCGATCGAGGAGGCCTCTCACTTCCTCCAGGAGGACGCCGGGGAGAGGATCGGCGCGGTCATCGCCGAGTGGCTCGGCTGATCAGCTCGGACATCTCCTCGTGCGAGCGGTCGAGCAGCAGCTGCAGTCGCCGCGGCGCGCCGCTCTCCTCGACCCAGGTGACGGTGCCGGGCCAGTAGGGGTTGGGTGGATCGCCGGGTAGGTGGAAGGCCGAGGCGAAGACCCAGCTGCCGGTGTTGTGGAGTCGGCCGCCGCCGGGGAGCGGCCATTCCGCTTCGCTCTCGAGCGGACCGCCGCGGTGGCTGTGGCCGTTGATCACGTGGACCCGCTCGAGGCCGAGCCGGCGCGCGGTCTCGGTGGCCGCGGCGACGCCGCCGCGGAAGATCGCCGCCCCGGAGACGTCGGCCTCGAAATCGGAACGCAGCAGCTTGTTGAGCGCCCAGATCCCGGCCGGGAAGCCGGCTCGGAAGGCTTTCGCGCCGAGGCCGCGGCCTCTGCCTTCGTCGTCGGCGCCGGCGAGGGTCTCCCAGGCGGACTGCGAGATTCGCCCTTGGTTGCGGACGACCGGGGCGGGGCGGACCTGGGCGACGCCGAAGCCGAAACCGTAGATCGGCCGCAGCACCCGCTCGTAGTCCCCTGGCACGGCACGGTCGGGGAGCGGGCCCGAGGCGCGGATCAGCGCGGCGACGGCGAGGCATTCGGCCCGCGGCAGGGTCAGGTGGGCATCCATGTAGTGGCCGTGGGAGACGTAGACGTCGTCGCGGAGCCAGAGGCCGGGATAGGCGATCCGCAGCCGGGCAGGGCCGAGCCAGGCGTCGATCGCGGCGGTCGGGCCGGGGGAGGGGTCGTGCGTGTGTTCGAGGCCGAGCTCGGCGCCGCCGGAGAGCGAGAGCTCGTCGAGCAGCGGCTCGGCGAAGCGGTGGTCGTGGTTGCCGGGGACGATCGTCACCTCGCGGTCGCCGAGCGCGGCGCCGAGGTCTTCGAAGAAGGGACGGGCGAGGTCGAGGGCGGGGCCGAGCGGGCGGTCGCGCAGCTCGACGACGTCGCCGAGGAGGACGACGCGGTCGGCGTCGCCGATCTCTGCCAGCAGCGTGCGGCGCACGCCGGCGTCGCGCAGCACGTCGCCGCCGCTGGCAGCGCCGAGGTGGAGGTCGGAGACGATCGCCGTCCGCATCGGTCCCTTTTACTCGAACGCGGCGCCAGACGCGCGTGTCAGGTTTGTCAACCAGTGGTTGACAAAAACGCCAGGGCGGATCCTGGCTGCCCAGCCAGTCGCCGGGCTACACTGCCCCGATGCACAGCTTCGGCGAGGAACTCACCGCACCCGCCAACGGCCTCGAGATCTCCTACCAGGAGATGGGAGATCCCTCCGGCGAGCCGCTGATCCTGGTGATGGGCCTGGCGACGCAGATGCTGGGCTGGGACGAGGGCTTCTGCTCGCTGCTGGCTGACCGCGGCTTCCGCGTCATTCGCTTCGACAACCGCGACATCGGCCGCTCGACCAAGCTGAGCTCAGCCGGCGTGCCGAGCCGCCTCGACATGATGTCCGGCCGCCGCGCGACCGCGCCGTACCTGCTGCGTGACATGGCCCGCGACACGTTCGGGCTGATGGACCATCTCAGAATCGACGCCGCCCACCTGGTCGGGGCCTCGATGGGAGGGATGATCGTCCAGGCCGCAGCGATCGAGCACCCGGAGCGGGTTCGCTCGATGGTCTCGATCATGTCGACCACCGGCAGCCGCTGGACCGGCCTGCCGAGCTGGCGGGCGATGGGCGTCCTCCTGGGCGCCCCGCCCCGCGACCGCGACACCGTGATCGAGCGCGCCGTCAGAACCTTCAAAGTCATCGGCTCGCCGGACTACCCGTTCGAAGAGGACCGCATCCGCGATATCGCCGGCCGCTCCTACGACCGCGGCCACAGCGCCGCCGGCGTTGCCCGTCAGCTGCACGCGATCACCGCCTCCGGCGACCGCACCCGGAGCCTGCGCAACGTCCGCGTCCCGACCACCGTCATCCACGGCAAGCGCGACATCCTCGTCCGGCCCGCCGGCGGCCGCGCCACCGCGCGCGCCATCCCCGGCGCCCGCCTGAAGATGATCGACGGCATGGCCCACGACCTTCCCCAGCAGCTGTGGCCCGCCTTCGTCGACGAGATCGCCGGCACCGCCGCCCGCGCCTCCGCAGGCGAGTCGGCCAAACAACCGGCCTGAGCACCGCTCAAACCACGCGGCGTCCCAACAAGATGCGGCTGAGAGGAGTCGAACCTCCACGGAGTTTCCTCCACACGGACCTGAACCGTGCGCGTCTACCAGTTCCGCCACAGCCGCGGGGCCAGGCAATTTACCGGTTGGCCGCCCACGGCCCATTCCCCCCTCGCACAGCGGCCTCATCCCCCGGCTCGCTAAAATGCCGATCCCTCGCCGCTATCGTCTAGGGGACTAGGACGCCGGATTCTCAGTCCGGAAACCGGGGTTCGAATCCCCGTAGCGGTATGAAGTTGTAGCTGCCGGCGGACTCAGGTCACCTTTTCGCCAATTAACGAGAAGCCGCTCGATTGCAGTAGTGGGATGGCAGCGATCGCCTAAGGCGTTCTAGGCCTGGGCAAGGATGAAGCGGTAGGTCACGATCGCCGATGCCTCGCCGGCCGCGCTCGCTTTGATGCGTAAGGCGTGGTTGCCGAGCCCGAGCTTTCGCAGCGTCAGTGGGGAGCGGCACAGCCGCCACGACCGGTGGTCGAGTTTGCACTGGAAGGTGCTGCCGGCCACGCTGGAGGCGAAGCGAAAGGTCGGGGTCCGGTCGCGGCCCCGGTGGGGTGGATGCTCGAGCAGCTTGACGGTCGGCTTTGGCGTTGCCGGCGAGGTGGCGGCCGGTGGGGTTGAGGTCGGCGGCGGGTTTTGCCCGGCCTGCGGCTCGGGACAGGTCCCGCCCCCTGGCCCTGAGTCGATCGTGAACGAACTGGGCAGGATCGAGGCGACGTCGGGCTGGCTCCAGTCGATCGCTTCGGTCCCGACTTCGAAGGTGCCGCAGCGGGGCGGGGTGGCGAAGAGGGAGGCGGCCGGGTCGGTCTGAAGATCTAGTTCTTCCAGTGGCAACTGAGGCAGTTCCGGGATGACCAGTTCCGCTTCGCTCCCCACGCCAAGCCACGCCGGCAGCTTCAGTTCGATTCCCGCTCCGATGGCGACGAGGAACAGGAGGTATTCCCCCGGCCCTTCGAGTCCGCCGAAGTACACGCTGCCTTCGAGGAGGTCGCTGGTGCCTGCCAGGGACCCGCCGAAGGTGCCGATCTTCGAGGCCGGGGGGCAGGCGGCGGGATCGTCGGTGGCGAGGTTCGCCTGAGCGAGGGTGCAGGCCGCCTGCTGGGAGGCGGCTACCTCGTTCACCGCCAGGCCCGGCGGCAGGTAGAGCGCAATCGCTTCGGTGTCTGAGGTCGCGAGCCCGTTCGGCGCCAGGTTCTGCGGGAGGTGGTATTCCATCCCGACCCCGGTCGCGCTGGCAGCCTCTTTGCTGCTCAGGGTGACGATGGCGACAGGCCCGAAAGGCAGTTTGTGGCACCCCGAAATCGCCGGTCCGCTTGCCAGCGCCGTCACGAAGCTGTCCGGATCCTCATAGGAGTGCGCGGTGAGGGTGGCGGTGGTCGTTCCGCAAGCGGTGGGGTGACGGGTGAAGGGAGTTTCGGGGATGCCTGAAGGTCTGCCTCCCGGAACAGGTGGGGCGGGACCCCGTTCGTCGTCGTGGCTCGACGCCGGCGGCACGCCCCAGAGCGCGAGTTCGAGACTCGAGATCGGCATCGCTTCGGGAAGTTCTTCGAACGCCAGCGAGAGCGAATATCCATCGGCCGCCCTGGCCCGCACCGGCACTTCCACCGGTGCGGCGAAGCCGAGAGGTTGGAACGCAAGTCGAATGAGTTCGTCCGCATTCGGTATCAGCAGGTACACGGGTGCGGTTTCGAGGGCGGAGTTGGGATCGCCGTCAAGGTTCGCGTGGACGTGAACCACCCCAACCTGTGAGCCGATCGGGCAGTTGTCGGCTGCGAGCTGTCCCGTTACGCATCTGGGGAGGGTCCATGGATAGAGGAAGAGCCCGCGGGGCAGCTGGACGACGGCGTCCTGCGCCGTTTCTGGTTCGCCGGGTTCCGCGAACGAAACGTCGACGATCACGTCGGGATGGGCGCCGGCCTGCGCTGACGAGGAACCGAACGAGAAGGATTCAACCTCGATCGCCGCCGCAGCCGACCCCGGCAGCGCGAGGATCGCCAGGCAGGCGAGCCAGAAGATGGTCATGCGGAGCCCCCTGCGCATCCTCAGCAGACTACCGGGCGCTCAGGCAGGTTCTAACGTTCTGCCGCGCTCGTCAGATCGTTGGGGGACGCTTGCGGGTCGTTCGACCACGCTTCCGGGGGCTCGGGGACACGGGCCGCGGAGCAACGGATCCTCGGTTGCGCGCATCCATTTGAACAGGCGGTCGCACATCTAGCAGAAATTCCGTGTCCCGAAAAATGTCCCCGACTCCACCGAACTGGATCGAACTCAACTGGGCTACCTGGACAGAATCGCCCTGGACCGGCCGCGAATGGCTTCGCAGAGGCAATTCTCAGTCCGGAAACCGGGGTTCGAATCCCCGTAGCGGTACTCCAGATCTAGAGCCAAAACGCCGCCCGATAGGTGGCGTTCTCGCGCTAGGGTGGCAAGGAAAGTGGCAAGGGCGTCGCGCTGTTAGCCGGTTCTGCCCTTTCGGTGCCTCCGACAGGAAGAAGCCTGCCCGACCCTCGTTGCGCAGCAGCCGCCTGATCTGAGATGGGCGGTGACGCCGGGTCGGGCCAGATGCACGCTCATCTCGATTTTGGGGATGCCCGAGCGGCCGTCGAGGAGTGCCTGCGTCACGCCGGCCGCCCATGCTTCTCCGAAACCGATCGGCCCGCGCCAGTCGGTCCGGGGTGCCGACGGGAGGAGGGCGAGCCAACCATCGATCAGCGCGCAGAGCTCGGCGCCCGTAGGGCCGAGACTGTAAAAGACCTGGCGCGGCGGGCCAGGGACGACCCGCCGCGCGATCGCCTTGACCGCGAGCAGCTCGGGCGCGTGACGGTGGAAGGTGCTGACGTCGACCCGCCAGCCGAGATCGATCTCGCTCGGGCGGCGACTCCGTCGCCCGAGGTCGGCCAACACCTGGCGGACCACCGGATAACCGATCAGGCGCAGCACCTCCGCGCCGGGGGGTCCGCGCAGCCCGGGCCGCTACGAACCCTGGGCAGGCTCAGGGTTCGTGACTCCCTGACGACGCATGGCCGCTCCCTTCTGCCCCTGGCGGCGGCACATCAAGCGATTCATCGACCAGTGGGTAGTCGATCGATTCCCGGCCGATCTCCTTACCGTCCGCGTCGAGGGCGACCACTTCGGTCGGCCCGCGGCCCGGTTCCGCGAGCAGGACGAAGCCCCCGTCGACCCCGGAGACCTGGAGGGGCGGCCCCGATTCGTAGGTGAGTTCGACGCTGCTCACCGATCGGGTCGCGATCCCGAACACCGGTACACGGCCCTGGGCGTCGGCGTGACGCCGCGCGCCCGGATCGAGGAGATGCAACGGGGCGTCGCCGAGTTCCGCCGCGCTTTCATAGCCGATGCCGACACCGGTGCCGCCGAGTTCGAAGTTCAGACCGCCGGCGGAGCCGATGTAGGAGTAGAGCTTGTAGCGGCCGGCT
The DNA here is from genome assembly GCA_036403715.1 of Solirubrobacterales bacterium. Taxonomy (GTDB): domain Bacteria; phylum Actinomycetota; class Thermoleophilia; order Solirubrobacterales; family 70-9; genus VAYN01. The sequence goes on from DASWQL010000023.1 coordinate 21,762, forward strand.
TCGGCGATCACCCGCGGTTCCTTGGCGTCGTGGAGATATTCCTGATATTCGAGCAGCTTTTCGCTGGCCTTGAGCGGCTTTCCGGGGGCCTCGGCGGAGTCGCCGCCGAGCCAACCGGAGAAGACGCCGCCGACGCTTTCCCCCGCTCCCTCGATCGCCGCCCGGGTGGGCGGCACCGAGTAGAGGGACGCCCCGAGTAGTACCAGCGCCGCGAGCGCCTGCAGGGCGAGCTTCGGAGCGCCCCGGCGCGGACGCGCTGCGCCGGGGCGCCGGTCATGGCGCCGGCCGCGGCCTGCGTCGTCGGCCCGCGCGCGGGCCAGAGAGGGGGGACGCCTCTCGGACGCGAGGATCGTGGCGAGCATGTCCTCGGCGGTCGAGTCCCACAGTCGGTCCGACCGCTCGGCGTCGTCGAGCGGGTCGAGGGTCCGCACTTCGTCTATCACCATGTCTTCGCTCCTCTGGTTCATCTGGTCTCCGCGGCACCGTGCCCGGCATGAGCCCTTGGTCGTATGTCCTCACCTGATGAATGCCCGGTGGCAGCAAGCTCTTTCGAGAGTCGCCGGCGGGCGCGGTGCAGTCGTAGCGAGAAGGTGGCCGCCGAGCAGCCGAGGACCTGCGCCCCCTCACGCGGTGCGAGCCCCTCCCACGCGACCAGCGTGAGGATCTCGCGATCGCGCTCGGGGAGGGCGGCAAAGGCCGCGGCGAGGGACTCCCTCCGGGCCAGGCGCTCGGCGACCGGGATCTCGGGGTCGGCGACCTTCACCCCCTCCAGGGAGGAGACGGTCAGGTGTGCGGCACGGCGACGCTCGGCGCGGTGGCGGTGCCCCAGCACCTTCCGGGCGGTGCCCAACAGCCACGGCAACGGCTCGAGCGGGACCGCCTCGAGGCGGCGCCAGGCGATCAGGAAGGCCTCCGACACGATTTCCTCGGCCACCTCGCGGCTCTCGGTCCGTCGCAGGACGTAGGCGAGGACGCGGGGGTAGCAGGAGCGGAAGATCGCCTCGAAGCGAGCGGCGGCCAGCGCCTCCTGCAGGATCGGTCGGTCGTCGGTCACTAGCACTGTAGTGCCCGCCGGGCGGTGGATATTTCACCCGGCGACATGGCGACGGGGAGTCGGGTCGAGGACGACGAGCCTCTGGCCGGGGTCGCGGTGGGGAGATCCTCCAGGGAAGCCGCCGCCGGTCGATCCACGAGCCATCCGCACCGATCAGCTTAAGCTCGGCCGTGACATCCCGTGAGTGACGGTAGAGGACGCGGCGGATCTCGTAGCCAACCGAGAGCAGGACGTTCCTCTCTTGGCTCGATGTCCAGATACCGTCCTAGTGGCGAGAAGACCGAAAAACGTTGAAGGCCAGCGAGATGTTCACGCCTGAGCAGGGCGACGAGACCTTCGACGCCTCGTGCAATTTCGGGCGGCGGCTTCCTAGGCCTCCCGTCATCGCGCCACGACTCCTGGCTTACCGCCCGACAGGTCGGCTCTGCAGGAGGGCGCGCCGACCGGGGTCGCCGAGGGCCGGGTTCAGACGGGGAAGGCCCTCCTGGGCGCGGTCGACGGGCGCCTCGGCTGTCTCGACGGCGCGCTCGCCGGTGATGAGTAGGCCGAGCCCGGGCTTGTCACCCCGGGTGCGATGCCGGGCCAGGACGGAAGACCCAGAAAATAAACCGAGCCAGTCATCCATTGACATCTAGACGGCAGCCCGGGCCGCGTAGAGCATTGCGTAGTAAGCCGCGCTGACGACCACAGCGGGGTGCGCGGTCCCGAGAATCGCCTCGGCGTCAACCAGGCGGTCGCGCGCCTGCTGCATGAACTCCTCTGAGCGGGGACTCAATCCAGCGCGCTCCCGGCGAGGACGATCTTGTCGCGGTCGACCTCCTGGATGAAGAAGGAGTCGATCGCGCGGCGGCCTCGCAGCCACTCCGGGTCGTGGACGTGGACCGAGTAAGTGAAAGGGCTCTCATCCTCCGCAATTGCGGCTTCTTCGCTGAGGTCGCCCGTGATTCGCCCATAGCGATCACGCCCACCATCAGCGATGACGAGCAGGTCGACGTCGGATTCAACGTGAGCGGTGCCTCGGGCGCGGGACCCATAGAGCCAAAGGGCGCGCAGGTCGCTGCCCAGTGCATCGCCCAAGCGGGTTGCGAAGCGCTCGACCGTCCGGCGCTGATTCTCGCTGAGCTGCGCCGCGGTCAGTCGGTCGACGGTTGCATGCCCCATGGCCCTCAAGGATAGGCGGGAGCGGCGGGGACGACGCAAATTGCATGTCCCGAAATATGTCCCCGACTCCACCGAACGGGATCGAACTCGACTGAACTATCTGGATGCAAACATCTTGAACCGGCCGCAACTGGCTTTACAGAGGCAATTCTCAGTCCGGAAACCGGGGTTTGAATCCCCGTAGCGGTACTTCGTCTACTCGCGATATTTTGATTCGATGAACAGCGATCACCGCATTGGTGATTGCGCTCGGTTGCGCAGTCGTCGCTCAGGGGCTGCGGCGCAATCTCTTCGGGACCATGCGAAACGGGCTGCCACGGTTGGGCGGACGAGCAGGCAACCCCGGCTCTAGGGCTGTATGAGGGCGAGGAAGGGCCACGACGCTCGCTCCCCGCACGGCACGGCGCTGGTTCGCCGCGCTCTACTTGCTGTTCGCCTTCACGAATGCGGCTTCTGCGGTCGTGGCATCAAACGACAGGCCGATGCGTGCCACGACCGCCGCCATATTCGCGCTCGGTGCTGTGGTGCTCCTGCTGAGGAAGCCGCCGCATTCCTCGAGTGGATCTGCGTCCTGAATCAGATTCAGCTGGGTAACCGTGCACGGACATTCGTTAATTGGTTAGGGTCCTCTACGGGAAATGGAGAATCCCGGACGGGCCGGCTGCTTTGCGGTCCCTCGGGTGTGGCGGAGGGGTAGATATTGCACTCAATAGAGAGGGACACTCCAGGGCCTTACCGTGAGGTATTTCACGGGAGGAACTTCGTCGTTCGCCAAGAGGACGTCAAGCTCCCGGGTGGAGGGGTAGAGACCCACGAGCATGTTTGGCGCACGGACGGCACCCGGATCGTCGCCTTCAACGATCGCGGCCAGGTACTCCTGACCCACGAGTACCGGCACGAGCTCGGTGAGCGCGATTGGCGTATCCCCGGCGGCAAGATCGACCCAGGGGAGCAGCCCGAAGCCGCCGCCCGTCGCGAGTTCAGGGAGGAGACCGGTTACGAGGCGGAGGCCTTCCGCTATCTCTGGGCGTCGACTCCGGACTCAACCGTGCGGTACCAGCGCTTTTTCTTCATCGCCACCCAGCTCCGGGAGGTTGGCGCCGAACACGATGCCGGCGAGGAACTGACCGTTCACTGGGTCGACCTCGACGATGCCTGCGACAAGGCGCTTCGGGGCGAGGTGCGCGAGGAGATCTCTGCCTTGGCGCTCCTGCGCATCCGCCATGTGCTCGCGGAGGAGACAGGGGCTCGATGACCGAGACCGTTGCGTCGTCGATCGCTGACCAACTCGGAATCGCGGGGTTGTCGAAGAGAGCGATTTTGCTTGGGCTCATGGTCCAGGTGGTCGCCACCCTGATCGCGGCGGGGATCCTCAAGCTCGCGGACGTTGCGACCAGCAACCTGGTGGCTGTGCTGGCCGTGACCAGCGCAGTTCTGTTTCTCCTGTCGGCGGTGCTCGGCTTTCTCTTCTGGTCGAGCCTCTCCCGCTCGAAAAAGGAGAAGGCCGAAACGGCCTCTCTGCAAATGTTGGAGAAGTGGCGTGATCTCGAAAGCTTCACCGGCCTCTGCGAGTTCGAGGGCGACCTCATGTCGAGTGAGGAGAGCCCGCGGGAGAAGCTCCCCGATATCGAGACCGAACTGTTCTTCATGGGCAACGGGGGAAGCAAGTGGACCCGGGAAAAGGCGGAGTTCGACAGCATGCTCCGTCGCACCGCCGAGAACCGCGGGTCGGTGCGATTTCTGCTCCTCGACCCTACCTCGAACGCCTGCAGAGAGGGGTCGGAGGTGCGCTTCGGCAACCCCACCGAGCAACCGCGGAAAATCGTCGAAAGCCTCTGTAGGTTGAGGGCTTGGGATCGGATGTTCAGGCACCTCGAAGTGAAGCTCTACTCGCACGTGCCGCACTTTCGGATCTCGCTGATAAACAAAACCCATGCTGTGCTCGGCCACTACCGCGAGTATCAGAACGACAGTGACGAGACTCCGCTTCTAGTCTTCTCACGCCAAGACTGCCAGTGGAGCTTCTACTCTCCCTTCGCTGGCTATTTCCACCATGAGTGGGGCAATGCTGAGCAGATCAACTGGCCTGAGATCGAGAATCTCGCCGACAAATATGGAGTTACTCATGATTGAGCAGCGCCGCTTCATCGAATACGCCGAACATGGCGGCTGCGCTGCGAAGCTCGACGCGACGCGCCTGCAGGGGCTGCTGGCGCCGTTCGCAAATGACCGAACAGGATGGACGGACGCGGGTGTCGCCACCGTCGGCGGTCGGCGCTATGCAAGCAGCGTCGACGTGGTTCTGCCGATGATCGACGACCCCGCTCTCTTTGGCCAGATAGTCGTCACCCACGTTCTCAGCGACCTCTACGCGGTGGGGGCCACGCCGGTATTTGCTCTCAACATCCTGGGTGTTCCCAAGACGCCCATGCAGGACTTCGAGGGTCGGGAGTTGAGCGAGGAGCAGGAGGCCGACGCGATCGATGAGATCGACGCCAACGTCAAGGCGATGCTCTGCGCCGCTGACGCCATGCTCGAGGAAATCGGGGTGGCGCGCCTCGGCGGCCACACCCTGATGCTCGAGGCGCTCGCCTTCGGCCTCGCGGCCACCGGCACTCTGCCCGAGGGTCGCGTGATCTCGAACGACGCTGCCGAGCCGGGTCACCTGCTCGTCCTGACCAAGCCGGTGGGAACGAGCATTGCCACGAAATGCTGGAAGGGCAACAGCGAAATCAGGGAGCGATTCGCGGATGTCGTCGAGGGCATGCTGCGCTCGAACCGAGACGCCTCGGAAGCGATGCGTGGACTCGAGCGCTGCGCCTGTACCGACATCACCGGGTTCGGTCTTCTCGGGCACCTGCAGAACATGCTCAGCGCCAGCCAGGTCTCGGCCGTCATCGAGGTCGCCGAGGTACCCGTTTACGAGTCGGTGGCGGCGGCGATTAAGCCCGAGCACAGCACCCGGATCTTTAAGTCCAACCTTGCTTTCGTCGAAAGGTACGCGGATGACCTCTCCGAGCTGAGCGACATCGAGCGGCTGCTTCTGATCGATGCGCAGATCTCAGGTGGTCTGTTGGTCTCGCTTCCTCCGAAACAGGTCGATTCTTATCTGGAGGAGCTGCGCGAACGGGGGGTCTCCGGCGTCGTAATCGGCTCCGTCGCCAGCGGGGAACCTGGGCGGATCTCGCTGGTCTAGTGCCGTAACTCTTTGGGGTCCGCGCTTTCTCACCAGTGGAGCCAATCCAGCACCGCTTCTACGGGGATGGCGATCTCTCCGTTAGGGACGAAACGCTGTAGCGGTACTCCGTCTACTCTCGATATGTTGAGTAGATGAGCAGTGATCTCGTCGCGTTGGTGGTTGCCCTTACGCTGGGCACTGCGGTTGTAATCCTGGGGCTGCGGCGCAACCTCTCCGAGACCACGCGAAACGGGCTGCCACGGTTTGGGGGGGGGTCCCGAGCGGGCAACCGCGACGCTGGGGCTATATGAGGGCGAGGCAAGGTCGCGACGCCCGCTCTCCCCACGGAAACGGCGCTGGCTCGCCTCGTTCTATCTGCTGGTAGGTGCCGGCCATGCGGCTGTTGCGGTCCTGTCGTCGAACGACAGGCTGGTTCATGCGTCCACTGCCGCCCTATGGGTACTCGGTGCTGTGATGCTCTTGCTGAGGAACGCACATCCCTCGGGCGGGCCTGCTTCCTGATCGATTCACCGGCCTGCACGACGAGCAAGCGAATTCGCCTCAGCCTCGATCCGCACGGTCGGGTTCGTCTTGTATCTCGCAGGGACATCCCACAGAATCCGCCAGCCAAGGAGTGGCTGGGGCACGCCCACCCCGGCTTTACCCTGCGCACCTATGTTGATCTGATGGACGCCGGGATCGGCGATGCCGCTTTCTTCGATGCCGCTGTCGCTCGGAGGGTGGCGATGAGCGGCATGGCGAGGTCCGGAAACAGCCGTAAATCCCCACTGGCGAAGTCTGCCCTGCCGGCTAAAGGGTGCCAGGAACGTAGGTTTCGGCGACACCGACGATTAGCAGGGCAGTGAGGCTCAAATAGATGGCGGCAACGGCGACCTTGGTCCCCGTCGGCACCGAGTGAAACTCGCGGCTTTGCTCCGAGTGCCGATTCTTGAAGCGGTAGTAGAGCTCGGGCCCGCCGAGCAAGAGGACAAACAGAAGCATGAACCGGCCAAGGAAGATGGCGGTGGCGGCGACGGCTATGAGGATCCCGGCAATCCAGACCATGGGGCCGAGGACAGCCATCGCCCGTCCACCGTCGAGGGGCAGTACCGGCATCAAATTGATCAGGTTGATGAAGAAGCCGATGTAGGCCAGGGCACGCCAGAGGTCGCTGCCGGTCGCCAGCCAGATGGCCAGCGGCACCAGAGTCCCTGCGGTGCCGAGAATTGGGCCAGCCAGACCGACACGGGCCTCGGCTGCGGCGTCCTCGCCCAGAGACTTGACCGAGATCACCGCGCCGACGAAGGGTATGAAGATCGGTGCCGAAGCTTCGACTGCCTCGCGGCGCAACTGGATGACGTGGCCCATCTCGTGAATGAAGAGCAGAAGGACGAAGCCGACGGCAAAGGGCCAGCCGAAGGCCAGGGCGTAGGCGGCGAGCGAAATGAACATGGTCCCCAACGTCGACACGGCCTTGATCTTGGCCAGCGCCAAGAGAAGGACCTTGCCCTTGGCGACCAGGACGCCGAGTGGACCAAGGAGCCCGCCCAGCTTCTTCAGTTGGGACCGCTTGCGCTGTTGGTCCAGCTCTTCAGCCGTCGGCGGCTCGGGTACGACGGGCGGCTCCGGCGCCAGGACAGCGTTAGCTCCTACTGCGTCAGCCTGCTGTTTACTCAACTCCATTCCCGGAGAATAGGCCGTTCCGGAGGACCTGCACCGCAAGCCCTGGGGAGGGAGCAGATCTCGGCGACGCTGCTGTCTTCGATGGCGCTGTCGGGCCGGAGGGTGGCAAGGTGAGGTCCGGAGACAGCCGCAAATCCCCGATGGGCCGAAATCTCACAAAGCGCTGATTCGTATGCAAAATGTGTAGCGCCCGCAAAAGCGCCAAAAGCCTCCCGGCAAATTCTCAGTCCGGAAACCGGGGTTCGCATCCCCGCAGCGGTATGGCCGGAACCCCGCCTGTAAAGGGGGGGTTCTCTAAATCCGGGGGAAGCGTGCCCAACGTATTGCCGTTGAAGTTGCTCAATTCGGCTCGTGCTGCTGTGACTAGTGCTTGGGTCGGGCGGCGTCTGCGGCCTTCACCAGCTTCGTCAGGGCCGTGAAGAACGCAGGCGGCTGTCCGATGAACAGTCCGTCCTGGGTGAGTGCCTGAGCCGCGCCCATCGCAGCGCCCTTGGTCTCGGTGGGACGGATAATCGAGGCCGGCGGGAACTTCCGCTTCAGGAAGGCCGTGGGCTCGGGCATAATCAGGTTGGTCTGGGTCAGCTCTCCGTCGGCATTCAGGTCCGGGAACACCAGTCCGTCGTCGGTGAGAGGAGGCGCGTTGCCGGCCTTGTCCTGCCAGGTCTGGAAGTGCATGATCTCGCTGCCGCCGATGCTGAGCAGGATCCGCAGCACCTCCTTGCTGGTGACCCTCTGGGCGAGCGCGGCGTAGAGGCTCGTACCACCCTGCTCGATGAAGGCGAAGTGGAAGCCGGCCGTGTTGGCGATCGCCTGCAGGTGGTTGGAATCGCTGAGGTCGCCGTTGTTGCGGGGAATTGCCGGATGCTGACCGACGGCCAGCGTCGGGATGGCTTGCGGCAGGGTGTCGCCGAGATCAGGGTTCAGCGTGTCGCTGCGGTAGCGCGTCCAGAAGCTGGTGTCGACGCTCAGCTGCATGAGGTTGGTGAGCCGTCCGAGCTGCTTCTGAGCTCCATCCGCCTGGCTGCTCGGCAGCGTCCGGAACGTGTCGAGGTTGACGGTCTTCTCGCCGTGCGCCTTGAGGTAGGCGTTGATGAAGGCGGCGTGGCTGAACTCGTCGTCCGTGTTGTCGTGGATGTACTGGTTCATGTCCTCGTCCAGCACCGCGACAGCTTTGGTGTAGGCCGGGTTTCCGGTGCCGCCGGGGACCTCGCCGTCCTGGATGCCGGCGAGCTCGTTGTACTGCTGCCACAGATCGGACTCGATGATCTCGGCCGCGGCCAGGAACTGGAGGATCGCCGTGTCGCCACGGGTCAGGCGGCGACCCTTGGCCTTGGTGTGTCCCTTCTTCGCAAATACATCCTGCGGATCGACCAACAGCCGGCCCGCCGCCGTGGCTCCGACCCCCAGCGCGGCTCCCTTGAACATCAGCGAACGACGGCTGATGAGATCCTGCGGCTTGTGCGTGGCCTCGTTCATTGGCTGCTCCTTTTGGGATGTCTGACGGAGGGTTTGCAAAGACTGCACGACGAACGCGATCCTGTCGTCGCCCTGGGGGCGACTCTTTGGCCTGCTACCAGCGGAGTACGACTGCGGGCAGGGTGCGGAACAGGCGGTTTCCCGGTCCGGTTCGAGTCGGCCTGCGGCAGTTGTCAGGCCCCCCGCGGCGGTCGGGCACGACGACCCCGTCAGCCGCGCTGTTGGGGCCCGAGGCAGTCGATGGCTGGGGCTACGAATGCCTGCTTCGGGATAAAGCCACTTTGGGTGCGGGAGGCTCGGCGCCGGGCACCACGAGGCCCGCCTCGTAGGCGAACACGACGAGCTTGGCGCGATTGTGGGCGTGGAGCTTGACCATCGCGCGCCTGACGTGCGTCTTGGACGTCGCCGGGGTGATCACCAGGTGCTCGGCGATCTCGTGGTTGGTGAGCCCGCGCGCCACGAGCGCAACCACCTCGCGCTCTCGGGCGGTCAGCTCTTCGAGCAGGTCGGGGCTCGGGCAGGCTCGCTCCGGCCGCGAGGCGAGCTCGGCGATCAGTCGGCGGGTGAAGCCAGACGAGAGCAGCGCCTCGCCCCGCGCCAGCGCCTGGACCGCGTACACCAGCTGCCGCGGTTCGGTGTCCTTGAGCAGCATCCCGCTGGCCCCGGCCCGCAGCGCGGCGAAGATGCGCTCGTCGCCCTCGGAGGCGGTGAGCAACATCACCGCGACGACCGATTGGGAGAGCATCCGAGCGGTGGCCTCGACGCTGCCGAGCCCCGGAAGCCCGGCGTCGATCAGCACGACGCCCGGATTGGTTCGGCCGGCGAGCGCAACAGCCTCGTCCCCGGTGGCGGCCTCGCCGACCACGACGATTCCGTCGTCCCCCTCGAGCAGCGCGCGGAAGCCGGCGCGCACGAGCGCCTCCCCGTCGGCGATAAGCACTCGAACGGGCCGCGAAGCCACCGCCGACCTGCCTGAATGCGGGTCCGGTACGCGGTTGAACGTGCCGAGCCCGCCCCTCGTCATGGTCGGGGCAGGTTTGCGAGTCGAAGGATCAAGTTCCGCTGCCGGTCCGTCTTGAACGGCGGTACGGCGTCGGGTGAGCCCCGGGCAAGGATGCGGCCCTGCCCGGCGACCTCATCGGCGTAGATCTCGGGCTGGATCAACCGAAAGCCCTTCTGCGGGGCTCATCGACGTAGCCCAGGATCTGCTCGTAAGAGCGCTGGTCGATGATGGATGACACTTCCGGATTGTGCTGGACAGCTGGGAAGTCCTCGTTGTTCTTCGCGATGACCGCCTCGATGAACGGCTCCAGCGAAGCCTCCGGGACGAGTGCCTAGTCTACCGCGAGGCCCACCCGTCCCCCGTTCCTGGGCCTGCCTTGGAGGATCCTGGCCCCGACGCGCGCGATGTCGGCGTCGCCGAGGGCAGCCCGCATTTCGTCTTCAAGGTCTGCCACCCCGGCCCGTTGCCCGCTTGCTTGGGGCAACCCGATCCCGGCTCCGCTCGGTAAGCGAGCAGGTGGCGGATACCCGGGTGCGATGACTCGGTTCCAGAGCTCAGTCCGCGAAGAACCCTTCGATCTGCTCCGCACCAGCGGGGCCGTCATAGAAGATCGTTCCGTCACGCAGGGCGAGGCAGCGGTCGGCGGTCTCGACCACGTCGGGACGGTGGGTGGAGACGATCACGGCGGCGCCCTGGCGCCGTGATTCCGCCAGAAGCTCGGCCAGCACGCTGCGGCCGGAGGGATCGAGGCCATCGAACGGCTCGTCGGCGAGCAGCAGGGAGAAGGGTCGGACGAGGGCGAGGGCGATCGAGGCGCGTTGGCGCATGCCGCGGCTGAATTCAGAGGGCAGGCTCGGTCCCCATGCCTCCAGCTCGAGGCGCTCGAGCAGCTGACGGCCGCGGCCGGGGCCGTCGGCGACGCCGTGCAGCGCGGCGACGTACTCGAGGTGCTCGTCGAGGCTGAGGTCGTCGTAGAAGACCGGCTGGTCGGGGAGGTAGGAGACCTCGCGGCGCGCCTCCAGCGTCCCGGCCGCGGCGCCGGCGATCTCCAGCTCGCCGCCGGACGGTTCGAGCAGGCCCGTCACCATCGTCAGGAAGGTGGTCTTGCCCGCCCCGTTCGGGCCGATCAGGGCGATCAGCTCACCCTCGGCGACGTCGAGGTCGAGGGGACTGAGGGCGACGAAGCCGTCGTAGCTGCGGGTCAGCCCTCTGGCACTGAGGACCGGCGCACCGGTCGCCGGGGCGGGGGCGGTCACGTTTCCTCTCCGGCATGTGCGGCGATCCGCCAGCCGACGAACCAGACGAGCGTGGTCGCGACGATGATCATCGCCTCCTCGACCGTGGCGGCGGTGAGGACGACCGCCTGCCCTTTATGCGCTGCTTCGCGGGCGGCGAGGACCGGTGCCGCGACGGCCACCAATGCGACCGCCAACGGTGCCGCCGACTGCGTGTAGCCCATCGCGGGAACGAGGACGTAGCGGTAGGGATCGTTGGTGGCGCTGACCGCGGCGGCCCCGACGAGCACCACGGCGGTGGGTAACAACATCACCGCGCCGACGCCCATGGCCTGCGCCGGCGCCCCGAGGGCGGCAGCGGTGGCGGAGCCGAGGGCGAGAACGATCGCCATCCCGGCGACGGGAGCGGCGAGGTGCCGGCGGATCAGCGTCGCGGGAGAGACCGGCAGCAGGTCGCGGCGGGTCGGGTGGTCGACCTCCTGGGCGAGCGGCTCGACCAGATCGAGTGCGGCGACGACGAGCAGCGCCGCGACGAGAGCGACCAGCACCGTCGTACCGCTCCAGGCTCCGGCAACGGCGGCGCCCGCGAGGATGCCGAGCAGGCCGACGCGGAGCACCCGCACCGCCGGCCAGCGCATGAAGCTGCGCCAGCCGCGGCGCCAGATCGGCACGCGACTGCGGCCCACCGTCCCGAGATCGACCCAGGGCCGGCTGCGCGGATGCTCGGCGGCCAGCTGCCGGCGCAGCAGGACGACAGCTCGAAGGTCCTGGACAGAGGCGGAGAAGCGAAGCTCCGCGGAGAGACTGGCCCGGCGTCGCGCCGCCTCCAGCGAGAGCCCTCCGAGCGAGTCGAGGCCGATGGCGACCAGGGCCGCGACAGCGAGGACGCCGAGCGCGGACAGCGCCGCCGTCACCCCGCTCTGCAGCGGCAGCGAGGCGAGATCCCCGAGCATCGTCGCCGGACAGGTCTTGACTCCGAGCAGAAGGTCGGCGCCGGCCCAGGCGAGCAGAGCCGGTCCCGTGACGTTGGCCACGCCGGGACGCAGGCGCCGCCCCGAGGCAAGCAGCGCCGCGCCCAGGTAGCAGAGCGGGAGCAGGGCGCCGAAAGAGCCGAGCGCGATCAGCCACTCGACCGCGCCACCGGGGAGCCGCGGGATCGCGAAGGCGGCGACGGCGAGGCCGAGAGCGCCGCCGGCGAGGGCGCCGATCTGAAGCTGTCGCATGGCCGTGGGCCGCAGGGCGCGGCCGCGGTCGACCGGGCCGAGGAGGACGTAGTGCACCTCGGCCTCCTCGATCGCCAGCGGCCCGCCACGGGACCCGACGCGCAGGCCGGCCCACACCGCGACGGCGACGGCGACGCCGAGGACGGCCGGCCCGTGGTCGGCGACGTCTCGCAGTGCCGCCGCGTCCAGTGGAGCTTCGCCGATCGCTCCGGCGAGAAAGGCAAGTCCGATTCCACCGAAGATCGCGGCGACGTAGACCCGATAGAGGAACTCCATCGCGTTCAGACCGCCGAGAAAACGGCGCCGCCGCGCCGAGCGCATCGCGCCCAGAGCCTCCTGCCCGCCGACTGTGCTCGAGTCAGCCACGGGCGAAACCTATTTGGCCATCCTTAAGAAAGCGCGCCTCGATTGCGAAACTGCCGGGGATGGGACGGCTGCCGATCTCCGCTGACACCTACCTGCGGCTGCTGGAGGAGTCGGACGCCGGCGAGCTCGATCGCCTGGTCGACGCCAATCGCGAGTACCTGGCGCTCTGGTTGCCCTGGGCAGCGCGACAAACCTTCGACGAGACGCGGACCTTCATCGCCAGGACCCGCGAGCAAGTCCTCCGCAACGACGGCTTCCAGGGGGCGATCGTCCGCGAGGAGCAGATCGTCGGCGTGGTCGGGTTCCACGGGCTCGACTGGGCCAACCGATCCGCCTCGATCGGCTACTGGCTCAGCGAGGGTGGCCAGGGGAGGGGGACGATGACCGCGGCGGTGCGGATGCTGACCGAGCACGCGATCTCGGGCTGGGAGCTCAACCGGGTCGAGATCCAGGCAGCGGTCGAGAACCGGCGCAGCCGGGCGATTCCCAAGCGCCTCGGCTTCCGGGAAGAGGGCACCATGCGCCAGGCCGAGCGTGTCGGCGACCGCTACCTGGACTCGGTCGTCTACTCGATGCTTGCCGACGATTGGGACCGGTAATCGAGCGGCATACGCCGAAACGGCGATGCTGAGGATGCTCCGGTTTAGGGCCGCGACCGCTTGGGGTAGCTGAGCGACGCTCACAGGGGCGAGAACGATGGCGATACCACCACCCGGACAGCCCCAAGGCCCGACGGCCTCCCAGCCCGGCGGCGAGCCGCAGCCGGAGCACCGCTTCGGCGCCTCGGCGCCGCTCTCGATCGGGGTCGAGGAAGAGCTGCTGCTGGTCGACGGGCGGCGTCGCCTGGTCCCGGCCGCCGAGCGGGTGATGCGGACGCTCAGCCCGGAAGTTCGGGGCAGCGTCAGCACCGAGATCTTCGCCACCCAGATAGAGCTGAAGACCGGCATCTGCCACGACGCCGCCCAGGCGCTGGAGGAGCTGGCGCGGTTGCGGCGGGCGGTCTGCGGCACCGGCGTTCAGATCGTCGGCTCGGGGCTGCACCCCGACGACGACGGCAAGCCCGACCTGATCGCCAAGCCGCGCTACGACGTCGTCAAGGACGATCTGGCGAGTCTGCTCATCACCCCGCCGTCGGGGTTGCACGTGCACGTCGGGATGCCCGATCCCGAAACCGCGATCCAGGTCGCCAACGCCCTCCGCTACCACCTGCCCCTCCTGCAGGCGCTGACCGCCAACTCGCCCTTCCGCGAAGGCGCCGACTCCGGGCTGGCCAGCGCTCGGGCGGCGGTCGTCAGCGCCTATCCGCGTTTCGAGATGCCGCGCGAGTTCCGCGACTACGAGGAGTTTCGCCGCGTCGCCGACCAGCTGATCGTCGCCGCCGGCGTCGCCGACTACACCTATCTCTGGTGGGACGTCCGACCCCATCCGCGCCTCGGCACCGTCGAGGTGAGAGGGATGGACGTGCAGACCGACGTCGCCACCAACGTCGCGATCGCCGCTCTGATCCAGGCGCTGGCGGCGAAAGAGTGCGACCGGCCCTCGGCGCCCGGGCTTGCGCGGGAGGCAATCGAGGAGTCCTCCTTCCAGGCCAACCGCCACGGCCTCGAGGCCCGGCTGATGGTCGACGACGAGACTGCGGCACCGGCCCGCGAGGTCGCTCGGCGCGAGCTCCAGCAGGCCACTCCCTACGCGCAGGAGCTGGGCGGCGGCGGAGCGCTGGAGGACATCGAGCGGATCCTCCGCGAGGGCAACGGCGCCGACGACCAGCGGCGCGTCCACGAGAGCACGGGCATGGAGGGGCTGCTCTCCTACCTTGCCGATCGCACCGGTTTCGCCGCACGCCGCGACCGCCACTGAGCTGTTCCCCCGGCTCGACCGGGCGCAGGGCCGGCGGCGGGCGGGGCTAGAGCGCCGCGACGAGTCGCCGCGAGGGGATCAGCAGCGCCGAGGCGCAGACCATCGCGAAGGCGCTGCCCTGAAGGATCAGCCCGAGCGGGTGGGAGGAGAGCGGGTCGCCAAAGACGAGGACGCCGCCGACGATCTGGGTGGCGTTGGCGATCAGGCCCATCAGCCCGATCGTCTCGATCGCGCCGCCGCGCTGCAGGGCGGCCGCGGCCGTGTACTGGGCGAGCACGCCGGCGACGAGGATCATCAGGGCCCACGGAGCAAGGACAGCGATCGAGACGCCGCCGGCGCCGGTAAGGCCCTTGATCGCGATCCCGGCGAGGGCGAAGAGGATTCCGGCGATCGCGGCGAGGAGGACGTGGCCGTGGCCGGCGAGCCGCTCGGAACGGTGGCCCATGACCAGCGCGACTGCGATCAGGACGAGGCCGCCCTCGAAGCCGAGGATGGAGCCGAGCTGGAAGCCGGAGTGGGTGCCGTTGAAGTGGGGGACGGTGAGGACGAGCATCGCCAGGCCGGCGCCACCCAGCAGCAGCGCCAGCCACTGGCGCCACTCGACCGGGTCGCCGAAGATGCGCTGCGCCATCACCGCGACGGACACGGCGCCGCCGGCGAGAACGGCCTGGACGAGGGAGATCGGCGCCATCGAGAGCGCCGCGACGTGGACGAGCCAGGCGATTGCCGCCAGGCCCCAGCCGGCTGTGAACCAGGGCGAGGCGGCGAGCCGACGGGCCGTGCGCAGCGGCCGCTGGATGTGGACCGGCTCGGCGTGCTGGCAGCCCCGGTGCTTGAGCAGGGATGCCAGGTTGCCGAGCAGGGCCGCGGCTACCGCGAGCGCAAGGCCTATTTGCAAGGCTGCCCCGGCGCGGGCAGCTTCAGCCGCTGTCGCGCCGCGGCGACCGCCGAGACCGACGAGCGGCAGGCTTTGGCGATGACGCCGTCGCCGTGGTCGGGACGGCGGCTGACCTCGAACTCGATCAGCGCCGCGCGGCGGAGTTTCGCCCGCACGTCGAGGGGGCTGCCCTCGGGCGCCGAGTCGAGCGCCGCCTGGGCGGCGCGCTCACGCCGGCAGATCAGGCAGAAGGTGCCTTCGCTCGAGGTGACCCAGGTGTCGGGCAGCTCGACCTTCTCGCCACCCATCTGGCTGACGGAAACGCCGCAGTGGTCGCAGGTCCACTTCTTCGCGGTTGAGGTTGCGGTTGCAGTGCTCATACGGGTGCGTTCGTCCTATTCCGGTTGCGGTTGCGGTTCCTGCGCCGGCGCTTCTGCGCCGGGGAGGAGTTCGAGCTTCGGTTGCTCTCGGAAGATCCGTTGCCTCTGCCGTTGGTTGCGGTCGTGCCGGAGTCGCCCGGGCGGCCGAGGTCGAACTCGCGGCTGAGGCCGAGGTCCCGGGCGATCCGCCGCATGTCCCCGACCTGGTCCTCCAGCACGAAGCTGATGCCGGCACCGCTGTTGCCGGCGCGGCCGGTGCGGCCGATCCGGTGCACGTAGGCGTCCTGGTCACCGGGGGCGTCGAAGTTGATCACGTGGGTGACGTCGGCGACGTCGATGCCGCGGGCGGCGACGTCGGTGGCGATCAGCGTGTCGACGTCCCCCTTCTCGAAGCGGGCGAGTGCGCGTTCGCGCTGACCCTGGCTCTTGTCGCCATGCATCGCCACCGCTTCCAGATCGCGGCTGCGCAGGCGTTTGACGAGGCGGTCGGCGCCGCGCTTGGTGCGGACGAAGACGAGCGTGCGGCCGCGGGCTTCGTCGCGCAGCTGCAGGACCAGATGGTCGAGCTTGGCGCTCTGGGAGTCGACGTGGACGAAGCTGTGCTCGATGTCGGCCTTGCTGTCGACCGCCGGCTTCTGGGTGTGGAGACGGGGATCGCGGGTGTAGGCGGCGGCGAGCTTGCCGGTCGCGCCCTCCAGCGTGGCGGAGAAGAACAGCGTCTGGCGGTCGCTCGGCGTCTGGGCGACGATCCGGCTGACCGCCGGTTTGAAGCCCATGTCGAGCATGCGGTCGGCCTCGTCGAGGACGAGGACCTTGACCTGGCTCAGCGAGATCGTGCCGCGCGAGAGCAGGTCCTCGAGCCGGCCGGGGGTGGCGACGACGATGTCGGCCTTGCGGGCCGCGGCGCTCTGGGGGCCGAAGCCGACGCCGCCGTAGACGGCGGCGATCCGCAGCCGTCGGGCGCGGGCGATCGAGTCGAGCTCGTCGACGATCTGGCTCGCCAGCTCCCGGGTGGGGGCGAGGACGAGGGCCGAAAGTCCGCGTCCGGGTTCGACAAGGTCGGCCATCGGGATGCCGAAGGCCAGGGTCTTGCCGGAGCCGGTGGGGGACTGGACCAGCAGGTCATGGCCGGCCAGCGCGTCGCTGACGACCATCTGTTGGACGGGAAAAGGCTCGGTGATGTCGCGCGCGGCAAGCGCGTCCACGACGTGGTTAGAAATGCCGAGGTCGGCAAATGACATGAAGTTAAGTGCTCCTGTTCGATGCGATTGAGGGAGATCCAGCAGCCTCAAAACGCTACAAGCGCACGGAGGAAACGGAACCTCTCGGGTGGCGTTGGGCCAAACCCGACTTACACAGAGTAGCAGGCGGTCGATTTTGCCCTGCTCGCAGGCACTTTTTGGCTGTGAGGGATCCGACGGTTCCCGAATTTGGGCCCCTATCGGAGCCCAAATTCGGGCCTCGCCGATCTAGATTCGGATGGTGCGGATCAGGCAGGCGCAAGAGGATGATGCGGCGGCGGTGACCGCGCTCTGGACCGAGGCCTACGCCGGTCGCGGTCCGGGCGGTCGCTCGACTCCTTATACGGATAGCGAGTTCTTCGAATCGCTCCGCAGCGGGCAGGTGCACGTCGCCGAGAAGGGCGGCGGAGTCGTGGGAGTCGTCGTCCTCTATCCACCCGGCGTCGCCGGCCGCACGATCGGCGGCGACGGCGAGGCGGAGCTCTCGCGGCTCGCCGTCAGCGCCGTCGCGCGGCGGGCCGGGATCGGCCGCCGCCTGGTCCAGATCTGCGCCGCGCAGGCGCGGGCCGACGGGGCCGAGGCGATCGTGCTCTGGAGCCGTCCCTACCAATCGGATGCCCACCGTCTCTACGAATCGCTCGGGTACCGGCGGCTGCCGGAGCGCGACTCCGAGGACGCCGACGGCCGGCGCCTCGTCTTCAGGTGCCGCTGCTAACCGAGCCAGGGGGAGGCGACGGAGATCGTCGCCAGTGCCAGCGCCACCCCGGCCACCAACGAGGTGCCGAGCAGGGCGATCCGCAGCCCGGACCCGGCCAGCGCCGCCTCGCGGCCGCCGTGCCGGCGCCAGTCCGGGATCGCCAGCGCCGGGATCTCGAGGATGTGGCCGAGCACGTGCACGGTCATCGCCGCCACCCAGACGAAGAAGCTGAGCTTGTGGAAGAAGACGAGCGAGTTCGAAGGCGGTTCGCCGACCAGGAGCGCGACTCCGGTCCCGAAGAGAACCAGGCTGGAGACGACGACCAGCGGCGCGAGCACCCGTAGCGCCCAGGCCGGCGGCCCCTTGCGGCGGTAGCTGGGGGCGCCGCTGTAGTAACGGGCGAAGCGGTAGCCGGTGCTGCCCAGCTTCAGCGCCACGGGCGGGATCAGCAGCATGCCGATGAACATGTGCGGGCCGAGCAGGCTGCCGATGAAGGGGATCGTCGCTCCCTCGGCCGCCAGCAGGACCAGCAGGGCCGCCGCGAGGCCGCCGGTGATCCGCGAGTTGCCGGCGACGCCGTCGCGGACCTTGCCGACGACGGCGGTGCGATCTTGGACGGCACCGGGGTGGGACGCTGCCATCGGCGGATCGTGGTTGCGACCGCTTATCCGCGCCTAAGGCAAGCGTGAGAGATGTCTCAGCCGAACCCCGGCAGCTCCAGGGAGATCCTCGCCCCACCGAGGGGCGAGGCCTCGGCCCAGATTTTGCCGCCGTGCGCCTCGACGATCGAGCGGGCGATCGCCAGGCCGAGGCCGGCGCCGCCGGAGGCGCGGTCGCGGGCGTCACCGACCCGATGGAAGCGCTCGAAGACGCGATCGCGCTCCTGCGGCGGGATCCCCGGCCCGTCGTCGTCGACCCGAATCGTCAGTCGATCGCCGTCGGCCGTCGCCGACAGCTCGACCTCGCCCTGCGGCCCGGCGTAGCGCCGGGCATTGGAGAGGACGTTGATCAGGGCCCGCCGCAGCTGCTCGGGGTCGGCGGCGATCTCCCCGACGGGCACGGCGCCGATCGACGCCGCCGAGCCGCTCTCCGGCACCAGCTCTCGCAGGAACGGCGCGAGCTCCAGCTGCTGCCGCCGCCGGGGGCCGCCCGCCTCCTCGGCGCTGGCCAGCGCCAGCAGGTCGTCGACCAGCAGTTCGATGCGTGCCATCTCCCGCATCACCAGTCCCTCCACCCGCCGGACCTCGCCGGGGTCGGGCTGGGACTGGCGGGCGAGGACCTCGAGCTGGCCGCGGATCGCGGTCAGCGGCGTGCGCAGCTCGTGCGAGGCGTCGGCGACGAAGCGGCGCTGGCGCGAGAAGGCCGCCTCGAGGCGATCCAACATCCGGTCGAAGCCCTCGGCCAGGGTCCTCACCTCGACCGCGGCCGTCGGCTCGCCGCCGATCCGCGGCTTCAGGTCGCCGGCGTCGATCGCCGCGGTGGTGGCGGCCATCCGCCGCAGCGGCGCCGCGGTGCGGGCGGCGAGCAGGTATCCGGCCAGCAGCGCCGCGACGAGGGCGAAGCCGCCGAATAGCAGGAAGGCCTGGTCGACCTCCGCCTGGGCGTCCTCACCCGGATGCACCGAGGCGGTCGTGCCCTGCTCGATCGCCGCGGGCTCGCCGCCGATCTCGTGGTGGACGGCGACGAAGAGGGCGGCGAAGGCGGCGAGGACGATGGCGCCGATCGAGAGCGCCAGCCTGCCGCGCAGGCCGAGACGGGACCAGGCGCCGCTCATGTTCGATCGACGAGCCGGTACCCGGCTGAACGCACGGTCTCGATCGGCACCGGCGAGTCCGGGAGGGCGAGGCGCCGTCGCAGGTAGCCGACGTAGACCTGGACGATGTTGGTTCCCGGATCGTGCCGGTAGCCCCAGACCGAGCTGAGGATCTCGCCCTGGCTGCAGACGTGGCCGGCGTGGCGCATCAGGTGCGCTAGCAGCTCGGCCTCGCGTTCGGGCAGGCGGACGACAACGTCGCCGCGGCGCGCCTCCCGGCTCAGGAGGTCGAGCTCGATCCCGGCGGCTTCGAGCTTCGTCCCGCCGTCGGCGGCATCGCGCAGATGCGCCCGCACCCGCGCCGCCAGCTCCTCGAAGGCGAACGGCTTGGCGATGTAGTCGGTGGCGCCGGCGTCCAGCCCCTCGACCCGGTCGGCGACCTCCCCGCGCGCGGTCAGCATCAGCACCGGCAGGCTGGGCTTCGCTCCCCGGATCGCCGCCAGCACCTCGATGCCGTCGCGCCTCGGCAGCATCCGGTCGAGGATCACCAGGTCGACCCCGGCGGCGAGCGCCAGCCGCTGCCCTTCGACCCCGTCGCCGGCGGTCAGCACGGTATGGCCCTCGCCTTCGAGCCCGCGGACGAGGAAGTCGGCGATCGTCTCTTCGTCCTCGACGACAAGGATCTCCACAGCCTCGATGCTAGAGGTGCCGCCCTCCTACACTTGACGAATGTCTTCCGAGGCAGGGAGCGAGCCCACCTACACGCTGTACCGGCGTGGGATCGAGCTGCTCGAAGACGGCGACTTCGAGCACGCCACCGCACCGCTCGCCGAGGCCGCCCGCCGGGCGCCGGAGAAGTCGTCTGTCCGCGAGGCGCTGGGCCGCGCCTACTACCGCGCCGGGCGCTTCGCCCAGGCCGCGATCGAGTTCGAGGCCGTCGTCGAATCCCACCACGTCGACGATTACGCCCACTTCTGCCTCGGCCGCGCGCTGAGCATGACCGGGCAGAAGGACCGCGCCCGCCACCACCTGGCGATGGCCTCGAACCTGCGGCCCGACCGCCGCGATTACCGCTTCTACCGCCGGCTGCTCGACGCCTAGCGGCGTCTGGGTCTCAGAGGCCTTCGACGAGCTTGCCGACGTTTTCCGTCGAGAAGTAAGGACCGTAGGTGCGCGACTTGTCGTCGAGGTGTTGGTAGGAGTTGAGACCGTCGATCTCGGTGCCGTCGGCGATCAGCCAGCCGCCGCCGCTGGCGCCCGGGGCCCAGTGGCAGCGGATGCCCATGGTGGGCGGGCCGGGCAGGGGGTAGGTGAGCGGGTCGTCGCCGATGTAGGGGGACCGACAGCCGTACATCTGCTTCCTTTCGCCTGGATAGCCGAAGGTCTGGAACTGCTGCTGGCGGCTGAGGTCGGTGACGATCGTGGCGCCGCCACCGACCGCGTCGGCGACGTTGACGCCTTCGGCGTTCGGATGGGTGAGGAAGGCGCCGATGTCGAAGTCGGAGTTTCCGTGCTTGATCCACTGTTTCGGCGCGAAGACCTTGGATCGGCGGGCGACGAAGGCGCCGAACGGCGCGGCGTCGCCGTTGTAGGCAGGGACGAACTCGAGGAACTGCGACCAGACGGCGCTCTTGCCTTCGCGTGGCCCGCTGTTGACGCAGTGGCCGGCGGTCAGCACCAGCTGCCTGGTGAGGCTGTTGATCGCCGTCCCCGAGCAGAAGCCGGCGAGCTTCCCCTGTTTGACGAAGATCCGACCGTTGACCGAGAAGGGCGGGGCTTCGGGCGTCGCAATCCGCACGAAGCTGGCGCTGGCCTGCGGAGATTCCGGCGCGCCGGGGCGGAGGTGGCTTCTGCCCTGGCCGTCGACGACCAGGTCGAGCGGCCGAGCGGCGCGCATCCGCGCCGGCGTCCAGTAGCGGGCGACCCGTTCCGCGGCGGAGAGGGTGCGGGTGGGGCCGGCCACGGCGTGGGCGCGGGAGGACGCGCTCGCGACGGGACAGGCGATCGCCACGGTCACGAGAGCGAGCACGGCAGAGATAAGTGCCGCGACGCGTGGTGAGAGGTGCCGGCGCCCCTGCATCGGAGGCAGGATAGAGACAGGCGCGCCGACACCGTCGGGCTCAGCTGACCAGCGGGATCACGCAGCGGTATTTCTTGGCGGAGGTGGAGACCGCCGAGTTGATCACGCCCGACGCGGAGACCGTCACGACGGCATACAGGTCGGCTCCCGAAACCACCGGGATATCCCCCGTCCACTCGTCCCCGCTCGCCAGCGCGATCCCCGCCTGCTGGGAGAACGCCGCCAGTGCCAGAGCGCTGGGAAGCTCGCCGCCCTGCGTGGCGCAGGAGAGCGCCGCCGCGGTCGCCGTCACCGCCGCTTCGCTCGACTCGGTCTGCCAGCAGGCGCCGGCGAAGAAGCGGGTCGTCGTGCCGCAACCGGCGCTGTGCCCGTTGATCTTGGTCGCGTCGATCGCGGTGACCGCCTGCAGCGCCGTTTTCGCGTCCTCGGCCGAGTCGGCGGTGTCGGCGTGGACGGCGCTCGGCACCTGCCCCAGCGTTGCCGCGTCGATCTGGTTGCCGGTGATCGAGCCCGGTGCCAGGCGGTTGCCGGGGATCGCCCCCGGCTTCAGCCGGTTGCCCGGAACCGATCCGGGAGCCAGCCGGTTGCCCGGTATCGACTTCACCTTGATCGAGTGCCCGTCGATTTTCTCCGCGGCGTAGACGGTGCCGCCGAGGGCCGCGAAAAGCGCGATGGACGCGACGATCAGCGCCGGAGAGCGCCTGAGTCCCCTGCTCATGTTCATCCCCCTGAATCTGTTGATTGGACGAGGCCCCGGCAACGGGCGGGGCAACTGAAGTGGCGGCACCCTAACCGAGCAAAATCGGCTTCTGGACGAAAATCTGGGCGGCTGGAGGCGACAAGGCACACATACCCTGACGACGATGCGGGATAGACTCGCCCGCGTACATACGGTCGGTGGTCAAGGGAAGTCCGGTGCGAATCCGGCGTGGTCCCGCCACTGTGACCGGGTCAAGGAAGTCGCGGGCGCCCTCGGGCGCCGGCCACTGGGGACGACACAGAGTCCCCGGGAAGGCGCGGCCGACCAACCCCGGAAGCCAGGAGACCTGTCCCCGGCCAGCCAAGACAACCCTCGAGGAAAGGGTGGCTTAGATGCCAAGAATCATCCCGATCCGGCCGGCGGCTGCGTGCGCGCTGGCCCTAGCACTGTCCCTGTCCATCACCGCGAGCGCGGGCGCCAAGGGCTTTTCCGCGGACCTGCGGGTGGTCGGCTCCGGCGGCAAGATCCTCGCCGAACGGACCGTCAGCACCGCGACCACCTCGGTCAAGACCAGCCCCAAGGCGACCTGTTTCGGTGCCGGAACGGGTGGCAGCGGCAAGGCGGTCTCGATCGACGGCAACACGGCGATGGGCCTGTTGGCCCGCGCCTCGAAGTCGACCGGTTCGCTGCAGCCGTTGCTGATCAGCGACTCCTTCGACTTCGGCCTGGCGCTCTGCGGCGTCGGCAAGACCGTCGCCAGGGGCAGCTCGTCCTGGTACCTGAAGGTGAACCACCGCTCGCTCGCCGTCGGCGGCGACGCGGCGAAGATCAAGCCCGGCGACGAAGTGCTGTGGGCGCTGGCGACCACCGAAGCGCCCGACTACGCCTACCCGGACGAGCTCTCGCTGACGGCTCCACGGACGGCGACGGCGGGCAAGGCGTTCAGCGTGCGCGTCTTCGCCTACGACGGCAAGGGCAAGCGCACGCCCGTCGCCGGGGCGAAGGTCAGTGGTGCCGGCGCGCCCACGGGCTCCGACGGGCGGACGACGGTGACGCTGTCCAAGCCCGGCCGACTGATCGCCCGCCACGAGGGCGAAATCCCCTCGGCGCGGGTCGCGGTCTGCGTCAGGGGCAAGTGCCCGGCCGGTAGCTAGTGCTCGGGCGCCGCGGCACGGCGGTCGCGACGGCGCTGCTGCTGGCAGCGCTCGCGGCCGCCGGCTGCGGCCTCGGCGCCGGCTCCGACGTCGGCTCGGTCGACCTCAGCGTCAGCCGCGACTACGGCTTGCGGCGAATGCTCGAACGCTCCGTCGCCGTGAAGGAGTCCGACACGGTGATGCGGGTGCTGGAAGGCAACGCCGACATCACCACCCGCTACGGCGGCGGCTTCGTCGAGTCGATCGACGGACTGGCCGAAGACCAGCGCGGCGGACACCCCTACGACTGGTTCTTCTACGTCGACGGAGTCGAGTCGCCGATCGGCGCCGCCGACTACGACCTCCAGGGCGGCGAGCGGATCTGGTGGGACTACCGCGACTGGTCGGCGACCAATCACGTCCCGGCGGTGGTCGGATCTTGGCCGGAGCCGTTCACGCACGGCTACGAAGGGCACCAGCATCCGGTCGCGGTCGAGTGCCGCGGCGGGGGCAAGGCATGCGGAGCGGTTCGCGGGGCGCTCGAAGGCGAAGGCGTGACGGTGTCGGGCGGTGAACCGAGTGAGGCGATCCGGGTCCTGGTCGGCCCCTGGGCGCGGCTGCGCTCGGATTCGGCGGCGGCCCTGCTCGAGGCCGGCCCGGCGGAAAGCGGCGTCTTCGCCGACTTCGGAGCGGTGGCTGGGAGCTACCGGCTGGAGGGGCTGGACGAAGGCGGCGATGTCGGTCGCGAATTCGGTCCCGACGCGGGACTCGTCGCCGCGACGCGGCGCTTCGAAGGGCCGCCCGTCTGGCTCGTGACCGGGGCGACGGAAACGGGCGTGCGCGCCGCCGCCGAACTGCTCGAAGCGCCGAAGCTGCGGGACCATTACGCGGTGGCTACCGAAGACGGCCGCGAGATACCGCTACCACTGCGATGAGATCCCCGTTCGCCTACACGCCGAGGCCGGGACCGCTTCAAGCGGCCTCTCCCGGCGCGGCGGTCGCCTACCTGGGGGCGCTGACGGCGGTCGCCTTCCTCTACTCGAGCCCGCTGGTCCTGCTCGCCGCCGGCGCCGCGGTGACGATCGCCGGGCTGCTTGCCGGAGCCTGTGGCGCGGTCCGCGCCGCGCTCTGGATGAGCCTGACCCTGGGGCTGCTGATCGTCGTCGTCAACGCGCTCGTCGTCAACCGCGGCGAGACCGTGCTGGCGCGCCTCGGCGACTGGCCCCTGCTGGGCCAGGTGGACGTCACCGCCGAGGCGATCGTCGCCGGGCTGGTGATCGGGCTGCGGGCCGCGGTGGCGATGGTCGCCTTCGCCGTCTACTCGGCCTGCGTCGACCCGGACCGGGTGCTGCGGGCGCTGCGGCCGATCGCCGGGCGCTCCGCTCTGACGGCAACGCTGGTCTCGCGGCTGGTGCCGGTTACCGCTACTGACGCGGGGCGACTGCGCGACGCCGCCAAGCTGCGCGGCCCCGGGGCGGCGGAGGTGGGCAAGGCGCCGCTCGCCCGCCGCCTCCTCGCCGGCTCGCTCGACCGCGCCGTCGACGTCGCCGCGACCCTGGAGCTGCGCGGGTACAGCCTCGAAGCGTCGGGGACCCCCCGCACCCCCAAGCACTTCTTCGCCCACAGGGCGAAGAAAGGCGGGGGGGTCGGCGCGCCTGGAAGGGCGTCGCGATTCGACCGGCGCTTCTACGCGGCCGGGGTGCTGGTCCTGGCGGCGGCGATCGCCGGCAAGGCGCTCGGCGCCGACGGCTTCCACACCTACCCGACCGTCCAGGTCGGCCTGGGGCCTGTGACTCTCGCCCTCGCGGTCCTGCTGGTGCTGAGCGGATCGGTCCCGTGGCGCGGTTCTCTCCGCGGCAGCCGCTCAGCACCCGTCTCGGCGCCCGAGGCCCGACTCCGGGGTCCCGCCGCGGCCCCGGTCCCGGAGGTCCGCGGTGTCTGAGCCGGCGATCCGCCGCGGCGTCACACCGGCGCTGGCTGTCGAGGGAGTCCACTACTCCTACCCCCGAACCGCCGCCCCCGCCCTCAGCGACGTCTCCCTCGACATCGCCCCCGGCGAATTCGTCCTCCTCGCCGGCCGCTCCGCTTCGGGCAAGTCGACC
This sequence comes from Solirubrobacterales bacterium, assembly GCA_036403715.1. Classification (GTDB taxonomy): domain Bacteria; phylum Actinomycetota; class Thermoleophilia; order Solirubrobacterales; family 70-9; genus VAYN01. The sequence continues at coordinate 46,961 of DASWQL010000023.1, forward strand.
CTCCTCAAAGCCGCCTGCGGCCTGATCCCGCACTTCCACGGCGGCGAAATCTCCGGCTCGGTCACCGTCGCCGGCGTTGACGCAATCGAGTCCGGCCCGGGAGAGCTGGCGGCCGTCGCCGGCTACGTCGCCCAGGACCCCGAGACCCAGATCGTCTCGACCACGGTGGCGGCGGAGATCGAGCTGCCTCTTGAGCTCCGCGGCGACTCACCGACCGATCGGGCTCGCGCCGTCGAGGAGGTGGCCCTCGCCCTGGCGATCCCACACCTCCTCGACCGCGCCGTCGACTCTCTCTCCGGTGGAGAGCTGCAGCGTGTCTCTCTCGCCGCGGCTCTTGTGACCCGTCCGAGGCTTGTCCTCCTCGACGAGCCCACGTCCCAGCTCGACCCCGTCGCCGGTGACGAGCTGATCTGGCTGCTTCGTCGCTTGAACGAGGAGTGGGGGGTGGCGGTGCTTCTGGCAGAACATCGATTGGAGCGCTGCCTAGCCGCCGCGGATCGTGTCATCGCCATGGACTCCGGCCGCATCTCGTTCGACGGCCCTCCCACGGACTTCCTCGCCTGGTCCCAAACCGCCGACCCAGCTTTGGAGACCCCCGCCGCTCGCCTCTTCTCCCTCTGCGGCATCGAGCCCTTACCTGTGGGCGTCAGGCAAGCCCGCCACCTCCTCGAATTCAGCGAGCGCACCGGAGCCGGGGGCCTGATCCCCTCCGAACGGCTTGTACTTCTCGGTCGTCCGAACCTCGGACGGCCGCACCCGCCCCGCCCGAGCAAGTTGAGAGAGGAGGGGGTCAGGCCCCCGGCCACGCCCGCCCTCCTGGTGAGAGGCCTCTGGATCGAGCTCGAACGGGACGGGGAACCTCGCGACGTTTTGCGGGGGATCGAGATGGAGCTTGGACGGGGCGAACAGGTGGCCCTGATGGGTCGCAACGGAGCCGGTAAGAGCACGCTGCTGCGAGCGGCTGCGGGACTGATCGATCCGGTGGCGGGCAGGCTGGAGGTCCCTGGCGGGGTCGCACTGCTGACCCAGACCCCCGGGGACTATCTGGTTCGGGAGCGGGTTGGCGATGAACTTCCGGGGCAGAGGGGACAGGCGGCACTTCGAATCGTCGGCCTGGAGCATGCCATCGACGCGGATCCCCGAGACCTGTCGGGTGGCGAGCGTCAACGTTTGGCGCTTGCGATCGCCTTGGCCGGTCGCATGGATGGCGACGAGCTTCCAGGCCTGGTGGCACTCGATGAGCCGACGCGAGGGATGGATCGAGCCCGCAAAGGCGATCTCACGGAGCTGGTCGAGGGTCTTGCCTCGCGTGGCGCCGCGGTCGTCGTCGCCACCCACGACGTCGAGTTCGCCGCCGTGTTCGCCGAGCGGGTGGTGCTGCTCGGCGACGGTGTGGTGATCGCCGACGGTCCCGCCGCCGACGTCCTCTCCGGCGGCTGGTACTTCGCCACCGAGGTCGCCCGCGTGCTCGACATCCCAGGAGTCGTCACTCCAGAGCAGGGCGCGGCGGTGCTGCGAGCCGAGACGGGGGAGGGATCGTGAGCTGGGAGCCGGCCGCCTTCCTGATCCTCGGCGCCGTCCTGCTCGGCGGCTTCGCCTGGTACGAGCGCTCGCGGCCGCCGTCGCAGGTCGTCGCCCTGGTCGCCGCGCTGGCTGCCCTGGCGATCGCCGGGCGGATCGCCTTTGCCGCCTTTCCCAACGTCAAGCCGACCACCGACATCGTCATCTTCGCCGGCTACGCGCTCGGCGGCGCCCCCGGCTTCGCGGTCGGCGCGCTTGCCGCCCTGGTCTCCAACTTCTGGTTCGGCCAGGGCCCCTGGACCCCCTGGCAGATGGCGGGTTGGGGCCTTTGCGGCGTGTTCGGCGCCGGATTGGCGCTCGGCGGACGCAACGCCGGCCGTCTCAGCCTCGCTGCAACCTGCGGGTTTGCCGGCATTGCCTACGGAGCTCTGCTGAACTTCTCTCTGATGGCGACCTACGGAGGCGAGTTGTCGTTGCAGCGCTTCGGCGTGCTGGAGGCGCGCGCGATCCCCTTCGACGCCGCCCACGCGATCGGCAACGTCGCCCTCGCGCTGGTCGCCGGCCCGGCGATGGTGCGGATGCTGATCCGCTTCCGCGAGCGGTTCGAGTGGAACCGCTCTCCGGCAGGCTCGGCGGCGGCCGGCCCGGACGGTGGCTCGCGGGGCAAGCGCCCGCGCCGCGGCTGGAAGCCCGCGCTGCGCGGCGGCGGCGTCACCGCTCTGCTGGCCGCCGTTCTCCTCCTCGGTGCCCTGCTCCCGGCCCAGGCGAACGCCTCCGCCGGCGGTCACGCCGCCGACTGGCTGGAAGCTCAGCAGCGTCCGAACGGCGGTTTTGCCGCCGACGCCGATCGCGACCCCGGGGCGGAACAGACCTGCTGGGCGATGCTCGGATTGGCGGCCGCGGGTCGCAACCCGCTCGACGTGACGAAGGAGGGCCGGTCCCCTGTGGACTTCCTGCGCGGACATGTCGACGAACTGGATCGTCCCGGTGACGTCGCGCGCACGATCCTCGCCCTCGAGAGCGCCGGGGTCGACCCCCGTGACTTCGTCGGCGACAACCTCGTCGCCGAGCTGCTGGCGATGAGGCGCGACAACGGCTCCTACGAAGGCTGGCCGAACTCGACCGCCTACGCGGTGATCGCCCTGCGCTCGGCCGGCGTCAGCGGCGGGGTCGAGAAGACGCTCTCCTGGCTGCGCAAGGTTCAGAACGACGACGGGGGTTGGGGCGACGTCCCCGGCTCCCCAAGCACGGCCGACGGAACCGGAGCGGTTCTGCAGGCGCTCTCGCCTGACTCCAAGGCCTCGGACAAGGGCGTCTCCTACCTGCGCGACGTGCAGCGCAAGGGCGGCGGCTTCTCGCTCGGCGGCAACGGCGCTGTCAACTCGCAGTCGACCGCCTGGGCCGTGCAGGGACTGATCGCCGCCGGCGCCAACCCCTCCGACTTCCGCCGGGGCGGCAAGAGCGCTCTCGACTACCTCGCCGAGCACCAGGAGGGCGACGGCCACTACCGCTACTCCGGCGCGAGCGACCAGACCCCTGTCTGGGTCACCGCCGAGGTCCTCGTCCCCGTCGCCGGCGACTACCTCCCGATCGCCGCCCCGCCTCGCAAGCCCAAGCCCAAGGACTCGTCCCGAACCAGCTCAAAGAACTCCGGCGGCCTGCCCCCGGGCATCGTCAGCCCTGGGACCGCGTCCGAATCCTCACCGGTCCTGCCGCCCGCGTCCACGAGCGGAGGTGCCGGATCCCTCCGCGAAGGTTTTGCGCCCCAAGGGCCGGGGCGCTCCAAGGCGCCGGCCGGAACCTCTCCACCCGCGGGGCGAGAGAGCGGGGGGTCCGGCACCTCCGGTCCTGCGCCGATCGCGTCGGATCCGGCAAACGCTTCGTCCTCCGGTTCATCGGCTGACGAATCGACCAGCACCGCCGGAGCGATCGTGCTGGGGCTGCTCGCCGGCTGCCTGCTCTTCGCCTGCGGCCTCGGCGCCCGCCGCGGCTGGATGCGCTGGCGCTACGGCCTCTAGCGAAGTGCATCAACTTTCAGTGCTGCCGGAACTGAAACTTGATGCAGTTCGGGTCGGGGGCGACGGGCTATACCCTCGAACGATGGACGTCGAGACGGCGATACGCACCCGTCGCACCCACAAGGCCTTCGCGCCCGAGCCGCTGCCGCCTGAGCAGCTCGGCGAGCTGCTCGACCTCGCCAACTGGGCTCCCAACCACAACCTCACGGTCCCCTGGCGCTTCCGCGTCGTCGGACCGCGGACGCTGGAGCGGATGAAGCAGGCGGCCGGCCCCGAGGGCGCCGCCAAGCTCGACCGCTGCCCGACCCTGGTCGTCGTCTCCTGTCGGCTCGGCGGCGACGCCGTCCAGGACGAGGAGGACATGCACGCCACCGCCGTCGCCTCCTACATCGTCCTCCTCGCCGCCCACGCCCGCGGGCTCGCCGGCTACTGGCGCACCCCGGCGCTGCTGCGGCAGCAGAGCGGACGCGAAGCGGTTGGAATCCCCGACGGCGAGCGCGTCGTCGGGCTGCTTCATCTCGGCCATCCGCGCCAGGAGCGTCCGGTCCCCGAGCGGCCCGGCGCCGAACAGACGATCTGCTTCCTCGACTAGGTGGAGTGACGATGCTGACCCGCGCCGCCGCAATCGAGGCAATTGCCGGAAAGCACTTCGAGGTGGTCGTGATAGGCGGCGGCATCACCGGCGCCGGGGTCGCGCTGGATGCCGCCTCCCGCGGCTACTCGGTGGCGCTGCTGGAGCGCGGCGACTACGCCGTCGGCACCTCCAGCCGCTCCTCGAAGATGGTCCACGGCGGCCTCCGCTACCTGCAGAACTTCGACCTCGGACTGGTCCGCGAGGCGCTGCTGGAGCGCCAGTTGATGGTCCAGCTGGCGCCCCACCTGGTCTACCCGACGCCGTTCCTGGTCGCCGCCCTCGGCGAGGACCGGCGCGACCGCAAACTCGGGATCGGGCTGAACATGTACGACGTGATGGCGACGACGCGAGTCGGCCGCAGCCGTCGCGAGATGCGCTCCTCCCGGGAGGAGGACCAGGACTTCTACTGGTCGCCGGACCGCCACCGCACGATCGGGCGTGAGGAGGTGCTGGAGATGGTCCCGGCGCTGGCGCCGCGCGAACCCAAGGACGCCTACCTCTTCTATGACTGCCAGACCGACGACGTGCGCCTGGTCCTCACCGTGCTGGGCGAGGCCGAACGCTTCGGCGCCGTCTCGCTCAACGGCGCCGACGTCACCGAGGTCCTCTTCGACGAAGGGACCGCCGCCGGGGTCGCCTTCACCGAGGCGGACTCGGGACAGCGGATCGAGGTCCGGGCCGACCACGTCGTCAACGCGACCGGGGTCTGGGCCGACCGCATCCGGCCCGAGGAGGTCATCGACGAGGAGGACGTGCCGCGGATCGCGCCGAGCCGGGGCACCCATCTGGTCCTCGACCAGGCCGACCTGCCGATGGGCAAGGCCGCCTGCGTCGTCCCGGCGGGGGAGGGCCGGATGATCTTCTCGCTGCCCTGGTACGGGCGCACCCTTGTCGGCACCACCGACAACGACTTCGAAGGCGACATCGCACATCCGCGCCCGGCCGAGGCCGACGTCGAGTACCTGCTCGACGCGGTCAACGACTTCTTCGCCGTCTCGCTGACCGAGTCCGACATCGTCGGCGCTTACGCCGGGGTGCGGCCGCTGATCTCCAGCGGCGATCCCCGCAAGTCGGTCGACATCTCCCGCAAGGCGGAGCTGTACGAGACGTCGTCGGGGATGCTGACGATCACCGGCGGCAAGTTGACGACCTGGCGGCGGATGGCCAAGCAGACGGTCGACCGCCTGGTCGAGCGGGAGGGGCGCGAGGCTCCCTGTCATACCGCCGAGATCCCGCTGGGGATGGAGGCCCGTCCGGCGGACCTGGAAGCGCCGGAGAGCGTGGGGGAGGACTCGCTCTCCCAGCTCGCCTTCCGCTACGGGCACGCGGCCCGCGCCGTGCTCGACCTCGTGCGCGAGGACGAGCGGCTCGGCGCCCCGATCGTCCCCGGGCGCCCGGACCTGCTGGCCGAGGTGACGATCGCCGCCCGCCGCGAGCAGGCGCGCAGCGTCGGCGACATCCTGCTGCGCCGAACCCGCCTCGGGATCCTCGCGGCGCCGCAGCTGCGCGACGCCGCCGCCGTGCGCCCGGTCGCCGAGCTGCTCGGCGCCGAGCTGGGCTGGTCACGGCGCCAGGTCAAGCGCGAGGCCGAGGCCTGGCTCGAGGCCGCAGCTACCGAAGGCGTGGACCCGGCAGCGTCCAGAGTGCCGGTTGAATAACCTGCGCGCTCGATGACCAAGGCCGAGCTGGAAACCAAGCACCTGTCCGATCTTCACGCCCTCGCCGCCGACGCGGGGGTCGAGCGCTACCGGATGCTCTCCCGCAGCGAGCTGATCGAGAAGCTCAGCGACGGCGATTCCGAGCCGAGCCCCCGTTCGGGTTCGGGCGGATCCGCGCCGCGGCCGAAACGCCGCGAGCGCCCGGGGCGGCCCGAGCGTTCCGGCCGTGACCGGCCCGCGCGCGAGCGCCCGCAGGGGGACCGCCCCCAGCGCGAGCGCCCGCCACGACGCCGCCCCCGCCGCGGCCAGGGCGACGAGCTCGGCGACGAGGCGCTCGGCGCCGGCCCAAGCGAGGCGCGACCCGAGTCGAGCCGGCCCGAGCGGGCACCGGAGCCGGCCCCGACGCCCCCTGAGACCCCGCCTGCAGCTCCAGCCGGCGAAGAGGCCGCCGCGCGGCCGCGTCGCCGCCGCCGCCGTCGCTTCGGGCGGCGCAAGGAGGGCGTGACCCTGCAGGACCTGCTGCTTCCGCCCGAGGCCGGCCGCCAGGCGATCGTCGCCGCCGAGACTCGCGAGGCCTGCACGGCGCTGCTCCGCGGCGTCGCCGCCGACCTCGCGGCCGACTCGAAGGGCCCTGACCCCGTCGCCCTGCTGATCGATCCCAGCCCCGAGGAGCTGGCCGACTGGAAGCGCGAGGCCCCGCAGGCGGAGATCGTCGCCGCCGGCCAGGCCCGCCACGCCAGCGACGCCCTCGCCCAGGCCGCGGCACGGGCCGGGAGTGGCGAAGACGTAATCCTTCTGGTCGACTCCCTCACCCGCCTCGCCGAGGCCTACGGCGACGCCGACTCCGCCAAGGAGTTCTTCGACGCCGGCCGGGTGCTTGCCGGCAGCGGTGGCGGCTCCCTCACCGTAGTAGCGGCGCTCGAGCGTCCTTCCTCCAGCTAACGACCAGACCCGACCTGTCAAGCGGAGCCCCTACCCGGACTCCCGTGGATCACCGCCGGTAGGCGATGCGGCGCCAGCTCGGCTCCTTGGAGAGCTCGATCAGGTCCGCGCTGCGATCCGGCTGCACGTAGCCGAAGGTCTGGGTGCGCTCGTCGAAGACGACGTCGAGCTCGCCCTCCTTTACCCGCTGGTCGAGCCAGGCGCCGCGGAAGACGAGGCGGCGGATCCAGTGGACGAGGCTGCGGTTGGCGGGGCCGACCAGCTCTTCCCAGTTCTCGTTGATGTGCTCACCGAGGCGGGAGCTGGGCTCGGCGATCTCGCCGCTGACCGCGAGGTCGAGGAGATCGTCCAGCTCCTCCTGGCTCAAACCCTGGTGGACGAAGGCGAGCTTTACCGCCGCCTGCTCGACCCGCTGCCCGAAGTCCTCCTCGTTGAAGGCGAAGCGCAGCTCGCCGTACTCGAGCACATAGTCGGAGCCAGACTCGTAATTCCCTCTGCGGGTCGTCTTCTTATCCATGAGTTGAAGCCCAACTGCCGGCGCAAGCCCTTGCGTCAGCAGGTCCATGATCTTGCCGATCATCGTAGTCCCGTGCCTGCTCGAGCAGGGCGTTGAACGCCGGGTTGCAGCGAGAAGGGGTTGTCGGCAGCGCGAAGACGGATGGGAGGGGAGAGCCGACGCGGCGGAGTCCTTGACGGGGGTGTGGGCGAACCGGTTCCGGCGACTTCCGCGCCGCCAGATCGGCGCTCGGCTCGTCCCGGTGGCGAGCGGCTCTCGCGCCCGCCTGCTCGGCCTCGCCCTGCTCGACCGCGACGAAGCCGGACCCGGGCTGCTGATTCCACGCTGCTCCGCGATCCACACCTTCGGGATGCGATTCGAGCTCGACCTCGTCTTCCTCGACCGCGACGGGCGGGAGATCGCGAGGCGGTCAGGGGTGCCGCCGCGCCGCTTCGTCCGCCAGCGCGGCGCCGCGGCGGTCTTGGAGTTCCCTTCAGCCGAGGATCAGCGAGGGGGGAGAGTTCGTCTTCCCCGACGACTTGGGCCGGCGATGCTGCCCCACAGGCAAGAGATCGCCAGCGTCGTCGTCTGCGAGGACGACGCGATGACCCTCGACCTGCTCTGCGACCACCTCTCTGCGGACCGCTTCGGGGTCCTGCCGGCGCCGAGCGCCTCCGACGCCCTTCGCCTCTGCCGTTACAACCACCCCGACCTGCTGCTCCTCGACCTCTCGCTCCCCGACGCCTCCGGACTCGACGTGCTGCGCGAGATCCGCGAGGCCGACGGGATCGATTCCCGCTTCGACCCGCGCTTGCCCGTGATCGTCCTCACCGGCCGCGGCGCCGACACCGACCGCGTCCGCGGCCTCGATTCCGGCGCCGACGACTACATGACCAAGCCCTTCCGCTACGAAGAGCTGCGGGCCCGGATCGGTGCCGTCCTGCGCCGGCGCGCCGCCCGCCGCGAGGGGCCCACCCGGGTCGGCGACCTGACGATCGACCCGATCCGCCGCCGCGTCACCGTCGGCGACCGCGAGGTCGAGCTGGCCAAGAAGGAGTTCAGCCTCCTCCGCGTCCTCGCCGGCGACCCGACCCGCGTCTTCTCCAAGGACGAGCTTCTGCAGGACGTCTGGGGCTTCCGCAGCCCCGGCCGCACCCGCACCCTCGACTCCCACGCCAGCCGCCTGCGCCGCAAACTCGACCCCGAGCACAGCCGCTACGTGATCAACTGCTGGGGAATCGGCTACCGGCTGATCGACGGGTGATGGTGAGTGTCGATCGGGCCCGATTCAAGCTCACGCCATCGCTGTCGATAGCGAACCCGATGGCGGAGGAGGGGGAGGTTGATCTCGGGACGGCTGGTGCGAGCGCACGGCGCGAGTCAGAGCGTCGGCAAAGGAGGCGTGTAGCCAAGACTCGCGCGGAACATCCCTACATAGGCAACCTGTTGGTGAAGTTCGGCGACAAGCCGCAGCACGAGAAAGCGTGGGAAACCGGTGCCCTTGGCGAGGAGGCGTTGGCGGCCTCTCTCGCCCGTCGGTGTCCAGGCGTGCTTGTCCTGCACGATCGCCGGATGCCTGGCAGCCGCGCGAACATCGACCATCTCGCCGCTGCTCTACCCACGTCGGTTGGCGAAGCGCCTTAACCAGCCCGGTCAGCTCAGCACCGAGCAGGTCGAGCTGGTCGCCGAGGCACTGGTGGAGCTGTTCCCGGCGGTCTGAGCCGGCCAGGTGGGCTCCCACGGACCCCGCCGACCCGCACGCTGGATTCGCGTGCGAGCCGGCTGAGGCGCGGGACAGTCGCTACTTCGACTTCTTCTCCTGCGGCGCCTCGAAGTGGAGCATCGCCAACTTGGTCGGGACCGGGTCCGTCTTCTCGTCGGCGAGGCGGCTTGCGGCTTGCTCCTGGATCTCGATCGCTCGGTTCAGCGTCTCCATCAGGACGCCGTTGAGCTCCTTCCAGCCTTTCTCGTCGAGCAACAGCGAGGTCTGGCTGACGTGGGTATCGGTGCGGGCGTCGATCGTGCCGGCGATCATCGCCTCGGTCGCGTCTTTGCCGATCTGCTGCAGGGTGACCCCCGAGATGCCTTTGCGGGCCGAGGCCGGGATCTTGGCCCAGTCGGCGTCGCTGAAGAAGGCACGCTCGGTGGCGCGATAGAAATGCTCGACCGCACCGCGACGGGGCTCGGTTTTGACGAGTTCGACGCAGTCATATTCGAGCAGCGTTTTAACGTGATAGCTGACGTTGCCCAGCGGCTCCTCGAGTTCCTGCGAGAGCTGGTTCGGGCTTGAGATCCCGTTCTGCAACGAGGTCAGAATACGTACCCGCAAAGGATGTGCGAGAGCCTTCGCGAGCTGCTGGGTGATGCCCTCTGGGGACGTTCGAGTCTGAGCCAAGGGATGTTCCTCCGATCGATGGGGGGCCGGGTGGGGTGGCTTTTTTTGTGATTCCGGGCGCTTTCCACCCGGGTTCTCGATCAAGTATCCCAAAACGCTCGACGGAATCCCCGGTTCCGTGCGAATTTCGGATTGGAAGAAATACGTTCCCATAATTTCCCTACATCGATCGGTGAAGCTGAGCGGAACGAGACCGACCGGATCGAAGGTCTAATCCAAGCGCGCCCGTTGACTCGAGGCGCCTGGCCGAGACCGCATCGGGGTGGCGGGCGCGCAATTTCCAAGCTTCCTCGCGCAGCCGGGGGAGAGCCCGCGACAGCTGCCGCCTTGGGGCGCCGTGAGAATCGCCACGAGGAGCCGGAGCGTTGCCACTTGAGCTGGCGCAGATAGCGGCCGGCTGGCCCTTTGCCGCCTCGCTCGCAGTGGCGGCGAGCGCCGGGAGCCTGCGGGCAGGGCGGCGGCGGACGGCTCTCAACGAGGCGGTGCACGAGCTGCGCCGGCCCCTGCAGGCCCTGGCCCTGGCCTCTCCCGGGACGGGACTGCCCGAGGCTTCGCGGCTGGATCAGTCGCTGCGCCTGGCCACCGCGGCTCTCGAGCGGCTCGAGCGGGAGATCAACGGCGAGCGACCCGCGCTCGAGCGCCGGCCGTTCCCGGCGAGGCCGGTGCTGGATGCCGCGGTGGGCCGCTGGAAGGCGCGGGCGGCTCTCGCGGGCGGCTCGATCGAGCTCCGCCGGCCCGCGGCGACCGCGGTGATCAGCGGCGACCGCTGGGAGGTCGCGCAGGCGCTCGACAACCTGATCCTCAACGCGATCGAGCACGGCGGGCCGCGGATCGAGGTTGCGGCGACGCTTGCGGTGGGCCGGCTGCGGATCACCGTGTCCGATCGCGGGCGTCGGTCCCGGTCGCGGCCGCGCCGCCCCGAGCCCTCGCAGTTGGTCTCGCGGCTGTCGGGAAGACGCCGTCACGGGCATGGCCTGCGGCTGGTGCGCAGGATCGCCGCCGCGCATGGAGGCGACTTCACTTTGCGCTGCGCCGAGAGTCGCACCGAAGCGGTGCTGGAGCTGCCACTCCTCGGCGGCGAGGTCCCGACGTGAGTCGTCGCGGGCGCTCGTTGGCTTTCCTCCTCGCCGCGCTCTTCGCCGCGGCCGCCGCGGCGGCGATCGCCGATGGCTACGGCAGCAGCGTCGCCCGCGGCTATGGCGCCCTGCGACCGGTGCTGGTCGCGGGCAGGTCGCTGCCCTCCGGACGCGTGATCGACCCCGCGGCGGCCACTGAGCTCGAGGTCCGTCGAGTGCCGACCCGCTTCGTCCCGCCGGGTGCGCTGCGCTCGCCGGCCGAGGCCGTCGGTCTGGCCCCTGTCGCAACCGTTCCATCCGGCGCCTACGTCCTCGCCTCTCAACTTCGACCGCCGCGCAGCGACGGTCCAGGCCTGGCTTTGGGCCGGGGCAGGCACCCGGTCGAGATCGCCGTCAGCGGCGCCGGAGCCCTGGCGTTCTCGGGGAATCGGCCGACCCGCAGCCGCGTCGACGTCGTCGTTACGACGGAACCATCGGGAGCGGGAGTGGGGCGAACCTACGTCGCCGCGGCCGCGGTCCCCTTGCTGGCGCTGGGCGCGGGCGCGGACGGACCCGGCTTGGACGGGACGGCGGCGGCGACCCTGGCGCTGACGAGGGAGCAGGCCCTGCGGCTGATCGCCGCGCAGAGCTTCGCCCGTCAGGTGACGATCCTGCCGCGGGGATAGATGTCGGCGAGAGAGCGAGATGTCGCCGAGCTTTCAGCCTCGCTGCGGGGGCGACTGGTCGAGCGACGGCGGGCCGACGCCGCCGCCGGCCGCGGCCAGGCAGGCGACCTCGACGAAGCGGTGCGGGAGCTCGTCGAGCGGGAGGCGGCTTTGCTCGATGCCTCCGATCGTGAGGAGGTGGCCGCGAGGATCCTCCGCGACAGCGTCGGCCTCGGTCCGCTGGAGGTTCTGCTCGCCGACCCGGCCGTCGAGGAGGTGATGGTCAACGGGCCGGCAACCGTCTATGTCGAGCGGCGGGGTCGGATCGAGCCCACCGACGTTGCCTTCGCCGACGAGGAGGAGCTGCGCAACGCGATCGAGCGGATCCTCGCCCCGCTCGGGCGGCGGGTGGACGAGCTGAGTCCGATGGTCGACGCGCGGCTCGCCGACGGCTCTCGGGTCAACGTCGTCATCCCCCCCTTGGCGATCGACGGCCCGGTGGTGTCGATCAGGCGCTTCGGCGCGATCCGGCCCGGTCCGGCGGAGCTGGTCGAGCTGGGGGCGATCAGCGAGGCGCAGCGTCAGCTCCTCGGGAAGGCCGTTCGGGATCGCCGCAGCGTCCTCGTCAGCGGCGGCACCGGCTCCGGGAAGACGACGCTGCTGAACGCGCTTTCCAGCTTCATCGCGCCCACGGAGCGGGTGGTGACGATCGAGGACGCCGCCGAGCTGCGGCTGCAGCAGCCGCATGTGGTGCGGTTGGAGAGCCGACCGGCGGGCGTCGAGGGGCGGGGGGAGGTGACGATCCGCGACCTGCTCCGCAACGCCCTGCGGATGCGGCCGGATCGGATCGTGATCGGGGAGGTGCGAGGTCCGGAGGCGCTCGACTTGTTGACCGCACTCAACACCGGCCATGACGGCGCCCTCTCGACCGTCCACGCCAACTCTCCCGCCGACGCGCTCGGCCGGCTGGAGACCCTGGCCTTGATGGCGGGCGTGGGCCTGCCGCATGCGGCCGTGGCCGGGCAGGTGCGGCGCGGGATCGACCTCGTGGTCCAGCTCGAGCGCGGCGCCGACGGCCGCCGTCTGGTCACCGATATCGCCGTGGTGGGCGACGCTTGAGCGCCGCGACCGGCTTGCTGCCGACCTTGGCCGGCGCCGCCGCCGGTGGCCTCTTCGCGCTGGCGGCGCGGGAGGCGGTTCTCGCCAGCCCGGCCGCGGCGCGCTGGCTGCGACTGGCGCTGGAGCCGTTGCGGCGCGCCGGGCGGGAGGGCTACGCACCGTCGACCGTCGAGCGGCGCCGGCTCGCCGCCCTCGGGGCGATGGCAGCGGTGGTCGCCGGCTGGATGCTTGCCGGCGTCGCCCTCGCCCTGCCGCTCTCGGTCGCCGGACCGGCGCTGGCGGGATGGGCGATCTCGAGCCGGCGGCGGCGCTACCGGCTCGCGGTCGAGCGATCCCTGCCCGAAGTGGCCACCGCGATCGCCGATTCGCTCAGCGCCGGGCGGTCCCTGCGGGCTTCGCTCCCCGCCGCCGCGACCTACCTCGACGGGCCGCCGGCGGCGGAGCTGGCCCGGCTCGGTGCCGAGCTCGATCTCGGGGCGGCGACGACCGAGGTGGTTGAGAGCTGGCGGCGGCGGATGCGCTCCGAGCGCGTCGATGCCTTCGCCGCGGCGCTGCTCAGTCAGCGACTCGCGGGCGGCGACCTCGCCGGTCTGCTGCGTCGCTTCGCCGCCGGCGCCGCCGAGCGCGACCGGGTCGCCGAGGATGCGCGCTCGGCGACTGCCCAGGCTCGCTTCACCGGTCTGCTGGTCGTCGCGATGCCGAGCGGCGGTGCGCTCTTCGCCGAGCTGGTCCAGCCGGGGTTCCTCGCCAGGCTGCTCGGCTCCCCGGCCTCTACCGTGTTCCTCGCCTTGGCCGCCGGCCTGCAGCTCGCCGGATTCGTCGCGATCAAACGTTTCTCCCGGGTGGTGGAGTGAGCGCCGCGGGGTTGTTGGCGGCGATCGCCGTGCTGCTGATGTGCGCCGCCCTGCTCGAGCTGCTCGGCGCTCGCGGTGGGACCACGGCGCCGTCGCTCCCGCCTGGCCTGCGCGGCCGCTCGGCGACGGCGGCGCTTCGCCTCGGGCTCCCGGAGCGCCTGCGTCGCTCCGGCCTCGAGGCACGGCTGCCGATCGGTGCCGTCCTGGTCGCGAAGATCGCCGGCGGCGCCTGCGGCGGGCTGGCGGCGATCGCGGCCGCCCCGGCGGCGCCGGGAAGAACGGCGCTGCTCGTCGCGGTCGGGATGCCCGCGGCGGGCTTCCTCATCCCCGATGCGCTGCTGGAGCGGCAGGCGCGTCGCCGGCAGCGCCGGCTCGTCTCGGCGCTGCCGGACGCTCTCGACCTGCTGGCGGTCAGCGCCGGGTCCGGGCGCGGACCCGCGGCCGGGCTGGAGCAGCTGGCGCGGGCGGGGGAGGGCCCGCTGGCCGAAGAGCTGCGCCTCACCGTCGCCGAGCTCTCCTGCGGCACGCCGCTCAGTGCCGCCCTCGACTCGCTGCGGACGCGGGTCCCCGGCAGCGAGCTGGCGACGCTGGTCGCTTCGATCGAGCGCTCGCGGCGCTTCGGCTCGCCCCTCGCCGATCAGCTTCGCCGCCAGGCGAGCGTCCTGCGGCGCGACAGTCGCCGCGCCGTCGAGGAGCGTGCCGCCCGCGCCGCCCCCAAGATCCAGCTCGTCGTCGCCCTCGTCCTCGTCCCCTCAGTCCTGCTGATGATCGCCGCCGCCCTGATCGCCAACGCCGGCACGCTGCTGGCGGGGTTCTGAGCCTCTACTCCGACGACTCCTCGCGCAGGCGCTTGCCGACCGCCGCCGTGGCGGCGGCGATCGTGTCGAGCTCCTCGGCGCTCTCCTTGTGGCCGGAGACGTAGCAGCAGAGGGTGCCGTCGACCAGCTCGAAGGCGAACTTCTTCGGGGCGGCATCCGTCAGCCAGACGATGAAGGTGGGAGCGAAGAGGCGACGCAGCCAGATCGCGTCCTGCTGCTTGCCGGCGAAGATCTCGTACTTGTCGTCGAGCACCTCGCTCTCCAGCTTCACCCGCTCTTTGGAAGTGCGGAAGACGTCCTCGAGGCCCTGCAGAGCCCGCAGGCCGAACTTGCGCTGGCAGTAGAGCTCGGGGACCAGGCCGGCGCACTCCGGGACCTCGACCAGGCCGACGGTGTAGCGGTAGTAGTTGGTCTCACGGTTGCCGTCGCTGTCGGTCGTCTCCTCCTCGTAGGTGTAGAGGGCGAGAGTCCCGTCGAAGCCGTCGCCGATGGGCCCGAGCAGGCTGCGCTCGGTGTAGCGGTCGTCCCCCTTCTTCAGCAGCGGCGTTGCCTGGGGCAGCCTGCCGCGGCCGTGCACGAGCGTCATCCCCCGCTGCTGGGCATAGACCTCGAAGAAGTCGTCGGCCGCCTTCGAGTCGGCGATCGCGAAGACGATCACCACTCCGGCCAGTAAGGCGACCACCGCGGCCGCGCCGCCGATCGCCGGACCGATCACGGCGGCCCCCGCGACGCCGGCGATCAACGCCAAGGCCCCGATCAGGATCCACGTCAGCGGCTTGCCCATCAGGCGCTTGAAGTGGAAGCCGCGCAGATCGTTGGCGTCGTCGGGCGGGGTCATGGCGGCCAACCTAGCGCGCGCGGCGGCGGATGCAAATGGGCTTGCAGAGGGAAGTGGTGTTGCAAAGTGGGGGAGTGTGGGTTATTGTGGCGCTCGAGTTGAAGCCCAGGACCGGGGTGGTGAGGTTCCTCCCACCTCATCACTCCGGTCCCAACTCTTTCCGGCCCTCCCGCTCAGAAAGGACTCGCCGAGGTGGCATTTCGGGGTCTCTACGAGCACAGCCTCGACTCCAAGGATCGGCTCACGGTTCCTTCGCGGTTCCGCGCCTCCCTCGCTGACGGGATTGTTCTGTCCAAGGGCTTCGACCCCTGCGTCTGGGTGCACACGACCGACGAGTTCGAGCAGCTCTCCGAGCGCTTCCTCTCGCCGCACAGCCCCTTCGGGCACGACGCCCGGCAGCTGCGCCGCCGCTTCCACGGCGGCTCCTTCGACGAGAAGCTCGACTCCGCCGGCCGCATCCGCATCCCCAAACCGCTGATCGAGCACGCCGGGCTCGACGGCAACTGCGTCGTGATCGGGGCGGGGGAGTACCTCGAGATCTGGAACGCCGACGCCTGGGCCAAGCAGGAGGAGGAGCTCGACGCCGCCGCCCCCGAGATCGCCGAGGGGCTCGCCGCCGCCGGGACTGCGTGACCATGAGACTCCATGCCCAGCGAAACGCCATCCAACGCAGCCACGAGCAGGTGCTCGGGAGCGTCGTCGCGATGAGCCACGATCCCGTCCTCGCCCCCGAGCTGGTCTCGCTGCTGGCCCCCGAGCCGGGTCAGACGGCCGTCGACTGCACCTTCGGCGGCGGTGGCCATGCCGGTCTCGTCGCCGACCTTCTCGGCTCCTCCGGCACGCTGATCGCGATCGATCGCGACCCGGCCGCGGAGTCCCGCTTCGCCGAGTTCGCCGCCGCCGCGCCCTGCCGGACCCGCTTCATCGGCGCCGACTTCGCGGAAGGTCTGCGCGCCCTGCGCGGCGAAGGCATACGCCCAGAGATGATCTACATGGACCTCGGGATGTCCTCGATGCAGGTAGACGCCTGGGAGCGGGGCTTCTCCTACTCGTACGACGCGCCGCTCGACATGCGGATGGACACGCGCCAGCGCTTCACCGCCGCCGACCTCGTCAACGAGTGGCCGGAGGCCCGGATCGCCCAGGTATTGCGCCGCTTCGGCGAGGAGCGATACGCCGGCGGCATCGCCCGCGAGATCGCCCGCCGCCGCCCGATCTCCACCACCGCCGAGCTCGTCGCCGCGATCAAGGCCGGGATGCCCACCGCCGCCCGCTTCGGCGGCGGCCACCCCGCCAAGCGCAGTTTTCAGGCGATTCGGATCGCCGTCAACGCCGAGCTGGAGATGCTCGAGGAAGCGCTGCCGCTGGCCTGGGAGACGCTCGCCGTCGGCGGCCGCCTCGGCGCGATCGCCTTCCACTCGCTCGAGGACCGACCGGTGAAGCAGTTCCTCGCCGCCAAGGCGCGGGGCTGCATCTGCCCGCCGGAGCTTCCCGTCTGCGTCTGCGGGCACGAGCCCGAGGCCGAACTGCTGACCCGGCGGGCAATCGCGCCGGGACCCGAGGAGACCGAGGCCAATCCGCGCTCGCGCTCGGCCCACCTGCGGGTGGCGCTGAAGATCGCCGAAGCCAACGGGGCGGAGGAGGCGCGCTGATGGCCGTCGCCGCTCCAGCACGGAAGACCGCACCCGCCCCGGCGCCCTCGCGGACGAGCCCGCCGCGTAAGAAAGCCGCGGCGCCGGCGCGCGAAAAAGCCGCGGCACCTGCGCGCCGCCCGCCTGCCCGCAAAGCTCCACGCGCGAACGCCGCGACCGCTCCCGCTCCCGCCCGCCGTGCACCCGCCCGGCGTGCCCCCGCGCGCCCGGCGCCGCGGCGCGCGAGGCCGAGGCCCAGACGCGTCGCCGCCCAGCCCGCCCTGGCGCTCGCAGGTCGCACCGCGGTCGCCGTCGGTCAGCTCCCCGACTCGGGCCTGATCGTGCGGATGACCCGCGGCCGGGCCTGGATCGGGGTGCTCGGCCTCTTGCTGGTCGGGATCGTCGCCCTCAACGTCGTCACCCTCAGCTTCGCCGCATCGTCGGGCAAGGTCGACCAGCAGATCACGGTGCTCGAAAAGGAGAAGTCCCTGCTCGAAGGGCGCGAGGCGCACCGCTACGGCACCGGCCGCGTCCGCACCGAAGGGTCCAACCTCGGACTGGTGATGCCGACGACCGAGGAGCCGCTGGTCGTCGAAGCCGGTCCCGATGCCGTGGCGAGGGCCGCGGCGCGCCTGGCCGCGGCGGGCGCGGGCTAGGGAAGCGCGGATGCGCTTGATCGAGCGCAGGATCGGGCTGCTGTTCGCCGGCTTCCTGATCTGTTTCCTCGTCATCGTCGGACGCGCGTTCTGGCTGCAGGGGGTGCAGGGCGCCCAGCTGGCCGGCGAGGCGCTCTCCCAACAGACCGAGACCCTGACGGTGCCGGGCCTGCGCGGCAGCCTGCTCGACCGCCACGGCAACAAGCTCGCCTACTCCGAAGACGCGGCGACGATCTTCGCCACTCCCTACCAGGTGAAGAACCCGCCGCGGGTGGCGGAGGAACTGGCTCCGATCCTGGAACAGAGCAAGGGCGAGGTGCTGGAAGCCCTGACCGAAGAATCCGGCTTCTCCTACGTCGCCCGCAAAGTCGACCTCGGCACCGCCGCCAAGGTGGAAGCGCTCGACATCGAAGGGATCGGCGAGCTGCCTGACAGTCGCCGCACCTACCCCCAGGGGGACATGGCGGGGCAGGTGGTCGGGGCCGTCGGTTCTGCCAACCAGGGGCTGACCGGCCTCGAGGCGGGTGAGGAATCGACGCTCGCCGGCGAAGACGGCGAACGCCGCATCGTCAACGACGCGCTCGGGGAACCGATCCGGCTGGAAACGGCGAAGGAAGCGAGCGACGGCGAAGACATCGAACTGACCCTGGACCCGGTGATCCAGGAGAAAACCGAGCAGATCCTCGGCGAAGTCGGCGAAACGTACTCGCCGAAAGGCGCGACGGCGATCGTCATGGACCCGCGCAGCTCGCAGATCCTGGCGATGGCGAACTGGCCACCGGTCAATCCGACCGACCTCTCCAGTGCGAGCAACGAAGACCTGCTGAACAGGGCGACCGGCTTCACCTACGAGCCCGGCTCCACCTTCAAGGCCTTCACCGTCTCGGCGGCGCTGGAGGAAAAACTGGTGACGCCGACGACCGAATTCACCCTCGCGCCGAGCATCCAGGTCGCCGACCGCACGATCGAAGACGCCGAGGCGCGGCCGACCGAGAACATGTCCGTCGCCCAGATCCTCGCCCAGTCCTCGAACGTGGGCGCGGTGACGATCGGGCTCGAGGTCGGCGCCGAAAAATTCAGCCGCTGGATCAACCGCTTCGGGTTCGGCCGGCCGACCGGGGTCCAGTTCCCGGCCGAGGAGCGGGGGATCGTCCCCGAACTGGACCAATACTCGGGCTCGACGATGGGCAACCTGCCGATCGGCCAGGGCATCTCGGTGACGCCGATGCAGATGACGGCGGGCTACGCGGCGATCGCCGACGGCGGCATCCTCCGGCAGCCGCAGCTGATCAAGCGGATCGGCGAACGCCATATCCACGAGCCGAAGGGCCGGCGGGTGATCGAACCGGGCGTCGCCGCGCAGGTGCGGGAAATGCTCGAGGGCGTGCTCGCCCCCGGCGGCACCGCCTCCGAGGTCAGCGTCCCCGGCTACACGCTGGCGGGGAAGACCGGTACCGCCGAGGTGGCGGAAAACGGCACGTACTCGGAAACGAAATACGTCGCCTCCTTCATCGGCTTCGCGCCGGCGCAGGACCCGAAGTTCCTGGCCGCCGTGATCGTCGATCAGCCACAGGGGGAAATCTACGGCGGGTCGGTCGCGGCGCCTGCGTTTGGCCAGATCGCGGAATTTGCTCTTCCTTATCTCGGGGTGGCTCAGGAATAGGGTCGGGTGCCCCTCCCCCGGAGGCCGTCGCGCAGCTGGGTCGTCGGTTGCGATTCGGCTCGTCGGTCCGGGAGCCTCCGGGGGAGGGGCACCCGACCCTCTACCTAGAATCGCGGCGATGAGACTGGAAGAGCTTGTCGGGGGGCTTGCCGGAGCGCGGGTGGTCGGCGACGCCTCCGTTGCGATTTCTGAGCTTGCTTATGACAGTCGAAAAGCTGGGCCCGGGACGCTTTTCTTCTGTGTGCCCGGGGACAAGGTCGACGGGCATGACTTCGCGGCGCAGGTGGTCGAGGCCGGGGCGGCGGCGCTGGTGGTCGAGCGGGAGCTGGAGGTGGACGTGCCGCAGCTGGTCGTCGCCGACGCGCGGGCGGCGATGGCGCCGCTGGCGGCGCGGTTCTGGGGAGATCCGACTGCCGAGTTGCGGGTCGTCGGGGTGACGGGGACGAACGGGAAGACGACGACGGTTTTCTTGGTGCGGGAGATTCTCGAGGCTGCCGGGATCCAGTCAGGATTGCTGGGGACGGTGAAGCAGGTGGTCGGCGGGGTGGAGGAGGCGGTTGAGCGGACGACGCCGGAGGCGATCGACCTGCAGGCGACCTTCCGCCGCATGCTCGAGGCCGGCGACCGCGCCTGCGCGATGGAGGTCTCCTCGCACGCGATGGTCCTGCATCGCGCCGACGCGATCCACTTCGAGGCCGCCCTCTTCACCAACCTGACCCAGGACCACCTCGACTTCCACGCCGGCATGGAGGACTACTTCGAGGCCAAGCGGATGCTGTTCGCGGCCGAGCCTGGGACGCGAATCGTCAACGTCGACGACCCCTACGGGCGCCGCCTGGCCGAGGAATTCGACTGCGTCACCTTCTCCGCCGAAGGCGCCGACGCCGACTACACGGCCCGCGACGTCAGCTTCGACGCCGGCGGCGCCAGCTTCACGATCGGCGATCTGCAGCTCCGGACCGGACTGCCCGGGCATTTCAACGTGGCGAATGCGTCGGGGGCGTTTGCGGTGGCGCGGGCGCTGGGGGTGGAGCCGGAGATGGCGGCGGCTGGACTGGCGCGGGCGGGGCGGGTGCCGGGGCGCTTCGAGCCGATCGACGAGGGACAGGGGTTCGCGGTCCTGGTCGACTACGCCCACACGCCCGACTCGCTGGAGAACGTGCTGCGGGCGGCGCGGCGGCTGACCGCGGGGCGCCTGATCGCCGTCTTCGGCGCGGGCGGCGACCGCGACCGCGACAAGCGGCCGAAGATGGGCCGGGCCGGGGCGGAGCTCGCCGACCTGACCGTGATCACCTCCGACAACCCGCGCTCCGAGGACCCGGCGGCGATCGTCGCCGAAGTCGCGGCCGGGGCGGCGGGGGCGCCGGAGCTGGAGGTGGTCGAGGACCGCCGCGCCGCGATCGCGCTGGCGCTGGGCCGGGCCGCCCCCGGCGACACCGTCGTCATCGCGGGCAAGGGCCACGAGCAGGGCCAGGAGTTCGAGGGCGGCCGCAGGATCCCCTTCGACGATCGCGACGTCGCCCGCAAGGAGCTGCGCCGGCTTGGCAGCCCGGCATGAAGCTGAGCGTGGAACAGATCGCCGCGGCGATGGACGCCGAGGTCGTCGCCGAGGGCCGCACGGGCTCGCCGCGGCGGGCGACCATCGACTCCCAGCAGAGCGGTCCCGGCGACCTCTTCTTCGGCCTGCGAGGGGCGAGCCGGGACGGCGGCGAGTTCGCCGGCGCCGCGATAGACGCGGGCGCCTGGGGCGCGGTGATCGGTCCCGAAACGCGGCAGAGGTTCGTCCCGGAAAGCGGGACGAACCTCAACCGCGGTGCCTGGGTCTTCGCCGTCGAGGACCCGCTCCTGGCGATGCAGCGCCTCGCCCGCGCCTGGCGCCGGGCGCTCGGCGCCCGCGTCGTCGGCATCACCGGCTCGGTCGGCAAGACTTCCGTCAAGGACATCGCCCGGGCGCTGCTGCCGGGCCGCGTCCACGCCAACCGCGAGAACCTCAACACCGAGATCGGGCTGCCGCTGACCGTGCTGGAAGCGCCCGACGACACCGAGCTGCTGGTCCTGGAGATGGCGATGCGGGGGCGCGGCCAGATCGCCGAGCTGGGAGAGATCGCGGAGCCGGACGTCGCCGTCATCACCAACGTCGGCCCGGTCCACGTCGAGCTGCTGGGCTCGGTCGAGGCGATCGCCGAGGCGAAGGCGGAGATCCTCGCGGCGCTTCCGCACGGCGGCGTCGCCGTGGTCCCGGCCGAGGCGGGCGAGCTCGAAGCGCATCTCGGCGGCGTCGATCGGCTGCTCCGCTTCGGCGGCGGCGGCGACGTCGAGGCGACCGAGGTGAACGTCGCCGACGGTGTCACCGAAGCGCTGATCGCGACGCCGCTGGGAGCGGAGCGCTTCCATTTCCCCTTCGCCGAGGCCCACAACCTCACCAATGCCCTGGCGGCGATCGCGGCCGGCGTGGCGCTCGGCGCGACGCCCCCGAAGATGGCCGACCGCGCCGCCAGCATAGGATTCTCCAGCTTCCGCGGTGAGCGACTCGAGCTCGGCGACGGGATCGTCCTGGTGAACGACTGCTACAACGCCAACCCGGTGTCGATGCGCGCGGCGCTCGACCATCTCGCGACCCTTTCCGCGTCCCGCACGGTCGCCGTGCTCGGCGAGATGGGCGAGCTCGGTCCGGGCTCCGCCGGCTACCACCGCGAGGTCGGCGAGCACGCGCGGGCGGCCGGGGTCGACCTGGTGATCGGCGTCGGCGAGCCCGCCCGCGACTACGGCCCGGACGAGCTCGTCGCCGACCCCTCGGAGGCGGCCGAGCTGCTGGCCGCGCACCTGGCGCCGGGCGACGCGATCCTGGTCAAGGGCTCGCGATCGGCCGGCCTCGAGGCCGTCGCCGACGAGCTGCGGGAGCTCGTCTGATGGGCGAAGTCCTGATCGCGGGGATGGCGGCGATGCTGATCTGCATCTTCCTCGGCCCCAAATTCATCGAATACCTGCGGGTCCGAGAGTTCGGGCAGCACATCCGCGAGGACGGCCCGCAGGAGCACCACGCCAAGGCCGGGACGCCGACGATGGGCGGGCTGATCGTCTTCGCCTCGATCTGCGTCCCCTTCCTGGTGCTCTCGGACCGCGACGCCCAGAGCCTCGCCGTCTTCGGCGTCGCCTTGGGCTGCGCCGCGATCGGCTTCGCCGACGACTTCATCAAGATCGTCAAGCGCCGCTCGCTGGGCCTCTCCGCCCGCTGGAAGCTGGTCTTCCAGCTGATCCTCGCCCTCGGCCTCTGGTGGGTCGCCCGCCACGAGGTCGGCCTCGAGCCGATCCTCTACTTCCGCATCGGCGAGGGCAGCATCGACCTCGGCCCGGTCCTCTACTTCGTCCTCGTCTTCCTCGTCATCGCCGGCACCTCCAACGGCGTCAACCTCACCGACGGACTCGACGGCCTCGCCGCCGGCTCCTGCGCGATCGTCCTGCTCGCCTACACGGCGATCGCCTTCGTCGCCAACGAGCAGCAGAACCTGGCGCTGCTCTCCGCCTGCCTGGTCGGCGCCTGCATCGGCTTCCTTTGGTACAACGCCTTCCCGGCCTCGATCTTCATGGGGGACACGGGATCGCTGGGCTTAGGCGGGGCGATCGGCGCCTTGGCGGTGATGACCCAGACCGAGGTGCTGCTGGTCATCATCGGCGGCATCTTCGTGATCGAGGCGCTCTCGGTGGCGATCCAGGTCTTCTCCTTCAAGACCTTCCGCCGCCGCGTCCTGCTGATGGCCCCGCTCCACCATCACTTCGAGATGATGGCCTGGTCGGAGACCAAGATCATGCTGCGCTTCTGGATCATCGCCGCGGTCTGCAGCGGCATCGGCTTCACGCTGTACCAGCAGAGCATCGGTCGCTGATCGCCTGGACGACGGCGGAGACCACCGCCTATCCTTTTCGGAGGCTGGTCGCCCGCCGGCGGCCACGCGGATGCAGGTCAGGAAGGGCAACGATGCCCAGGACCAATCGCAGGCTTTCGACGAACGCGAACGGTGAGCCGGGCAAGCACGGGCCGGGACCGTCCACGGCAGCGCTCGAACGGGCCGAGCAGCTCTCCCGGACCGGCAGTTGGGAGTGGGACCTGGAGAGCGACATCCTGCTGTGGTCGGAGAACATGTTCCGGCTGCTGGGTCTGGAACCCGGCGCCATCGTGCCGACGCCGGAGGAGGTGATCGGGCGGACCCACCCCGACGACCGCCAGCGCGTCGAAGACGAGGTCGAAGCGGCGCGGCACGCGCGCCGCCCGCCCGACGTCACCTATCGGGTCATCTGGCCCGACGGCAGCATCCACTACCTTCGCGGCGCCACAGCTATGGAAGGGCGGCACGAGGAGCGATCCTCGCGGCTGATCGGCTCGGTCCAGGACCTGACGGACCTGGTCGCCGCCCAGCGCGAGACGGCCGAGTCGCTGACCCTGATGGAAGCGCTGCAGGCGGCCGCGCCGGTGGGCTTCGCCTTCGTCGACCGCGATCTGCGGGTGATCCGCATCAACGAGGCGATGGCCTGGACCGACGGTCGTCGGCCGGAGGACTACCTCGGCAAGACGGTGCCCGAGATGGTGCCCGACATCTGGCCCCGGCTGGAGCCCGTCTTCGCCCGGGTCCTCTCGACCGCAAGGCCGGTGACGAATCTGGAGGTCGAGCGCGAGCAGGGCGGGTCGGCTGCCCCCGGTCACTGGCTGGCCAGCTATTACCCGGTCAGCATCGGCGGCGAGGTGACCGGGGTCGGCATCGTCGTCGTCGACGTCGCCGAGCGCGAGAAAGCGGAGCACCTTCGCGCCGCGGTGATGGAAACGATGATGGAGGGACTCTGCGTGCTGGACGCGGAGGGTCGGCTCACCTTCATGAACACCGCCGCCTCGAGGCTGCTCGGCTGGACCGAGGAGGAGCTGCGCGGCAGGAACGTGCACGAGGCGGTTCATTTCCAATACGGGGACGGAGCGCCGCATCCGATCGAGGAGTGCGAGCTGCTGAAGGTGAGGACCGAGGGCAGGCCGGTCCGCATGTCGCACGACGCCTTCACCCGCAAGGACGGGACGATCTTCCCGACCGCCTACTCGGCGGCGCCGCTGCTGAGCGGGGCCGGCGTCCACGGAGTCGTCGTCGTCTTTCGCGACACCAGCGCCGAGGCCGCCCAGGAGGAGCGGGTCAAACGCGAGCTGGACACGCTCGTCTGGGTCGGTCGCATCCGCGACGCCCTCGACGAGGGGAGGCTGACGCTCTACTCGCAGCCGATCGTTCCCCTGGCCGACGGTCGCCCGAGCCAGGAGCTGCTGCTGCGGATGGTCGGCAGCAACGGCGAGATCGTCCCGCCCCGGACCTTCCTCCCGGTCGCCGAGCGCTACGGGCTGATCGGCGAGATCGACCGCTGGGTGATCGGTCAGGCGATCCGCATGGCGGCCGGCGGCGAGCGGCTGGAGGCGAACCTCTCCGCCGAGTCGATCGGCAACCTCGACCTGCTGCCGCTGATCGAGCGGCAGCTGCGCGAAGCCGGCACCGACCCGTCCAACGTCGTCTTCGAGATCACCGAGACGGCGCTGATGAAGGACATCGAGGCCGGAGAAGCCTTCGCCCGCGGCCTCAGCGAGCTCGGCTGCCAGGTCGCCCTCGACGACTTCGGCACCGGCTTCGGCAGCTTCACCTACCTGAAGAAGCTGCCGATCACCTATCTGAAGATCGACGCCGACTTCGTCCGTGAACTGACCACCAACCGGGCCAACCAGCATCTCGTCAGGGCGATCGTCGGTCTGGCTCGGGACTTCGGCTACCAGACGATCGCCGAGGGTGTCGAGGACGCGGAGACGCTGGCACTGCTGGAGGACTACGGCGTCGACTTCGCCCAGGGCTTCCACCTCGGGCGCCCCGCGCCCACCTGAGCCGTACAGGTCCGTCGCCGCCGGGATCGAAGATACGGGGATGAGCTCGCCGCCCAGGAAGCCGCGCCCATCGCTGCCCGAGGGCCCCTACCTCGTGGTCGGGCTGGCCAGGTCCGGCCAGGCGGCGGCACGGTTGCTCGCGGCGCGGGGGGCGGAGGTTCGGGCCGTCGATTCGGGATTTCCCGAGGGGGCGGAAAGGCTTCCGGAGGTCGGCGTCGAAGTCTTTCTGGATACGGATGGATTGGCTCAGCTCGAGGGGACGCGAACCGTCGTCAAGAGCCCGGGAGTGCCCCGGGAGGCGCCGGTGATCGCCACCGCGCTCGCCCGCGGCATCGAGGTCCTCGGTGAGCTGGAGCTGGCCTGGCGGGCGATTCCCAACCGCTTCCTCGCCGTCACCGGCACCAACGGCAAGACGACGACGGTCGAGCTGCTCGGCCATATCTACAGCGGCGCCGGCGAGCCGGTCGCGGTCGCGGGCAACGTCGGCACGCCGCTCTCATCGCTGGCGGGCGAGATCGAGCCGGATGCGACGGTCGTCTGCGAGGCCTCCAGCTTCCAGCTCGAGGACACCGGCTACTTCGCCCCCGAGTGCGGTGTCTTCCTCAACCTCGCTCCCGACCATCTCGACCGCCACGTCGACCTCGAGTCCTACCTGGCGGCGAAGCTGCGGATCTTCGCCAATCAGGGCAACGACGACGTCGCCGTCTACAACGCCGACGACCCGGCCCTCACCGGTGTCGACCTCGGCGGCTGCGCCCGCCGTATCGCGTTCTCGCAACAACTGCCTTCGGCCGACCGCGATCGCGGAGAATCAGATCGTGACGCTCCCACGGCCGGCCTCGGCCCGTTGGACGATGTCGCGGTGTCTCGTCATGGGGGCACGATCTTCTACGACGGCGAGCCGTTCCTGCGGGTCGAGGAGCTCGGCCTCTTCGGCGAGCACAACGTCGCCAACG
>DASWQL010000024.1:0-131908 GCA_036403715.1 Solirubrobacterales bacterium
CGCCGGCTCGGGCCCGGCCGGGCGGCGGAAGTCACCGTGCGGGGCGGTGTAGTCGAGCTGCACGTAGAACGGTTTTTCCGGCGGCGTGCCGATCATCTCTTCCGAGGCGATCCGGTTGAAGACGTCGGTCTCGTAGAAGCACGGTTTGCCGTTGAGCGGCGCCGAGGGGCAGCCGAAGTCGTCGCGTTCGGCGTATTCGCGCGTTTCCCAGCTGCCGGGTTCGCCGAAGGGGCCGTCGATGACGCCGTTGTCGTTCAGCTTGTAGCCGTAGAAGAGGTGTTCGGTGTCGGCCTTCAGCACGGTGTGCCAGGCGTTCCAGCCGGGCGGGACGACGGTGCCGTTGTCGAATGGTTCGTCGCCGTAGCCGTTGAGGAACTTGCCGATGTGGATCGTCCGGTAGCCGACCTGCTGCAGCCAGACGGCGAGGTTGTGGTTGTAGGCGCCGCGGAAGGAGAAGCCGAGGTAGCCGCCGTTGGGCTGGACGTTGCCGCGGACATTGTGGTTGTGGGCGTAGCGCCCGGTCAGCAGGCTGACCCGCGAGGGGCAGCAGAGCGGGTAGGAGACGTAGTAGCGGTTGAGCGTCACGCCTTTGTCGGCCAGCAGCGCCAGCGTGTTCGGCATCACCGGCACCGGCACCCCACCGGAGTTGACGGTGGCGTAGAGGCTGTCCAGCGTCTGGTCGTCGGTCTGGATGACGACGAAGTTGGGCTGCACGCCTTCCGGCAGGAGCTTGTTGGCCTGGTTGTGGTGGCGCGTCTGCGAGCCCTTCTTCGAAGGCGGCGCGGCAGCAGCGCTCTCCAGCCCGGCGAACACGAGGCAGGCGAGCAGGGCGAGCAGCCCCGCTGCCAGGGCCAGTCGCGCGACCGCAGGCGGGCGCAGATAAGTCTTGGGTGGTGCGTACCTATTCATCAGGGGAGCGCCTCTCCCGTCGAAAACCGGCGCCTGCCGCCGGAGTTGCGCCTGAACGCTAGAAGATGCTCAGGACGCGCCGAGCTTTTTAACGGCTTCGCGGAAGTTTTTCACCGTGGCGCTGGGGGCTTTGCGCCCTTCCAGTTTCTCGCCGTGGCGGTTGACCCAGATCACCGGCACGTTCATTTTCAGCACCGGGGCGATGTCGGTCGTGTAGTCGGAGCCGATGTGCAGCCAGCCTTTCTTGCCGCCGATCCGCCGCGCGCACTCTTTGAAGTGGACCGGGTCGGGCTTGTAGCTGCGCACCTGCTGGGCGGTGACGACGAGGTCGAGTTCGGTCCGCAGGTGGCGGCGGGAGATCCCCAGCAGTTTGTCGTCGATGTTGGAGATGATCCCGATGTCGTATTTCTTGCCGAGCCGGTCCATCGCCGCGTTGGCCTCGCGGAAGGGCAGCCAGTAGGCGACGCTGTTGGGCAGGAACTGGGCCCGCGAGGGCTCCACCTCCCAGCCCAGCTCGCCGGCGACTTTGACGATCGTGCGCCGCAGCACCTCGGCGTAGAGCTCGTAGGAGCCGGCCATGATTTCGGCCTGGACCTCCATGAAGCGGGCGAGGAAAGGGCCCTCCTCGAAGCTGAAGCCGTCTTTGGCGGCCTCTTTCTTACAGGCTTCGATGATCCCTTTCTCCCAATCGATCAGGGTCCCGTAACAGTCGGTAGTTACCCAATTGATGTTTTTGAGACTTGGAAGGGCCATCGGCGAGCGCGGCATTATGGCAAGCGCCACCCGCTCGGGGGGTTCACCTATCCCTCCAGGCACCGGCGGGCCACGCGTCGGCGCGCTTCTCGGATAGTCTGCGCGACCGCGCCTCCGGGCGCCTCTCCCAATGGACCTCCTCGAGTATCAGGGCAAGCAGCTGTTCGCAAAGCACGGCATCGCCGTGCCCAGCGGCGAGGTCGCTGCGACGCTCGACGACGCTGTCGCCGCCGCCGAGCGGGTCGGCTACCCCTGTGCGATCAAGGCCCAGGTGCTGATCGGCGGCCGTGGCAAGGCGGGCGGGATCAAGATCGCCAAGGACGCCGGGGAGGCGCGCGAGTACGCGGACGCGATCCTCGGCATGGACATCGTCGGTCCCCACGGCGAGGGGCCCTTCCGCGTCGACCAGGTTTGGATCGAGGGCGGCTCGGACATCGCCGAGGAGTACTACGCCTCGGTCATCCTCGACCGCGGCGAGAAGAAGCTGCTGGCGATGGTCTCCGCCAAGGGCGGGATGGACATCGAGGCGGTCGCCGCCGAGGATCCCGACGCCCTGGTCAAACGCCACATCGACCCGACCCGCGAGTTCGACGTCGCCGCGGCGCGGCAGATCGTCGCCGGCGCGGGCCTCGCCGAGGACGCGCTCGACCAGGCGGC
This sequence comes from Solirubrobacterales bacterium, assembly GCA_036403715.1. Taxonomy (GTDB): domain Bacteria; phylum Actinomycetota; class Thermoleophilia; order Solirubrobacterales; family 70-9; genus VAYN01. The sequence continues at coordinate 2,320 of DASWQL010000024.1, forward strand.
CGAGGTGCTGGTCAAGCTGGCCGAGGTCGCCACCAACGAGGACGCCACCCTGATCGAGGTCAACCCGCTGATCGTCACCGCCGACCGCGAGGTCGTCGCCCTCGACTCGAAGGTGACGATCGACGGCAACTCGCTCTTCCGCCACCAGGACCTGGCCGAGATCGCCGACACGGTCGAGGACCCGCAGGAGGCGATGGCCAAGGAGAAGGGCCTCACCTACGTCAAGCTCGACGGCAACGTCGGCATCCTCGCCAACGGCGCCGGCCTCTGCATGTCGACGCTCGACGTCGTCGCCCAGGCCGGCGGCGCCCCCGCCAACTTCCTCGACGCCGGCGGCGGCTCCAAAGCCGAGGCGATCGTCAACGCGCTGGAAGTGATCGTCTCCGACCGCAAGGTCAGCGCGATCCTCTTCAACATCTTCGGCGGCATCACCCGCTGCGACGAGATCGCGAACGGCATCGTCACCGCCTCCAGTCAGCTCGACCTCGGCGTGCCGCTGGTCGTCCGCCTCGACGGCACCAACTCCGAGCAGGGGCTCGAGATCTTGGCCGCGGCGAGCCTGCCGAACCTCCACCAGGAGAAGACGATGCTCGACGCTGCCCGCCGCGTCGTCGAACTCGCGGGGAGCCCGGTCTCATGAGCATCATCGCCGGCACCGAGACGAAGCTGGCCGTCTCCGGCCTGACCGGCCGCGAGGGCTCCTTCCACGGGCTGCGCAACCGCGCCTACGGGACCGACCTCGTCGCCGGGGTGACGCCCGGCAAGGGGGGCCAGGACGTCGAGGGCGTACCCGTCTTCGACACGATCAAGGAGGCGGTGGACGAGGCCGGCGCCAACACCTCGATGATCTTCGTGCCGGCGCGCTTCGCGGCGCCCGCCATCGACGAGGCGATCGAGTCCGGCGTCGAGACGGTGATCGCGATCACCGAGGGGATCCCGGTCCTCGACATGCTGAAGACCTACTGGAAGGCGAAGGAGGCGGGTGTGCGGCTGATCGGCCCCAACTGCCCCGGGGTGCTGTCGCCCGGCAAGGCCAACGTCGGCATCATCCCCGCCCAGTTCTTCGACCCCGGCTCGATCGGCGTCGTCTCCAAGTCAGGGACGCTGACCTACCAGATCGGCAACGAGCTGAAGCAGGCCGGGGCCGGCAACTCATCGATCGTCGGCATCGGCGGCGACCCGATCGTCGGCTCCGACTTCATCGACATCCTCACCATGTACGAGGCCGACCCCGACACCGAGCTGATCGTGATGGTCGGCGAGATCGGCGGCGACGCCGAGGAGCGGGCGGCCGAGTTCATCTCCTCCGAGGTCTCGAAGCCGGTGGTCGCCTACATCGCCGGCTTCACCGCGCCTCCCGGCAAGCAGATGGGCCACGCCGGGGCGATCATCTCCGGCTCCTCCGGGACCGCCCAGGCGAAGAAGGACGCGCTCGAAGCCAAGGGCGTGCGGGTCGGCCAGAGCCCGACCGAGGCGGCCGCGATAGCCGTCGAGATGCTGCGCGGGGCCTGACTCGCGTATCGGCGGGTTCAGACCGCGCAGTAGCTGGCGGGCCCTGATCCGAACTGCATCAATTTGTCGTCCTGGGGGAACGGAAAGTTGATGCAGATCGGCGCGGTCATCGGAGGCGGCGCGTTGCTAGGGTCGGGGCGCATGGCGGCTGACACGATTTCGTTTGCTCGCGGCGCTCCCAGCGCCGACATCCTGCCCCACGAGCAGGTGCGAGAGGCGGCGGCGCGGGCGCTCGCCGAGGACTGGGAAACCGCCCTCTCCTACGGCGTCGGAATCGGCCACCCGGGCCTGTGCCAGTGGGTCGCCGAGCGGCACGGGGGGCTCGACGCCTCGCAGGTGATGATCGCCAACGGGTCGCTCGAGGCGGGGGCGATGCTCTTCCAGCACCTCGTGGGCGCGGGCGACAGGGTCGTCGTCGAGCAGCCGACCTACGACCGCACGCTGCTGCTCCTGCGCCAGCTCGGCGTCGAGCTGGTGCCGGTACCGCTGGAGGCCGACGGCCTCGACCTGGCGGCGCTGGAAGAGGCGCTGGCCGAGGGCCCGATCAAGCTCGCCCACGTCATCCCCAACTCCCACAACCCCGCCGGCTGCACGCTCTCGGCCGCGAAGCGGGCGCGGCTGGTGGAGCTCGCGGCCGAGCACGAGTTCTGGATCTTCGAGGACGACCCCTACCGCGAGCTTCCCTTCGAGGGCGAGCCGCTGGAGACGATGCTCTCGCTCGACCAGGCCGGGCGTGTCGTCCACGCCTCCTCCTTCTCCAAGACCGTCAGCCCCGGGATCCGGGTCGGCTACCTGGCCGGTCCCACCGAGGAGATCGCCAAGCTCGCCAAACGGGCCAACGAGACCTACATCTCGCCGAACATGGTGGCTGAGGCGATCGTCCTCGAGCTCTGCCGCAGCGGTGAGCTCGACCGCAACATCGACTTCGTCAAAGGCGAGCTCAAGGCCCGCTGCGACGCTCTCGTCTCCGCCCTGCGCGAGCAGATCCCCGAGGCCGAGTTCGTCGTCCCCCAGGGGGGCTACTTCCTCTGGCTCGACCTCGCCGAGGGCACCGACACCCCGGCGCTGCTGGCCGAGGCCAAAGCCGAGGGCGTCTCCTTCGTCGCCGGCCCCGACTTCATGATCGAGGGCGGCGAGAACAGTCTCCGCCTCTCCTTCGCGCCGGTCCCGGCCGACCGCGCGGCCGAGGGCGTTTCCCGCCTCGCCGCCGCGCTCGAGCGCCTTCGCGCCGGCTCTCCCGCCTGAAGTCCGGACAGGAATCTCACACTAATTGCCGGAGTTGCGGCTAGGCTTTCCCCGCACTTCAATGGAGAAAGGGCGGTTGAGCATGGGCGGGTTGCAGATCAAGGCGGTATCGACGGCGGCTGCAGTCGTCGCTTTCCTGGCGATGGCCGCCGCGCCGGCAGGGGCGGTGCCGCAACGGCCCGTCTGCCCCGGGCCCGTCGGCGAGGGCCGCGCCCTCTGCGATTCCCACGTCGTCACCGACGGCAAAGGCACGCCGCTGGCGACCGTCGCCCCGAAGGGCTATGGCCCCGCCCAGTTCCGAGGCGCCTACGGCTTGCCGAGCAGCGCGCCCGCCGGGCAGACGATCGCGATCGTCGACGCTTACGACGACCCGAGGATCGCCGCCGACCTCAACACCTACAGCAGTCAGTTCGGGCTGCCCCTCTGCAACAGCTCCAACCCGTGCTTCCAGAAGGTCAACCAGAGCGGCAGCGCCGGCGGTCCCTTCCCGCGGAGCGACAGCGGCTGGGCGCTGGAGATCGCGCTCGACGTCGAGGTTGCGCACGCGGTCTGCCCCAACTGCAGGGTCCTCCTGGTCGAGGCCAACTCGAGCAGCCTCAGCAACCTCGCGGCCGCCGTCAGGACCGCGGCGAAACTGGGGGCGACGGAGATCTCCAACAGCTACGGCGGCTCCGAGTTCGCGAGCGAGCTGAGCGAAGCCTACGCGGCTCCCTACGAACAGCCAGGCGTCGCGGTAACCGTCTCCTCCGGCGACGGTGGCTATGGGTCCTTCGGCTTCCCGGCCGCCCTCTCTTCGGTGATCACGGTCGGCGGCACGACGCTGACGCTGGGTTCTGGGAACACCTACGGCGGCGAGAGCGTCTGGAGCGGCAGCGGCAGCGGCTGCAGCCTCTACGTCGCCGCGCCCGCCTGGCAGAGCTTCCTCAGCGCCTGCGGCGGCAAACGCGGCAGCGCCGACGTCGCCGCGGACGCCGATCCCGCCACCGGTGCTGCCGTCTACGACTCGGTCAAGTACCAGGGGCGCTCCGGCTGGCTCCAGATCGGCGGCACCAGTCTCTCGTCGCCGTTGATCGCCGGCGTCTACGCGCTGGCCGGTGGGCTGCCAGGGGGCAGCACCGGCGCCTCTGCCGTCTACGGGCACCTCGGTGACGGCACCGTCCTGCACGACGTCACCGGCGGCAGCAACGGCAACTGCTCGACGCTGATGTGCAAAGGCGCGCTCGGCTACGACGGCCCGACCGGGGTCGGCACCCCGCTCGGGATCGGCGCCTTCTAGCGGCGCCTCCGCCCCGGCCCTCAGCTGTCGTGCGGTGGCGGCGTCGCCGCCGAACGCAGGGCGCCTGCCGAGGCGATGACGACGAGCGCGATCGCCAGCACCTCGCGCGTCGCCAGCCCCTGGGAGAGAGCGAGGAAGCCGATCGCCGCGGCCACCGCCGGCTCGAGGCTCATGAGCACGCCGAAGACCGCCTGCGGCAAGCGTCGCAGGGCCTCCATCTCGAACCCGTAGGGGATCGCCGTGCTGAGCACGCCGACGGCGGCGCCGACGGCGAGGTGCGAGGGAGTGAGGATTTCCGCTCCGCCCTGGGCGATCCCGAACGGCGCCACCAGGACGGCGGAGATCACAGCCGCCAGGGTCGCTCCGCGAATCCCGGGTTCGAGAGCGCCGACGCGGGCGCTTTGCACGATGTAGGCGGCCCAGAAGGCGCCGGCGCTCAGGGCGAGCACGACCCCCAGGGCGTCGATCCGCTCGCCGTCGGCGCCGCCGGAGAGCAGGACGATGCCGACGGCGGCCAGCAGCGCCCAGATCAGGTCCCCTCGCCGCCGTGAGCCGAAGAGGGCGACGCCGAGCGGCCCGACGAACTCGAGCGTGACCGTGATGCCCAGCGGCAGGCGGTCCAGGGCGGCGTAGAAGAACAGGTTCACCGCGGCAACCGCGACCCCGAGCAGGATCACGTCTCGGTGCGGCCACTCCCACATGCGCAGCGGCGCCCCTCGCGTCAGTGCCAGCAGCATCACCAAGGCCAGCGCCCCAAAGGAGGCGCGCAGGAAGACCGCCCCGGCGGGGCCGATCGAGTCGAAGAGGCCCGTCGCCAGCGCCGCCCCGCTCTGCACGGAGACGATCGAGGCGAGCACCAGCAGCGCCGCGCCGCGGGTCCTCGGGTCCGTCGTCGTGGTCGCCTCCATCGCCAGCGGAATACCGGAATAGGCGTCCGACCGACGAACGCCGCCGGGCTAGCGGCCGTAGCGGTCGGAGGAGAAGATCAGCTGCTCCGGGATCGCCGCCCGCGGCGGCGGCGCCGGGTCGGCCCGCACCGAGACGGTCTCGGCGACGCTGCGGCTGACCGCGTGCCTGCCGCCGGCTGAGGCGATCGTCACCTGGTCTGAGTCCGAGCTCTCGACCCTGCCCTCCAGTCCCGGCTCCAGCCCCGCTGCCTTGAGGTAGTGCAGCAGCTCCTCGGCCTCGTTCTCGAAGCGCAGAACGGTGACGTCGGCGCCGACCTCGACGTCGGCCAGCAGCGCCCCCTGCTCGCGCGCGCCCTCGACGATCGGGTGGCCGTGCGGGCAGGTGGTGGCGTCGCCGATCGCCGCCCGCATCCGCTCCTCCAGCACCGGCGACATCGCGTGCTCGATTCGCTCCGCCTCCTCGTGCACCTCGTCCCAGGGAATGCCGAGGACGTCGGTGAGGAAGCGCTCGATCATGCGGTGGCGGCGGACGATGTGGCTGGCGTGCTCGCGGCCGGACTCGGTGAAGGTGAGGGATTTGTTCGGGTTGCGCTCGACGTAGCCGTCGGCGACCAGGCGGCCGACCATCTCATGCACGGTCGGCGGCGAGAGCTGCATCGCGCGGGCGATGTTGGCGCCGGTCATCGGCAGCCCGGCCTCCTCCAGCCAGAACATGCTCTCGAGGTACTCCTGCTCGGCGATGGTCGCGTTATCCGACGACAAACTGCGCTCCTTTTGGGCTCGAAGACCGATCCCGACCGATACTAGTGGCTGCTCAGCGACGCTCGACCAGGGTCGCGACGACCGCCTCGTAGAAGCCGTCGCCCATGCTTCCTTCGGTCACCCTGACGTTGTCCCACGAGGGGAGGGCGGCGCGCAGGCCGGGATCGTGCTCGGGGCCGTTGGCGACGACGAAGAAGCGACCGACCGCGACCGCCACCTCGAGGTCCTCGATCGAGTCGCCGACGGCGATGCAGTCGCCGGGGTCGTAGCCGCGGGAGCGGGCGTGGGCGGCGACGGCATTCGCCTTGCTGACCATGCGCGGGACCAGGTGGTAGGCGTGGGTACGGCCGTCGACCGTCGGCATCGGACGGCCGATGGCGCCGTTGTCGAGCAGGCGCAGGTCGTCGTCGCCGTGCTCGCCGAGCAGCGCGTTGGCCTCGTCGACGTCGACCTTGCCGCGGAAGAGGTGGGAGAGGACGCGGCCGTGGTGCCAAGGCGCGTGGTACTCGAGCCGTCCTTCGAAGTGCTCGAAGAGCATCTTCGGGATCCCGCGCTGCTCGATCTGCTCGTAGATCGTCCCGTTCTCGTCGGGCTCCATCTCGCCGGTCATCAGGGTCGTCTCTCCTTCGATCGCGAAGGCGCAGCCGGCCTCGTAGATGTAGGAGGTCTGGCCCATCAGCCGCGCCGCCTCGTGGACCTGCGGCTCGCGGCGGCCGGACATGATCACGACCTCGACCCCGGCCCGCTGGCAGGCCTCGAGCGCGCGCGCCTGCGCAAGCGAGAAGCTGCCCTCGGCGTCGCGGAAGAGGGAGCTGCCCTTGCCGAGCAGGGTCCCGTCGAGGTCGGTGTAGACGCATCTCAGTCCCATTGATCCCGGCCGCTACCGTAGCGACGATGAGATGGCGGCTCGCCGACAGGACGCTCGATTTGACACAACCTCTTGGGGCGGCGATCGTCAACGTCACCGTCGACTCGATGTTCGAGGGGGCGCGCAGCGGCACCCCGGAGCAGGCGGTGGCGGATGGGCTGGCGCTGGTCGAGGCGGGTTTCGACATGCTCGACGTCGGCGCCGTGGCGGCGCGCAGCGGCCCGCCGGTGCCGCCGCAGGACGAGGCGGCGGCGCTGGTGCCGGCGATCGAGGGGCTGGCAGGGGCGCGCGTTTGCAGTGAGGCGTCCCTGAGCCGCCCTACTGCAAACGCACGCGATCAAGACTCACGCGGCGACCAAGACGCCGAGAGTCGGATCCCGATCTCCGCGGACACCTTCTCGGTCGAGGTAGCGCGGCAGGCGCTGGGCGCGGGGGCGGGGGCGGTCAATGACATCTCCGGTGGCTCGGAAGAGATGTTTGAGCTCATCGCCGGAACGGGCGCCGGTTACGTGCTGATGCATATCGAGGGGCCGCCGCGGGTCGACCGGCCCTGGCGCGAGTACGACGACGTCGTCGACCACCTGCGAGCCTGGTTCGAGGGGAGAGTCGAACTGGCGCGCGAGCTTGGCGTCGCCGAGGAGCAGATCGCCATCGACCCTGGACTCGACTTCGACCTCAGCCCCGAGCAGGATCTGGAGATCCTGCGCCGACTCGGCGAGCTGCGCGCGCTGGGGCTGCCGCTCTACGTCTCCCTCTCCCGCAAGGACTTCATCGGAGCGGTGCTCGCCGGGTCGTGGGAGGAGCGCCGGCCGCCCGGCGAACGCGAGTGGGGGACCGTCGCCGCGGTCGCGCTGTCGGTGCGCGAGGGCGCCGACATCCTCCGCATCCACGACCGCTCGTCACTGCAGGCGATGAGAGCTGCGGGACGGATCGCCCGCCCCGAGGTCGATGGGCCGATTTCCCCTGATATGGATGGGAATTCCGCCCGCGAGCGTCCGATCGGGCGGGGAGGTTCGGGCTGATGGGTCGCGGCGCCAGCCTTCTCAGCTCGGACTGGGCGGTCGCTATAGACCCGGCGCGGCGCGACGGGCGGATCGTCGCCGAGAGCTCGGAGGAAGAGCGCCAGGCGCGGCCGGTCTCCTTGCCGGACGCGCTCGACCCCGGCTTCGCCGAAGCCCTGCGCCGCGCCGGCATCGAATCTCTCTACACCCACCAGCTCGAGGCCTACGAGGCGGCGGCTCACTCGAACCTGGCGATCACCAGCGGCACCGCCTCGGGCAAGAGCCTCGCCTTCAACCTGCCGGTGCTCGACGGCATTGCCCGCGACTCGAAGCGGCGCGCGCTCTACCTCTACCCGACCAAGGCACTGGCCCAGGACCAGGCGCGCAAGCTGGCGCTGCTGCGGCCACCGAACCTGCGCGAGGCGATCTACGACGGCGACACCCCCCGGGACGAGCGCCCGGCGATCCGCCGCCGCAACAACCTCGTGCTGACCAACCCCGACATGCTCCACGTCGGCGTCCTCCCCCACCACAAGAGCTGGGGGGACTTCCTCGCCAACCTCGGCTGGGTCGTCGTCGACGAGGCCCACACGTACCGCGGCGTCTTCGGCTCCCACGTCGCCAACGTGCTGCGGCGGCTGCGGCGGGTGGCTCGCGCCTATGGTTCGGACCCGCGCTTCCTGCTCGCCTCGGCGACGATCGCCAACCCGGTCGAGCTGGCCGAGCGGCTGGTCGGGACGCCGTTCCAGCTGATCGACGACGACGGCGCGCCGCGGGCCGGCCGCGAGATCGCGATGTGGAACCCGCCGTTGCTCGACAAGGCGACCGGGGTGCGGCGCTCGGCCCTCTCCGAGGCGGCCGACCTGCTGGCGGAGCTGGTCACGCAGGGCGTGCGGACGATCTGCTTCCTCAAAAGCCGCCGCGGGATCGAGCTGATCCAGCGCTTCGCCCGCGAAAACCTCGAGCGCCGCGGCAAGCCCGAGCTGGCGTCCCGGATCGCCCCCTACCGCGGCGGCTACACGCCGCAGCAGCGGCGCGAGATCGAGGCGCGGTTGAGCGCCGGCGAGCTGCTGGCTGTGGTGGCGACCGACGCGCTCGAGCTGGGGATCGACGTCGGCGAGCTCGACGCGGCGATCTGCGTCACCTTCCCCGGCACCGTCGCGAGCCTGCGGCAGATGTGGGGACGGGCGGGGCGGCGGCGGCGCGGGCTCGCGGTCTACGTCGCCGGCCAGGATGCACTCGACCAGTTCTTCTGCCGCCACCCGGAGGAGTTCCTCGAGCGCCCCGTGGAGGCGGCGATCCTCGACCACGCCAACGAGCAGATCGCCTCCCGGCACCTGATCGCAGCCGCCTACGAGCTGCCGCTGACCGACGACGACGAGCAGATCTTCGGCGACGGCTGGCGCGAGCGGGCGGAGCGGCTGCTGGCGGTGGGGGAGCTGCGCGGGGTCGGTGGCAAGCTGCTGCCGCGGCGCAGCGAGTTCGTCGCCTCACGGATCCCGCTGCGCTCGGCCTCGGCTGACTCGGTCGCGGTGATCGAGCGCGAGTCGGGGGAGATGCTCGGCCTGGTCGAGGCCGAGCGCGCCTTCACGACGATCCACCCCGGCGCGATCTATCTCCACCTCGGCCGCTCGTACGAGGTCGAGCGGCTCGACATCTCCGAGCGCCGCGCGGTCGTCTCCGCCTTCGACGGCGACTGGTACACGCGGCCGAAAAAGGAGACCGAGATCTACATCGAGCGCACCCACGAGCAGCGCCAGGTCGCCGGCGTCCAGCTCAACTTCGGCGAGGTCTCGGTGACCGAGCAGGTGATCGCCTTTCAGCGGGTCTCGATCTCCGACCAGGAGCCGATCGACATCGTCGCCCTCGAGCTGCCGGAGCAGAATTTCGTCACCCAGGCGCTCTGGTACGTGCTGCCGGAGCGGATCGCCGGGGCGCTGCCGCCCGACGTCCTGCTCGGATCCCTGCACGCGACCGAGCACGGCCAGATCGCGGTGCTGCCGCTGATCGCCATGTGCGACCGCTGGGACATCGGCGGCCTCTCCACCAACGTCCACTTCCAGACCGGCCGCTCGACGATCTTCATCTACGACGGCCACCCGGGCGGGGTCGGGATCACCCAGCGCGGCTACGAGCAGTTCGAGCGCCTGCTGGGCGATGCCGAGCGGCTGATCGCCGAGTGTCCCTGCGAGTCCGGCTGCCCCTCCTGCGTGCAGAGCCCCAAGTGCGGCAACCTCAACGAACCGCTGCACAAGGCCGGCGCGCTGGAGCTGATGCGGACGATGCAGGCCTCAGGATCTTGAGCGACGGCGGCGCGGCCAGGACTGAGGAGATGAGCGAGGGTGCGCGCAAGCGCCAGGTCGCGGTGATCGGCGCCGGCGGCTGCGCCGCGGACTCGGAGCCTGCGCGGCTGGCAGAGGAGGTCGGGACGCGGCTGGCGGAAGCCGGGGTGACGGTCGTCTGCGGCGGCGGCAAGGGCGTGATGCAGGCGGCTTCGCGCGGTGCCGCCGGGGCGGGCGGCGAGGTGATCGGGATCATTCCCGGCCTCTCGCTCGAGGAAGCGAACCCGCATTGCACCCACGTCGTCGCCACCGGCATCGGCCACGGCCGCAACCTCGCGGTGGTGGGGTCGGGCGAGGCCGTTATCGCGATCGGCGGCGAGTGGGGGACGCTCTCGGAGATCGGCTTCGCCCGCGTGATCGGCCGCCCCGTGATCGCCTTGAACAGCTGGGAGCTGAGCGGCCGCGAGGCGATGGAGGACGCGCCCGGGGTGGTGACGGCCGAGACGCCGGAGGAGGCGGTCGAGCTGGCGCTGCAATCCGCAGGTGGGGGCCGGCGCTCTGCCTAATATGGTCGGCATGTACGAGGAGTCGATCCGCGAGGAGTTCACGCACCAGACGGAGACCTTCGCCCGTAATCCGGTTGCGACGATGACCGAGACCCTGGGCGCGCTGCTCGAGTTGGTCCCAGAGGACAACGACGCGCGCTGGCTGGAGGTCGCGTGCGGCCCGGGGTCGATATCGAGGGCGCTGGCACCGCGAATCGCCTCGATCCTGGGGGTGGACCTCACCCCGACCATGATCGAGAAGGCGAATAAGGAAGCGGCGAGCGCGGGGATCACCAACGCCGAGTTCTCGGTGGGTGACGCGACGGCCCTCGAGCTTGCCGACGCCGGCTTCGACGGCGCGATCACTCGTTTCAGCCTCCATCACATTCCGGCGCCCTGGCGCGTGGTCGAGGAGATGGCTCGCGTGGTGGCTCCCGGCGGCTGGGTCGTCATCAGCGATTTCATCGCCGATCCCGACCGCGACACCTACGCTGCCGTGGAGGAGATCGAAAGGCTCAGGGATCCCTCGCACTGGTCCTGCCTCACGGCCGAGCAGCTGCGGACGATCGGCGACGGGGCCGGCCTCGAGCTGGAGCAAGAGCAGTTGATCCACTTCAACATCGATTTCGAGGATTGGCTGCACCGTGGCTCCGGCGGCGGGAGCGCGGCCGAGCTGATCGACCAACTCCTGAAGGGTCTGCCCGACTCGGATTGCTTCCGCGTCTACGGCCAGGACGGCGGCCGACGGTTGGCGCTGGTCAACTCGCTTACGCGCTGGCGACGCGCCTGAGCGACGGCCTCACTGCTGCGGCCAGAGCTGCCGCAGGGCGAGGATCGCGAAGGCGTGGGACCAGGCGAGTGGGGTGGTGGAGCGGGGGGCGCCGGTGCGGGCGTCGACCCGCTCCGGCAGCGCGCCGGCCGGGGTGGCGGCGCGGCGCAGGTCGCCGAGCAGACGCAGCGCCTGGCGTCGCTCGCCGAGGGCGACGGCGGGGCGCCCCAACCTGTCCCGGTCGGCGAGGGCGGCGAGGCTCCAGGCCGTCCAAGCGGTGGGGGCCGTCCATGGGTCGACGCCGCCGGTCCATCCCTCGCCCGGCGTGATCCCGAAGCGCGTCTGTTGCCCGGCGAGCCGCAGCATGGTCCTTCGGACTTCGGGATAGAGCGCCGGAAGCGGGAACGGGCGCACCGCCCACGCCGCGGCGGTGTCGAGTCCCGACCCTGGGTCCCGAGCCGTCCGCACGAGCCCCCGCGCCGCGCCAAATTCCGCCGCGATTGCGCTGCTCGCATGCAGATGGGCCCACTTCCCCTCATATAGAGGGGTTTTAGGCTCATCGACAGAGGTCGAGGCGATCGCGTTGGCGAGGTAGTCGCCGGGGTCGGCCTCTTGGTAGTCGGCCCGCCCTCGCCAGGGGAATCGATCGACGTGGTGCAGGGCGCGAGAGGCTTGCCGCCTGCTCCAGGTCAGGCCGACCGTGTCCGATGCGACGGCGACCCAGCCGGCCGCGTCCCCCTGGGCCGCCCTGACGGCCACCGGGTTGCCGTCGCCCTGGTAGCGGGCGCCCGCATCGAGGTCGACCCCGAGTAGGAAGCGAGCGATGTGTTCGGCCTCGGATCGGTAGCCGGCGGCGGCGAAGGCCAGGGCTGCGGTGGCGGCGTCCCGCGGCCAGACGTATGCCCAGCCGTCCCGAGCCCCCGCGGCCACGGCTCCGGTCCGCCGGTCGGTCAGCGCCCGCAGCGTCAGCAGCGATCGCCGGTACATCTCCCGCGCCCAGCGCGGCGCAGCCCGGCCCAGCGGTCGCGCGTTGTCCAGCCACTCGCGGTCGCTCACAGCCGCAGAGCGGAGCGTCATATCGGTCTGTGCCCCGACCGACGACTGATCGACCGAATCGCCGGACGAGTCGATCGGGGAATCGGCTTCGCCAGAGGAGCAGAGCAGGTCTGTCTCGCGGACCCGCTGATTCCGCTCGCACCGCGCGCCCGCCTGGACGTTCACCTCGGCGACAGGTTCGACGCGCACCCCCGCCGGAGCGCTGCTCTGCACCCGCCGGGCGAAAGCTCCTCCCACCGCCGCGTCTGTGATCGAGATCCTGACCCGCCCGAACCGGGCCACCGTCCGCACGACGTTCGTCCCCGGCAGGTAGCGCTGCGACACCGAGTCGGCGCGCCACATCGGCAGCGCCGGACCGTCTTCGATCTTCACCCTCGGAACGATCCCGGTGCCGACAGCGACGGTCCGGGCCGCCTGCCGGTCGGAGGGATTGTCGATCAGCCCCCGTCCCGCCGGGCCGGGCGCCCGCATGTCCACCACGTCGCCATAGGCGTCGATTGCCGCCGTCAGCCTGCCGTTCCCGACCAAGGCGGTCCCGAGGAACGGCGGCGGCATGCCCGGTAGGGCGGCCGGAGTTCGCGGATCAGCGCTGGAGCCGCCGGACACCAGCAACAGGCCGATTGCCCCGGCGGGGAGGAGCACCAGCGCTGCTCGAGCCCAGGCCACGCCCCAATGCAATCAGCCGGCCCGCCGTGCCGCGGCGCCCTGCCGTTCAGGCGGCCTGGGGCGCCCATGTACCGTGTGTTGCAGTGCCTCGACTTCAAATCCTTCTCGCCGACTCGTTGGCGGCCTGACGAGCGCCGCCGGGCGACCTGCCCCGAATCCTCGGTTGCCGAGCGGCTTTGGCCGCCGCGCCGATCTTTCCGCCGAGTTGGAGGCCCTCGGCGAAACGGGCCTGACCGCGGCCCGGGTGCTGGCTCAGCATCGGGGCCTTTGGCTGACCGCCACCGACCCCGACTCCGAGCCCCGCCTGCAACCGGCCCGGGGCCGACTGCGGGCGACGCCACCCGTGACCGGCGACTGGGTCGCGATCGATTCGAGTGGGGCCATCGTCCACATCCTCGAGCGCAGCGGAACTCTCGTCCGCCAGGCGGCCGGCAAGGCGATGAGGCCCCAGGTCCTGGCCGCCAACGTCGATCTGGTGCTGGTGGCGGAGGCATTGCCAGAGCCCAACGAGGGTCGAGCGGCGCGGCTCGCGGCGCTGGCGCTCGCAGACGGAATTCCGGCGGCGCTCGTCCTCACCAAGGCGGACCTCGATCCCGACGCCGATCTCGCGGCGACGGGAATGGCACGGCGGCTGGGCTTCACCGAGGCACTGACGATCAGCGCCAAGGACGGCACCGGTCTCGGACTTCTTCAGACCCTGCTGGAGCCGGAATGCACCACCGTCCTGCTCGGTGCCTCGGGCGCCGGCAAGTCGACCTTAGTCAACGCGCTTCTCGGCGAAGAACGGCAGGCGACGCAACCGGTACGGGCAAGCGACGGGCGTGGCCGCCACACGACGGTCACTCGCGAGCTGATCCGGCTGTCCGGAGGCGCCCTGCTCGTCGACACGCCAGGGCTGCGCGAGGTGGCCCTATGGGAGAGCCCCAAGGACACTTTCGAGGACATAGCGGAGCTCGCCTCCGGCTGCCGGTTCGCCGACTGCCGGCACGACACCGAGCCCGGCTGTGCGGTCCGCGACATCATCGACCGCGATCGCCTCGCGGTCTGGGGCGAGGCCGGCCGCGAACGGGCAGCGCTCGAGGACCGGAAGGCCTCGGCGCGCCGGCGCGAGGAGTCCGGCCGCGACTCGGTCCGCCAGGTACGCGAAGCACAGGCCGCCGAGCGCCTCTAGCTCGCTAGCCTTCCCGCAGCGCGGCTATGAGTGCGCGCCAGCGGCGAGGTAGCTCAGTTGGTAGAGCACACGACTGAAAATCGTGGTGTCGCGGGTTCGAATCCCGCCCTCGCCACTTCTGGGGACCACTTGGCGATCGGCGGTCCGAGCGCCCCCAGCCGCATCCATCGGCACTTGGATTCCGAGCGAGGGCGGCCTACTGACCGCACCAGTGAACGCGGACGAATTCCTCACGACCGTCGAGCAGCTGGCCGGGGTGGATCGCGAGCCGGCGACGCGGGCCACGCAGGCGACCCTCGAGACGCTTGGCGAGCGGATCGTCGCCGGCGAGGCCGACGACATCGCCTCGCAGCTGCCGTCGGAGATTAAGCCGTGGATTGCGGGCAACGGGAAGGCGGAGCCGTTCGACATGGACGAGTTCCTGCGCCGCATCGCCAAGCGCGAGGGGGTGGACGTCGAGACTGCCGAGCGGCACGCCCGCGCGGTATTCGAGGCGCTGCACCGCGCGATCACCCCGGGTGAGTTCGCGGACATGGTTGCCGAGCTGCCGAAGACCTTCGCGCCGCTTCTGCCGCCGGGGACGGGGCCCACCGAGGTGGTGGCGGCCGAGACGTTCCTGCGGGGCGTCGCCGACCGCGCGGGAGTCGACGAGGACGCTGCCCAGCGCGCCACCGACGCGGTGCTGGAGACGCTCGCCGAACGGATCGCCGGCGGCGAGGTCGATGACCTCATCCGGCGTCTCCCGGCGCGCTTGCACGAGCCGCTGAAGCGGGGGCTGGAGCGCAGCGGCGGCGATGCGACGCGGATGTCGCTCGATGAGTTCGTGGGCCGCATCGCGGAGCGCGAGGGCGTCGATGCCGACCGCGCGCGCGAGCACGCGCGCGCGGTGCTGACCACGCTGCGCGAGGCTGTCGGCGAGAAAGAGTTCCGCGACATGACGGCGCAGCTGCCCGACGAATACGAGACTGCGCTGATGCGCTGATGGGCTGAGCCTCGCCGCGTCGATCAGGCTCGGCGGAAACGGGCGACGACGACGGAGACCAGGTCGGTCAGGCCGCCGTCCAGAGAGCCGGGATCGGAGTCGTGCCAGGCGTTCGGGCCCATGAGGACGAGCAGGCGGGCCTCCTCGGCGGAGAAGTCGACTTCGTACTGGACGGTAATGGTGTCGATCAGCTCGAACCAGGGATCGAGGCGCTCGATCAGCAGCTCGCGCTTGTCCTCGTGGACGCTGAGGAGGTCGAGTCGCTCGCGGAGGCTCTGGAGATGGCGAGGGCCAGCGAAGGCGACGACCAGGCTGCCGCCGAGTTTAACGATCCGCCCGAGCTCGGGGCCGGGGCGGGGCGAGAAGACGGAGAGGACGAGGTCGGCGGTCGCATCGCGCAACGGGATCCCGTCTTCGACATCGGCGACGGCGAAGCGGAGGTCCGGATGCTCGCGCGTGGCCTGGGCGACGGCGGCCTTGGAGAGGTCGAAGCCGAAGGTGCACTCCGGAGGACTTCCTTCGTCGGCGAGGGTCCGGACGACTGCGTCTAGGTAATAGCCGGTCCCGCAGCCGATCTCGGCGACGAGAGATGGGCCGGCCTTTCTCGCCTCGCTCTTCCCCTCGGCGTCCGCCGCGGCTTCGGCCGCGGGATTTGCAACCGCCTCCGCAGCCACGTCCGCCACCCCCTCCGCCACCCGCCCGTAGCGCCCAGTCGCCAGGAACTCCCCCCGCGCCCGCACCATCTCCGCCGTGTCGCCTACCCGCCCGTGCGCAGTCCCCCGGGTCAGGTTGAGGTAGCCGGAGCGCGCGTAGTCGAATGAGTGGCCCATCGCACACCGGGCGCTGCCGCCGCGCCGCGAATCGTCGCGGCCGACATCGCCGAGCGCCGCCCCGCAGACGGGACAGGCAAGCAACGCGGTGGAGGGATCTCGGTTCTCCATACTCCTCAGCATCATGCCCGCGTCGATCCCAGCGGCAGCGCGCGGCCGCCTCCCCGACCTCCTCGCCGCCGAGGAAGCGCTGTTCCGCGAGCGCCATTCCCGCTCGCGCGAGCTCTTCGAACAGGGCGCGGCCGACCTCCTCGCCGGCGTGCCGATGAGCTGGATGGCGCGCTGGACCGGACCGCATCCCGTCTATCTCGACCACGCTGAGGGAGCTGAGGTCACCGACGTCGACGGCCACACCTACGCCGACCTCTGTCTCGGCGATACCGGGGCGATGGCCGGGCACGCTCCGGCGCCGGTCCTCGAGGCCGTCGCCGACCGCTACTCCCGTGGCGCCACGGCGATGCTGCCGACCGAGGACGCCGGCTGGGTCGCCGCGGAGCTGAGCCGCCGCTTCGGCCCCCTCCGTTGGCAGTTCACCCTCACCGCCACCGACGCCAACCGCTTCGCGATCCGGATCGCCCGCCACCTCACCGCCCGCCCCAAGGTGCTGGTCTTCAACTACTGCTACCACGGCACCGTCGACGAGAGCTTCGCCTCGCTCCGCGACGGCAACGTCGGCGCTCCGGTCCCGCTCGCCGAGACCACCCGCGTGGTCGAGTTCAACGACCTCGCCGCCCTCGAGCGGGAGCTGGCCGCGGGCGACGTCGCCTGCGTCCTCACCGAGCCCGCCCTGACCAACATCGGCATCGTCCTCCCGGAAGAGGGCTTCCACGAGGGCTTGCGGGAGCTGACCGCGGCGGCGGGGACGCTCCTGATCATCGACGAGACCCACACCCTCAGCGCCGGCCCCGGCGGTTGCACCAGCCGCTGGGGACTGCGTCCCGACATGGTCACCCTCGGCAAGGCGATCGCCGGCGGCGTCCCGGCCGGCGCCTTCGGCCTCAGCCCCGAGCTGGGTGAGCGCCTGCTTGGCGCCCCGGACGCCGACGTCGAGGACACCGGCGGAGTCGGCGGCACCCTCGCCGGCAACGCCCTCTCGCTCGCGGCCGCCCGCGCCACCCTCTCCCAGGTCCTCGACGACTCCGCCTGGGAATCGACCGAGCCGCTAGCCACGCGTCTCGTCGCCGGAATCGAGGAGGCGCTGCGCCGCCACGACATCCCCTGGCACGTCGTCCAGCTCGGCTGCCGCGCCGAGTACCGTTTCTCGCCGCAGCCACCCCGCAACGGCGGCGAGGCCGCCGAGCTCGGCGACGACGAGCTCGAGCGCTACCTCCACCTCTACGCGCTCAACCGCGGCGTCCTCATCACCCCCTTCCACAACATGGCGCTGATCGCCCCGTCGACCCGCCCCGACCACGTCGATCGCCACAGCGAAGTCTTCGACGGTGCCTTGCGCGAGCTGCTCTCCGGCTGAGACGATCCGGAGACCACGGCGATCGAATCCCCCACCCGATACGCCGACTCCAACGGAGTTGCCTACGCCCTGCTCGACGAGCTCGACAGCTACGGAGTCGAGCTCCGGGCCGGGATCCACACTCGCGATCGAGAGTCCGCCGGTCTGAGGCCGCAAGAGCGGTTTAAGTCTTCCTAAAGAAAATATGAAAGCGTGGGGGCGGTGGACTGGTCGCTGCTGCACACGCTGAACGATTTCCTCTTCCGCCATGACGGCGTCGAGGACCCGTTGCTCTTCTACGTCAACGTCTCCGAGGTGCTCTTCATCGCGGCGCTGGCGATCGTCTTCCTCGCCGCCCGCGGTCCGCGTCTCGCCGGCTGGCGCCGGGCCAGCGTCGCCGCGGTGCTCAGCGCCGGCGTGGCGCTGGCGATCGGCAAGGTCATATCCGAAATCGTCGACCGGGCCCGGCCCTTCGTCGCCGACCCGCACGGCGTCCACCTCTTCGCCGGCCACGCTGCCGACCCCGGCTTCCCCAGCGACCACGCCACCGCCGCCTTTGCGATCGCCGTCGCGATCCTGCTGCGCAAGCGCGGCTGGGGCATCGTCGCCCTCGTCGCCGCCACCGTGCTCTCGGTCGGCCGGGTTGCGCTCGGCGTCCACTACCCGAGCGACGTCCTCGCCGGCGCCGCCCTCGGCGCCGCCGCGGCTTTGCTTCTCTGGCTGCCCCCGATCCGCTCCAGGATCGACGCGCTCGCCGACTGGGCGGGCGGCTACTGGGACCGGGCGCTCGAGCGTGGGGCCGGCGCCCTCACCAGCCTGCGCCAGTAGCTCCCGCTCGACAAAGAGGTCACGGAACCGCAACGATCACGCCTTGTTTCGTTGCAGACAGGAAGTTACGGTGGCATCATGCAGATGATGCGGGAGAGCTGGACCGACGAGCGCCTCAACGACCTCA
Organism: Solirubrobacterales bacterium; assembly: GCA_036403715.1. Classification (GTDB taxonomy): domain Bacteria; phylum Actinomycetota; class Thermoleophilia; order Solirubrobacterales; family 70-9; genus VAYN01. The sequence continues at coordinate 20,598 of DASWQL010000024.1, forward strand.
ACGGGCGGGTAAGCGACGGGTTCGCTCGCGTCGATGCCGATATCCGAGAACTGCGCGGCGACATCAAATCGCTGCAGCGGATGATGGTCCAGGGTTTCATCACCATGTCCGCCGTCATGGCCACCGGTTTCGTCGGGCTAGCCGGCCTGATCGCCTTCTAACCGATCGCAACCTCGTAGACCCGCCGATCCTGGTCCAATCGGTTCCGCGTGCCACCCATTTGCGGGCGGCTGCGGAGGGGTTACCCTGCCACCGATGGAAAGCGACGAGCAGCAGGCGATTCGCGCCGAGTCGAAGCAGGAAGACCCCTGGCGCTTGAACGAGGAAGCGCGACGGCGGCGGCTGCGGGAAGACGGTCGGCGCCCACTCGCCGTCAATCTCGCCGAGGGCCTCGCTCTCAGCGAGTTCCTTTCAAAGTTCACCGGGAGCGCGCGGACCGGTTGACTCCAGCCCCGCTGCAGTTGCGCGAGCTGCTGCGGCGGCTCAGCGACGCCGACATCCGCTTCGTCTTGGTCGGGGGTTTGGCAGTGAACGCCTGGGGCTACCTGCGGGCCACCCGCGACATCGATGTGGTTCCCGAGCCGTCTCCTGAGAATCTTGCGAAGCTCGATGCGCTCCTACGGGATCTCGACGGCAAGGTCGAAGTAGGCGAAAGGCTGCTCGAGGGGAGCGCGATCGCGACGTTCCTCCGAACCGGCGACCGAACCCTGGTCGCTACCGATCTCGGCCATGTCGATGTCCTGCAGGGCCTGCCCCAGATCCCATCGTTCGAGGTGCTGGATGGGAAGGCGTCCGATGTGGACATAGACGGCTTCGTCGTCCGCGTCTGCTCCCTGGAGCAGCTGCTGGATATGAAGCGAGCCAGCGATCGCCCGAGAGACAGGGACGATCTGGAAGCGCTGGAAGCGGCCCAAGGAAAGGACGGCCCGCACAGCGTGGCCTAGCCGATCGCCACCTCGTAGGCCTCCTCGCCGCTGAGGAAGGGAGCCAGCGTGACGTAGACCAGAGTGGGGACGAGGTCCGGCAGCGTCTCCGGTCCTTTTTTGTTGACGTGGTCGTAGAGCAGCGAGTAGAGGGCGCCGCCGACGGCCTCGGCGGCGATCGGCGGGGTGTCCGATTTCAGCTCGTAGCCGGGGGCGAGCAGGCCCTCCATCCCTTCGGTCACCACCTCGCGCTGGTCGAGCGCGCGCCTGCCCGCCGCGTACATCTCGACCCCGCCCATCCGCGCATACTCGGGCTCTTCGGCGCCGAAGGCGAACATCGCCTCGATCGTGTCGTGGACCGCGTGCGGCCAGTCCGGCGCGCGGCGAAAGGCCGGCAGCGCCGAGGCGAGCATGTGGGCGGAGCCGCTGTCGAGGGCGGCGACGATCGCGTCTTCCTTGTTCTTGAAGTGTTCATAGAAGGTGCGCTGGGAGGTTTCGGCCCGTTCGACGATCTCGGCGACGGTCGTGTCCGGGTAGCCCTTCTCGGCGACGACGGCGGCGAGGGCGCGGAGCACCCGCTCGGGAGGATTGGCGAGTGCCTGGCGCTCTTTGAACGGGAGAGCTTTGACGCTGCGCCGACGCGTCGCCCGCAGCGGCCCAGGCGGAACCGGGTAGCTGAAGAGCCAATCCCAAAGCTGCGGGACGAGCTCGAGGAGCTCCTCCTCCTGGCCGCGATAAACGCGCTTGTGGATCACCTTCTGGATGCCGCCGACGATTGCTCGCACCAGCTCCACCGGCATCCCCTCGCGCTCGGGCACCTGCTCCAGCAGCTGCGCCGCCAGAGTCGTCGCCGAGTCCAGCGTGCGGTCGACCAGCGCCGCCCCCTCGGGCCCGGCGGCGTAGATCTCGACGATGCACATCTTCGAGGCGGCAGGCTGGGAGACGATCGTCTCGACCAGCGACTCGAATGCCTTTCGTGCCCGCTCGATCCCCGCCGGTGCGCTCTCGTCCGCACCGAGCCGGCGCAGGGTCGGGTCGACCATCGCTTCGACTGCCGCCAGGAAGCAGGCCTGCTTGTCGTCGAAGTGGCGGTAGAAGGCGCTGCGCGATACGCCGGAGAGCTCGACCAGGTCGGCGACCGTGGTCGCTTCATAGCCTTTCTCGGCGACGGTCGCGACCATCGCCGCGAAGAGTCGCTCCCGCTGGTTTCGCTCCGCCTCCTCGCGCGGCGTACCGCGTCCGGGCCGCAGCTTTCGCTCCCGCAGCGCAGCCGCATCCCCCCACGGAGTTCTAACCATTGCCCCGCGGACCATATCCGCGCATCTTGACCTCTCTCATGCCACCCAGCCAGGAGATCTAATGCGGTACGTCATCGACTTATCCAAGTACAGGATCGGACTCCTCCAAGGGTCAGCAAATCCCATTCTAGAGCAGGTTGTAAGCATTCCTGCGAACATCGCGCAGCGGGAAATATCTGGGTTTCTTGACAAGTTGGTCCGTCTATGTTCTTATATCGCTGGCCTAGGGAACGGGTTCCATCTGGAAGCCAGGGTGTTCCAGGGGCAGGAGACAAATCGAAACGGCCGACAGCCTCGGTCAGGGGATCCGCGCGAGAGCGGGATCGGGACAGAGGCGAGGGCCACGGGACAAGGAGAGAGTTTTTGAGACGCCACGCGAAGGCATCGTCCGTGGGATCGACCAGTGGCTTCGCCGGCAGCGTCGGCTCCGGCCGCCGTGCCGCACCAGTTCTCCTGGTCGTAATCGCCGCGCTCGGTATCTCCCTTCTCGCCGCCGGCTCCGCCACTGCCTCGTTCACCTACAACGTGCCGCCGCAGGCATTCGACAGCGGCCGTGGACCCGGCTCGTTCGTTACCTCAGGTGTGGCTGTCGACGATTCGGCGAGCGCTTCGGCGGGGTCTATATACATCCCGACGGAAACCGGGATCGACAAGTTTTCGGCCGCGAGCGCCGCCGCGGGGAACGTGGCGCCGGACTCCGAACTCACCGGCTACACGCTCCCATCTGGTGTCGCCGTCGACCCGGCGAACGGTGACCTCTACGCGACCGACGTCCTCGGCGCGAGCCCGGTGCGGAAGTACGACAGCTCCGGTGCGCCCCTGCCCTTCACCTTCGATCCCGCACTTGCCGGACTGGCTGGGTTCCCGGCCGCGATCGCGGTCAGCCCCGTCAACGGCCACGTCTTCATCGCCGGCTTCGGCGAAGCCACGGTCTACGAGCTCGATGCGTCCGGTTCCTACACCGGCAACAGCTTTGTCGGCCCAAGCGGAATCTCAGGGATTGCCGTTGATTCCGCGGGCAAGGTTTACGTCGCAATGCACGAACAGGGCACCGTCGTCTTCAGCGCCCCAGGGTCGACGTATACGCCCTTTGCTCTCGACGGCGAAGGCAATCCGGTCAATTCCAACGCCATCGCGGTTGCCCCGTCCAACCAGCACGTCTTCATCACCGGCGGAGGTCGTGCCGCCGAGTACGACGCCGCCGGCACCCAGATCGGCAGCAGCTTCGGTGTCGGGATCATCGGTCAAGGCAATGGCATCGGCCTCAACGCCGACGCCAGCTTCGCCTACGTCGCCGACCTCTCGACCCACACCGTCTACGCCTTCCCGCATCTCCACGTCCCGGACGCGGTCACCGGGGCGGCGAGCAACGTCGAACCGTCCACCGGTGAAAGCGACGGCGGCGCCAAGCTCAACGGCACGGTGAACCCGTCGGGCGCCGAAGTCACCGACTGCGAATTCCAGTACGGCACCAGCACCGCTTACGGCCAAGCCGTCCCCTGCGCTGAGACGCCGGCGGAAATCGGTCTCGGCGAAGCGCCTGTTCCCGTCCACGCCAACCTCACCGGCCTCGGGGCAGGCATCTACCACTTCCGCCTCCTGGTCGGCAACGCGGAAGGTTCCTCGACCGGCTCGGACTTTGGCTTCACGATCGAAGGACCACCGGCTGTTGTCGACGAGTCCTTTGGTCAGCCCACGCAGCGGGAAGCCGAGCTGAGGGCGGAAATCAATCCCGGCAACGCCGAGACGACCTACCACTTCGAATACGGGACCTCCGAAGGGTACGGTCTCACCACCGCCGACAAGACCATCCCCGCCGGCAACGGCACCGTCTTCGTCAAAGCCCCGATCGCTCAGCTCACGCCGGAAACGACCTACCACTTCCGGGTCTTCGCCGAAAACTCGATCGGCGCGATTGCCGGGCCCGATCGAACCTTCACCACGCCCGCCTACCCCGATGTCGGCGACCCCTGCCCAAATGCCGCGGTCAGGGCTCTGGAGCGCATACCCGGCCTCGCCGAATGCCGCGCTTACGAGCAGGTATCGCCGGCAGAAAAGGAAGGCGTGCCCGTCAACCACTTCCCCTCCGCGACGAGGGCGCGCGAAGACGGAAACGGACTGCTCTACACGACGGAACGCGTCGCTCTTCCCGGAGCGGACTCCAACAACCTCTTTCCGGCGGTGATCGCAGTCCGGAGTGCTGATGGTTGGCAGAGCACCCCTGTCGACCCACCGAACACCACCACCGGTCCGGCAGTTGCCGCGGTCGTCCGTTCGGTAATTGCCGTGTCAGACGACCTGACCCGGGTTCTGGTGGGGAGCAAACGAGCGCTCGGCGATGGGGGGGTGGCCGGCGACAGCAATCTCTACATCTACGACGTGCCCGCGAAGCAGTACACGCTGGTGGCCACCACGCCCGACACCAGGCTTACGTACGATCTCCAGGGTGTTAACGGGGGAATTGAGACCTTCGTCGGGGGGACGCCCGATCTGAGCACCGTAGTCTTCGACACGGCCGCACCCTTGCTGCCGGAGTCGCCGTCCGAAGGTTTTGGCCTGTACGCGTGGTCGCAGGCCGACGGGCTCACTCTCGTCGGCCCGGGTGTGCAAGGAACGGATTCGAGCTTGCATGCCGAGCAGGAAGTTTCCGACGACGCTTCGAGGATCTACTTTCAGGACCCCGGCACGGGTTTCTCACTGAAACTGAGCGAAGGTGGGGTGACGAAGACGGTATCTTCCGCGCCCGCATCGACTTTCAAGGGCGCTTCTCCGGACGGTCGCTATGTGGTCTACCGAGGGATCGGACTGGGGCCGCTCAGCCGCTGGGACGCCGAGACCGAAACGACGGACCTGCTCGCCAGCTCGGTGGGCCAGGTCCTCTACGTGGATGCGGAAACCGGTGACGCCTACTACACCGACTTCCATCTCAATGGCGATCTCTTCTACGCGCACGCCGGTACACAAGAGCTGATCGGAAATGTCGGAAGCGGTAAGAATTACTCCACCAGTCCGAGTGGCAGGTACCTCGCCTTCGACAGCTCTGTGCAGCTCACGTCCTATGACAATGCCGGAGCGTTGGAGCTTTACCTCTACGACTCCCAAACCGACGAACTCACCTGCGCCTCGTGCCGTTCCGACCGCGGCCCTTCCATGGGCGCACCCCATATCGGAATCGTGTCGAACCAAAACTCACCCATGCAACGCCACTTCGCCGCAGCGGTCACGGATCAGGGCCAGGTCTTCTTCGATACGCCCAACGCCCTCGTCCCGACCGACTCGAACGGAGTCAGGGACGTTTACTCCTACCAGGACGGTCATGTCTCGCTGATCAGTCCCGGCACGCAGAACCTGGAAGCGATCTTCCACGAAGCGACGCCGAGCGGTCACGACGTCTACTTCGCCACTCCCCAGCGTCTCGTCGGCCAGGATCGGGACAACGTCAACGACATGTACGACGCGCGCGTCGAAGGAGGGTTTCGCTCGCAGAACCCGGACCCGCCGATCGAATGCCTTCGCGACGACTGCAAGGCAACGCCTGGCGCCGGCCCTGAACTCCCGTTCGGCGGCTCCGAAGGGCTGAGCGGCCCCGGCAACGTCAGGGCGCCGGCGAGGAAACGCTGCGGCAAGGGCCGCCATCGGGTGAAGGTCCGAGGCAAGTCCCGCTGTGTCAAGACGCACCCGGTCAAGCAAGGCCAAAAACAGGTTCGACAGGGGCAGGGTCGATGAGGGTCACCACGGCAGCCAGGGACAACCGCAACCAGAAGGAAGAGCGACCGATGAACCGGATTCGACGTTTCTGTTCCAAAGCGTTCCTCGCGGCGGTGTGCTGCGGTGTGGCAGCTGCGGTGGCCGCTCCCATTGCCCAAGCGGACTTCGGCGTCAGCGAATTCGGGGCTTCCACCTCGCTGAACGGCGAGCCGGTGCGGCAGGCCGGTGCCCATCCAGACCTGACGACTCACATCGTCTTTCCGAAACTGGAATCCGGAGAGCCCGACGGTAATGCGAAGAACATTTCGGTCGACCTGCCGGTCGGGCTCACCGGCAATCCAACCGTGGTTCCGGCCTGCCCCCCATTTTTGCTGGTTGTCGATGGTGGCCTCAACGAGTGTCCTCCGGCAACGCAGATCGGCGAAGTGTCGCTTAGGTTCGGCGAATCCGTTGGGCCGGGCGTGCCTCTGTACAACATCTCGCACTCGGACGACGTTCCGGGTCTCTTCGCCTTTGTCGTCCTCGGCGTCCCGGTCTTCATCCAGCCGACGGTCCGCCCGGGCGACCATGGGATTTCAGCCATGAGCACCAGGATCTCTCAGTCGGTCCCGCTCTACTCGGTGGACGTGACGATCTGGGGAGTGCCTTTCGACCACGGTACCGGTGTCAAAGAGCGGCTTCCCTTCAACACCAACCCGACCTCGTGCAGCACGGTGCCGTCGACCTTCACTGGTTCGGCCGACTCCTGGCAGAACCCGGGCGTCTTCCATACCCTCTCGGCGAACATGGACCTCGACGGCAGTCCGTTTCTCTGGGAAGGCTGCGATCGGAACGCCTTCGAACCCTCACTCGTGGCTCAGCCGGGCACTCATCGCGCCGCTTCACCGACGGGGCTCGACGTCAGGATCCAGGTGCCCCAGAACGAAGGGGCTGATGGAATCGCCACGGCTCATGTACGCAGAGTGGCCGTCGCCTTCCCCAGGGGCGTGACGGTGTCGACCTCCGCGGTGGCCGGCCTCGGGGCCTGCTCCCTGGTGCAGATCGGGCTCCAGGACAATGCCGCCCCCAGCTGCCCCGACTCCTCCAAGCTCGGCAACGTGACGATCCAAACCCAGCTGCTGGAAGAACCGATTGCCGGCGACGTGTTCCTCGCCAAGCAGAAGGAAAACCCCTTCAACTCCACCTTCGCCATCTACCTGGTCGCGCACGGACCGGGCTTCTACCTGAAGATTCCGGGCAAGCTTGACGTCGACAAGCAGACGGGTCAGCTGACCACGGTCTTCGAGGACACTCCCCAGCTGCCATTCGAAGAAGTTCATCTGGACTTCCGCGGCGGCCCGACGGCTCCCCTCGTCACTCCGGACACCTGCGGCACCTACCGCACCCACGTCGAAATAACCTCCTGGGCGTCGCCGCACCCGGTCTCCTTCGACAACCCGATGGTGATCGACGAAAACTGCAGCGGCGGCGGTTCCTTTAAGCCCACCCTGCAGGCGGGCGTCGCCAGCCCGGTCGCCGGGGGGATCTCGCCGCTGACGATCCGGATCCGCCGCCAGGACGGCGAACAGAACATCTCCCGCCTCGACGTCACCCTGCCCGAGGGCGAGCTGGCGAAGCTGAAGGGTGTGGAAGTCTGCCCCGACGCCCTGGCGGCGACCGGCAACTGCGGCAAAGGCAGCCAGGTCGGCATCTCGACCACGGCGATCGGCACCGGCGCCTTCCCGCTGTTCGTGCCCCAGCCAGGCAAGGACCCGACGGCCCTATACCTTGCGGGCCCCTATAAAGGCGCCCCCTACTCGCTCATCACCAAGGTTCCGGCACAGTCCGGCCCCTTCGACTTCGGGGTTATCGTCGTCCGCACCGCGATCAACGTCGACCCCGTCACCACCCAGGTGATCGCCAAGACCGATCCGCTGCCGCAGATCCTCGAAGGCGTGCCGATCTCCTACCGCGACGTCAGGATCGAAGTCCAGAAACCGGACTTCACGGTCAACCCGACCTCCTGCGAACAGCGCTTCGTGACGACGACGATCAGCTCGATCGACGGCGCCACCGCCCACCCCTCGGCCCCGTTCAAGGTCGGCGACTGCGCCAGCCTTGACTTCGCCCCCAAGCTCGCCTTCAAGGTCAAGGGCGGCACCAACCGCGGCGACTACCAGGCGCTGACGGCGACCCTGACCACCCACAAGCACGAAGCGAACATCTCGCGGGTGGCGGTGACGCTGCCGCATTCGGAGTTCCTCGCCCAGGAGCACATCCGCACGATCTGCACCCGGGTCCAGTTCGCCGACAAGAACTGCCCCGACGGTTCGATCTACGGCTTCGCCAAGGCGACCACGCCGCTGCTCGACAAGCCGCTGGAAGGGCCGGTCTACCTGCGCTCGAGCTCCAACCCGCTGCCCGACCTGGTGGCGACCCTGAACGGCCAGTTCGACATCGAGCTGGCGGGACGGATCGATTCGGTCAACGGCGGCATCAGGAACACTTTCGAAGTGGTTCCGGACGCCCCGGTCTCCCGCTTCGTCTTGAAGATGAAGGGCGGCGAGAAGAGCCTGCTGGTCAACTCCCGCAACCTCTGCAAGTCGACCTCGAAGGCGGAAGTGAAGATGACCGGCCAGAACGGCAAGCGGGCAAGCTCGCGGCCGGTGGTGCGGAACAGCTGCGGCAAGAAGGCAGCCCGCGCCAAGCACCGCCGGAGTTAGCCCGATGAGGAGAGCGACGCTGCTGATCCCCGTGGTCGCCACCCTGGTGGTCCTCACGGGGGGAGCAGCAGGGGCGAGCGAAGTCACCCGTGACTCCTACGCCGCGCAGGTGGAGCCGATCTGCAAGGCCAACACGGAGGCCAACAAGAAGATCCTCAAGGGGGTCAGGGCCAAGGTCAAGGCCGGCCGACTCACCGCCGCCGCCAGGCAGTTCGAAGCCGCGGCCAAGGCGCTGCGGAAGACCGAGGCTCAGCTGGCGGCCGTCCCCGAGCCTCCCGCCGATGCGGCGAAGCTCGGCAAATGGCTCGGCTACGTGAAGACGGAGGCCGACCTCTTCCAAGCCACCGCCGACAAGCTCGCCGCGAATCAGAAGACCGCCGCCCAGGGGATGGTGGTTCGCCTCACCCACAATGCCAACCTGGCCAACAACCAGGTGCTCGTCTTCGAATTCACCTACTGCCGCTTTGAACCGTCCAAGTTCACTTAGGGCCATTGGGCTCGCGGCGGCGCTCTGCCTGATCTGGGCGGGGACCGCGGGGGCGGAGGTCACCCAGGAAGGCAACCTGCGGGTCTCCTTCACCGGTGGAATCGCACCCCATGACCTGCCTCGCCAGGGCGCCGCGCCGGTCAGGGTTACCCTCGCCGGCCAGATCAAGACCACCGACGGCTTGGCGCCGCCGCAGCTGCGGACGATCTCCTTGGCGATCAACCGCAACGGCCGCCTCGACTACCACGGCCTGCCGGCCTGCCACTACCACCAGATCCAACCGGCCTCGACCAATGAAGCGATCGAAACCTGCCCGGACTCGGTGATCGGCAAAGGCGCCTTCAAGGCCAACGTCGTCCTCCCCGAACAGTCGCCCTTCCCCTCCTCCGGCAAGGTGGTCGCCTTCAACGGCACCCTGCACGGGGATCACGTGATCTTTGCCCACATCTACGGCACCGAGCCGCTGCCGCAGTCCAACGTCCTCGCCTTCAAGCTATCCCGCGCCGACGGTACCTACCGCACCACCCTGACCGCCGAGCTGCCTCGGGTCGCCGCCGAATGGGGTTACGTCTCCGGGGTCTCGCTCTCGCTCAAGCGCACCTTCAGCTACCGGGGGAGCAGCCGCAGCTTCCTCTCCGCCGGCTGTCCCGCCCCCGCCGGCTTCCCCGGCGCCACCTTCACCTTCGCCCGCGCCTCCTTCGGTTTTGAAGACGGGCGCACGCTGACGGCGAACATGACGCGGAGCTGTGGGGTCGCGGCGGAGGCGCGGGGCAAGAGCGGAAAGGGCGCCCGCTAGAGCCGGACGCCGCATCGATTACCGTCTCCGGCGTTGATGGACGCACCGGCGACCATTGCCAGGGTTCGACGTAGCTGCTCACAGGGAGTGATCGCCGCCGCCTGCATCATCGCGGTGGCGGCACTGGCGGCTCCAGCTGCGCAGGCCGAATTCGCCATCGCCGACCTCGGCGTCTCGGCGTCGATCGACGGCGTGCCCAGTCGCCAGGCCGGCTCCCACCCGGACCTGCAGATCAAGTTGGGATTCGAAGGCACGGGTGGGACCGTCCAGGCAAACCCACGCGACATCCACATCGACCTTCCCGCCGGGCTGGTAGGCAACCCGATGGCAGGGCCGAGATGCCCGCCGTTCCTGCTCATCAAAGATGGCGGAGGAACCAATTGCCCGCTCGACACCCAGGTGGGTGTCGCCGTCATCAATGGCGGGACCGTGACGGCGGTGTTCAACCTGGCCCCGCCCGAGAACAGCCTCGCTCTCTTCGGCCTCGTTGTCGCCGGGGCGCCGATTTTCGTCGAGGCGCGGCTGCGCCCTGACGATTACGGGATCTCGATGCTGAGCACCCGGACGTCGCAGTCGGTCGTCGTCGATTCGATCGATATCACCCTCTGGGGTGCGCCGGCCGATCCCTCCCACGACGCCGCCCGGGGGGGCGCCGGCCCGGTGTCTTCCGTTCCTCTCATAACCCTTCCCACCTTCTGTCCCGGCGCTCCTGTGAGGTTCAGCGCGGCGGTCGACTCGTGGCAGAGCCCCGGGGTGTTCTCCCGCGCTTTCGTCACCTCCGACACCGACGGTGAACCGTTCGAGCTCGTCGGCTGCGATCGACTTCCCTTCGAGCCGTCGGTCGCCGTCACGCCGGGAACGCGCCGCGCCGGCTCACCGACGGGGCTCGACGTCAACATCAGCGTGCCCCAGAGCGAAGGCCCGGACGGCTTTGCCGCGGCGCAGATTCGCGACGTTTCCATCGCACTTCCCGCCGGCATGTCGGTGTCTCTCTCGGCCGCGGCCGGGCTCCTCGGCTGCGGCGCAGCTGGAATCGAGCTCGGCTCCAACGACGCCCCGAACTGCCCGAATGCCGCCAAGCTGGGCAGCGTCGACATCGACACCCCGCTGGTCGAAGAACCGCTGCACGGCGACGTGATCCTGGCCAGGCAATCCGACAATCCCTTCGACGCCCTGGTGGCCTTCTATCTCATGGTGAAGGGCCCCGGCTTTTACATGAAGCTTCCGGGGAAGATCGCCCTCGATCCGGATACCGGCCAGGCGACCCTGACCCTCTCTGACTTGCCACAACTGCCGTTCCGAGCGTTGCATCTGGATCTGCGGGGCGGGCCCACCGCTCCGCTGGTCAACCCGCCGGTCTGCGGCAGTTACGCCATCCGCACGGAGGTTTCCTCCTGGGCGGTGGACCACCCGGTCTCGTTCCGTGCCCCGATGACGATCAGCGAAGACTGCGCCGGCAAGGGCGGCTTCGATCCCGCCTTTCAGGCAGGCGTTACCGACCCGGTGGCGGGCGCTGACTCCCCCTTCGTCCTGCGGCTGACCCGCCGCGACGGCGACCAGAACCTCTCCCGGATCGAGGCGACGCTGCCCGATGGGGAGCTGGCGAAGCTTGCCGGAGTGACTGTTTGCGATGAGGCCCGGGCGGCCGCCGCGGCCTGCCCGGCCACGAGCAGGGTGGGCACCACCACGATCCTCCTCGGCGCGGGGGCCTTCCCCTTCTCCATTCCCCAGCCGGGCGGTGTCCCGACCGCGGTCTACCTCGCCGGCCCCTACAAAGGCGCCCCCTACAGCCTCCTGCTCGAGATCCCCGCCCAGGCCGGGCCGTTCGACCTCGGGACGGTCCTCAGCCGCGTCGCGATCAGGGTCGACCCGACCACCGCGCAGGCGACGGTCGAGACCGACCCGCTGCCCCAGATCCTCGGAGGCATCCCGCTGCCCTACCGTGACGTCCGCATCGACGTCGACAAGCCCGGCTTCATGCGCAACCCGACGAGCTGTGACCGCACCGCCGTCGAGGCCGTCGCCACGTCCGCCGAGGGCATCGGCGCCAAGCGCTCCGCGCGCTTCCAGGTAGGCTCCTGCAGTGCGCTTGCCTTCAAGCCTCAGATCTCGATGCGGCTGCTCGGGCCGACGCACCGCGGCGCCCACCCGAAGGTCCGAACGGCCCTCACCACCCGCGACGCAGACGCCAACATCAAACGCATCGCGGTCACCCTGCCGGGCACCGAGCTGCTCGAGAACGCCCATATCCGCAACGTCTGCACCCGAGCGCGATATGCCGCCGAGCGCTGCCCGCAGGGTTCGGTCTACGGCTATGCGAGGGTCTGGACTCCGCTGCTCGACCGGCCACTGCGGGGCCCCGTCTACCTGCGCTCCTCCAACCACAAGCTGCCGGACCTGGTGGCATCGCTCGGCGGCCGAGTCCATATCGACCTCGCCGGCCGCATCGACTCGGTGAACGGACGGATCCGCAACACCTTCGAAGCGCTTCCCGACGCGCCGGTGAGCAGGTTCGTCCTGACGACGCGCGGGGGGAAGGAGGGCCTGCTCGTCAACACCGGCGGACTCTGCAAGACGACGCCGCGGGCCAAGGTCGAGTTCGACGCCCAGAACGGCAAGGTCCACGACTCCAACCCGGGCGTGAAGACCGACTGCGGCAAGAGGGGCGCGGAAAGTTAGCCCTTCCGACGCAGAGAAGTTCCGATGCCGGCACCGGGAGGCGTTGTCTCGTTGCAGACAAAACCTTACGGTGCCAGAATGCCGACGATGCGGGAGAGCTGGACCGACGAGCGGCTCGACGACCTCAACGCGAAGGTCGATCGCGGCTTCGATCGAGTCGATGCCCGCTTCGACAGGCTGGAAACCGACATCGACGCCCGTTTCGACAAGATCGATGCCCGGTTCGAGAACCTGAACCGGATCTTGTTCGGCTTCGCGGGAGTCATGGTCGTCACCCTGGCTGCCGCGCAGTTCTGAAGACGCTGGACGCCCGCTTTGATTGGGACGTGCAGGGGGCCGGCTGCCATGGACAGCGGCGTACCAATAGCTTGCAGCCGCTGACATAGACTCCTCCCTCAATGGGAGGGACTCTCGCTAGGTGAGGGACCGGCGAGCACTCGCGGGCCTGGCCGTCGTCCTACTTTCGTGCGCCTTCCTCGGCGTGCTCGGCCGGCATGTCGAGGACAGGCTGGCGCCGCTCTCGCTCGCCGTCGCGGGCACCTCGGCTGACGAAGGCGAAGACCTCGCCCGAAGCCATTTCGGCGACTCCTCGCCAATCGTCGTGCTGCTGCGTGGGCCGAGCCAGGCGCTCGACCGGCAGGGCCCTCGGCTGGTAGCCACTCTGCGGCGCGACTCCGAGGCGACGGTGATCTCGCCCTGGGACCAGGGGTCCGTCGAGGGCCTGCGGCCGGCATCGGGAAAAGCACTCGTCTTAGTTGACTACCACGTACCACTGGCACGGGCGATGCGGGACACCGTGCCGTCTCTGGAACGCACGCTCGCGGCGCGGGTGCGCTCCCCGGTGGTCGCCACCCAGTCCGGGTTCGCAAGCGTCTCGCGGGCGCTTCAGGAGGAATCGCTGAGCGCCACCGAGCGAGCGGAGCTGCTGGCGGCGCCGCTGCTGGTCCTCGTCCTGCTGCTCGTCTTCCGCTCCATCGTCGCGGCGGCGATCCCGCTTGCCTTCGGCGCACTCACCGTCCTCGCCGGTCGCGGCGTTCTCACCCTGCTCAGCTCGGCGATGACGATCGACGCCCTCTCGCTGGTCGTCTGCACGATGATGGGGCTCGCGCTCGGGGTCGACTACTCGTTGCTGATCGTCTCGCGCTTCCGCGAGGAGCTCGAGGCGGGGCACGATCGCTGGGCCGCCGCCGCCAGGACCCGGGCAAGCGCCGGTCGCACGACGCTGTTCGCCGGCGCCACCCTGATCGTCGCGCTGCTCTTCTCCGCCGTCCTCCAGCCCGGCTCGCTTCTGCTCTCCCTCGCCACCGCCACCGCGGTCGTCACCGTCATCAGCATCGTCGTCTCGAACCTCGCGGTGCCGCCGCTGCTGGCGCTGTTGGGCGGGCGGATCAACGCCGGGCGGATTCGGCGCGTTGGTCCGAACCGGTCTGAGCTCAGCGTCGCCGGCGTCGCCTCGGCGGCATTGCGCAACCCCGCCCTGGCCGCCGCTGTCGTCGCGGCGCCGCTGGTCCTGCTGGCGCTGCCGGCGCTCGCCTTCACCACCGGCGCGCCCGGCATCGACGAGCTTCCCTCCTCCAACCAGGCGCGCAAGAGCGCCGAGACGATCGACCGCGCCGTCGGCCCCGGATGGGAGGCGCCGTTCATCCTCGTCGCCGCAACCGAGAAGGGCGCGATCACCAGCCGGCAGAGGCTGGCCCTGCTGGCGCGCTGGCAGCGCCGGATCGCCGCCGAACCGGGGATCCGCGCGGTGATCGGTCCGGGGCCGATCGCGCGGCAGACGCAGCCGCTGCGCTCGCTCGGCCGGAAGCTCGCTTCCCAGGGACCGGACGGCCCGGCCCAGTTGGCGCAGCTCGGACCTGGTCTGCGCCGCGCCGCCGGCGCTGTCAGAGCGCTGCGCTCGGGTCTTGCCGAAGGGGCCGACGGCAGCGGCCTGCTCGCCCAGGGCTCCGAACGAGCCGCGGCGGGGGCCGGCATCATCGCCTCCGAGCTTCGCCGCGCCGCCGACCGCGGCGTGGAGGCGTCGGCGGCGATCGGGCGGCTGGAAGACGGCAGCAAGCGCCTTGCGGACGGGCAGCGCAAGGCCTCCGTCGGCAGCCTGACGCTGACCCTCGGCCTGCGCTCCTTGCTGCCGAGGATGCGCGGCGGCGAGCTGGCACGGGCACGCAAGCTGGCGCGGGAGCTGGAACGGGCCGCGGCTGAGGATCCGTCGCTTTCGCGGGCGGCGAACCAGGCGCGGGTCCTGGCTCGAACGATCGCTCTCAACCGTGACGAAGTTCGGCGTCTGCGCGGCGTCGCGCAGCAGGTAAACGGCAGCTTCAACCGCCTGGTGCCGGGTGGCAAGCAGCTCGAAGAGGGGGTCGGCCGGCTCTCCGCAGCGGCGACCGGTCTCAGCGGCGGGCTGGACCGTCTGGGCGACGGTGCCGAACGACTCGCCGGAGGCCTGGTCGAACTCCATGGTGGGGCGGGGGCCCTGCGGAGCGGGCTCTCGGAAGGCTTCCGTCGCTCCCATCCGCTCCAGGTCGGCCTGCGCCGGGCACGGGTACGGGTCTCCGCCATGGCGGCACCGCTGGTGCAGGGGGCCAGGCAGCTGCGCGACGACTCCCCCAAGCTGTTCGATTCCGGTTATTTCGTCCTCTCTGCCCTCGACGGGGCGCCGCCGCGCCGCCGTGCCGAAGCCGGTGAGGCGGTCAGCGTCGACCGCGGCGGCCAGGCGGCGCGGATGCTGATCGTCTCCACCCACCCGTTCAATACCGCGGGCTCGCGGCGGGTCGGCGACCGCCTGGAGCGGGATGCGGAGCAGATCGCGAGCGAAGGCGACCTGCGCACCGGCCTCACCGGCGGCGCCGCCATGCTCAACACCTACGGCCAGGCGACCCGGGACCGGCTGCCGCTGGTGATCGGCGCCTTCGTCCTCTTCATCCTGTTGGCGCTGGTGGTGATCCTGCGCGCGCCGCTCCTGGCACTGCTCACCGTCGTCCTCAATCTTGCCTCGGTGGCGGCGGCGATCGGGGTCCTGACCCTGGTTTGCCAGATCCCCGACGGCTACCCGCTCGGCGGCCACCCCTACGTCGACACGGTCGGAGCGGGGGCAATCTTCGGTGTCACCTTCGGCCTCTCGATCGACTACGCGGTCTTCCTCGTCGCCCGCATGCGAGAGCGCTACGACATCGACGGCGACAATCGAGCGGCGGTCGCCTTCGGACTGGAGAAGACGGCGGGGGTGATCACCGGAGCCGCCGCGATCATGGCCGCCGTCTTCGTCTCATTCGCGACGACGCCGATCGCCACCGTGAGCCAGATGGGCGTCGGCCTGACGGTGGCGATCCTGCTCGACGCCACCGTCGTGCGAATCGTCCTGCTGCCGGCTCTTATGCTGCTGCTCGGCGATCGGGTCTGGCATGTGCCGCCGCTGCTCGACCGAATCCTTCCCCGTCGCAACGTGCTGAGTGGGAAGGCACGGTCGAAACCTAGATTGCCGCCAAGCCAGGAGAGGACCACAGGGAATGGATGCACGTAGACCCAGAAATCGCCGGTGCGGTTGGACGATCGTCGCCGTGCTGTCCGCAGTGCTGCTGGGCAGCGCGATGGCGGCCGCCGCCGAAACGCCGACCCGTGAGGAATACGTGGCTCGGCTGGAGGGCATCTGCAAGCCGGATGCCCTCGCTACGCAGAAGGCGATGAAGGGTGCTCGCTCGGACATCAGCGCCGATCACATCACCGTTGCCACCGGCAAGTTCGCCAAGGCGACGGCGATCTTCGGCTCGACCGTGACGAAGATCGCCGTCGTACCGCGACCTATCGCCGATGCCGCAAAGCTGAGCAAGTGGTTCGGCTATCTGAAGAATCAGGAGTCCTACCTGGAGCGGATCACCGCGCAGCTGCGGGCCAACCACCCGATCAAGGCGCAGCGACTGACGGCGCGCTTCATCCACAACGGCAACCTCGCCAACAACGTCGTCCTGGCCTTCGGCTTCGACTACTGCAGCTTCAAGTTCTCCAGGTACGGGTGACGCCGAGGGCGCTGTCACGCGGATCGGCGGCACGGGCGGTTGCCGCGCTTGCGGCGCTGGCGCTGCTCGGGGCCCTCGGCGCGGGACTCGCGATCGGCGAGCGCACTCAGCACGGCACCCTGATCGTCTCCCTCGACGGCCGGCTGTCGCCGTTGAAGCTGCCTCGCGACCGCCGGGCTCCGGTTGCGGTGCACCTGGAGGGCGGCCTGCAGACCGCCGATGGCTCCGAGCTGCCGCGGGTGACTCGGGTGGAACTCGCCCTGCCCGGACAGGGAGTGCTCTTTACCCGTGGGCTGGCGAACTGCTCTTTGCGGAGACTGCGCGACACGAAACAGCCCGAAGCGCTTGCCGCTTGCGGCCAGGCGCTGGTCGGCCGCGGCCGCCTCGAGGCCGACGTGCTGCTGCCCCACCAGAGGCCGTTCAGGATCCACGCCAGTCTGCTGGCCTTCAACGGGCGGGTGGAGGGGAGGAGGGCGGTGATTCTGCATGCGTTCGCCGCCAGCCCGCCGACCGTCGCCGTGGTGCCGTTCGCGGTCCGCCAGGGCTCCGGCCGCTTCGGGATGGCCTTGGTCGGGGACCTGCCGTCGTCGCTCGGACCCTGGCCGCGCTTCGCGCATTTCGAAATGACCCTGTCGCGCCGCTTCAGATACCGCGGCCGCGAGCGCAGCTACCTGAGCGCCTCCTGTCCGATCCCGTCGCGTTTCAGCGCCGGCTTCTTCTCCTTCGCCCGAGCCACCTACACCCTGGTCGGGGGTCGCAAGGTGAGCACCCCCGGCATCGCCCGCAGCTGCCGGGCTCGCTGACGACTGTGCTCGAAGGCGGATTCCCGTGGTAGACTGCTGTTCCTAATTGCGAGCCGCCGCTCTCGACGAACTAGAGACTGCCATGCTGGAGGCGTGCGTGGCCGAGGAAGAGTGGCCGGCCCAGGTCGCGGCCGGGGTCTGCGCCGGTGTCGACTTTGCCATCGAGCGGCCGGAGCTGGCCAGGATGCTGGTATTGGACGCTGCTTCGAGCCGCGGGCAACCCAGCGACTACGAGCGCCTGGTCGGGCGACTTGTCGGCTTTCTACGGATCAAAGCGCCGGTCGACGCCCGGCTGCCCGGCTCGACGGACGAGGCAATGGTGGCGGGTCTCGTCGGCTTGGTGGGCGACCACGTCCGCCTCGGGCGGCTGGACCGCCTGCGACAACTCCGCCCCGAGCTGGTGTTGCTGACGCTGCTGCCGTACCTCGGCTTCGCCGAGGCGCAGCGATGGGCGGAACCGGTGGCCGACTCATAGCGCCGGCTTGACAGACTGGTCCGTGTATGTTCTTATTTCGCTTCTCGGACCGTCCCGTTCTCCCTGGGCGGCTTCGGTCCATAAGCGCAAACGTCCATGGCCTGGAGGTGCTCCCTGCCCCTCCGGGCCGTTTGCGTCTCAGGGGCGCCGCAGGCGCATGACCGCGAGCAGCCCCCGGGCTCCCTGCCCCAGCGCATCGAGCAGGCGGTCGCGGATCGGGCGGGCGAAGGCGGTGCTTGCCTCGGGCGCGCTGAGGTAGAAGGCGGCGACGCCGGCCAGGATCGCCTCGTGGCGGCGGCGCTGGGGCAGCTTCGCTACGGCGGCTGAGGCCCGGCCGGCCAGCAGCTCCAGGCGGTTCGCGGCATCCTCGCTGCTCCGGTAGTAGGCCATGTAGTTGTGCTCGGCCGCCGCCGCGTCTTCGTCGCGGTCGATCAGGTCGTCGAGCAGGACCGTGAGCGCCCCGACCGGGGGGAAGTAGGCGGCGTCGATCAGCTCCGCCTCCTGCTCGGTCGCCCGCGGGCGCGCTGCGGCGGCGATCAGGGCGTGCGCGGCGACCGAAGAAGAGGCGCCGGCGGCGACCTCCCACCAGCGGTAGTCCGGGGGGCCGTCGAGCTCGTTCGTCCAGCGCTCCAGAGACTCGGCTGGGTCGTGCCCCCCTTTGCCCGCTGCGCCGGCGGCGTGGGTGTAGCTCTGTCCTTCGCCGCAGCGCTCGACGGCCCGTCGCGCGAGCGGCAGGATCGCGGCCTGGGAGGGAAGGCGCCGGAGGCTCTCCTGGCAGGCGGCGACCAGTGCCGAGAGGTAGCCACCGTCGTCGCCTTGTGGGTGGAGGCGATACCAGTCCTCCGCCTCGGCGCCGGGAGTCAGCCCGGCGACCAGGGCCCGGTGCAGCTGCAGCCCGTCCTCGAGCGGGTTCTCCGCGGCCGCCTCACTCAGGGTGTCGATGTAGTCGACGGCGATCTGCAGCGCCGTCATCACGCGGATCGCCCGGCCCCGCTGCGCCCGCGGCGCCAGCGTCGCGAAGACGCCGACCGCCTCGACGTTCCGCGCCTTGCCCTCCAGCGCCGCCAGGGCCTGGCGGCGCAGCACCGGGTCGGGAATCGCCTCGGCCGGCCCTCGCCATCGCCGCTGCTCCCGCCGCAGCGTCGGGATCACCGTCGCCCGGTAGCCGGCGAAGGACCTCGCCAGCGCCATCACCCCTCTAGCTCCACCCATCACCGCTCCGACCCTAGAGCCGGACAGGCCGCAGCCGACTTCGTCCCCAGCGGGGTGGGGACAAAATCGGTCGGGCTCTCGCGGCCTGCCCTCGTGGGCGCTCGCTCAGCGGGCGCCGTCAAGCTCGGCGGCGAGGGCGGCGGTCCGGTTGGCGATCTCGTCGCGGATCCGCCGTACCTCCTCCAGCGGCAGTCCCTTCGGGTCGGGCAGGTCCCAGTCGACGTAGCGCTTGCCGGGGATGTAGGGGCACTCGTCGCCGCAGCCCATCGTCACCACGACGTCGGCCCATTCGGCGTCCTCGCGGCTGAGCTCGTGGGGGACGCGGGAGGAGAGGTCGATCCCCAGCTCGTCCATCGCCTCGACCACCTCCGGGTGGACGCCGTCGGCGGGCGTCGTCCCGGCCGAGCGCGCCTCGTGGCGCGGCGACTCACCGTCGCCCGCGGCTGCCCGCAGGAACAGCGCCTCGCTGATCTGCGAGCGGCCGGCGTTGTGGAGGCAGACGAAGAGGGCGCGGGGCATCAGGGCCGACCCTTCGAGGAGAAGACCTCTCGAACCGACTCCAGCGCGCCCGGAACGAGACTGAAGTAGCTGTACGTGCCGCGGGACTCGCGCCGGACCAGGCCCGCCTCGACCAGCTGCTTGAGGTGGTGACTGACGGTTCCCTGCGAGAGGCCGAGCAGCGGCTGCACCTCGCAGACGCAGACCGCCTTGCCGCCGGCGCGCAGCAGCAGATTGACGATGCGCAGCCGGTGGCGATCGGCAACGGCCTTCAGCACCGCCTCGATCTCGACCGCCCGCTCCTCGGTCAGCGTCGCGCCGGCGAGCGGCGTGCAGCACTCGATCACCGGCAGCTCGGGGGTCCTGGCCATGCCGCCGAGGCTAGAAGATTCATCGATGAACGTCAATAAAGGCATAATCCCCGCCTTCGTGAACTTCCAGCGACATCCCGGCCGCAAGCTGGCGGCCATCTACGCCGGCGGCGTCGTCGGGGCGCTGATCCGGGTCGGGCTGGCGCAGGCGTTCCCGCCGGGCGACGGCGCCTTCCCCTGGCCAACCTTCGCGGTCAACATCGCCGGGGCGCTGCTGCTGGGCTACTTCTTCGCCCTGCTGCGCGACCACCCGGAGGAGAGCCTCGCCCATCCCTTCCTCGGGATCGGGATCTGCGGCACGCTGACCACCTTCTCGACCCTGCAGCTGGAGCTCTTCGAGCTGGTCGACCAGGGCCACACCTCCCTCGCCGCTGCCTACTGCGCGGCGACGCTGGCCGCGGGGTTCTTCTGCGTCCGGCTGGGTATCGCCTTCGAGGAGCGACGCCCGCGGTGGGCGACGCGATGAGCGCGCCCGGATGGATCGCGGTCGGGCTGCTCGGCGGCGTCGCCGCCGGTGCCCGCTTCGTGATCGATGCCGAGATCGCGGCCCGGGTCCGGAGCCCCTTCCCGCTCGGGATTTTCGCCGTCAACCTCGCAGGCGCCCTGGCGCTCGGGTTGGTCGCCGGCGCGGCGCTGCACGGTGAGGCCCTCGCGATCGTCGCCGGCGGCGGCATCGGCTCCTTCACCACCTTCTCGACCTGGATCCTCGATTCGCACCGGCTTCGTGAGGGGGGGCAGGCCGATCTCGCCCTCCTCAACCTCGGTCTATCGCTCGTCGTGGGCTTCGCCGCCGTCACCTTCGGCCACTGGGCTGGGACCCTCGTCTGAAGGGAGCAGGATCGGCCGGCAGCTGAAGCGGTAGGTTCAAGCAACTTTTGCCGTCGATCAAATGGAGGAATGCAATGCGAGCAGGACGACTGGGGACCGGCGTGGCGCTCTTCCTACTCACGATCACGGTGATCGTCGGAGCCTTTGCCGGCACGGCCGCGGCGAGCCCCGGAGCCCTCAGGATCCTGATCCTGGAGTCGCAGTGCGATGCTGAAGTGCCGGCCGCAACCCTACGTGCGCAGATCCTCGCCCACCCAGGCGTCTCCGCCGTCGACTTCTTCGATGGCAGCGAAGCGGCCCCCACGGCAGCGCAGCTTCTCCCTTATGACGTTGTCCTGGCAATGGGTGACTGCACCTGGCTCGATGCCGTCGCCACCGGCAATAGCCTGGCCGACTACCAGGATCAAGGAGGCGTCGTTGTCGGCGCTACTTTCGATTGGGAGGGCACTGGAGCCGGATATACGCTAGACGGACGCTGGATCACCGCCGGCTACTCGCCCTATGAGGTCGGGGCTGACAGCGCCTTCGAAAACGTAGGTCTCGGTGCCTTCGACCCGACCAACCCCCTGCTGTCCGGCGTAAGCGGCCTATCGGCCTACTACCGCAACGACGTCACCCTGACCCCCGGAGCCACCGAGTTGGCGAAGTGGAGTGACGGGACCTCTGCTGTGGCCACGAAGGGGAACGCGCTGGCCATCAATGCATACCTGGGGGACGACTACTTCGGACCGGGATTCAGTCCCTTCGAAGGGGACTTCGGCAGGCTCATCGTCAACGCGGGCAACGTCCTCGGGCGGCACATGCTCACCGTCTCCAAGGCCGGGAGCGGGACGGGAACCGTAAGCAGCGCTCCCGCTGGAATCGCCTGTGGGGCGAGCTGCACGGCGGCCTTCAACAACGGCTCGGTCGTGACCTTGACCGCGCTGCCCCTGAGCGGAGCGAAGTTCTCCGGATGGAGCGGTGCTGGTTGCACCGGGACCTCGACCTGCGTGGTGCCGATTAGCGCCGCTCAGACTGTGAGTGCAAGTTTCGACGCTTGCGTCGTCCCCAAGCTCAAGAAAAAGAAGCTGAAACGGGTGAGAACGGCGCTGCAGGCAAACAACTGCAAGCTCGGCAAAGTGACCCCCAAAGCCGGGAAAGGCGGCAGGGTGATCAAGCAGCGGCCGGCGCCGGGGAGGGTCCTGCCGTACGGCTCAGCGGTGAACGTGAAGCTGAAAGCCCTCGCGCCGAAACGCCCGGCACACCGCAAACCGCAGCAATAGCTGGGCGGAAAACCGTCCGCGCCCCTCTCTACTTTGAGTCGGGCGATGCCTGAGCAGACGGCAATCCCCACACCGCCGGAAAGGGTCCCGCTCCGCGAGCTCGAGGACGGCCAGCGGGTGTGCGGCGTCTACGCGGTGCGCGAGCGCGAGCTGCGGCGCAAGCGCAACGGCGACCCCTGGCTGCGACTCTCGGTCGGCGACGCCAGCGGCTCCGCCGAGGCGGTCTGCTGGGAGCAGGCGGAGGTCCGCTATGCCCTCTGCAGCAGCGGCAGCCCCGTCTTCGTCACCGGCGTCTTCGAGATCAGCGAGCGCTGGGGCTCGAAGATCAAGATCGCCGAGCTGCGGGAGGCCGAGCCGCACGAGTACGAGACCGAGGACCTCGCCGCCGAGTCGGAGGTCTCACTCGAGCTGCTGGAGCGTGACCTGCGGGCGCTGCTCTCGACGATCCAGGACCCGCAGCTGCGCCTGCTGCTCGACGTCTTCTTCGGTGAGGACTCACCGACATGGGCGCGGTTCCGCGACGCCCCGGCGGCAAAGGTCTACCACCAGGCCTACCGCCACGGGCTGCTCGAGCACACCCTTTCCGTCGCCCAAGCGGTCTCCGCCGCGGCCAACTTCTTCCCCGGCATCGATCGCGACGTCGCCGTCGCCGGGGCGCTGCTGCACGACATCGGCAAGACGGTCGCCTACAACGACGATCCGCTGGCGATCGACCTCACCGACGCCGGCCGGCTCCAGGGCGAGATCCCGCTCGGCTACTACACCGTGCGCCGGGCGATCGAGGACCTGCCCGGCTTCGACCCCGGCCTCGCCCAGTGCGTCCTCCACATCATCCTCAGCCACCACGGCTCGCTCGAACACGGCTCGCCGGTCGTGCCCGCGACCCGCGAGGCGGTCCTGGTCCACATGATCGACAACCTCGGCGGCCGCCTCGGCAGCTTCGACCGGATCGAGCGCCAGCTCCCCGCCGGCGAGTCCTGGTCAGGGTTCGACCGGGCTCTGTCGGGCTCGGCGTACTTCGCGCAGCGCGCCGCCTGACACTCCCGGGGGGGACGAAAAGGCACTGTTGGGCGACAGTTTTGGATCCCTCATGTGTTGTCTCGTTGCAGACAGCAAGTTACGGTGGCAATATGCAGACGATGCGGGAAGCGTGGACCGACGAGCGCCTCGACGACCTCAACGCGAAGGTCGATCAGGGTTTCGCGCGGGTAGACGCGCGCTTCGACCAGCTGGATGGGCGAATCGACGCGCGCTTCGAACGCGTCGACGCGCGCTTCGAAAAGATGGAAGCTCGTCTGGACATCCGCTTCGAGAGCATGGAGGAGCGGTTCGATGCCCGCTTCGATTCCTTGAACCGGACGATGATGCAGGTCGGCGGCGTGGTGATCACGGCGCTGATCGGCGTCATCGCCACCCAGCTCTAGGAAGAGTTCCTCAGTACCTCAGCGTGCAGCGTTCGATCTTTTTGACGTCCTGATGCGCTCGCTGGATACAGCGGACAAGGGGCCGCCTGTGGCCCCTCTGCTGGGCCGTGTTCAGTGAGCGGCGGATCTGGCGCTGGACCTCCTTGTCGAGGTCCTCGATCGTGCCGCTGATGTTGTTCAGCCCGTTGTCGCCGAAGGACTTTTCGAAGCTCGCGTTGGCTTCCTTGAAGGTGTCGCCGGCCGTCTTCAGGACCGGCTTGACGATGAAGAGGTAGGCGGCACCGAGGATTCCCACCGCAACCAAGAGCCGGATGATGCCGGAAGTCAGGCTCCCGAAGAGGTTGCGCAGGATGTCCATGGCGTTCGCCGCAGACTATCCTGCGCATCGTGGCGAAGGACACCGAGAAGCTGATTCGCCAGCTCTCGTTGATCTCGTTCCTGATGGCCCAGGGCAGGCCCGTTTCGGCGCTCGAGATCAAGCGAGAGGTGGAGGGGTACAGCGACATGAACGACGACGCGTTCGCGCGGCGCTTCTACGCGGACCGGGCCGAGCTGGAGAGCCTTGGCATCCAGCTCGGGGTCGAGAAGCCCGGCGAGGGCTTCTTCGAGGCCGAGCTGTACTCGCTGCCGCCGGAGAACTTCTACCTCGACGCGATCAAATTCTCCGACGACGAGCTGGCGGCGCTGAGCACGGCGCTGATGCTGCTCACCGACGGCGGCTTCGCCTACGCCGAGCCGCTGCGGTTGGCCCTGCAGCAGGTCGCCTGGGGGCACCCGAACCCGCTCAAAGAGGCCGAGCGCGCCCCGGTCGAGATGGCGATGACCGCCTCCGCCGGCGGCCGCGACCTCTCCCAGCGCCTCTCCAAGATCGAGACCGCGATCTCCCGCCGCAAGACGATCGAGTTCACCTATTACACGATGGAGCGCGGTGAGACCGAGAAGCGCAAGGTCGACCCCTTCCACCTCGTCTTCCGCGGCGGCCAGTTCTATTTGATCGGCCACTCGCACGAGCGCGACGCGGTGCGGGTCTTCCGCCTCTCACGGATCCAGGGCAAGGTGGGGTACGCCTCCAAGGCCGAGCACGACTTCTCGCCGCCCGAGGACTTCGATCGCCGTGACTACGGCAGCCGCGCCGACTGGCAGCTGGGGGAGAACCAGGGGACGGCGAAGATCTTCATCCGCGAGCGGATCGCCTGGCTGATCGAGCGCGACTTCGGCAGCTACGGCACGCTGCGGGATGCAAAGAAGTCCGACGGCGCCCCCGGCAAGGGGAGGGTCTTCGAAACCACCTACGCCTCGGTCCGCGAGCTGATCGCCTGGGTGCTGCGCTGGCGGCAGAACGCCGAGGTGCTGGCGCCCGACGACCTCCGCGAGGAGACGCAGGGACGCTTGGCGCTGCTGCGCGACCGCCATGAGAACGGCTTCGAGCCGGCCGAGATCGTCGAGCGGCCGCTGCGCGAGACGACTCGGCGCGCCCGCTCCAACGGCCGCGGCGAGGCGGCGATCCGTCCCGAGCGCTTCGCCCGCCTGGTGACCCTGGCCGGGATGCTGATCGAAGCGGCGAAAAAGGGGGAACGGCTGCAGATCGCCGACCTGCGCCGGCGGCTCGAACTGACCGAGGAGGAGCTGCGCGAGGACGTCGAGCTGCTCAACGTCGTCAACTTCGGCGGCGGCACCTACGTCCTCTACGCGGAAATCCTCGGCGACGAGATCGAGGTCGACTCCGAGCCCTACGGCGACAACTTCGCCCGCCCGGCGCGGCTGCTGCCGCTGGAGGCGAAGGCGCTGGTGGCGGCGATCGACCTCTTCGGCGACCACCTGCCGCAGTCGGACCTGCAGAGCGCCCGCCGCAAAATCGTCAAGGCGCTGGGTCATGACCCCTCCGAGGAGGGGCTGGAGATCGCCTCGGCCGGTGGCGGCGATGCCGCGGTGGCACGGATGGTCAACGACGCGATCGCCGGCAGCCGGGTCCTCGAGTTGAGCTATTACAAGGAGAACGAGGACCAGTTCACCGAGCGCCGGGTCGAGCCCTACCGGCTCGAGAACGGCAAAGAGGGCTGGTACGTCGAGTGCTACGACCTGACCAAAGAGGGCGTTCGCCACTTCAAGCTCGACCGGATCAAGGAGGCGAAGCTCTCTGAGGAGACCTTCGAGCCGCGGCCCGAAGTCGAGGAGTTCGCCGGGGTCGAGGGCTGGATGACCCACGGCGAGGTGCCGACCGCCGAGGTCGCCCGGGTCTGGGTCTCACCCGAGCGGGCGCGCTGGTTGCGCGAGGAGCGCACGGTGGTCGAGGAGTTGGCCGACGGGGCTGTCGTCGTCGAGCTGCCCTACGCCGGCAAGCCCTGGCTGGTTCGCGAGATCCTCCGCGGTGCCGGCGACCTGGTCGTGCTCGAGCCCGAGGACGCCCGCGAGGCGATCGCCAAGGAGATCGCCGGCTGACGCTTGGTGACTTTGACCCCGCCATAGGCGGTCAAATTCACCAATCGCCGATGAGCTGATGGAGGTCGCGCCCAACCATCCCGAGGTCCTGCGCATCGTCGCTCCGAACCCGGGGCCGATGACGCTGGAAGGGACGAACACCTACATATATGGAGCCGACCCCTGCGTCGTCATCGACACCGGCAGCGACTACCCGGGCCACCTGGAGGCGATCAGGTCCGCCGCGGGCGAGCGCGGCGGCATCGGCCTCGTCCTCCTCACCCACTCCCACGGCGACCACAGCCTCGGTGCCGACCTGCTCGGCGCCGAGGTGGTGCTGCCGGAAGGGGGAGAGACCCATGCCGGCCTGCGCGCCCTCGCCACCCCGGGGCACGCCGCCGACCACGTCTGCTTCATGGCACCGGACGGCGTCTGCTTCGCCGGTGACCTTGTCCTCGGAATCGGCTCGACGATCGTCCCGCCCGGCGGCGGCGCGATGGCCGCCTACATGGAGTCCC
Source organism: Solirubrobacterales bacterium (assembly GCA_036403715.1). Lineage (GTDB taxonomy): Bacteria > Actinomycetota > Thermoleophilia > Solirubrobacterales > 70-9 > VAYN01. The sequence goes on from DASWQL010000024.1 coordinate 47,010, forward strand.
TGCGCCTGCTCCAGGGGGAGCAGATCGAGCTGATGGCCCCGGGCCATGGCCCCTGGATCACCGACCCGGCCTCGAAGCTCGCCGAATACGTCGAGCACCGCGAGGCCCGCGAGAGCCGCCTCGTCACCGCCCTCGAAGCCGGAGAGCGCTCTCGCGCCGCCCTCCTCACGACTGTCTGGGACGACGTCCCGATGGAGCTGCTGCCGATGGCGGCGATGGCGATGGAGGCGCACCTCGAAAAGCTCGAGGACGAAGGGCGGCTGCCCGGCGAGCTTGAGGAATAGCGGCCGCCGCCCCTCCTGGCCGCCGCCACCGCGATCGTCTTTGGCCGGCCGGCCAAACTCTGATACACAGTTTCAATGGGTCGCCTGAGCAAAAGCCGAGCGGTTCGCGCCGGTCTGCTGGCGGGAGCCGCGGGGACGGGGCTCACCGCCGCTGCCACGGCCGCGGCCTGGCACTGGCTGGCGCGGCGGCCGCTGCCGAAGACGCGGGGGACGATCGAGTTGGAGGGGCTGCGCGGGCCGGTGCGGGTGCGGCGCGACCGCTGGGGCGTTCCCCACATCGAGGCTGACGAGCGCGAGGACCTCTACTTCGCCCAGGGGTTCTGCCATGCACAGGACCGGCTCTGGCAGATGGACTTCTACCGCCGCGTCGTCCGCGGCCGCGTCGCCGAGATGGCCGGGCCCGAGGGGCTGCCGATCGACCGGCTGATACGCACGCTCGGGATCCGCCGCGTCGCCGAGGCCGAGGAGGCGGCGCTCGACCCGGAGCTGCGCGCCCTGCTGGTGCGCTTCTGCGAGGGAGTCAACGCGGCCGCCGCCGAGGCCCCGGCGCCGCCGTTCGAGATGCGCCTGCTTCGCCTCGAGTTCGAGCCCTTGCGGCCGGTCGACATCCTCAGCCTCGGCAAGCTGCTCGCCTTCGGACTCTCGACCAACTGGGAGCGGGAGCTGCTGCGGGCCGACATGCTGCGCGAGCTCGGCCCCGAGCTGACCGCCCGCCTCGACCCGACCTATCCGGTCGACAACCCGATCGTCACCCAGGAACCCTGGAGTGGCGACGGCGCCGCGATCGTCGCCCAGATCGACACGATCCGGCGGGCGATGGGGCTGGCGGCCGAGGCCAGCGGATCCAACAACTGGGCCGTCAGCGGCGCCAGGTCCGCGACCGGCTCACCGCTGATCGCCGGCGACCCGCACCTGCCCCCGAGCATGCCCGGCATCTGGTACGAGGTCGGGCTGCGCCAGGGCGAGCGCTTCGTCCGCGGGGCCTCGATGCCGGGGATGCCCGGCGTCTTCATGGGCCAGAACAACGACGTCTGCTGGACCTTCACCAACGTCATGGCCGACACCCAGGACCTCTTCGTCGAGCGGATCGAGGGCGACAGCTACCTGTTCGAAGACGAGTGGCGGCCGCTGCAGACGGTGCGCGAGGAAATCCCGGTGAAGGGCCGCGCCGAGCCCGAGGTCCTCGACGTCCGCATCACCCATCACGGGCCGATCGTCAACGAGGCGCTCCGCGCCGACCCCGCCGAGCCGCTGGCGCTGAGCTGGCAGACGCTGAGCGAACCGACGGCTTTCCCCGGCATGTTCGAGCTGCTGGAGATCGAGTCCGGCCCCGACCTGGTCGGCAAGCTCGAGGGCCACACCTCGCCCGCCTCGAACCTGATCTGGGCCGACCGCCGCGGCTCGATCGGCTACAAGCTGATCGGCCGGCTGCCGATCCGGCGCGGCGGCTGCCCGGACCTGCCGAAGCCGGGCTGGAGCGGTGAGTTCGAGTGGGACGGCACCGTCCCCTACGACGAGCTGCCGGAGGTCGTCGATCCCGAGAGCGGCTTCCTCGTCACCGCCAACAACCGCATCGTCGGCGACGACTATCCCCACCACATCACCAGCGAGTGGCTCGACGGCTTCCGCGCCAAGCGGATCGAACAGCTGCTGGGGGAGAGGGAGAGCCACGACCTCGACGACTTCGAGGCGATCCAGTCCGACGACCTCTCGCTGCCCGGCCTCGAGGCGGCGCGCCGGCTCGGGCGCCTCTCGCCGCACGGCCAGCGCGAGCGCAGCGCGATCGAGCGGCTGCGCAGCTGGGACGGCCGGCTCGACCCGGAGACGATCGCCGGCACGATCTACCAGGCGTTCCTGCTGCGGCTGGCGCGCGAGGTGGCCCGGGCGGCGATCGGCGACCGCGATCTCTGCGAGCGCTGGCTAGACCGCGCCGACAACGGCTTCATGCCCCACACCACCTCGCCATGGCGTTGGCACTCCCACCTGATGGCCCTTTGGGAGGAAGGCGACGAGCAGCTGATCGGCCGTCCCTGGGACGACCTCGTCGTCGAGGCGCTGGCCGGCGCCCTCGACGACCTCGAGGAGCGCTTCGGCCCCGGCCCCGAGGCCTGGCGCTGGGGGCGCGTCCACGAGATGGAGTTCCCACACCCGCTCGGCGACGCCAACCCGCTGCTGCACCGCCTGCTCAACCGGCGGCTGCGGGCGGGCGGCGCCCAGGAGACCGTGAGCCAGATCGCCTACGACCCCAACAACCCCTACAAGGCGGTCTGGGCGCCGAGCTGGCGGATGGTCGCCGACCCGACCGATCCCGACCGCTCGCGCTGGCAGATGTTCACCGGCCAGTCGGGCCACCCCGCCAGTCCCCACTACGACGACCTCCAGGCCGACTGGCTCGAGGGTCGCACCCAGCCGATGTGCGGCGCGGGACCCTGGGACGAGCTGAGACTCGAGCCCGCGCCGCGCCAGTCCTAGCTCGTCGACGCCGGTTTCTTAAGCGAGCCGGTCAGCAGGCCGACGATGGCGGCGCCGGCGGCGGTGATGATCAGAGTCGAGATGACGCGGTCGTCTCCGTTGAGTTCGGCGAACAGCGGCGATTCCGGCATCACCAGTCCCCAGGCGGCGAAGGCGATGACGGCCGTGGCAATCTCCAGCCAGGGAAGGCGCCGCTTGCGGTCGGCCTTCGGCTGCCGCAGGTAGGAGGCCGTGAGCCAGAGCACGATGAAGGCGATCGTCACCCCGTAGATCAGCCAGCGCAGGGTCAGGCGCGGGCTCTCGCCGGTATCGATCGTGGCCACGATCCCGGCGATCAGGAAGGTGTAGAGCGCCAATGGCTCGGTGGGGATGGCGGAGACCAGCAGGTCGATGTATCCCCGCTGTTCGGTTTCCGCCGCCTCGGCGGCGTCCTTGGGCTTCTTCTTGGTGCGAACCGGAACGCTGTTGTCCCTCTGGGCCGCGATCGTCGCCATTCTCGAGATGCTCAACCGATTCCTCCCCTTGGATCGTGGACTGGGTGCCGCGAAACTCTCATACGAACGTCCACTACGCAAGCTTCACAGAGTAAACGAGGGAGTTTGCTGAAGCGGCTAGCTGCCGGCGCCGAGCATCTCGTCGCCCGCGCGCGCGACGGCCGTTACCGCCTCGACGATCGGGGTCGGAGCCTTGGAGGGCGAGCCGGCGTCGAACGGCGGCTGCGGGTCGTACTCGATCGCCAGCTGGACCGCCTGGGCGACCTCCGGCCCGGCCTCGCGGCCGACCAGGTGCAGGGCCATGTCGATCCCGGCGGAAACGCCGGCGGCGGTGATCGTCTTGCCGTCCTCGACGAAGCGGCCGCCGACGGGGTCGGCGCCGTAGGCGCGCAGCGGCTCCAGGTAGAGCCAGTGGCCGGTGGCCCGCTTGCCCTTCAGCAGTCCGGCGGCGCCGAGGACGAGCGAGCCGGTGCAGACGGAGGTCGTCCACCTGGTGCCGGCGTCGATCGCGCGCAGCCAGGAGAGAACCTCCTCGTCGGCGAGCAGCCGGCGGTTGCCCTCACCGCCCGGCACCAGCACCACGTCGGCCTCGGCGACGTCGGCGAGGGCGCGGTCGGCACTGATCCCGAGAGCACCGCTGTCCGTGCGCTTCTCGCCGGTCGTCTTGGCGACGAACTCGACCTCCCAGCCGGGAACCGATCGCAGCACCTCGTAGGGACCGACGGCGTCGAGCGCGGTGAGGCCGTCGAAGATCAGGATCGCGGTCTTCATTGCTTCATGTTCGCTTCCCTCGCCGGATTCGGCCAGAGGCAGAAATGCCAATGTTCGCTAGATTTCTGCCATGCACCGGGTTGTCGCCCTTTGCTTCGACGGGCTCGTGGCCTTCGACCTGACCGCACCGGCACAGGCCTTCGCCCTCGCTGCTCGGCCCGGGGGTGAGCCGCTGTATGAGTTCTCGACCTGCTCGGTCGGCGGCGAGCCGGTGCGGACGACCAGCGGCTTCGCCGTCTCGCCGAGCGCCGGGCTCGGTGTCCTGCGCCGCGCCGACACGATCGTCGTCCCCGGCTACGCGGCGGTCTTGGATCCCCCTCCTGCGCAGGCGCTGAGCGCGTTACGCGCCGCCGCCCATCGCGGTGCCCGGTTGATGTCGGTCTGCACCGGCTCCTTTGCGCTCGCTCACGCCGGCGTCCTCGACGGGCGCCGGGCGACCACGCATTGGGCCTGGGCGGGGGAGATGGCGGCGCGCTTTCCGGCGATCGAGGTCGACCCCGAGGCGCTCTTCGTCGACGAGGGCGAGGTGCTCACCTCGGCCGGGCTCAGCGCCGGGATCGACCTCAGCCTGCATGTTGTTCGGCGCGACTTCGGCGTCGCCGCAGGCGAGCGGGTCGCCCGCCACATGGTCGCGGCCCCGCATCGCGACGGCGGCCAGGCCCAGTTCTTCAAGCCGGACCCGTCGGCCCGCGGAGGCAGTCTCGAGCCGACCCGGCGCTGGATCCTCGAGCGCCTCCAGCAGCCGCTCGACGTCGCCGCGATGTCGCGGCACGCGGGCGTCAGCCCACGCACCTTCGCCCGGCGCTTCCGCGAGGAGACCGGGACGACCCCTTTGCAGTGGCTGCTCTCTCAGCGCGTGCTGGAGGCACGGCGCCTGCTCGAGGACTCGGACCTGCCGGTGGAGGACGTCGCCTGGCGCTCCGGCTTCGGCACCGCCGCCTCGCTGCGCGACCACTTCCGCAGGGCGACCGCGACCACCCCGTCCGCCTACCGCCGCACCTTCGCGGTCGCCTGACCGCCGCCCCGACCCATTTCTCATCCCGTGGTTCCTTTTGCCGCTCAGACAGGCAAAAGGAACCACGGGATTCTCAGCTGCGGCGTGCTCAGGTGCGCCGGCCGTCGCCATTCGCGATCTCGCATGCCTCCTCGGCGCCGAGGAAGGGCTGCGAATGAAGCGCCGCTGCTGCACAACGAGTGCGGCAAGCGAGGCAAGAGCGCAAGGTAGCCCCATCCGAGCCGTTCGCCTTGGTTCCGGGGCGGCGATCGCCGTAGAGTGCCGCCCGTGAGCCGGCGCGACCAGATGAAGCTGAGCGAGGCCGAGCTGGGGGAGCTGCTCGAGAGCCGGCGGGTCGCGATCGTCTCCAGCCTCGGGCCGCGTGGCTGGCCGCACTCGATGCCGCTCTGGTTCGTTGCTCGCGACGGTGAGGTCTGGATCTGGACCTACGCGAAATCGCAGAAGGTGCGCAACCTCGAACGCGATCCGCGGGCGACGGTCCTGATCGAGACCGGCGAGGACTACGGCGAGCTGCGCGGGGCGATGTTCGAGGCCGAGGCAACGATCCACCGGGACCCCGAGACCGTCCTCGGCTTCGCCTGCGAACTCGCCGAACGCTACGGCGGCAACCTCGCCCCGGTCGGCGACGACGCGATGGCAGGGCTCGAGGCTCAGGCGCCGAAGCGGGTGGCGATCCAGTTCACGGCCGTGCGTACCGCGAGCTGGGACCACCGCAAGCTGGGCGGGACCTACTGAGCGTTACGCCGCCGCCGCCGGTTGGCGAGGCGGCGCAGCGGGGCCGAGGCGCGCCAGGAACGGGAAGACAGCACGGCGTCGAGCTGCGCCTTCGTCGTCGCCTCACGAGCTTCGGCCTCGGCGGTTCTGGCCGCCGCGTCGCGTAGGGCGGCGGCGAGATCGTTGAACGCCCTGCCCCGGTAGGAATCGGGTAGGCCGAGCTTCTGCTTGCCCCTGGCGACCACGGGCGCGACGGCGCCCTCGAGGTCGGACCTCCCGGCCTCGCGGGCCGTGTCCAGCACGTCTTCCCACAGGGTCAACGCGATCCGCGAATCGGCGGCGAAGTGCTCGAGGGGATTGAGGTCGAGCTCGTCGGGAAAGGCGGAGAAGCGGTCGCGCATATCGATGGCCTCCAGCGACACCATCGTCAGAAGGCACTTGCGGCAGCGACCGCAGTTATAGGCGCCGCCGGGGTTCTCCCAGCAGACCCGAAGGGTGCGCTGGACCACCGGGTGCTCGGCGATCAGCCGCAACCGCTGCTCGCGGTTGAAGCGGCCACCGTCGTCGACGATCTCCAGTCGCTCGGAGCTCCAGAGCTGGTCCACCATGCGCGCGGTGCCCACCGGTACCTGCATCTGGTGGTCGGTGTCGCCGGCGATCAGCACCCGTTCGAAGAGCGACTCGAACAGCAGCGCGACCGCGACGAGAGCGCTGCCGTTGTAGGCCTCCCAGCGGACCAGCGGGTCGGAGAATTCGCGGATGTCGGTCTCGACGACGTGGAGCGGCAGCGGGAGCGCCGCGGCGGCCTCGCGCAGCCGCGCCTCGACCTCGTCGCCGAGCCCGGCGTGCTGGGGCGCTCCCGGGATCAGGTCGAAGCCGCGGACGAAGATCAGGTCGGTGACGTCGGGGTTGGCAAGCACCGTGGACCAGGAGTCGACGCCGCCGCTGAAGAAGGCCGCGACGCGGCCGGGCTCTTGCTCGGCGGCCGGCCGGGATGGCGCCACGACGTCGAGCTCGCGCAGGGACTCCTGCCCCAGGTCCCAGTCCAGCGACCAGGCCCGTTGGATCGCCTGGTACTCGCGCTGGGTACGGAGGATCCTGGGACTGACGGGGTCGTTCATCGTCAGCGTGCCGCCGCTGCGCATGGCGGGGATCAGGCAGGCCGCGAGGGCAGCGTCGGCGGGGGGCGTCACCGGGGTCTCGGTGCGGAAGAAGACCTCCTTTGCGCTGCCGCCGCCGATCCGCACCTGGAAGGAGAGCTCTCCGGGCCGGGCCCGCAGGGCGGCGATCTCGTGACGGGCGCCGCTCATCCTCGCTCCGTCGATCGCGCCCCGCGAATGAGGGCGCCGAGTCGCCGGACCGGCGCCGTCAGGGCCCAGGACCGCGAGCCGACCAACGCCGAGACCTGAGCGCGTAGGGCCGCGCCCTCCAGCTCGACCGCCCGAGCGCGCTGCTCCGCCGCCCCAGCGCACCGCTCCGCCGCCCTGGCCCGCCGCTCGGCGAGCAGGATCCGGCGGTCGGCGTCGCGCTGCACGGCCATCGTCAGCGGGTCGACGCCGGCCGGGTCGCCCGCGTCGTCGGCGAGGCCGCCGCGCGCCGCGGCCAGACGGTGCAGCAGCTCGGCCTCGATGCTCTGGCGCCGGCGGTGCAGCAAGCGGGCGTCCCGCGCGAGCCGGTGGTGCAGGTCCGCTGCCGTCCCCGGGTCGAGGACCATCGCGCCGATCGTCCGCGCCTTCTCGGCCGCATCCTCGCTGGAGCGGGCGGTGAAATCCGCCGGCAGGTCGAAGCCGTCGAGGAGGCCGGTCGCCTTTTGCTCGTAATAAGGGTTGTCCGCCATTGAAACAGCCGGTACGCCAAGCATCAGCGAGGTCAGGGCGACGTGGTAGGAGCAGGTGATGGTGAGGCTCGCACGCCGGATCTCCCCGGCCGCGGTGGCAAGGCCGGCGGGGCGGAGGACGATCGGCTCCGCGACCTCGATCCCCCGCTCGGCGCAGGCGCTCGCCAGGAGCCCGGCCGCGGGCCGCTCGTCGACGCGGTGGTCCAGGTAGGCGACCAGCGGTTGGATCCGGACCGTCGCGCCCGCCGTCCTTCCCAGCTCGTCGAGCATCTCGACGTAGAAGGCGAGCAGCCGCGAGGCGTCGTCGGTCACCCAGTCGTGGTCCGTGTAGTGCACCGCTACCCGCAGCTCACCGTCGACGGTGGGCAGCGGCCCCGGAACGAGAAGGCGCCCGAGCACACCGACCGCGTCGTCGCCGGTCAGCAGGACCGGGGCGCCGCCGAGGCCGTCGAGTACCTGGCTGGTGCGCGGGTCGCGACCCGCATGCAGCTCCAGGCCGCGCAGCGTCGTGCCGTCGTCGCCGCCGAGCGCCTCGACCCAGTCCGGGTCGGCCTGCAGGCCGGAGGAGATACGGCAGACTCGCTCCACGCCCCCGGCTGCGAGAAGTGATTCCGCCGCCCGCAGCATCGCCAGCTTGCGTCCGCCCCAGAGGCCGTTGAGGTAGCCGCCGCCGTAGAGATAGCAGGCGCCGAACTCGATTCGGTAGGGCGGCTCCACTGGCACCAGGTCGTCCTCGTGCTGCCCCCCTGCGTCGAAGAAGAGCACCTGCTCGGGCGGGTGCAGCATCTGCTCGACGAGCATCCGGTGGCTGCCCGCGTACTGCCTTTCGACCACTGGCAGCGCAAGCAGCCCCGGCGCCAGCGGTTCGAGCAGCTCGGCGGCCGCATCGAGCTGCACGAGGTCGCCGTAGTTTCCGGAGCCGTCGTAGCCGCCGATCATCAGCGCCACCGCCTTCGCCTCGGCGATCGCCGAGGCCGTCTCCGCCGTCGCGTAGAGCGGCGGCGGCCAGGGATGGGAGCTGCCGCCCAGGGAGCTTGCAGCCCGCGAGCCTAGGGCCATGCGGCCGGACGACCGGAGAGCGACCGCGCGCCCGCCTTGCGGCGAGTGGACTTGCGATGGTCGATCCGGATCCTGAGACGACGAGACACGGCGCCGAGATATTCAGCGTCTTCGGCGATCGTCGCGCGAAAAGTCGCGCGGTGGCGGATGCGGGGCCGGAAGTGGACGGTGCAGGCGCGACTGAGGCGCCCACCGCCGACCAATCTGCGGCCTCGGTACAGCCTCACGCGGTCGCCGCGGCGACCGTTGCAGGGGGAGACCCAGGAGGTGATCAGAGCTTTGCTGCCGCGTTTGACCGCTCGCCTCGCTGCCCGAATCCCGAGGAAGGTGGACCCTCGTGGCGCCGCGGGGGCCGGCAGGCAGGCGTTGGCGGCGGTGCCGGTGATGCGCGAGACCTGGCCGCTGCCGGAAACGGTGTAGACGCGGCCGCAGGAGTCCTCGCCGAAGGAATAGAGGTCTTCGACTTCGATGCCCTCTGAGCTGTCGGTCCCGTAGGGGTCGCCGAGGTCGAACGAGCGAACCTGGCCGGTGCCCCAGTCGCCGTAGAGATAGCGGCCATAGAGGTCGCCGAGGCTGGGGTCGGCGACGACGTAGCCGCCGATGATCGCACTGCCGAAGGCTTTGCCGCCACCGGGAGGGCTGTGCGGGTAGTCGAAGATCGGTTGGACGAAAGCCCCTGGTGGCGCCGTCGCGCAACCTTCGTCGGTCGCCGGCCCCAGGATCGGCCCCTCCCAGCAGTTCCACCCGTAATCGGCCCCGGCACCGAGCCCGGGCGCGGCGGCGTAGTCCACCTCCTCGCGTTCGCTCTCGCCGACGTCGCCGATCAGCATCGCCCCGGTCAGGCGGTCGAAGGAGAAGCGGAACGGGTTGCGCAGGCCGTAGCTCCAGATCGTGTCGGCCGGCGCCGGCGCACCGGCGAACGGGTTGCCCGGTGGGACGGTGTAGGGCAGGAGGCCGCTCTGGCGTGGATCGATCCGCAGGATCTTCCCCAGCAGGCTGCTGAGTTTCTGGGCGTTGTGGTGCTCGTCCTGTTGGCCGCCGCCGTCCCCGGTCGAGACGTAGAGATAGCCATCGCTGCCGAACTGGAGCTGACCGCCGTTGTGGTTGGACTCTTCGGGATGCTGGATCGTCAGCACGTTGCGGAGGCTGCCGAGGGGCGCGGTGTCGCCGGTCGCGGTCAGCTCGGCGACGTGGATGGAGCCGTCTTCGTCTTGGGCGTAGTCGATGTAGAGGTGCCCGCTGGTGTCGAAGTCCGGTGCCGGGGCGATCGAGAGCAAGCCCCGCTCGCCGGTACAGCTGCCCGCGCAGCCGACGACGGAGCTGACGTCGGCGAAGGGACTGACCGCCCCGTTCTGAACCTGCACGATCGTCCCCTTGTGCTCGACGACGAAAAGCCGGTTGGGGTTGCCGGGGTCCGAGCTGACGTAGATCGGTTCGTCGAATTTGCCGATCGGCTGCAGCGAGGCGCCATGGGCAGCCGCCGGGGGGAGCAGCGTCATGGCGAGCAACACGGCGGTGATCGTTCGCTTGCGTGGCATCTGCGTTTTCAGCTTAGGGAACGGCCTTGATACCTTCGCGGACCCTTGAATCGCCTGTTGATCACCGGTGGAGCAGGATTCGTCGGCTCGAACCTGGCTGTCTCGCTCGCGACCAGGCACCCCGATTGGGAGATTCTGGTCCTGGACAATCTCTACCGCCGCGGCTCGGAACTGAACCTACCGCGGCTGCGCGATGCCGGCGTCGAGTTCATCCGCGGCGACGTCCGCACCCCGCAGGACCTCGAGGCGCTGCCCGCGCTCTCGGCGCTGATCGAGTGCTCGGCCGAGCCCTCGGTGATGAGCGGCGTCGACGGCGACACCGGCTACCTCGTCCACACCAACCTCACCGGCGCCTACAACTGCCTCGAGCTGGCCCGCCGCGACGGTGCCTTCGTCGTCTTCCTCTCGACCAGCCGCGTCTACCCTGTCGCGCCGCAGGTCGAGCTGGAGCTGGAGGAGGGCCCGACCCGGTTCGAGATCGCCGCCGAGCAGGAGCTGCCCGGGGTCTCCTCGGCCGGAATCTCCGAGCAGTTCCCGCTCGACGGAGCGCGCACGCTCTACGGCGCCACCAAGCTCGCCGCCGAGCTGCTGATCGAGGAGTACCGGGCCGGGCTCGGGGTCCCGTCGGTGATCGATCGCTGCGGGGTGATCGCCGGTCCCTGGCAGATGGGCAAGGTCGACCAGGGCGTCTTCACCCACTGGATGCTCGCCCACCACTTCCGCAACCCGCTCAGCTACATCGGGTTCGGGGGGCATGGCAAGCAGGTGCGGGATCTGCTCCATGTCGAGGACCTGGTCGACCTGGTCGAGCGGCAGCTGCTCGACCCCGAGGCCTGGGACGGGCGCACGGTGAACGTCGGCGGCGGCCGCGAGTGCAGCCTCTCGCTGCGGGAGACGACCGAGATCTGCCGCCGATTGACCGGCAACGATGTAGAGATCGGCGCGGTCGCCGAGACGCGGGCCGGGGACGTCCCCGTATACCTTTCTGACTGCACGAAGCTCTTCAGCCTGGATGATTGGCGGCCGCGCCGGAGCGCCGAGCAGGTGCTCACCGACATCCACGATTGGATCGCCGCGGACGAGACGCGGATTGCCGAAGCGCTGAACATCGATGCCCCCGCGGGGCGAAGGGAGTAAGACGAATGCCGGTTGCGATCATCACGGGTGCCGGGGGCCTGATCGGCTCCGAGGCGGTCGAGCACTTCGTCGGAGAGGGATTCGACGTGGTCGGGATCGAGAACGACATGCGCGCCCGCTTCTTCGGGCCCGAGTCCTCGACCTCACACGTGACCGAGCGCCTGGTCGCGGATCACCCCGAGTTCCACTGGGAGGATGCCGACATCCGCGACGTGGCGACGGTCGAGCGGATCTTCCGCGAGCACGCCGGCGGGATCGAGCTGGTCATCCACACCGCCGCGCAGCCCTCCCACGATTGGGCGGCGAGCGAGCCGCAGACCGACTTCGGGGTGAACGCCAACGGCACCCTCAACCTGCTCGAGGCGGCCCGCGCCCACTGCCCGGACGCCCCCTTCATCTTCTGCTCGACCAACAAGGTCTACGGCGACACGCCGAACCGGCTGCCGCTGGAAAGCCTGGGAAAGCGGCTGGAGCTGCCTGAGGACCACCACTACTACAAGGGCATCGACACCTCGATGTCGATCGACGCCTCCACCCATTCGCTGTTCGGCGTCTCCAAGGCCGCCGCCGACCTGCTGGTGCAGGAGTACGGCCACTACTTCGAGATGCCGACGGTCTGCTTCCGCGGCGGCTGCCTGACCGGCCCCCAGCACGCCGGCGCCAAGCTCCACGGCTTCCTCGCCTACCTGATGAAGTGCACCGTCACCGGCACGCCCTACACCGTCTTCGGCTACGAGGGCAAGCAGGTCCGCGACAACATCCACAGCGCCGATCTGATCGCCGCCTTCGCCGCCTTCCACCGGGCACCGCGGGCCGCCGCGGTCTACAACATCGGCGGCGGCCGCTTCAGCAACTGCTCGATGCTGGAGGCGATCGACGCCTGCGAGCGGATCGCCGGCCGCGAGCTCAGCTGGGAGATGGGGGAGGAGCCGCGGATCGGCGACCACCGCTGGTGGATCTCCGACCTCGCTCCCTTCCAGGCCGACTACCCTGACTTCGAGCTGCGCTACGGGATCGACGACATCCTCCAGGAGATGTACGAGCAGAACCTCGAGCGCTGGACGGTTGCGGCGTGAAGCTTCGCGCGATAGCCGCGCTGGCGATGGCGGCCGTGCTGGCGACGCTGCTGTTCGTCGGCAGCGGTAGCGGCGCGCCTCCGCACAAGCTTCCCCGGGGGTTCTTCGGCGTCGCTCCGCAGACGGTGCTGACGGAAAAGGACGTCGCCTACATGAAGGCGGGTGGGATCGAAAGCGTCCGCGTCGCCTTTCCGTGGACCGCGATCCAGCCGACCAAGCGCGGCGGCTATGACTGGGACGCCGTCGACCCGACGATCGAAGTCGCTACTCGCGGCGGCCTCGAAGTGCTGCCCTTCCTCGCCGGCACCCCTCGCTGGCTCGGCAAGACGACGACGCTGCCGGTCAACAACGCCCGCCAGCGGGCGGCCTGGACGGCCTTCCTCAAGGCGGCGGTCGAACGCTACGGCCCGGGTGGCGAATTCTGGACCGAACACGTGACGGAAGGGATCGACTACGAACCGGCTATCCCGCGGCCGATCCCGGTCCGCACCTGGCAGATCTGGAACGAGGCCAACTTCTTCTACTTCGCATATCCGGTCTCGCCGACCAGGTACGCGCAGCTGCTGAAGATCTCCAGCCAGGCGATCAAATCGGTCCAGCCCGGCGCCAAGATCCTCCTCACCGGTCTCTTCGGCGAGCCAAACGCGAGGGGGGCGCGCGGGATGCCGGCCTCGACCTTCCTCGAAAGGCTCTACCGGGTCCCCGGCATCAGGAGCCGCTTCGACGGGATCGCGCTGCACCCCTACGCGATCGACACCGAACAGCTCGAAGAAATGGTCGAATCGGTCCATGAAGTCACGCGCGAGAACCATGACCGGCCGGGCTTCTACATCACCGAGATGGGCTGGGGCTCGCAGAACAACTTCCAGCAGGTCGCCTTCGAGCAGGGAATCCGCGGCCAGGTGCGGGAGCTGAAGGGAGCCTACGGGTTCCTGATCGACAATCAGCAGCGGCTCAACCTGAAGCAGGTCTACTGGTTCTCCTGGAAGGACGCGCCGCTGCTCTGCAACTTCTGCGACTCGGTGGGCTTCTTCCGCCAGGGGCCCAGGTTCAAGCCGAAGCCGGCCTGGCGGGCGTTCGTCGGGATCACCGGCGGACGGGCACGGCCCTAGGCGGCGCTGTTGACCGCGGCTGCGGGGCGCGGGCCGGCCTGGGTCGTCCTGCCCACCTACAACGAGGCTGAGAATCTCGAGCGGCTGGTCGCCGCTGTCCTCGACAAGCTGCCCGCCGGCTCGCGGCTGCTGATCGTCGACGACAACTCACCCGACGGCAGCGGTCGCATCGCCGATCGCCTGCACGGCGAGGACGAGCGCGTGCAGGTGCTCCACCGCGAGCGCAAGGAAGGCCTCGGCCCGGCCTACATCGCCGGCTTCCACCGTGCCCTCGAGGAGGGGGCCGGGCTGATACTGGAGATGGACGCCGACTTCTCCCACGACCCCGCCTACCTGCCGCGCCTGCTGGAGGCCGCCGAGCACGCCGACCTGGTGATCGGTTCCCGCTACGTGGCCGGCGGTGGCGTCTCCGACTGGGGGCCGTTGCGGCGGGCGATCAGCCGCGGCGGCAGCACCTACGCCCGTTTCGTCCTCGGCGTCAGCATCAGGGACCTGACCGGCGGCTTCAAGTGCTTCCGCCGCGAGGTGCTGGAGGCGCTCGACCTCGACGCGATCGACGCCCGCGGCTACGCCTTCCAGATCGAGACCACCTACCGGGTGCTCAAGGCAGGCTTCCGCGTCGCCGAGGTGCCGATCGTCTTCCGCGACCGCCGTGCCGGCAGCTCGAAGATGGACAGCTCGATCGTCGCGGAGGCGATCTGGCGCGTCCCCTGGCTGCGTTTGCGCTGGTCGACTCGACGACCGTATTAATCGAGCGATCCCGGACCATGGTGGTACCTAAAAAGGACTATGGCGTTCCCGATCAGTACCGCCTAGGCTCGCGGCTGTAGACGCTGGAGTCGCCTTCGGGAAGGGAGCAGGGGATGAATTTGAGGGGATGGGCTTCGGTGCTCGCCGTAGTCGTGGCCGCGCTGGTTCTGGTCGGGGCACACGCCCCTGTCGCGTCCGCCCTGCCGAATCCCTATTTCGGCTTCCAATCGACGGACCAGTACGCGGAAAGCCCCAGCGAGATGGATGCGGTGGCGCGCTCTGGAGCCAAATACTGGCGGGTGGGCTTTAGCTGCAACCGGTGGAAAGAAAACCCCATAGCGGCGTTCACGAGCTGGAATAACATCATGCGCCTGGCATGGGAACGCGGCATCACCGTTTTGCCCGTGGTCGGGGTCCGGTGCAACAAAGCCTCGGTCGAACTCCCTGAACCGTCTGAATGGGAACCGGTTGGCAGTCCTTGGGAAAGCTTCCTCAAACTTCTGGTTCAACACTACGGCTACGCCGGCGAATTCTGGACCGGCAAAGAAAACAAAAAAGAGATCGGGGCCTGGGAGATCTGGAACGAGCCGAATCTAGCTTCGGCTGGCATCGGCGGCAGCGCCTCGGGGACCTACTACGGCAAATTCTTCAAGCGCTCTTCGGAAGTGCTACACGCGGCGCAGGGAACCTTTTTCCCGACCGCGGCGCTCTTCGGCGGGATGTTCTGGCTCGAACAAAGCGGCGGTGGCAGCAAGACGCCAAACGATTTCATGCAGGAAGCGGCGGCGGTCACCGGGGTACCGTTCTGGACCAACGGAGTGGCCCTTCACCCTTACTTCTTCGCCAACAACCAGTTGACCGGCGTGACCCAAATTATCGCCGACGCACGCTCCCACATCGATCAGTATTTCGGGCTTGGCAAGGGCCTTTGGGTCACCGAGGTGGGGTGGCCGGTCGCGCCGGAGGCGCCAGCAGACCCCCTGCGGCCTCCCATCTCGCCAGAATGGCAAGAACAACTGGTGCGCGGTCTGCTCAACTGGTCCAAGGTCAATCAGGCTAAATACAATCTGCAGTCCCTGATCTACTATTTCTACAAAGATCTCAACTGGAATGGAAAATGGGACAGCTTCGCTGGCCTAGTCAAGGAACAGGAAGGCGAACAGGGTGAGTACCGCCCCGCCTGGTTCGCCTACCAGGAAGAATCCGGCGTGCCGTTCTGGTCGCCCCAGACGGCCGCAGTCCACGGTCCCTCCGGCAACATGTTCAGTTGGAGGACCAACGGTGGCCCCTCGGACCGCCTCGTGGGGATCGAAGCGGGC
The DNA here is from genome assembly GCA_036403715.1 of Solirubrobacterales bacterium. Taxonomy (GTDB): domain Bacteria; phylum Actinomycetota; class Thermoleophilia; order Solirubrobacterales; family 70-9; genus VAYN01. The sequence continues at coordinate 62,588 of DASWQL010000024.1, forward strand.
ACGAGCCCTAGCGTCTCGGGACTCACGCGAGGCGGCATTTGGGGTCGCGGTTTCGTTGTCGCTACGCATGACAATACGGGCAACCTTGGGGCGTGGACGCCGACCGGAGGTCATGCGAACCTCCTGCTCGGCATGGAGCCCGGAACCAATCCAAGCGTCGCCTCGTTGAAGAACGGCAACTACGTGGTCGCCGTTCAGGCGAACACCGGCAACCTCTTCACTTGGACGACGATGGAAGCTGGCGTTAATCGTCTACTGGGAATGGCGAAAGGAACTAGCCCAAGCGTTGCTGCGGGGCCGAGCAAAAGTTACGTGGTGGCAATCCAGGCGAACACCGGCAACCTCTTCACCTGGACCCCGACCGAAAGCGGCATCAACCGAGGCTTCGGAATGGCGCCCGGGACGAGCCCGAGCGTCGCCGTACTTGCGAGCGGCGAAATGCTGATCGCCTTCCAGGCGAACACGGGGGTGCTCTGGACCTGGAGTCCGAAAGCAGGTGCTGTCAACACGCTACTGGGGATGGCACCAGGCACGAGCCCCAGCATCGCCGCTCTACCAAACGGCAGCTACGCGGTCGCGATCCAGGCCAACACCGGCACTCTTTTCACCTGGACCCCGAGCGAAAGCGGCAGAGACCGACTCCTCGGGATGGCGAAAGGCACCAGCCCCAGCATCGCGGCAATGCCGCACGACGGCTACGCGGTCGCGATCCAGGCCAACACCGGGACGCTGTTCACCTGGACCACCAGGGAAAGCGGCAAAAACCAGGGTGTGGCAATGGAAGCAGGCACGAATCCAGCGATCGAGTCGGGAGCTGCCCCGTTCCCGAATCCGACCACCGAATGACCGGGTAGGTCGCTGCTAGCCCCTGTGCGCCGCTGCAGGGGACCTGGGGACGGCGAGGATGTAGCCGCTGTAGTTGTGGATCGCCCTGAAGTCCTTTTCGAAGTAATCGACCAACGGGCGCCGTGGCGGTTCGCCGCCGAAGTAACCACCCCAGAACGCAACCAGGTCGGGCTTGTGGACCAGACATAGTCCGGGGGTCCCGCGCACCTGTTCGACGATCCGCCGCTGTTCGGAGACGGTGAAGAAGAACGGCCACGGACTGCTGAGCTCGACCGGCGGTTCCAGTTCGCTAAGCAAGTTGAGGCTGTTCATGCCAGGCAAGGTCAGGAAGGTGGCGCAGTTGTCCTTGATGCCGGCCACCAGTTCCTGCAGTTGCTCGGCAAGCAAAGGATTGACCCGGAGTCGGGTCGCCCCCGGTAGGTCGAGCGAGACCGATTCGTCGTAGCGGGCGTTCGCCGCCCGGGCTTCGGTTCGCAGCGGCTTCAGGCCGAGCCAGGCGGCGAAGGCGACAATCGCCAAACTGGGCGCGACTCGCAGTAGATGAGAGGCAGCCGGCTTCCAGGACAGTTGCAACGAGGCGAGCTGGTCGAGCCCATCGGCGATGCAGACGCCGCCGACCATGACCAGGGGAAAGACACTCCAGTTCAGTTGACTGCCTGGCATCGGGTAGGCGTGAAGGAACTGCAACGCGGCGAGCGCGGGCACCAGCAGGCGCAAGAAGGCGTCGCTCTCCGAACGGCTTGCGCGAGGCGGCAACGCCGCTACCCATAGCAGCGGGGCGCCGACGACCATTCCTTGGGTCAGGTCGATCGGCAGGTGGAACACAGGCCCGGTCAGCGAGATCCAGATCATTAGGCCTGCGGCCATTCGCCCGATGCCCATCGCCGCCTCTGCCCAGGGGCCGCGCCGCATGTTCCAGGTGCGGTGGGCGCCGACCGCAAGGAGCAGTCCCGCGATGACCCAGACCCAGCTCAGGGAGTGGATCGGCAGCGCCGCCTTGGCGATGTCGGCGGTACCCGCCGGTCGCACTATCCACCCGTCGATCAGCTCTGCGGGTGAGGTCCCACCGATGATCGGCACGAGGCTGACCAGGGCCAGGATCGCAACGACTCCGATGCCTAGCGCAATCGCGTCCCGGCCATCAGGCCGGCGTACCCCGCTGATGCGAGTGGAGATCAGTGCCAGGCCAAGGGCCCCGGCGGCGACGACGATCGCGTACCGCAGCGCCCAGCCGTCGCCGATGTTCTCCGACATCAGCGGGAAGGGAATGGTTATGAAGGCGATCGTGACCAGGACCCGCCAGATCTCGTGGCGACGCAGTACCGAGATCGTCGCGACAGCGGCGAAGGCGATCGAGAGAAGCGCGAAGAGCCCGACGTTGACCTTGAGCGAGATGAGGCCCCCCGCAAGCAGGCCCAGCGTCGCCATTCCGGCTCGCGGGCGCCAGGGGATCAGGTAGACGGCGGCGAGCAGCAGGGCGGCGAGCAGAAAGGCGATCGAGGCGCCCGGGTGCAGCGGCTCGTTGACCGCGACTTTGAGGATTACGAAGGCGAGCACGAGGCCGGTCGCGGCGACCAGGAAGCGCCCGGTGAATCGCAGCAGGGCGAGCCCGATGAAGAGGACGGAGCCGAGCCAGAGGAACAGATTGGTGAAGAGCGCCGTTTCGACCGTGAGGCCGATGCCGAAGATCCGTAGCGCGCCACCGACCAAGACGAAGACCCCGGGCCCGTATTGGCTGTAGACGTCGCTGTAGAGGCTTTCGCCCTGGTCGAACTTCTTCATCGACATCAGCACGTAACCGACGTCGTCGGGGACGTCGTAGGTGCTGAACATCAGCCTGTAGGCAATCACTCCGAGCGCAGCGGTGAGCATGGTCAGGCCGAGCCCATAGCACCACGGTCGCCAACGCTCCGGAACCGCCGGCATTTACTGCCTTCGCTGAAGGCGGGTCGGCCTGAAGGTGCCGCGGGCTTTGGTGATCTCCGTCGCCTCGCGCCGGTAGTCGCCGCGGCTGAGATGGTGCTCGAGGAAGACGTAGAGAATGATGAAGAGGTAGCGGCTGCCCATCTCGTTGAGGGAGAGCTTCGACTCGCCGGCGGTCCGGTTTGTCCACGAGATCGGCACGATGCCGTAGCTGTAGCCCCGTACGACGGCCTTCAGGGGCAGCTCGACGGTGAGGTTGAAGTGGTGTGAGAGGAACGGCTTGACGCTGTCGATGACCTCTCGCCGGTAGGCCTTGAAGGCGTTGGTCGTGTCGTTGTAGCCGTGCCGGAAGAGGACCCGGATGCCCCAATTGACCAGCCGGTTCATCATCAGCTTGAATCGGGGGTAGTCGTGGACCTCGGCGCCGTGGACAAAGCGTGACCCGAAGGCGCACTCGTAGCCTTCTTCGAGCAGCCGCTGGTACGTGACCAGGTCCTCGGGGCTGTCGGAGCCGTCGGCCATCATGATCGCGACGGCGTCGCCCTCGTAGGCCTCCAGACCGGCTCGAACGGCGAGTCCGAAACCGCCCTGATAGGGCGAATCGATGCAGCGCACCTGGGGGCTGTGCTCGGCGATCTCGCGGACGACCGCGGCGGTCCCGTCGAGGCTGGAGTCGTTGACGACGACGATCTCGTGGTCGATCCCCTCTCGGCTGAGGCTCGAGACGATCTCCTCGACCGTGGACCCGACAGTCTCCTCCTCGTTATGGGCCGGGATCACCACCGACAGCTTCATCGGCCCTACTTCCTGCCGATCACCAGGAACTGCTTCCCGAGCAGTTTCCAGGCGGGGCGGAAATTCAGGTACATGCGGGTCAGCGTGGTGGATGGAGGAAGGATGCCGCGAAACGAGTAGGGCAGGTAGCGCGGGAAGATCTGTTCGGGCTCGAACCCGGCGGCATAGAGGTGCTCGCCGATGGCGACGTGGGTGAGGGCGACGTAGTGATCCGCGCAATCCCAGTACTCATCCGAGCAGTAGCGGTAATTGGGGCCCATGATCGCGATCCGCCCGCCCGGTTTCATCGCCGTCCACATCTTTCCCAGAAACGCGGCAATCGCCTCCTGGTCGCGCAGATGCTCGAGAAAGTTGGAGACGAAGACGCCATCGAAGTGCCCCTCCGGAAGCTCGGCATCCATGATCGAGGAGGTGACGACCTTGGTCCCCGGGCGGTGGGAGGCCTCCGGGTAGGCGACCTCGTCGACTGCCCACGCTTCCTCTGACGGCACCGCCTGGATGAACTCGCCGCGCCCGGCGGCCGGGTCGAGGATCACGCTGGGCGACCCCATCAGTCCATGCACGTGCGGCGCGATCTCGCCCCAGACGGCGGCCCGCTTGTCCTGGTCGATGTCGCGGAAGCGATATGAGTAGAGACGCTCGTAGTTCATTGCCTGCCCCCCGTCTGCGAATCCAGCGCCAGCATGAGCGGGGCACCCTACAGGCTGCCGCTCAACTGCTCTGGCGACCCCCCAGACCGCAGATGGTCGCCGTGGCCCCGGTGTCCAGCCTCAGTCTCCATGGCACATCGGAGCGGTCGCGGGGGATCTTGAGCTCGCCGCCCGCCCCAGCCGGGATGGCGGTCCGCAGGTCGACGGAGGGCTCGTCGGTCGCGAAGCGGGCGAGCCGCAGGTCTTCGATCGGCCCCCCTGTCGCCCCCAGCAGGACGCCGCCGCGCGGCAGCCGTAGCAGCGGCGACTCGGGGCCGCCGGGGACGCGGACGCAACCGGCGGCGGGAACCTCCGCCGGCCCCGTCGCGTCGGCGACGGTGGTGTCGCCTCCGGCCGGAGGCGGTGCCGGCGCCGCCTTCAGCTCGATCGCGAGGATCGCAGCGAGCACGTTGTCGGCGTGGAGCCGCGCCGGTTCCGGGCTACCTGCCAGCTGGGCCGAGGTGTAGGCGGGGGAGCCGAAGTGATCCCGCGCCGAAAGATAGGAGCCGGCATCCAGGTGCAGGTAGGGCGTCCCGGCCAGGGGTTCGTCGAGAAAGAACTCCGGGTCGACAGTGTCGCGCGTGATCTCCACCGCGGCCAGGTCGGCGCGCTCGATTTGGCTGGTGGAGAGGAAGCTTTCGGAGGCCTGGTGGAAGAAGACCACGTTGCTGATCACGGCCGCCGCGAGGATGGCGGTGGCGGGGCCGAGCAGTCGCCGGCCAAACTCGACGCCGCGGAGCAGCTCGACGGCGACGAGCACAAGGAAGATGACGCCGGGGACCTGATACCGGCTGGCGGAGGCGGTCCTGCCGGCTTTGAGATCGAGCCCACCCAAAATCCAGAAGGTCATCCCGATTGCCAGCACCACCCAAAGGGAGGTCGGGACGCGCTGGAGCCGGTAGACCCGCCGGCCCGCGATTGCGATCGCCGCCACCGCCAGCGGCTGCCCCCAGTCGAGCCCGTTGGGGGCGGTCGTCGAGGCCACCGGAATCGCCAGTCCGAGCACCGCGGCGATCGCCGCGGCGATCGAATCGAACACGTAGCGCGGGGTGCCCGCGAGGTTCGCAAAGGAGAGCGCGCTTTCGGCGCTGTGGCCCCAGCCGAGCCACCAGATCGCATAGAGGACGACTGGGATGGTGACGAGGTAGGCACGTGGGCGCCAGGGACGTTCCAGGCGGCGCAGCGCGACGTCGGCGGCGGCGCCGACCGCGAAGGCGAGCCAGAGGCTGGAGAAGAGCATCGACGCGGTGAGCCAGACGCAGGCCAACCTGTCTCCGGCGCGGTCCCCGCGGTCGAGGGCGACGAGCATCCCTAGCCCACATGCGGCCGCGCCGAGGAAGCTGATCGACGAGAACCAGAGCAGGTCTTCGAAGCCGGCGCCGAGGAAGAGGACCGGGACCGTCGCGAAGAGCGCCGGCCGGGCCCCGATGCGACGACGCACCCAGACGAACAGGAACCAGGCCGATAGGAGCAGCATCGCCGTCGAGACGAGTCGGTAGGGCAACGTGGAGCCGATCCCGAAGAGGGCGACGAGCAGCTTCCAGATCGCCACGTCCGCCGCGACCAGGTGCTCGTTGAAGGGTTGCAGGAAGGTGTCGAGATCAAAGCCGCGGCGGTCGAGGATGTAGGTCCAGTCATCCAGCAGGAAGCTGAGCTTCGATCCGAGGACGACGATGTAGGCCCCGGCGCCGATCGCCGCCACCGCCCAGAGCGCGGTCGCCGCGCCTATTCGGGGCTCGTGCCGCCGCAAACCGTCGTGCTGCTTCCAGTTTCCAGCTGCATCCTCCACGGCATGTTGGAGCGATCGGGAGGGATTCGGAGTTCCGCCGCCCGGTGCGGGGCGATCGCTTCGGCCAGTTCGATCGGGAATTCGCCGGCGGCGAACCGGGTCAGCTTCACCTTCTCGATCGGATCGCTGCCGGCCTCGATCCTGCCGCCGGTCCGGGGCAGCCGCAGCAGCGGCGAGCTGCTGCCGTTCGAGCCGACGGAGATGCAGCTCCCCACCGGAACGGAGACGGTGATCGGGGGACCGGGCAGGGCGCGGGGGGGTGGCTTGAATGGAGTCAATGACCCCGGCACCGGTGCCAGGCCGATCCGCAGGGCTGCGAACAGCACCTTGTCGGCGGCGAATCGCGCGACCGGGGCGGCCGCCGCTATTTCGGCGGGATCGTAGGCCGGCGAACCGAACGCGTCCCGCGCAGAAAGGTAGGACTGGGCGTCGACGTGGACGTAGCCGGTGCCGGTCAACTCTTCGCTCAGCACGAATCCGGGTTCGACTGTGTCGCGGGCGACTTCGACCGCTCCCAGCGAGGCTTTCTCCAGCCGACTGATCGGGTGGTAGCCGTTGTTGTAGGCCTGGGTGAGGTAGTAGAGGTTGCTGGCGATCGAAGCGACGGCGAGCGCGAGCACCACCGCGACGGCCCTCCGGGCGACGCGCTCTTCGATCCGGATCCCGCGCAGCAGCTCGGCGGCGATCAGCAGGACGAAGATGACGTCGACGTACTGGTAGCGGCTGGACGTGGGGTCGCGGCCGGGCATCTGGTTGAGCCCGGCCAAGATCCAGAAGGAGCCGGCGATCGTCAGGACCATCCAGAACCGGGCGGAGACCTTTTCCAGCCGGTAGGCCCGCCACAGCGCCAGGAATATGGCCAACACAGCCAGTGGGCGTCCCCATTCGAGTCCGCCGGCCCCGGCGTCGACCGTCGGCGTGGCGAGCCCGAACAGCGAGGCCATCGCCGCGGCGATGCTGTTGAGCACGAAGAGCGGCGTTTTCGCCAGGTTCGAGAGTGAGAAGGCCGATTCGGCGGTATGTCCCCAGCCGAGCCACCACAGGGCGTAGACCCCGAGCGGGATGGCCACGATGTAGAGCCGCCGCCAGCGGTCGGGCCTGCGCAGGATCGCGACCGCGAGGCCGATCGCGAAGGGCAGGCCGAGGCTGGAAAAGAGGATGGAGACGACCAGCAGCAGGCAGGCGAGGACGTCGCCGCGGGTGTCTTCGCGTTCGATCGCAAGCAGGGCGCCGAGACCTGCGGCCATGCCGCCGAAGTAGCCCATCTGGAAAGACCAGAGAAGGTCTTCCCAGGCGGCGCCGAGGAAGAGCACGATCGCGGTCGCGGCCAGCGCCGGCCACTGCCCGACCCGGCGGCGCAGGCAGACGAAGAGCAACACCGCGCTGAGCAGGAAGAGCGCGGTGGAGACGACCCGGAACGGCAGGGCCGAGCCCATGCCGAGGGTTGCCAGCAGCGCCTTGTAGATCAGCACCGGGGCGACGACGATGTGCTCACCGTGGGGGTCGAGGATGCTTTCGGCGTTGAAGCCGCGCCGGTAGAGCAGGAACTCCCAGTCATCGAGGAAAAAGGTCAGCTTCGACCCGAGGTAGACGAGCAGGCAGCCGGAAGCGCCTGCCAGCCAGATGAGCAGGATCAGTACGGGGGTGCTGACCCCCGAATCCGGTTCCGACACAGCCCCTGCGCGGCCGGGTCGAAGGCCCTCTATGCCAGTGACCACGCGCGTAAGCTACCGCGACCCGATGCGCATCTGTCTCCTGTCCTCAGAGCATGGCCCCAACGGGGGGATCGGCATTTCGGTCGCCAGACTCGCCCGCCTGCTCGCACGCGAGCACGAGGTGACCGTCGTCCATACGTATGAGGACCAGGCGTTACCGCTCTCGCCGGAGGGGCCTGAGGAGGTGCGCCACGTCGTCGTCGATCCCTCGCGCCTTCCCGACGTCGCCTTCTCCTGCGACGACCATGCCCGCTCCGCCGCGGCGATGCTGGCGATCGAGGATGCCTACGGCGACTCGCCGCCCGATTACCTGGAGGTGCCGGACTACCGTGGCCATGCGCTGGTTCCGCTGCAGGCCCGAAACGGCGGCCACCCATCACTGCGCGGAACTACGGTCGCCGTCAGGTTGCGGGGGATGGCGGAGCTGATCTGCCTGCAGGACGGCACCTGGCCACTGCCCCCGCACCGGATGGTCTTCGACCTCGAGCGCGAGGCGCTGCGGCTCGCGGATCTGGTGCTCTGGCCCGGCGGCGACCTGCTCGGCGTCTACCGGCGCTGCGTCGACCCAGGCCTCTTCGACAGCGAGGAGCGGATCAGGCTCTCCTTCGAGCCGCCGGCCGCTCCGCCCGTGGTCGGGCCGCGCTCGACGGACGAGCCGCTGAAGCTGCTCTTCGTCGGGCGACTGCAGCGGGTCAAGGGCGCGCTCGCCCTGGTCGAGGCCTGCCTCGGCGCCGATTCGCCCGACTGGCGCCTGACGATGGTCGGCGGCGATACCGACACCGCTCCGCTGGGCCAGTCGATGCGCGCCGCGATCGAGTTGATGGCGGCCGGCGACGAGCGCATCGAGATGCTCGACCCCCTGCCCCACCAGGAGCTGCAGGCCCGTTACGCCGAGCACGACGTGCTGGTCGTTCCGTCGGCATTCGAGTGCTGGAGCAACGTCGCCCTCGAGGCGATGCGGGCGGGGTTGCCGGTCCTGGCGACCCCTGTCGGCGGCCTCAGCGAGATCGTCGAGGACGGGGTCACCGGTTGGCGGATCGACGGCACCGACGCCGTCGCCATCCGCACCGCCCTCGGGCGCCTGCTCGACGACCGCGGGGAGATCGAGCGCGTCCGCGCCTCCGGCGAGATCTTCCGTCGCTTCGAGAGCCTGGCCGACGAAGACCGCGTCCTCGACGAATACCGCGCGATGCTGGAGCGCCGGCGCCGGCCCGCCCCGATCCTCGGGACGGCGAAGGCGCCGCCCCTCGTGACCGGCATCGTCCCTTACTACGGCGAGACCGAGAGCATCGGCGACGCGGTCCGCTCGCTGCTCTCCCAAACCCATTCCGAGCTCGAGGTGATCATCGTCAACGACGGCCACTTCGAGGCCGACGACAGGGTCCTGACCGAGCTCGCGGGCAACGACCGGGTGCGGGTCCTGACCCAGCCAAACCGCGGCGAGACGGGTGCCAGGAACTTCGGCGCGATCGACGCCGACGGCGCCTATCTGGCCTTCCTCGACGCCGACAACACCCTCGAGCCGGATTTCGTCGCCCGTGCCGTGGCGATGCTCGAGGCCGACCCCGAGCTCGCCTACGTCACCTGCTGGCTGCGCTTCGTCGAGGAAGGCGACGGGGCCATGGAGCAGCTCGGGAGCCGCGGCTACGCGCCGCTCGGCAATGCTGTCCGCAGCGACGAGTCGATCAACTCCGACGGCGACGCGATTTCGGTGATGCCGCGGCGGCTCTTCTCGCCGCTCGGCTACCGCTTCGAGCGGTCAGCCGCCCTGTACGGGGACTGGGAGCTCTACCGCTGCCTCCGCGACGACGGGCGCTTCGGAACGGTGATCCCGGAGTTGCTCGCCGATTACCGGGTGCGGCCGGCCTCGCTGAGTCAGACCTACACCGACCGGGGGCACTCACTGGCCTGGGACGAGGCGGTCTCGCGACGCCGGGCGGCGAAGTTGGAATGGAGGCCGAGCGCGTGAGCGAGCACCCCGAACAGCGCGTCGCCGACCTCGAGCGACGCGTGGAGGCGCTGCGTCGCACCAACGAGGAACTCGGCCGCGAATTGATCGAGCAGCGGGCGGGGCAGCGACCGCGCTCGCCCGCCACCGCCGGACGCGCGGTCGAGAAGCTGACGAGCGCCCGCGACCGGGCCGAGGCCGCGCTGTCCGACAAGGAGGCCGAGGTCGCCGGCCTGCGCCATGAGAACGAGGCGCTGCGCCTTGAGCTGAACCGTCTGCGGGGCAGCAGCCTCGGTCTCCTGAGACGTGCCTGCGCGCGCCTGCTGCGCCGCTGAGCGGCCCGGCGGCGGCGCCATCCTCACCGATGCTCGATTATCTACGTCCTAGATGGCCGCCGGCACCGATCAAGCAACGCTGACGCCGGGCGACGAGCAGCGGGTCGAGCTCGGCCCCGTGGTGATCGAGGCGCGAGCGATCGACAAGTCGTTCCGGCTCCCGGTCAACAAGGTCAGCTCGCTGAAGGAGCAGATCACCACCTTCGCCCGCAGCGAGTACAAAGAGCTGCGGGCGCTCCGCGACGTCTCCTTCGACGTCCACAGGGGGGAGTTCTTCGGCATCGTCGGTCGCAACGGCTCGGGCAAGAGCACCCTGCTGAAAGTCCTCGCCAGCATCTACGGGGCCGACGCGGGCAGGGTCAGGATGGCCGGTCGCCTGGCTCCGTTCATCGAGCTCGGCGTCGGCTTCAACCCGGAGCTGACCGCGCGCGAGAACGTCGAGCTGAACGGGGTGATGATGGGCCTCGAAAGGCGCGAGGCGCGCAGCCGTCTCGGCGCCGTCCTCGAATTCGCCGAGCTCGAGGAGTTCGTCGACATGAAACTGAAGAACTACTCGTCGGGGATGCTGGTCCGGCTCGCCTTCTCGGTGATGATCCAGTCAGACGCCGAGATCTTGCTGATCGACGAGGTGCTGGCGGTCGGCGACGCCTCCTTCCAGCAGAAGTGCGCCGACGTCTTCCACGAGATTCGCGACTCCGACCGCACGGTGATCCTCGTAACTCACGACATGGGCGCGGTCGAGCACTACTGCCACCGGGCCATGCTGCTCCACGACGGCGAGGTGAAGGCGGTCGGCGATCCCGGCAATGTGGCCCGCAGCTACCTGCGCCTGAACTTCGAACAAGCGCCGAGCGGGCCCGGAGGCGATTCGCTCGGTGAAGTCGCCGATATCGTCATCGAGGACGCCTGGCTCGAGGGCCCTGAGGGGCAGAAGATGACCAACGTTGAAAAGGGCACTGATCTGCGTCTCTGCGCGACACTCGAAGCCAAGCGCGACGTCGACGGGCCGACCTTCGGCTTCGTCCTGACCAACGCCGACGGGGTCGACGTCGCCGGCTTCGGCGTTCCGCCTGAGGAGCTTCCCGAGAGCGTGCGAGCGGGCGACCGGATCAAGGTCAGCGCCGTGGTCCAGAACCCGCTCGCGCCGGGTCGCTACATGGTCAAGTGCTGGATCCACCGCAACCAGAACCTGGCCAACCTCGTCCTCTACTCCCCCCACGTGCTCGACTTCGTCGTCTTCGGTAGCGGCGTCGCCGGGATCGTCTTCCTCGACACCGACGTCAAGGCCGTCGTCGAGAGGAGCTCGGAGTGAGCGCCGAGGCGCCGGCGCTGGAGCTGCGCGAGGTCCGCGGCCCCTCGGCCGTCGGCGGCGGTCGCCGCCGCTTCTTCGAACTGCTCTGGCTTGTCTCGATCACCGAGTTCAAGAAGTCGTTCCACGGCACCGTGTTCGGCTACCTCTGGTCGCTGGTGCGGCCGCTGATGCTGTTCGCCGTCCTTCTGGTCGTCTTCACCAAGATCATCCGGCTCGGCAGCGACGTCCCCAACTATCCCGTCCTGCTGCTCTTCAACCTCGTCGTCTTCGGCGTCTTTCAGGAAGCGACCGGGTCGGCGGTCGGCTCGGTGCTGGCCCAGGAGGGGGTGGTCCGCAAGACCCAGTTCCCGCGCCTGGTGATCCCGATGGCCTCTGTCCTGGTCGCCTTCTTCACCCTCGGGCTGAACCTGATCGCCGTCTTCGCCTTCATCCTCGTCTACGGCGTCACGCCGATGTGGACCTGGCTGCTGCTGCCGCTGATCCTGGTGCCGATCTTCGTCCTCACCAGCGCCGTCTCGCTGCTGCTCTCGGCGCTCAACGTGCGCTTCCGCGACATCGCGATCATCTGGACCGTCCTGGCCACGGTGCTGATGTACGGGACGCCGCTGATCTACCCGCTGGAGATCATCGGCCCGAGCTTTCTCCGCGACGTCCTCCTCACCAACCCGCTGACGCTGATCTTCGAGCAGGCGCGAGTCTGGATCATCGACCCCCACGCGCCGACCGCGATCCAGGCCGCCGGCGGCTGGCTGCACGTCCTCCCGGCAACGGCGATCTTCGTCGTCGTCTGCGTTCTCGGCGTCTGGGTCTTCAAGCGCGAGGCGCCGAAGATCGCCGAGCTGCTTTAGCAGCGGCTGCGTCCGGGACGCGCCCTGCTTACGGCGTGCGGCCGAAGAGGTTGACCGAGCAGATGCGACGCATCGTGTACTGGTCGTAGGGGAGGTCGCCGCGCCAGCGGTTATGGGCCTCGGCGGAGACGAAGTAGGTCTCGGGATCGCTTCCGAGCCCGCCCAGCGCCCCCTCCAGGTCGTCGGCGGAGACGCCGGTCCCCGCGGCGATGCGCCGCAGTTTCTCCAGGTGTTCGTCCGCCCCCCAGCCGGCCACCACGTGGTCTACGGCGTGGATCTGGCAGCCGCCCTTCGCCGCCGGCAGATCGCGTGCCCCTGCCATCACCGCGTCGATTGCCTCCAGCGGCACGTGCTCGAGGACCGAGATCGAGTAGACCGCGGAAAAGTCGTCGCCCAGCGGCTGCGACGGCGGGAACTGCTCGCGGATGAACTTGACGTCCGGATAGGCGGTGCGGAAGGTCTCGTATTCGCGCGGCCCGTTGCCGCTGCCGTCGTAGGGGTCGACCACGGTGACGTCGTAGCCGACCCGCGACAGTGCCCCCGCGACCAGCGGCTCGCCGGCGCCGATCTCGAGGATGCGGGTACCGGGCTCGACGTTGCCGAGGATGGCCTTCAGCATCCAGCAGCGCTGCAGGTCCTTCATGTCGAAGTTGGCGCCGGCGAGGCCGGGCATGTTGTCGACGCTGTCGGCGAAGTCGCGCACGGTCCCGTAGGAGGCGGGAGGCAGCGGAAAGGCGCCGCCGTAGCGCTCGACCAGGGACTGCAGTGGCGTCGCACGGATCGTCCACGAAGAGGCGTTGGCGCCCTGGCTTCCGGGTGGAGAGACCCTGCCCAGGACCTTGCCGGCTGCCTTGCGAAGGACCGGCGAGCCGGCCGCCATCGCCCGCGCCCGCTGGGCGTTCGCCTTCAGGCTCATGCGGCGGAGCTCGCCGCCGGGGCGGCCATCATCTCGCGGTAGAAATCGGCCAGCGCGGCGGCGTTGTCGGGCCAGCTCAGCTGCTCGAGCGCGAACTTGCGGGCTCCCCGTCCGAGCCGCTCGGCCAGGCCGGGATCCGCCAGCAGTTCCTCTATCCGCGCCATGATCTCGACAGCGTTTCCCTGCTCCAACAAAAGTGCATTCTCCCCCTGCGTGAGGTCGTGTCCGATGTTGCAGTCGGGCAAGACTACGGGACGTCCCATCGCCAGGAACTCCGGCAACTTCGAGGGCAGGCGGAAGCGATTGAAGTCGTCCGGGGCGCCCGGCTGGACGAAGGCATCGGCCAGCCCGAGGTAGTCGGGGATATCGCGCCAGTCGACGCGGCCGAGCTCAAGCACGCCGTCGCTGACCGCCCGGAACGCCCGCGGGTCGACGCCGCCGAACTCGCTGTGGCCAAGCCGGACCAGCTTCACCGGATGGCCCCGGCGCTGCAGCAGCTTCACCGCCGTGTAGAGGCTCATCATCTCGTGCTGGTTTGCGTAGTGGATGGTGCCGTGGTAGACGAGCACGAAGTCCTCGGGCCGCAGTCCGAGCTGCTCGCGGGTCACCGACGAGGGGCGGTCGGGGCTGAAGCGCTCGGTGTCGATGCCGGGTCGGGCGATGTGGTGCGGGCGCTCGCCGACGTTGAACTCGTTCAGCTCCTCGGTGATCATCGTGATCCCCGCCGCCCCGCGCAGGAACTCCAGGGAGTGGGTGGGGTGGATCAGCTCCGGCGGGGAGACCCGGTCCTGCACTCGTAGCGGCAGCCGCTGCAGTTCGGGCAGGGACATCCGGGCGGCGGATTCGAGCAGGTAGTCCTCGTTGTCCTCGAGGTGGATCGTGTAGGGGACGCGCAACTGCGCCGCGAGCCTTTCGGTGATCTTGCGCACCCGCTCGCGGGGCGTCCAGCCGCAGACGATCGTCTCGGAGGCGTCGCCGCGCAGCTCCGGAATCTTGGCGTCGAGCTGATCGTGGGAGACGCACTCGAACAGCGGCTCGCCGACCGCCTCGATCCGGCGCGGGTCGCCGAGGCCCGCCAGGGTCACCTCCCAGCCCTGCTCGGTCAGCTCGTTGCCGAAGTGGAAGGCCTGGATCGCGCTGTTGACGTCCAACGGACCGAAGTAGACGAAGACGACCCTCATCGCATCCCCAGAGGCGCGGCGGCGCGGTAGACCCGCTCGCGCCAGCCGGCCGGGATGTAGTCCGCCTGTTGGCGGGCGAAACCGGGGTTGAAGTAAGGATCGCCGACCCGCAGCTCGTCGTACCAGGTATCGACGAAGAGGGCGCGGTCGACGATGTCCGTCGCCGCCCGACGCGCGGCCTCGCTGCGATGGGTCAGCAGCCGGGCGCGCGGCGTGTAGACGCACTTCAGTCCGCGCTTGCGGAGGCGCATGCAGAGATCGAAGTCCTCGTACTCACTGTTGTAGAGCTCGCTGAAGCCGCCCTCCTCGTCGAAGGCCGCCTTGGCGACCAGCATGCAGGCCGCGCCCAATGCCGAGACCTCGCGGGCGCACGGCATCGAGCCGTAGTAGCCGTCGCCGTCGGCCGAGAAGCCGGCCAGCATCGGCACCGCCGGGTCGCGTAGCCCGATCGCCATCCCGGCCTCCTCGACCTTGCCGTCGGCGCGGACCAGCGCCGGCCCGACCGCCGCCACTCGCGGCAGCGAAGCGTGCAGGACCAGCTGGTCGATCCAATCGCCTCGCACCACCTCGGCGTCGGGGGAGAGGAACAGCAGGTACTCGCCCTTGGCCCGCGCCGCTCCCTCGTTGTTGGCGCGGGCACGGGTCTCGCCCTCGCCGACGATCAGCTCGTAGTCGGGATAGGAGGTCAGGTCCGAGATCGATTGCCGCAGCCGCGCCGGCGGGCGCCGGTCGCGGCCGGGGGCGATGACGATGCTGACCGGCGGCGTCGGGGCCGATCCGTTGGCGGGGGCGAGCACGGCGCGGTGGGGGATCGTCTCGTGCGGGACCGCCGTGGCGCCGACCGCGAGCCGCTGCAGGTGGTCGGAGACCGCTTTCGCCTGCAGCTCCGGGACGCCGTCCTTCTGGTCGGTGCCGGCGGCGATGCTGCCGGGGATCGCTCGCCAGTGGTAGAGGATCTGGGGGATGTGGTGGATGCGGTCGGTGCGCTCGGAGACCCGCAGCATGAACTCGAAGTCCTGGATCGTGTCGAAGGCGGAGTCGAAGCCGCCCGCCGCCTGGGCCACCGTCCGGCGCACCACCAACAGGTGACCGATGTACATCGCGCCGAGCGCGTAGACAGGGGACCAGTCGGGCTTGAGGAACGGGTCGGCGCGGATGCCTTTGATCGTCAGCTTGTCGGAGTCGGTGTAGACGACGTCGATCTCAGGTTCGGTGCTGAGCTCCTGGGCGACCCGCAGCAGGGCGTCGTTGGTCAGCGTGTCGTCGTGGTCGAGGAAGCCGACGAACTCGCCGCTGCACATCGCCAGGCCGTCGTTGGAAGCGGCGGAGATGCCGCGGTTCTGCTCGACCAGCTTGAATTTGATCCGCTCGTCGCCGGCGGCGTGGGCGATGATCGCCCGCGCCAGCTTCGGGTCGCCGGAGCCATCGTCGACGATGCAGAGCTCCCACTCGGGGTAGAGCTGTCCGGTCACCGACTCGACCGCCTCCCGCAGGTAGCGGAGGTCGGTCTTGTAAGTGGGCATGACCAGCGAGATCAGCGGCCGCGTCGGCAGCGCCTGCAGTTCCTGTTCGGCAACCGCTCGCCGCGCCGCGGGCGTGTTCAGGTGCAGCCGGCCGGCGCGACGGAAGAGGTCGCGCAGGCGCCGCAGGATCGCGATCGCCCACGGCGGCAGGATCGATTTCAGGACCCGCACGTCGCTGAAGGGGAGGAACCGCCTCAACGCCGCTTCAGCCTCGCAAGCACGGTCCGCACTCCGCGCACCGGGCGCGTCAGCTTCCAGCTGATGCTCTCTTCGAAGATCCGCGCCGTGTCCTGCACGGCTTCTTCCAACTCGCCGATCCGGAAGCTCTTGCGGACCAACTCACGATGTAATGCCTCACGCTGCGCTCGCAGCGCGGCGAGCTCCGAGGTGGTCTCGTCGGTGTCGGTGGCCATGAACTTCCTATCCTAGGCGTCGCATGGATTCTCTGAAGGGACTGATTCTGTCCGGTGGGGCCGGCACGCGACTGCGGCCGATCACCCATACCTCGGCGAAGCAACTGGTGCCGGTCGCCAACAAGCCCGTGCTCTTCTACGGGATCGAGGCCCTGGTCGACGCGGGGGTCGAGGAGATCGGGATCATCATCGCGCCCGAGACCGGCGACGAGATTCGCGCCGCCGCCGGCGACGGCTCTGCCTTCGGCGCCCGCATCACCTACATCGTCCAGGACAAGCCGGCCGGCCTCGCCCACGCGGTCCTCACCGCGGAGGACTTCATCGGCGGCTCGCCCTTCGTCATGTACCTCGGCGACAATCTCCTGCGCGACGGCCTGCGCGGGCTGGTCGCGGCTTTCCGCGCCGACGAGCCCGACGCGCTGATCCTCCTCACCCCGGTCGACGACCCGCAGTCCTACGGCGTCGCCGAACTCGACGGCGAACGGATCCTGCGCTTGATCGAGAAGCCGAAAGACCCGCCGTCCAACCTCGCCCTGGTCGGCGTCTACCTCTTCATGCCGGCGATCTTCGACGCCGCTCGGGCGCTCGAGCCCTCATGGCGCGGCGAGCTCGAGATCACCGAGGCGATCCAGGGCCTGATCGACGACGGCCACAAGGTCCAGTCCGAGGTCGTGCGCGGCTGGTGGAAGGACACCGGCCAGCTTGCCGACATGCTCGAGGCCAACCGGCTGGTGCTGGAGGAGCTGGAGACGCGGTTGGATGGCGACGTCGACGACGAGTGCCGGGTCGAGGGACGGGTGGTGCTGGAGGCCGGCGCGAAGCTGATCCGCTCAGTCGTCCGCGGCCCGGCCGTGATCGGCGCCGGCGCCTGCATCGAGGACGCCTACATCGGCCCCTACACCTCGATCGGCGAGCAGGTCCATATCCGCCGCTCCGAGGTCGAGCACTCGATCGTCCTCTCCGGCTCCGTCGTCGAGGACCTCGGCACGCGGATGGAGGCGAGCCTGCTCGGGCGCGACGTCAAGCTGACCCGCAGCGACGGGATGCCGAAGACGCTCCGGCTGCTGGTCGGCGATAAGTGCGAGATCGAAATCGTCTAGTGGAAGCGGACCGATGAAGCTCCTCATTACCGGCGCTGCCGGGATGCTCGGTCGCGACGTGATGCTGGCTGCCGGCAACGCCGGCCACGACGTGGTCGGCTTCGGCCGCGCCGAGCTCGACGTCGCCGACGCCGACTCGGTGGAACGCAAGTTCGACCTCGAGCGGCCCGACGTGGTCATCAACTGCGCCGCCTGGACCGACGTCGACGGGGCCGAGGAGGCCGAGGAGGCGGCTTTCGCGGTCAACGGCGCCGGTGCCGGCAACGTCGCCGCCGCCGCCGCCAAGGTCGGCGCGAGCGTCGTCTACGTCTCCACCGACTACGTCTTCGACGGCGCCAAGCGGGCCCCCTACGTCGAGAGCGACCAGCCGGCGCCGCTCTCGGCCTATGGTCGCACCAAGCTGGCCGGGGAGGAGGCGACGGCCGCCGCCAACAAGCGCCATTTCATCGTCCGCTCCGCCGGCCTCTTCGGGATCGGCGGCAACAACTTCGTCGAGACGATGCTGCGCCTGGCGACGAGCCAGAACGAGGTCCTCGTCGTCCGCGACCAGGTCGGCTCGCCGACCTACACCTGGCATCTCGCCTACGGCATCGTCCGCCTGATCGAGGGGATCGAGTTCGGCATCCACCACATGGCGGCTGCGGGGCAATGCTCGTGGTACGAATTCGCGCGCGAAATCTTCGAGCAGGCGAAGGTCGAGTGCAAAGTGCTCTCGGGGACGACCGAGATGCTGGGCCGCCCGGCCGCCCGTCCGGCCTTCTCGGCCCTGACCAGCCAGCGCGAGCACGCGATCCGCCTGCCCTCCTGGCAGGACGGCCTCGCCGGCTATCTGGCGCAACGACAAGCGGAGAGGGAGGAATGATCGGATGAGGCTTCTCGTCACCGGCGCGGCCGGTTTCATCGGGTCCACCTACGTGAGGCTGGTCGGCGACGAGCACGACGTCGTCGTCCTCGACAAGCTCACCTACGCCGGCCGCAGGGAGAACCTGCCGGAGGACACCGAGCTGATCGTCGGCGCGATCGAGGACCCGTCGATCGTGCGCGAGGCGATGCAGGACGCCGACGCGGTCGTCAACTTCGCCGCCGAGTCCCACGTCGACCGCTCGATCGACGACCAGGACGCCTTCGCCCGCGCCCACGTGGTCGGCACCGGGACCCTGCTCGACGCCGCCCGGGAGCTCGGCGTCGAGCGCTACGTCCAGGTCTCCACCGACGAGGTCTACGGCTCGATCGAGTCGGGCTCCTTCACCGAGACCTCGCCGCTCGACCCCTCCTCGCCCTACTCGGCAACCAAGGCCGCGGGTGACCTGCTCGTCTCCGCCCACTTCCACACCTACGGCATCGACGCCTCGATCGTCCGCGGCTCCAACAACTACGGCCCGCGCCAGTACCCGGAGAAGCTGATCCCGCTGACCGTCCTCAACGCCCTGCACGGCGACTCGCTGCCGGTCTACGGCGACGGCCGCCAGGTCCGCAACTGGCTCTTCGTCGAGGATTTCTGCCGCGGCATCCACAGCGTCCTGACGAAGGGGCGGGCCGGCGAGGCCTACAACGTCGGCGGCCCGGACGAGTGCGAGAACATCGAGGTGGTGAAGCGGGTGATCGAGCTGACCGGCGCCGACGAGTCGCTGATCGAGTACGTCACCGACCGGCCGGGTCACGACCGGCGTTACTCGCTCGCCTCCGACAAGCTGCGCGAGGAGCTCGGTTGGGAGGCGCAGGTGCACTTCGCCGAGGGCCTCGAGCGCACGGTCGAGTGGTATCGCGACAACGAGGAGTGGTGGGGACCGATCCGCTCCGGCGAGTACCGCGACTACTACGAAAAGCAGTACGGCCGGTCGCTGAGCTGATGCCGGAGCGGCTGCCGACCAAGCTCGAGGGAGTCGTCCTGCTCGAGCCGAGCGTCCACGGCGACGCCCGCGGCTTCATGGTCGAGACCTTCAGCCGCGACGCCTGGGCCGAGCACGGCGTCGATGTCGGCTTCGTCCAGCACAACCACTCCCGCTCCGCCAAGGGAACCCTGCGGGGTATCCACTTCCAGACCGAGCCCGGCCAGGCGAAGCTGGTCCGCTGCGCCCGCGGCGAGGTCCTCGACGTCGCCGTCGACCTCCGCCGCGGCTCGCCGACCTACGGCCAGTGGGAGGCGCACGTCCTCGACGACGTCAAGCACCGCCAGCTCTTCGTGCCCGTCGGCTTCGGTCACGGATTCGCCGTGCTCAGCGACGAAGCCGACGTCACCTACCTGGTCTCCAGCCTCTACGACCCGCTGACCGAGGCCGGCATCGCCTGGGACGACACCGATGTCGGCGTCGACTGGCAGGTCGCAGAGCCGCTGCTCTCCGAGCGCGACAAGAACGCCCCGAAGCTCTCCGAGGTAGCGGAGACGCTGCCCTTCTAGCGCCGGACCGCCGTGATCGCCAGGCTCAGCGCCAGCTTGGCCCCGATGCCGGCGTAGACCGCGGTATTGAGCAAGGAGTTGTTCTCGGGGGCGTCGAAGCGGCGGTAGAACCGGCCCATGCCGCGGTGGAAGGCGATCTCCTGCTTCGGCGCCCGCCGGGCCGCGCTGGAGGCTCCCTTGACGTGGAGGGCCACTCCGGCCGGCTCGTAGAAGACCTTCCAGCCCGCCTCCCAGAAGCGGCGGCACCAGTCGAGGTCCTCCATGTAGAGCCAGTAGCCCTCGTCGAGCAGGCCGACCTCGCGCACCGCCTCGGCCCGGCAGAGCATGAAGGCGCCGTTGACGGCATCGACCTCGCCCGGCTCGTCGTCGCCGAGGTGGGTCGCCCGGTACTGGCTGAGTGAGGCGGCCGCGCCGTCGCCGCGGCCGATCCCGGTGAAGTGGGCCAGGGCGCTGAGCGGGGTCGGGAAGGAGCGCTTGCAGGCGTGGTCGAGCTCGCCGGACTCGGTCACCAGCTTGACGCCGACCATGCCGATCCGCGGATCGGAGCGCAGGCGCGCCAGCGCCGCGTCGAGCGTGCCGGCGTAGACCTCGGTGTCGGGGTTCAGCAGCAGCACCGCCGCCGCCTCGCTCTCGCGCAGGACCAGGTTGTTGGCGGCGGAGAAGCCGATGTTGGCGTGGCGCAGCAGTCGCACCCCCGGAAACTCGCGCGCGACCATGTCGGGGGTGCCGTCGGGGCTGCCGCTGTCGACGACCGTCACTCGCGTCTCGCCGCCGGCCGGGTGCTCGGCGAGCGAGCGCAGGCATCGCCGCAGCAGCGCTTCGGCGCCGTGGCTGACGATCACGACTTCGAGGTCGGGCGCGGTGCTCATCTTCCCCGGCTAGTAGGCGCCGTCGCCGCGAATGATCGCCAGCGGCGTCCGCAGCAGGATCGCCAGGTCGGTCAGCAGCGAGAGGTTGTCTAGGTAGTCGCGCTCCATCGCCAGCCGCTCCTCGAAGGTGAGGTCGCTGCGGCCGTAGACCTGCATCGGCCCGGTCAGCCCCGGCTTGATCGCCAGGCGGCCGCGCTGGCGCTCGTCATATAGGGCGACGACGCTCTCCTCCTCGGGACGGGGGCCGACCAGCGACATGTCGCCCCGCAGCACGTTGATCAGCTGCGGCACCTCGTCGACGCTGGTGCGGCGCAGGATGCGGCCGATCCTCGTCACCCGCGGGTCGTCCGGAATCTTGAAGGCGGGCTGCTCGAGCTTTGAGAGGTCGACCAGCTCGCCGAGCCGCTCCTCGGCGTCGGTGACCATCGTCCGGAACTTCAGCATCGTGAACGGCTTGCCGTCGCGGCCGGCGCGGCGTTGGCGGAAGAAGATCGGTCGACCGGAGTCGACCAGGATCGCCAGCGCCACGAGCAGCAGCAGCGGCGAGAGCAGCGTCAGCAGGGTGCCGGAGACGATCACGTCCATTCCTCGCTTCATCGCCACCGTCGAGCGCGGCGGGTCGCTGAAGCGGAAGTCGAGCACCGGTAGCTCGGCGAGGCGATTGAGCTCGATTCCGGGACCGAGCAGGCCGTAGTGCTGGGGCAGGAAGGTGAGCGCCAGGCCCGCCGCCTTGCACTCCTCGATCAGGCGCTCGGCGCCCTCCTCGCTGAGCTCGTGTTCGGTCACCACCACCCGCTCGATCATCTGCTCGCGGGCGACCTTGGAGATGTCGTCGGTCGAGCCCAGCCGCGGCAGCTCCGAGGCGGTCTCGGCGACCGCGGAGGAGAGGTAGCCGACCAGCGCCAGGCGGGCCTCCGGGTGGGTGGAGACGCGGCGGGCGACCATGTCGACGGCGACGGGCGGGCCGACCACGATCCCGATCGCCAGCCCGGTCAGCCGGTGCCAGAGCAGGCGCAGCGCGCCGCGCAGCACGAAGCTGCCGACCAGCGTCCCGACGCCGACCCCGATCGCGCTGGCGGGGGAGAGCGGCCCGGCGGGGCTCAGCGCCAGCAGGCCGTCCAGCACCAGCGTCCCCAGCACGCTCGCCGAGACCAGCGAGGGCAGCTCGTCGAGGGTGCTGTGGCGGATCCGGCGATGGTCGTTGTCGTAGAGGCCGTGGAGCTTGACGACGAGGACCCAGACGGGGCTGAAGAGCACCGCCCAGAACAGCGTCGCGACGTCGGTGGTGGAGGTCGTCGCGGTGACCAGGCAGAGGGCCCCGATCAGCGCCACCCAGTCGGCGCAGGCGAGCAGTCGCCTCAGCAGGGCGCCGCGTCGGCGCGATCCGCTCGGGCCGCTCAGCCCGAGCCGTCCCGCCGTCCTCCGCGGCAGCGCCTGCTGCGGTGCCGCACGCTGCTCGGCGCCGGATTGGGCGCCTGCGCGGGGCTGGGCGTCGGAGGTCCGGCTCATCCGCAGCCTTCCCATCCTTGGCCGAGGCAGGCCTCGAGCGGGTTCAGCCGGCTCGCTTCGCGCAGTGCCGCGGCGGCCTGGGCGTCGTCGCCGGCCTCGTGGGCGACACGTGCCCGAAGGTAGTAGAGAAGCCAGTTGCGGTCTTCGCGCTCGATCGCCGCTTCAAGGCGCTGCGTCGCCGTCGCGTAGTCGCCCTGGAACTCGGCGATCAGCCCCAGCTGGAGGTAGGGCGATGCGGCCCAGGGCTCGATCGAGCGGGCGGTGTCGGCGTGTTCGATCGCGCTGCCGAGGTTGCCGTCGGCCGCGGCCGCCTGGCTGGACTTGATCTCGCGGTCGACGAGGAGCGGGCCGATCAGCGCCAGCGCCGTGATCCAGGCGATCGCCAGCCCGGCCACGGCGAGTCCGAAGCGGCGCTCCTCGGCGTGGCCGTTCGCCGCCGCCCTGGCCCGCGCCAGCTGGGCGCAGCGCCCGGCGACGAGCACTCCGGTGGCGAGGAAGAAGACGGCGCCGATCGCCGGGATCTCCCAGAACCAGTCGATCGCGGCGCCGACGGCGAAGGCCAGGGTCGCCGCCAGCAGCGCCGCGTAGAGCTCTCGCGAGGAGCCGCGGGCCCCGCGCCAGGCCGCGAACCCGGTCCACAGCAGCACTCCGACCATCGCCGCCACCAGCAGGCCGCCCACCACGCCGAGCTCGGCGAAGGCCTCCAGGTAGAGAGAGTGGGCGTCGTGGGTGTCGTTCGTGACCGAACGCAGCTGCTGCCAGGAGAACTGGTAGGTGCCGGCGCCGTGGCCGACCGCCGGATCTTCGCCGAAGGCGTCGATCGCGACGCTCCAGAAGTCGTGCCGGCCGGCCCCGGACAGGTCCCCGAAGTGCTGCGCCGGGTCGTTGGGGAACTGGATGTCGGAGCTGGAGAACTGGTCCCAGGCACGACCGCCGACCGCGACGGCGGCGCCGAGCGCCAGCACTGCCGCCGCCAGGGCGATCCCCCGCAGCACCCGTGGCTCGCGGGAGAGCTCGACGGCGCGGCCGGTGAGCGCGCCGCCCCGGCTCTCGAGCCGTCGCAGGCCGGCGAACAGCGCCAGTGCCAGCGCCATCCCGGCGAGCAGCAGCAGCAGCACGGTCACGCCCTGGTCGACCGCGGCCTGGTTGGCGACGTTGTCGGCCAGGCTCTGTCGCGCCTGCACGGCGAGGACCGCGGGGAGGGCCCCGATCGTCCCGATCGCCAGCGTCGCCAGCAGCCAGAGCCGGTCGGGGGAGAGGGCGACCAGGCAGCCGCAGGCAACCAGCAGGGCCAGCAGCCCGCCGCGCGAGTAGGTGAAGTAGAGCGCCACCAGGAGCGCCGGCAGGGAGGCGACGGCGACCCAGCGCAGGGCGCTGGTCAGCGAGTTGCGGCTCATCCACAGCATCAGGCCGACGCCGATCCCGAAGACGGCTCCGTTGGCGTTCCAGTAGCCGAGCGGATACCGCAGCCGCGGCCCGCTCCCCAGCCCCTGGGTGACGGAGACGACGTCGGGCAGGAGGCGGCTGCCGAGGCCGAGGATCGCGACGAAGAAGAGTGCGATTGCGATGCCTTCACCGAAACGTTGGCGCCTTTGCTTGGTTTGGGCGATCAGGAAGGCGGCAAGGAAGAACCCGAGATAGGCCAGGACTCGGTCTGCCTCGATCACGCTCAGCTCCATCGACCCGGACCAGAGGGATGAGATTGCGGATAAAAACGCCAGACCCAGGATCAGCCCGGTCGCCCAGTAGAAGGGGCGTCCAAGGGTCGCCCGGCCGCCGGCGCCCAGCGCCAGCAGGGCCGCCACGACAAGCCAGACCGCGAGTCCTGCGACATGACGCGCGCCCAGCTCGTAGCCGCCTCCGGCAAGCGCCAGCCCCCCGATCAGGGCGACCGGAGCGAGTAGCGCCGAGCATTCCTCTAACCTTGCGCGCCATGCTTGGGATGCGCCACCCCCACGGCCGTCGCTCGGGCCGACCCGCCGTCTTGCTTCCGCTAGTGCTTGCTCTGCTGGCATCGGCTGCTTTTCCGGTTCTCGCTCAGGCGGACTCGGGCGGAGCCCAATACGAAACTGCTGTACCAACCGTCACCGGGCATCAAAGTTCTCCGACTCATGCGAAGAATCCGAAGGCCGACGCCTCGGACACCGGCGGCGCAACCGCTCCGACCCGATCCGAAAACTCGAAGGAATCCAATTCGGGTTCTTCGTCGAGCAATCCATCGGGCGGCGGCGGCAACGCCGGCACCGGCGGCGGTGGCGGCACCGGCCAGAGTAGCCCAGCCGACGGCAGCAGCGGCCAGTCGCAGTCGAGCGGCAACAGCGGCACCGGCGGCGGCACGGTCGAGAATGCGCAGCCGGTCAGCAACCCGAACAACGGCTCGGACAGCGGCTCCTCCTCGCCCCTGATCCCGATCCTGATCGCGATCGCCATCCTGGCTGCGATCTCGATCGGTGCGGTCGTCTACCGACAGCGTCGTCAGCGCCCCGGTTCCACCATCTCGCCCAAGGCGAGCTGAGCCGTGTCGAAAGCGAGCGAGCCGATCGGCAGGAGAGCGCGTGCCTGGATTGCCGTCTTTGCCACGGTAATCCTGACCGGTGTCTTCGCCTCCGCGGCGCAAGCGCTGCCGGCGGGGTTCTGGGGCGTCGTGCCGCAGGGCATCCTCAACCTCGAACAGTTCCAGCGCCTCCATCGTGGCGGCGTCGAAAGCGTGCGGATTCCATTCGGCTGGAGCGGGATCCAGACCGAACAGAACGGCGCCTACGACTGGGCCGGGACCGACTACGAGGTCGAACAGGCCTCGAAGGCCGGGATCAAGGTGCTGCCGTTCGTCTCCGGAGCGCCGCCCTGGGCGGTGCCGTCGGTGTTCGTCCCTGGCTCTGGTCGCAGCGTCAAGGCGCCGGCGCACCTGCCGGTCACCGGCGCGGGTCGGGCGGGCTGGATCGCCTTCATCACCGCCGCGGTGGCTCGCTATGGGCCGACCGGCAGCTTCTGGTCGCAGCATCCGGACGTGCCGAAACGCCCGCTCCGCACCTGGCAGATCTGGAACGAGGCCAACTTCAAGTACTTCGTCGCCAAGCCGAACCCGGTCGAATACGGCACGCTGGTGAAGATCTCCTCCGACGCCTTCAAGGCCGCCGACCCGGGTGCCCAGATCGTGCTCGGGGGACTGTTCGCGCGGCCGAAGGGCGGCAACACCTCGGGCGGCGGCGTCCACAACTGGTTCGCCACCCGGTTCCTCGATCGCATGTACGCGAAGACGCCGGGAATCAGGGCCAAGTTCAATGGCGTCGCGCTGCACCCTTACACCGGGAGATATCAGCAGCTGAAACCCGAAATCGAAGAATTCCGCCGCGTCCTCACGGCCCACCACGACGGCGGCAAGAGCCTTTGGATCACCGAGCTCGGCTGGAGCTCGGGGCCACCGAAATCCGACGGCTCCAACTCCTTCGCCAAGGGCCCGGCCGGCCAGGCAGCCCAGCTGCGCGGCGCCTTCGGCCTCTTGCGACGCAACCAGGTGAGGTGGAGGCTGAAGAGCGTCTACTGGTTCTCGGTCGACGACTCGATCGGCTCCTGCAACTTCTGTGACGGCTCTGGCCTCTTCGGCCCCGGCTTCAGGCCGAAGAGGTCCTGGTACGAATACGTCAAGTTCGCCGGCGGCACCCCGTAGACCAGGTCGATTTCCGGCGACTCCGGTAGACCGTCGGTCGAGGGGCCGATTTCCCCTTATATAGACCGGATTTCGGCCCACGAACGGGGCTGCGTAAGATCGGTCGGTTGACTGTTGACGCGACAAAGACCACGGCATCCGACCCGCTGGCCCCGTTCAGCGCCCCTGTGCGGCGCTGGTTCGAGGCATCCTTCGAGGGGCCGACCCCTGCCCAGACGGGCGGTTGGGAGGCGATCTCGGGCGGAGCCAATGCGCTGATCTGTGCCCCGACGGGGTCGGGCAAGACCCTGGCCAGCTTCCTCTGGGGCATCGACAAGCTCGCCCGCTCCGAGGCCCTCGGCAGCGGCGTCCGGCTCGTCTACGTATCGCCGCTGAAGGCGCTCTCCTATGACATCGAGCGCAACCTGCGGGCGCCTCTGCGTGGAATCGGCGCCGACATCTCGGTCGGCCTGCGGACCGGCGACACCTCGCAGAAAGAGCGCCGGGCGATGGCGAAAACGCCGCCGGACATCCTCATCACCACGCCGGAGTCGCTCTACCTGATGCTCTCCTCGAACGTGCGCGAGATCCTCGCCACGACCGAAGCGGTGATCGTCGACGAGATCCATGCCGTGGCGCAATCGAAGAGAGGTTCACACCTAGCGTTGACGCTCGAGAGGCTCGAGGCGCTGGTGGGGGACTCGGGGGAGGGCTCGTCGGAGCAACAGCGGGGAGGCTCCGGCGAGCCCTCCCCCGAGTCCCGAATCCAGCGGATCGGTCTCTCGGCGACGCAGAGGCCGCTCGAGCGGATTGCGCAGTTCCTGGTAGGTCCAAAGAGACAGTGCAAGATCGTCGATGCCGGGCACAAGAAGGCGCTCGACCTGGAGATCGTGGTCCCCGTCGACGACATGGCCGACCCCGGTGCGCCCTCCTACCCCAGTGAGGACGGGTTGCCGACGACCGAAGTCGAGCCGAGCGCCCACATCCGCTCGATCTGGCCGGCGATCTACCCCGAGCTGCTGAAGCTCGTCCAGGAACACACCTCGACGATCGTCTTCGTGAACAACAGGAGAGCCGCCGAGCGCTTGGCAAAGCGCCTGAACGAGCTGGCTAATGGAGAAGGCGAAAGCGAGCTTCCTGCCACTGAGCATGGGGGACACGCAAGCTCGGTCGATGGAGGAGCTCCCACAGACTCACCTCTGGAGATCGCTCGCGCCCACCATGGGTCGCTGTCCCACGAGGAGCGCACGCTGGTCGAGGAGATGCTCAAGTCGGGCCGGCTGCCCTGCCTCGTCGCCACCTCCTCCCTCGAGCTGGGGATCGACATGGGGGCGGTCGACCTGGTGATCCAGGTCGAGTCGCCGAAGTCGGTCACCCGCGGCCTGCAGCGGATCGGCCGCGCCGGCCACGGCCTCGGCGAGACCTCCAAAGGGCGGATCTTCCCCAAATACCGTGGTGACCTGCTCGAGTGCGCGGTCGTCGCCCGGCGCATGCGCGAAGGCGAGATCGAGGAGACGGTGATCCCCCAGAACCCGCTCGACGTGCTCGCCCAGCACCTCGTCTCGATGGCCGCCATGGACGAGTGGGAGGTCGACGAGGTCGAGCGCCTCGTCACCGCCACCGAGCCCTTCCGCGACCTCTCCCGCGAGCAGCTGGAGAACGTGCTCGACATGCTCGACGGCCGCTACCCCTCCGACCGCTTCGCCGAGCTGCGCCCGCGGATCGTCTGGGACCGCACCGGCGGCACGATCCACGGCCGCAAAGGCTCCCGCCAGCTGGTCGTCACCAACGCCGGCACGATCCCCGACCGCGGCCTCTATGGCGTCCATCTGCCGGACGGTCGGCGGGTCGGCGAGCTCGACGAGGAGATGGTCTACGAGGCCCGGCCGGGCCAGACCTTCCTGCTCGGCGCGACCACCTGGCGGATCGAGGAAATCACCCGCGACCGCGTCATCGTCACCCCGGCCCCCGGCGCTCCCGGCGCCGTGCCCTTCTGGAAGGGCGACGGTATCGGCCGCCCGGCCGAGTTGGGGCGGGCGATCGGCGCCTTCGCCCGCGAGGCGGTCTCGCGCGATCCGGCTGAGCTGGCGGCCGAGTACGACCTCGATCCCCGCGCCGCGAACAATCTCGTCAGCTACCTGCGCGAGCAGCAGCAGGCGACCCGCGTCGTCCCCTCCGACGAGACGATCGTCGTCGAGCGCTTCCGCGACGAGATCGGCGACTGGCGCCTCTGCATCCTCTCGCCGTTCGGCGGCCGCGTCCATTCCGCCTGGGGACTCGCCCTCGCCGCCAAGATCCGCGCCGAGCACGACCTCGAGGCCGACGCGATCTGGTCCGACGACGGCATCGTCATCCACCTCCCCGACGCCGACGAGCCGCCGTCCGCCGACATGGTCCTGATCGACCCCGACGAAATCGAGGACCTGATCGTCTCCGAGCTCTCCGGCTCGGCCCTGTTCGGCGCCCGCTTCCGCGAGAACGCCTCCCGCTCGCTGCTGATCCCGCGGGCCTACCCGGGCAAGCGCACGCCGCTGTGGCAGCAGCGCCTGAAGTCCCAGAGCCTGCTCGAAGTGGCGCGCGACTTCCCCCGCTTCCCGGTCATCCTCGAGACCTACCGCGAGTGCCTGCGCGACGTCCTCGACCTCCCCTCCCTCGCCGACCTCCTGCGCAAGCTGCACTCGCGTCAGCTCAGCCTGGTCGAGGTCGAGACGCCGACCGCCTCGCCCTTCGCCTCCTCGCTGCTGTTCGACTATGTCGCCACCTACATGTACGAGGGGGACACCCCGAACGCCGAGCGCCGGGCGGCGGCGCTGGCCCTCGACCGCGACCTCCTGCGCGAGCTTCTGGGCCAGGAGGAGCTGCGCGAGCTGATCGACCCCGAGGCGCTCGAGGAGGTCGAGGAACAGCTCCAGCACCGCACCGAGGCCGGCCGCGCCGGCGACCGCGACGCGCTGCAGCAGATGCTCCGCAACATCGGCGACCTCAGCGCCGAGGAGTGCGGCGAGCGCGTCGCCGAGGGCTACTCGGCCGCTTCGATGCTGGAGAAGCTGTCGAGCGAGCGCCGCGTCGCCAGGGTCCGGATCGCCGGCGAGGAGCGCTACATCGCCGCCGAGGACGCCGGCCTCTACCGCGACGCGCTCGGCGTGCCGCCGCCCGCGGGCCTGCCCGAAACCTTCCTCGAGGACCACCCCGACGCGATGCGCACCCTGGTTCGCCGCTTCGCCCGCACCCATGGCCCCTTCCCGACGGCGCGCCTCGCGGCCCGCTACGGCGTCGACCCCTCGCCCGCTCTGCGCGAGCTCGAGAGCGAAGGGGCGATGGTCCGCGGCGAGCTGCTGCCGGGCGGGACCGAGCGCGAGTGGTGCGACTCCGAAGTCCTGCGCCGGGTCCGCCGCGCCAGCCTCGCCCGGCTGCGGCGCGAGGTCGAGGCGGCCGACCGCACCGAGCTCGCCCGCTTCCTGCCGAGTTGGCAGAACGTCGATGCCTTCCGCCCCACCGGTGCGGGCATCGACCGCCTGCGCGAGGCGCTGGTGCCGCTGCAGGGGGTCGCCCTGACGCCGAAAGTCTGGGAGCGGGACGTGTTGCCGCGCCGACTCGGCGCCTACTCGCCGACCTGGCTCGACGAGCTCTGCACCAGCGGCGAGCTGGTCTGGGTCGGCGCCGGCGCCCTCGGTCGCTCCGACGGCCGCGTCGCCCTCTACTTCCGCGAGGACGTCCGCCTCGCCGGCCCGCCGCCCGCCAACGCGAAGCTGGAGCCGATCACCGGCGAGGTCCACGAGGCGATCCGCGACCGCCTCGCCGCCGGTCCATCCTTCTGGCTCGACCTCCTCGCCGACCTTCCTAATCCCGCCGAGGAACTGCACAACGCCCTCTGGGACCTCGCCTGGACCGGCGAGGTCACCAACGACGCCTTCTCGCCGCTGCGGGCGCCGCGCCTGCGCGCGGTCGCCTCGGGTGAGCGCCAGGGCCGTCGCTTCGCCCGCCGCCGTTCGACCACCGGCGCCGCCGTCCAGGGGCGTTGGTCGCTGACGGCGCCGCTCTTCGCCGGCGCACCGGGCCCCGGCGCCCGCCTCCGCGCCCAGGCGGAGCTGATGATGGAGCGCTACGGCATCGTCACCCGCGAGACCGTCCTCGCCGAGGGAGTTCCCGGCGGCTTCTCCACCCTCTACGCCGAGCTCGGCAACCTCGAGCTGCTGGGGACGGCCCGCCGCGGCTACTTCGTCGAGGGCCTCGGCGGTGCCCAGTTCGCCCTCCCGGGCGCGGTCGAGCGCCTGCGCTCGCTGCCCGAAGCCGACCGCTCCTACCTCGTTCTCGCCGCCACCGACCCCGCCAACCCCTACGGCGCCACGCTGGCCTGGCCGAAGCAGGACGGCGGCCGTCGCCCCGGCCGCACGCCGGGGGCGCACCTGCTCCTCCGCGACGGCGAGCCTCAGATCTTCGTCGAGCGCGGCGGCCGCGGGATTCTGCGACTGCGGCGGATCGAGGGTGCCGAGCTGGAGGAGGCGATGCGTGCCCTCGCCGACGCCGTCGCCGCCGGCCACCTGCCGAAACTGGCGATCGAGAAACTCGACGGCGAGCCGGTGATCGGCTCCGGCCACGAGGAAGCGATGATCGGCGCCGGCTTCAGCCGCGGCCCGCGCAAACTCACCGCCTCGGCCTAGGCACGAAGCAAGCGCCATAATCGACCAGTGTCTGACCGGGAGCAGAGTGCCGTCGAGCTGCTGAGGAGCGTGACGCTGTTCGCCGACCTCGAGGAAGCCGAGCTCGAGCGCTTCTCGCACGTTGCCGTTCCCCGCTCCTTCCCGGCCGGCACCCGCGTTTTCCACGAGGGCGACAACTCCGACGCCTGCTACATCGTCAAAGACGGCAGCTTCCGCGTCACCCGTGAGCACTCCGACGGTCGCGCGATCACCCTCGCCACACTCGGGCCCGGCGAGATCTTCGGCGAGCTGGCGATGCTCGACGGCGACAAGCGCTCGGCCAGCGCCGAGGCGCTGACCGACGGCGAGCTGCTGGCGCTGCCGGCCGGCGATGTCCGCTCGCTGCTGGCCCGCCACCCGGAGATCGCCCTGAAGCTGGTCGCCGGGCTCGTCCGCCGCCTGCGCGCCGCCAACGTCCGCCTCTCGCGCCAGTCCTTCCAGACCGTCCCCAGCCGCGTCGCCGGCATCCTCCACCAGCTCAGCCGCGAGGCCCAGGACGGCGACGGCGAGGGCGATGAGGTGACGATCCGGATGAACCAGACCGACCTCGCCCAGCTCGCAGGCACCTCTCGAGAGAGCGTCAGTCGCTTCCTCGCCGAGCTCGAGCGCGCCGGCGTCGTCCGCTCCGGCCGCGGCCGCGTCACCGTGCTCGACCCGCCGAAGCTGCGGAACTACATCTACTGAGGCCGATGACCAATTTCGCCGCTCGTCGGGCGAGGATGGTCCAACGGCAGTTGCGGGCGCGCGGGATCGACGACGAGCGGGTGCTGGAGGCGATGGGGACGGTGCCGCGGGAGGCCTTCGTCCCGGCAGCCGGCCGGCGTCGCGCCTACGCCGACGCGGCGCTGCCGATCGGGGAGCGGCAGACGATCTCCCAGCCCTGGATCGTCGCCGCGATCTGCCAGGCGCTCGAGCTGACGGGCTCCGAGCGGCTGCTCGAGATCGGCACCGGCTCCGGCTACTCGACCGCGATCCTGGCACTGCTCGCCGCCGAGGTGATCAGCGTCGAGCGCCACCAGGCACTGGCGCGCTCCGCCCGCGCGACCCTCGCCTCGCTGGGGGTTGAGAACGTCGAGCTGCTGGTCGGCGACGGCAGTCAGGGGGTCCCGGACCGCGCTCCTTTCGGGGCGATCGCCGTGCACGCCGCCGCCCCCGCGGTGCCGCCCGCCCTGCTTACCCAGCTGGCCGACGGCGGCAGGCTGGTGGTGCCGATCGCCTTCGAATCCAGCGACGTCCTCACGCTGCTGCGGCGGCGCGGCGAGGAGATCGTCCGCGAGGCGATCGGTCCCTGCCGGTTCGTCCCCTTGATCGGCGAGGAGGGGTTCTGAGCGGGCCGCTGCTCAGCAGCTGGACGCGGCCGGGTCCGACGGGTCCCTGAGGGCTTCGTCGTTGCCGCCGCCGCAGTCGATCTGCTTGTCGCGCCGGCCGTCCGCGGCGTCGAGGAAGTCCTCGCCGCCCTTGCCGATGAGGACGTCGGCGCCGAGGTGGCCCATGATGCTGTTGTCGCCGTTGTCGCCGACCAGGACGTCGGGCCCGTCGGATCCCTCGAGGCTCTCGTTGTCGGCGAGGACCTGGTCGTCGTTGCCGCAGCCGACCGGGCCGCCGCTGCCGCCGAGGGTGACCCGGAGATTGTCTTTGGAGCGGGCGTAGGAAACCGTGTCCTCGCCCGTGCCGCCGTCGTAGGTGTGGCCCTGGCAGGTGAGGACCGAGGAGACGAGCAGGTCGTTCCCCGGCCCGCCGAGCAGCTGATCGGCGCCCGGGTCGGCGTAGAGGACGTCGCTGCCGCCGTTTCCTTCGAGGCGGTCGTTGCCGTTGTCGGGGCTGTTGTAGTTCTCGCCCGCTTCGAGGACGTCGTCCTCGGGGCCGCCGACCAGCGTGTCGCTGCCGGCATTGCCGTTGATCCGCACCTTGGCGCCGGCCGGGACGCTGGGGTCGACGACGATGTCGTCGTTGCCGTCCCCGCCGGTGACGACGATCAGCGGCACCGGCCCGGTGTCGGGGCAGACCACCGCGTTGCCGTTGCTCGGCGGGTTGTCGCAGCCGTCGCCGGCGAAGATCGGGATCGTGTCGGAGACGACCCAGCCGCCGGCCCCGCGGGAGATCCGCATTTCGTCGTTGCCGGGGCTGCCCTGGACGATCAGGCTGGAGCCGTCGAGGCCCTGGTTGAGGGTGCCGTAGGCGAGGTTGGAAGGGGGAGGGGTTTCGGGGCCGCAGGAGGCCTCGACGGAGAAGCCTTCGCAGCTGTCGGTGCCGGGGCCGCCGAAGGCCTGGCCGCCACCGCCGCTCTCCAGGGTGTCGTCGCCGACGCCGCCGTCGATGCGGTTGTTCTGGCCGTCGCCGACGATCGTGTCGCCCTGCGGTGACCCGACCACGTCCTCGAAGCCGCCGAGTTCGTCGTGCCCGTCGCCTTTCGCCTGGTCGGCGGCGAGGCTGACCTCGACGCCGCCGCGGGTGGCGCTGGCGTAGGAGACGATGTCGTTGATCCCTTCGCCGCCGTTGAGCACGTCGGTGCCGGCGTCGCCGCGGACGATGTCGCCATCGCCGGGACCGCCGTCGGCGTGGTCGCTGCCCGCGCCGCCGAAGACTTCGTCGGCGCCCGGGCCGCCCTCGAGCGCGTTGTCGTCGCCAGGACCGCCTTCGATCGCGTCGTCGCCGGGGCCACCTTCGATCGCGTCGTTCCCCTTGTCGCCGACCAGCTTGTCGTTGCCGCCGCCGCCGTCGATCGAGTCGCTTCCCTGCTGGCCGTCGACGAAGTCGTCGCCCGCGCCGCCGTCGATCTTGTCCGGGCCCTTGAAGCCGATCAGGTCGTCGTCGCCGCCACCGCCGTGAAGGTTGTCGGCGCCCTTGGATCCCGAGAGCGCGTCATTGCCGTCGCCGCCGTCGAGCATGTCGGAGCCGGTTTCGCCGAAGAGCTTGTCGTCGCCGCCGCCGCCGTAGAGGGAGTCGAAGCCGCGCCCGGCGTGGATCGTGTCGTCGCCGGGGCCGCCGCAGATCGTGTCGTTGCCGTTGGGGCCGCCGCTGATCGTGTCGTTGCCGCCGCCGCCGTAGATGACGTCGCTGGCCTTTTTGCCGACGATCACGTCGTTGCCGGAGGTGCCCATGATCGTCACCTTCTTGCCGCCGCAGGTCATCGCCGCCGCCTTGCCGGCTAGCGGGACGAGCAGCAGCCCCACGGCGCAAAAGAGCGCTGCGAGAGCAAGCCGCATGGAGGTGCGTGCCTCTGCCATTGCTCCCTCATCGGCCTCGCGACGCAAAAACTCCAATCGCGCACGATCGGATGAACGTCCGCTAGGCGTATTGCTCAAGCGCAATCGCGCATGACCACGGTCGCACCGTGGCCAGGCGCTGTCCTATACGCTCGCTGCGCTTATGAGGGGCGGCATCTACGTCTTGAACTTCTATTCCGCGGTCTTCGTCGACCAGCTGAAGCGGGGCCGCAAGACGGCGACGATTCGGCTCGGCGACAAGAGCGGCAAGTACGAGCGCGGCCAGGTCGTCTGGATCACCGTCGGCTTTCGCCACAGCCCACGCGAGAAGATCTTCACCGCGGTGATCGACGACGTCGAGGTCAAGCCGGTCGGCGAGCTCTCGCGCCGCGACATCGAGCACGACAACCCCGAGTTTCGCCGGCTCGAAGAGGCGACTCGCTTCCTCGAACAGATCTACAGCCGGCCGGTCTCGGAGGACGACATGGTCACCGTGATCCGCTTTTCCCAGATCGTCGAGCCGCCGCGGGCGCACCTCGGCAACGGGGAGACGCCCCACCACAACTAGTGGTGGGGCTGCTTCCGGGGATCGCCCGGCTGCTCGGCTGCAGCCTGCTTGCGGCCGACTGGCCGACCTCGCTATCTTTATCCTCTTGGCACTCGCACCACCAGAGTGCCAAGAGCCGTGAAGTGCCGAAAAGGGCTTCACAGCAGCGTTTCCCACTTTTCACAAGAAACTACTTACCGACAACGGAGGTTCACGGATGAAGCTGAAGCCCCTCGGGGACCGGCTGATCGTCAAGCCGATCGAGGAGGAGGAGACGACCGCGAGCGGCATCGTCCTCCCCGACACGGCCAAAGAGAAGCCGCAGAAGGGAAAGGTCGTCGCCGTCGGCGACGGCGCCATCCTGGAGGACGGCAGTCGCCGGCCGCTGGATGTCGGGGAGGAGGACGAAGTCCTCTACTCCAAATACGGCGGCACCGAGGTGGTCGTGGACGGCGACGACCTGCTGGTGCTGCGCGAGTCGGACGTCCTGGCCAAGCTCGGCTAGACCTTCGCCCACGGACTTAGAACCAAGGAGGATTGAAAACAGATGGCTCACAAGGAGCTGAAGTACAGCGAGCAAGCGAGGGGAGCCCTGCAGGCAGGCGTCGATTCCGTCGCCAACGCGGTCAAGGTGACCCTCGGCCCCAAAGGCCGTTACGTCGTGCTCGACAAAAAGTTCGGCGCGCCGACGATCACCAACGACGGAGTCACGATCGCCCGTGAGATCGAGGTCGAGGACGTCTTCGAGAACCAGGGCGCTCAGCTCGTCCGCGAGGTCGCCACGGCGACCAACGACGTCGCCGGTGACGGCACCACGACGGCGACCCTGCTGGCCCAGATCATCGTCCGCCAGGGCCTCAAGAACGTGGCCGCCGGCGCCAACCCGCTGGCCCTGCGCCGCGGCATCGAGCAGGCTGTCGAGGAGGTCGTCGAGAACCTGCGCAACAAACAGTCGAAAGAGGTCGCGGGCAAAGACCAGATCGCCCGCGTGGCGGCGATCTCGGCGGGCGACGACGAGATCGGCAACGTGATCGCCGACGCGATCGAGAAAGTCGGCAAAGACGGCGTCGTCAACGTCGAGGAGGGCCAGACCTTCGGCATGGAGCTGGAGTTCACCGAGGGGATGCAGTTCGACAAGGGCTACATCTCCCCATACATGGTCACCGACCAGGACCGTATGGAGGCCGTGCTCGACGATCCCTACATCCTCATCGCCAACCAGAAAATCGGCTCCGTGCGGGAGATCCTGCCGGTGCTCGAGCAGGTGATGCAGAGCGGCAAACCGTTGCTGATCGTGGCCGAGGACGTCGAGGGCGAGTGCCTCGCAACCCTGGTCGTGAACAAGCTGCGGGGCACCTTCACCGGTGTCGCCGTCAAAGCACCCGGCTTCGGCGACCGCCGCAAGCGGATGCTCGAGGACATCGCGGTCCTCACCGGCGGCGAGGTGATCACCGAGGAGATGGGCCTGAAACTGGAGAACACCCAGCTGACCCAGCTCGGCCAGGCTCGTCGCGTGGTCGTCTCCAAGGACACGACCACGATCATCGACGGCGCCGGTGCGCCCGAGGAGATCAAAGGTCGGATCAAACAGATCAAACAGGAAATCGAAAACACCGATTCCGACTTCGACCGGGAGAAGCTCCAGGAGCGCCTGGCGAAGCTCGCCGGAGGTGTCGCCGTGGTCAAGGTCGGCGCCGCCACCGAGACCGAGATGAAGGAGAAAAAGCACCGCGTCGAGGACGCGCTGCAGGCGACCCGCGCCGCCCTCGAGGAGGGCGTCGTGCCGGGTGGTGGCGTCGCGCTGCTGAACGCCCAGGCCGGTCTCGATCCGGACAAGCTGGACGACCCCGACGAGAGGACGGGCGCCCGAATCATCTACCGCGCGCTCGAGGAGCCGGTCCGCCAGATCGCCGAGAACTCCGGCGAGGAGGGCTCGGTAGTCGTCAACAAGGTCCGCGAGCTGAAACCGGGCGAAGGCCTGAACGCGGCGACCGGCCAATACGGCGACCTGATCAAAGACGGGGTCATCGACCCGACCAAGGTGACGCGCTCCGCATTGGAGAACGCCGCCTCGATCGCCAAGAACATCCTCGTGACCGAGGCGATCATCGCCGAACCGCCGGAAGAAAACGGCGCCGGCGGCGGTATGCCCGGCGGCATGCCTGACATGGGCGGGATGATGTAAGGACGCGCGGAACTGGCCCGGTCGTCCTGTGCCGCGTCTGGCGGCGGCGGGACGGCGCCGGGCGGTGTCCTCGAAGGCCCGCGATGCGCCGCATCGCGGGCCTTCTGCGTTCTAGCCCGGCTTGTCCCGGCGCTCGCCAGCCACTGGCCCAGGACTCCCGGGACAGCTCCGCGCGTCGGGCGCCGCCTCCAGAAAGATCGCTGTGCCTTTTGTCCCTCATAGGGGGCAAAAGGAACGTGGCGCGCCGCGCCGCGCGGTTGGCTGCGCGGTGAGATCATCGCTTCAACAGGCGAGTGGCTTGGCGAGGTCCGGGGAGACCCGGGCCTCTGTCTTTCAGCTCCGTCAGCGAGCCGGTCGATTGGGCCGAGGGACAGCGGGCGCGATCGAACCAGCGCACCCCGTCGACCCGCCAGACCCAGCGCCTATTTGTTCTTCGGCGGCGGTGGCGGCAGCGGGGGGAAGAGGCCGGCGTTCCATTCGGCGTAGGGGAGGAAGTTCGGGCGGCGCAGCTTCAGGCGCAGGGTGTTGGTGGTGCGGGGGTAGAGGTTGAGGTCGTACTGGTTGCCGGCGCCGAAGCCGTTGTAGTAGACGAGCATCCGCACCCGGGGGCGCTTCGCGGTCCAGGAGATCAGCTGCTTGACGAAGCGCGGTTCGTCGATTGCCGAAATCGCCCACTCGGTCACGGTTACCGGCTTGCGCCGCCACTGCTTCCCGAGGTAGAAGCGGTTGAGGTCCCTCCAGACGGGATATTGCGAATAGAAGTCGGTGCCGACCCAGTCGACCCAACGGCTGCCCGGCCAGTAGTTGCCGGGGAAGTTGCCCTTGACCCGCGGCGAGCCGCCGGGGAGCGGGCTCCAGATCGTGCTCACCGGCGCCGCGGGCAGGCTCGTCGGGGGCGGCCCTTTGGTCCGGTTTACCGGCGGCAGGCCGATTTCAGCGAGGGTCGCGTTGATCCCTTCCAACGACTGGCCGCCGCGGACGATCGCGACGATCCGGCGGAAGGCCTGCTTGTACCAGCCGGTGGTGTGTTCGCCGCCGCGCTCACTGCCGTCGCAGTTGACCGCCGACCAGGCGTTGAGGCAGCGGTTCGGCTCGCCCAGCGGCCGGATGTAGGCGGGCAGGCCCCGCGTGGCGAAGAAGTCGTTCAGTTGCAGCAGGTATTCGTCGCCGGCCCCGAGGGCGATCTGCTCCGGGGTGATCAGCTCCGCCAGCGTCTGGTCGTCGATGGTCGAGATCGCGAGGATCGGCCGCGTTCCGGTTTCGCGCCAGCGTTCGTAGGCCGCGTTGAGGCTGTTGCCCCAGGGGTGGAAGGTCTCCAGCAGCGCCGGATGCTTGCCGGTCAGTGCCGCGAATTCGTTGAATTCTTCGCTCGTCCCACGGTCGCTGACCCCGAGGTAGAGGTATGGCTTCGGCGGCGCCAGGGTCACCGCAGCCGCAGGGGTCACCGCCAGCGCGGCGACCGAAACCGCAAGTGCAAGGACCCGTCTAGGCACCTTCCAGTACATCGCTCATCCTTCGCGGTTGCACGCCGAGGGCCTGCGCGTCAGCCGTCCCGCGCTCGCTGACCATCGACACCTCCATCAACTCGGCCTCCTCCCAGGTAGCGAACACGGCCTCGCCGAAGATCGAGCGGAGCGCGATCAAACTGGAGCGCACGAGGGGGAGGGGGATGTGGACGAGCGGACGTGGTCGGCCCGCGATGCGACTGACGAGGTCCGACATCTGGTCGTAGGTCATCGTCTCCGGGCCCGCCAGCTCGTATCGAGGCTGGGACCCGCCGTCCAGGGCGGCGACGACGCAGCGGGCGACGTCCGCGGCCCAGATCGGTTGGAAGGCCGCCTTGCCCTCGCCCGAGACTGGCAGCACCGGCAGGAACGAGAAGCGCCGCAGCAGGGTGATCCAGGGATCGCTGTGGTCGTAGACGATCGAGGGGGCGAAGACGCTCGTCTCCAGAGCCGACGAGGAGACGGCCTGCTCAGCCAGCCACTTGGCGCGAAAGAACCGCGTCCGCTGCGCCGGGCCGGCGTCGAGAGCGCTGAAGAAATGGAAGCGCCGGACGCCGCTGCGCTCGGCCGCCCGCAGCAGCCGCACCGTCGCCAGCCCGTTCAGCTCCTCGATCCGTTTCGGCGGCTGGTCCCGAATCGTCGCCGCCAGGTGGACCACGGTGTCGACCCCCCGCAGCGCCTGCCGCAGCAGGTAGGGATCCGACATCTCGCCGAGGTCGCCGAGCGCGATCTGCACGTCGACGCGGCGGGCGCCGAGTTTGCGGGGCTCGCGGACCAGGCAGCGCACGTCCTCGCCTCGCTCCAAGAGCAGCGGCAGCAGTCGCGACCCGATGCTTCCGGTGGCCCCCGTCAAGAGCAGCATTGCCGCCATGCCTCTCGTCTTGCCGCCCGCATTGCCGCAGACAACCCTAATGACGCCGGTCACCGCCGCAAATCCCTAGAATGGGCGCTCGCTTTTGGCGGCGGCCTTTGGCCCCTGTCCAGGCACCGAAACCGACTTAGGAGAACCCTCCGAATGACCTACGTCATCGCCGAGCCGTGCATCGGCACCAAGGACAACTCGTGCGTCGAGGTATGCCCTGTCGACTGCATCCATCCCACGCCGGATGAGCCCGACTACGACTCGGTCGAGATGCTCTACATCGATCCCGATGAGTGCATCGACTGCGACGCCTGCGTCGAGGCCTGCCCCGTGGATGCGTGCTTCGCCGAGGATCAGCTGCCGGCCGAGTGGGCCAAATACGCGGAGATCAACGCGAACTACTACAAGGGTAAAGCGGCGTAATAGGGAGATCCCGGTAGGGGTTTCGCTTAACTTTTTCGACTGGCCGCAGCGGCTGTCCGCATTTCGCGGCGCCGAAAAAGTACAAGACGCTTCACCCCTACCGGCATCTCCGTCACCGAAGCTTCAGTAACCCACGGGGTGGCGGGCTACGAAGCCGCGGCTGCTGACCATGTTCGTGTGCCAGCGCGGACCGGGGCCGCCGACGGTGTCCCAGCGCAGGCCGGCGATCACCGCGAAGGCGTGGCCGTCGTTGGCGTAGATCGTGATCCAGCGGCCGTGCCCGCGCTTGCCCCAGCTCATCATCGGGCCGGACGGGAGCGGGCTTCCGAGCAGGCTGCCGCCGTGGAGAGCGAAGCTGACCGCACCCGAGCAGTCATAGCCACGGTCCCACCAGCGACCATGACCGCCGCCCCATATATAGGGCGTGGTGCGGATCTTGTTCGCCGCGGCGATCACCTTGCGGACCACCGGCGGCGCGTCGACCGGGGCGATCGCCCGGCCTCGCACGAGGGCGGCCTTTCCGACCGGCCCGGCCGGTTCGGTCGGCGCGCCCGCTTCGTAGGTCGTTTCGGAGCTGACGGCGGACATGCCGCCTGGGGTTGCCGCCCACGCATGCGCTCCGGGGAGGAGCGCTATCAGGGCCACTGCGAAAACTGCTAATGCTGCGCTGAGGGCGGCCAGCGAGCCCGCCCTGCGGACGATCGACATCTAGTGCCTCCTTCGTCGGCCGGCGGGGTTAGCTGTCGGGCTGGCGCTGAAGGAGCCTGCGCCCCCACCCGAAGGTGAGTTAGCCCCGAAAACATGGTTCCCCCGCTCCCGGTTAGTCCGGGATTAGGCATCTGTTTACGTTCGCTAATAAACAACCCGTCGCGGACAGAAGGGTTGCGGTGGGCCGAAAACCGGCTCGAGACGCCGCCCGAACCGGGGTCTGCAGTGCCGCTACTGGACGACCGGCAGCGGGGTACCGCTGACGGGAGGCGCTTCGGCGGGGCCGGGGACGGCCTGCAGGACCGGCAGCTCCTGTGGCGTGGCGGCGAGGATGCCGCGCACCGCCTGGCGGATCGCCTGCGAGGCCGGGGCATCGGGGTCGGCGGTGACCAGCGGGCTGCCGCAGTCGGCGTGCTCGCGCAGCGGCTCTGACAGCGGGACCTTGCCGAGCAGCGGCACGTCCAGCTCGTCGGCCAGAAGCTGGCCGCCGCCCTCGCCGAAGATCGTGAAGCGCTCCCCGTCCGGGGTGGTGAAGCCGGACATGTTCTCGATCACGCCGAGGATCTCGAGGTCGAATTTGGCCGCCATCTCGGCGCCGCGGCGGGCCACGGACTGGGCCGCCGGCTGTGGGGTGGTGACGATGAGGAACTTGGCCTGCGGCAGCAGCTGGGCCAGCGTCATCGAGACGTCGCCGGTACCGGGAGGCAGGTCGAGGAGCAGGTACTCGAGGTCATCCCAGGCGACGTCCTCGAGGAACTGCTGGATCGCCTTGTGCAGCATCGGCCCGCGCCAGACGACGGCCGCGTTCTCCTCGACGAAGAAGCCGATTGACATCACCTTGACGCCGCCCGCCGCTTCCAGCGGCAGGATCTTGCGCTCGCCGTTGACCTCCGGTTTGCTGTTGACCCCGAGCATCCGCGGGATCGAGTAGCCGTAGACGTCGCAGTCCAACGCTCCGGCCGGGTGGCCTTCGGCGGTCAGCGCCGCCGCCAGGTTGGCGGTCATCGTCGACTTGCCAACGCCGCCCTTGCCGGAGGAGACGCAGATCACGTTCTTGACCTTGGCGAGAGCGCCCTCGGGCAGCTTGCCGCGGCCGAGCGATTTCTGCAGGTCGCCCTTCTCCTCGTCGGAGAGGACGTCGAAGCCGACGCCGACCTCGGTGACACCGTCGAGCGTGGAGATCTCGCGGGCGACCGCCTGTTCGAAGTGCGAGCGGATCGGGCAGCCGGCGGTGGTCAGGGAGACGATCACCTCGACCCGACCCCCGTCCTTGACGTCGATCGAGCGGACCATGCCCAGCTCGACGATCGAGCGCCGCAGCTCGGGGTCGATCACGGCACGCAGTTTCTCGGTGATCTGATCCTGGGTCGGTAGGGCCATCCTGGTCATTCTCGCAAAGGCGCCCGCGCGGCACCTGTCCGCACGGGGGGAGAGTTCGCTGGCTCCCTCCCCTTGAGCCCCGACAGGCAGGCGAACGAACGGGGAGGTCGGATGTCGGGCACGCGAGGTGGGGTGGGGCGGATCATCGCGATGGGAGTCGGGTTGGCGGTGGCACTGGTGCTGTTCCTCGCCGGCGAGGCCCGGGCCGGGAAGTACGCCGTCGCCCAATGCGGCTGGTACGTCGGCGCCGATGCCGAGTGGGCGGACACCACCGGCGGCGTCAAGTTCAGGCCCGACGGCTACTGCGTCCCCCCGCCCGGCAGCGATCCGTTCGCCGGCGCCCACCTCAAGAGCTTCACCCGCGACGGCCAGGGGACGGTCTCCGGCACCCGCTTCGCCCGCTGGCGCTGGGTGGCGCCGCCGGGGACCGGGATCACCCAGGTGCGCGGGACCTGGTGGCACGCGCTCCACGACGGGATGGAGCAGCGGATCGGGGTCGGGGTCAACGGCAACTTCTCTCCCTTCCTGACGGCGTCCACCACCGACACCGCGCTGCGCGATTTCAGCGTCGGCTTCGCGACTCCGGTGCCGTGGCTCGAGGACCGCCTGCTCTGCGCTCGCGCCGAAAGCAAGTGGTGCTCCCTGGAAATGACCTCGTGGTCGGGCCTGCGGGCGGTGACGATCACCCTCGAGGACGACCTCGTGCCGGATGTCGGGATCGGCGGCGACCTGCTCCAAGGCGGTTGGCGCAGGGGGTCCCAGGGCATCGTCGTCTGGGGGGCCGACGGCGGCTCCGGTCTCCGCTTCGCCGAAACGACGATCGACGGCGCCCGCGTCTGGCTGACGGAGCTCGGCTGCGCGAAGTCTCTGATCGGCGGCGAATGGCGAGCGACCGCGATGCGGCCCTGCGCCACCGAAGCTGTTGCTGACCAGGGGGTGGCGACGACGGCTTTCAGCGACGGCTCCCACCAGGCCCTCTCCTGCGTCACCGATTTCGCCGGCAACTCCCGCTGCACTCCCGCCCACACCGTCCTGATCGACAACAACCCGCCCGCGCATCCGCGTTCGCCGCTGCTCGCCGGGGGCGATGACTGGCGGCGGGTCGACGACTTCGACCTCAGCTGGGAGAACCCCGACCAGGGCCCGGCGAGCCCGATCGCCGGCGCCGCCTGGCGGCTCACCGGCCCGGCCGGCTTCGACACCGGTGCCAGGTTCGCCGCCGGTCGCAACCGCACCTCTCTCGACGACCTCTCGGCGCCCGCCGCCGGCGTCTACTCGCTGCAGCTCTGGCTGCGCGACGAGGCGGGCAACGAGGCGGCCTCGACGGCGGTGACGCTGCCGCTGCGCTTCGACGACGTTCCGCCTGGCCTTGCCTTCGCCCCTACCGAGGGAGACGGCGCACCGGACCGGATCGAGGCGGAAGTCAGCGACGCCCATTCCGGCCCCGCCTCCGGGACGATCGCCTACCGCCGCGCCGATTCCCAGAATTGGATCGAGCTGCCGACCAAGCTGTCGCCGACCGCCACCGCGGGCGTTGCGCAGCTGAACGCGCCGATGCCCGACCTCTCTCCCGGCACCTACCTCTTTCGCGCCGAAGCAACCGACGGCGCCGGCAACACCGCCTTCACCACCCGCCGCGCCGACGGCACCGAGATGGCGATCCGCAGGGTCGCGCCCGCCGTCGTCCCGCGGGCGAAGACGCGCCTCTTCGCCCGCCTGCGCGGGGGCCACGGGCGCGGCGACGCGCTGACCGTGCCGTTCTCCACCCCGGCCCTCCTCAGCGGCAGGCTGACCCGTGCCGACGGCGCCGGCGTCGCCGGCCGGGAGCTGCGAGTCGTCGCCCGCCCCTCGCGCGGCTCCCTGGCTCCGACGACGATCGCCACCGTGGTCAGCGGCGAGCGCGGCGGCTTCGAACTGCCGCTCGATCCGGGACCGTCGCGGCAGATCGGCGTCGTCTTCCCCGGCGACGGCGGCCTCGAGCCCTCGACCCGTCCCTCACTCGACCTCCGCGTCCGCGCCGGCGTCTCGCTGCGAGCAACGCCGTCGGCACTGAAGACCGGCGACGTGGTGCGGCTCAGCGGCAGGGTCCGCACCCGCGGAGCGCCGGTTCCGCGCCGCGGCAAGCTGATCGCGATCCAGTATCTGGAGGCGGCGTCCCACCGTTGGCGCCCGGTCCTGGTCACCCG
The DNA here is from genome assembly GCA_036403715.1 of Solirubrobacterales bacterium. GTDB lineage: Bacteria > Actinomycetota > Thermoleophilia > Solirubrobacterales > 70-9 > VAYN01. Next base: position 106,045 of record DASWQL010000024.1, read on the forward strand.
CAGCGATCACAGCGGTCGCTTCCGCGCCCGCTATCGCTTCCGCTACGTCGAGGGAACCGCCTCGATCCGGATGCGGGCGACGGCGCTGCCGGAGGAGCGCTGGCCATACGCCCCCGGCTCCTCGCGGCCGCTGACGGTCCGGGTCAGCGGCCGCTAGGGTTGTTGGCGATGTCGAAAGCCACTCTTCACACCAACGCCGGGGCAATCGTCTTCGAGCTGCACGACGACGACGCGCCGAAGACCGTCGAGAACTTCCGCAAGCTCGCGGCCGACGGCTTCTACGACCAGCTCGTCTTCCACCGGGTGATCCCCGACTTCATGATCCAGGGCGGCTGCCCGGAGGGAACCGGCCGCGGCGGTCCCGGCTACACCTTCGAGGACGAGTTCAACGACCACAAGATCGTTAGGGGAGCGCTGGCGATGGCCAACGCCGGCCCCGATACCAACGGCTCCCAATTCTTCATCGTCACCACCCAGGCGGCGCCTTGGCTCGACGGCAAGCACACCGTCTTCGGCGACGTGATCGAAGGTATGGACGTCGTCGACGCGATCGAGTCGAGCGACACCGACGCATCCGATCGTCCGGTCAGCGACCAGACGATCGAGCGCGTCGAGCTCTCTGACTAGCCCTCGGTTCGCCTGGCCTGGCGGCGACGAAGGGCCTCGCCCGGCCGCCAGAGGCTGACCAGGCCGGCGACCAGGGTGACGAGGAAGATCTGGCCGATCATCATCTCCAGGCCGGAGATCATCCGTCCCGGTTGGCCGCCGGGGACGAGGTTGCCGTAGCCGGTCGTGGTCAGCGTCGTATAGCTGAAGAAGATGAAGTCGCTGCCCTGAGGGTGGGAGACCGCTTCGAAGAAGGGCCCGCCCTGGATCCGGTCGATCGTCCCGTAGATGAAGGTGAAGAGGATCCCGAGGACGGTGTAGACGCTGATCGCGCCGAGGATCGTCCTCGAGCCGACCTCGGCGGTGGTGACCACCCGGCGCAGGACCGCGGCCATCGCCACGGCGAGCAGCGCGATCTGGATCAGCGAGGCGAGGTTGAGCCAGGTGCGCTCGCCGCTGATCGCCGCGATCACGACCAGGCCGACCGTCAGCGCCGAAAGCCAGATCGCCCCGCGTACGAAGCCCGCTTTCACGTGGGAGCTGGTCAGCGCGACGACCGAGGTGGCGCTGGTGGCCACGGTCAGGATCACCGCCGACCAGCCGCGGTTGTCGAGCAGGGAGGCGAGGACGTAGGTCGCCAGCACCAGGACGAGGACGAGCCCGAAGGCATCCCTCACCCTCTCCGCCCTCCGCAGCCAACGCTCGCGGCTGCGAGCGCGGATAGCGGCCCTGTTCATCTTCGCTCGTTCGAGCGGCGAGCCCGCTTTCCTGCTTGACGGCACGAGCGGAGGGGGTGGGATTCGAACCCACGAGACGCCTTACGACGCCTAACGGCTTTCAAGGCACCCCTTTGGACATCGTAATCGGCTCTGGCTAGCGGAATGCCGAGTTTGTGCCACCTCGCCGACTGCTCTGCGGCCGCAAAAGCGGTCTGCGCGTAGCTTCCGGTTTGCCGACGCTACGCGAAACCCAAAAGCGCCGGGAATCGCGCTACACCGACGGGTCGCCGACGGGCAGGTAGGCCAGCCACCCGTCGCGCGGGCTTGTGCGCGCGACGACATCGGCGACGATCGCAGTGACGTTGTCACGACCGCCATGATCGAGCGCTAGTCCGATAATCTCGCGGACGGCCTCGCCGGCGTCCCGGTTGATCAGCGCCCATGCGAGTTCGCGATCAGTCACGTAATCGGTGACACCGTCAGAGCACAGCAGCAGCCGGTCGCCCCGACGGGCGTGGACCTGCTGGACCGCCGGCAGCGGACGCTCGACTCCATCCAGGGCTTCGAGCACCACCGAACGCTGCGGGTGGCGACGCGCGTCCGCTTCGCTCCGCGCGCCGCTGTCGATCAGCATCTGCACCAGGGTCTGATCCCGGGTCAGACGGCGCAGTCGCCCGTCGCGGTGCAGGTAGGCGCGCGAGTCGCCGACGTTGCCGACCACGTACTCGCCCTCATTTGACAACGCGACGGCGGTCAACGTCGTACCCATCCCCGCCAACTGCGGGTCGCAGGAGATCAGAAACTCGATGACCGCATTGGCGTCGGCCACCGCCGCGGTCAACTCCTGCTGGAGCGGATGCTCAAGCCGCCGCTTGTCCAGGCCCACGATCTTGTCGATCGCGAGGCTGCTGGCGACCTCGCCCGCGATCGCGCCGCCGACCCCGTCTGCGACCGCGGCCAGCCGCGGCGAGGCGAACGCTGCGTCCTCGTTGTTCTGACGCGGACCCACCTCTCTGGCGACCGCGGAGCGCATCATCAACGCCGGCATCGGCGTACACGCTACCTCGATCGAAGCCGGCCGCGCAGGTCGCGGGAGAGCTCCCGTTCGGCGAGATGGGTCGGATGCAGATGAGGATCCCGAAACCCGCAACCTACGGGACACGAGCTCCCCTGCTGGAAGGTAGTCGCCCGAAATTCGTCGTCTGTAGCGACTCACCGTGCAGCTAGCGTTGCGACCAGTGGCGACTTACAGCAAGAGCAGAGTCGATCGAGCCGGCCGGTTCCTCGCCGAAGCGCTTCGCGCCGCAGCTGAAGACAGGCGGAGGGTCGGGCAGCAAAGAGAGGAGCTTGTGGTAGCGATCCAAATCGTCGACTGGTGGCGCGGCGAGCATGCTTGGCCGCTGTCACGAGTCGCGGCCAACCTGCGCTACTACGCCGCGGAGCAGGGAGACCCGGTCGTCGCCCAGCGGCTGAAGAAATTCCCGACGATTGCCGGCAAGCTCCTGCGCGAGCCGCGAATGAAGCTTTCGCGAATGGCGGACATTGGAGGAGTCCGCGCCGTTCTCCCCGATCAAGACGCCGTCTACCGTGTCGGGGCGCGTCTGCGGAAGAACTGGACGATCACCAAAACCCGCGACTACATAGCCGAGCCCAAAGACGATGGTTATCGGGCGCTGCATCTGATCAACCGCCACCGGGGCCGATTAATCGAGGTGCAACTTCGCACCACTTTTCAGGATTCCTGGGCGAATGCCGTAGAGGCCAACGCGCGTGTCATCGCGCCAGGCTTGAAGTTTGGAGGCGGCCCTGAGAACGTGCGCGAATACTTCGTGGCATTGGCGGAGATGCTGGCGAGTCTTGATCAAGGACGGCCGGTTGACCGGGAGCTATTGACTCGCTTGGACGGGCTAAAAGAGGGTCTCGATACGCTTAAAGCGGAGCGCAAACTATGAGCCCTGACGAGATCCAGCACTTCCTAGTTGTCTTCGACCCTGCCACCGGCGAGGCCGACGTGCAGAAGTTCGGGACGGATTACGACGCTGCCCAGGCGGCATACGCAGAGGCAGAGCTGGCCAACGGCGACGTCGAAGCGACGCTCGACATCGTCCTGCTGAGCGCCGATTCGCTAGAGACGATCGAACAGACGCACTCAAGCTACTTCGGCGGGGACAGCAGGAAGCTCGAAGAGCTTTTGCCGCGCTGAGCTGAGTCTTGCCGCACCCCTGCGGAGGCCCTGCCTGCTAGAGCCAAATTCGGGCGTTCAAGCGGAGGGGGTGGGATTCGAACCCACGAGACGCCTTACGACGCCTAACGGCTTTCAAGGCCGCCGCATTCAACCGCTCTGCCACCCCTCCAGGTGTCGGATGCGACGGATGCTAAAGGGCGAGAGTCGCGCTCAGCGGCGCTTGTACTGATTGGATTCACGGATGCGCAGGTTGCTATTGCTGGCGTCGGCGATGATCTTCTTCGACGTCGCCTTCTTTGCTGCGATCGCGCCGCTGCTGCCGGACTACGTCAGCGAACTGGATCTCAGCAAGGCGCAGGCCGGCGTGCTCTCCGCGTCCTACGCGGCGGGGACGCTGATCGCCTCCCTCCCGGCCGGATTCGTCGCCAGTCGGACGGGCCCCCGCCGAACCGTCATCGCCGGCCTGCTGCTGCTCGGCTGCTCCAGCCTCGTCTTCGGGCTGGTCCACAAGATCGGCCTGCTCGACAGCGCCCGCTTCACCCAGGGGATCGCCGGCGCGCTGATCTGGTCCGGCGCCCTCACCTGGCTGATCACCGCCTCTCCCGAGGACAAGCGCGGCTCGGTGATCGGCACCGCGCTCGGCACCGCGGTCGCCGGGGCGCTGCTGGGGCCGGTGCTCGGCGCCCTCGCCGCCTCGATCGGGACCGGACCGGTCTTCGGCTCGGTCCTCGTCGTCACCTGCGGGCTCGCCTTCGCCGCCTCGCGACTGGAGGAGTCGCGGGTTCCGGAGCGACAGACGCCGCGCGAAGTCTCGGCGACGATCGTCAGCCGGCCGGTCCGCGACGCGGTCGTATTCGTCGCCGTTCCGTCGGTGATGTTCGGCGCCATCGAGGTCCTGGTGCCGCTGCGGATCGACGCCCTCGGCGGCGGCCACGCGGTGATCGCCGGGGGGTTCATCGCCGGGGCGGCGATGGAGGCGGTGCTGGCGCCGCTGGCCGGCCGCTGGTCGGATCGGGTGGGGAGGCGAGCCCCCTACGTGGTCGGCCTCTCGATCTGCGCCGTGGCGATGGTGACGATCGCGGTGGCGCAGACGCTCGGCGTCGTCCTCGCCTCGCTGATGATCACCTCGCTCGGCGCCGGCCTCTGCTTCGCCCCGGCGCTGACCCTGATCTCCGACATCGCCGAGTCGAGCCGGCTCCACCAGGGCTTCGCCGCGGGGCTCTCGAACATGGCCTGGGCCTCGGGTCAGGTGGTCGGCGGCGTCGGCGGCGGCGTCCTCGCCAGTGCCACCGGCAACGCCCCGCCCAGCCTCGTGATCGCCGTGCTGCTGATGCTCACCGTGCTCTTCGCGTTTCGCTCGCTGACCATGGCGCCGATTCCCCAGGCAGCCGAGAGTTGGGTCGGACAATGACGCCTGCGCAGCTGCAGCGGGGCTCGCGCGAGTGGGTCAACTGGGCCGGAGACCAGTCCTGCCGGCCGGCCGAGATTGTCCGCCCCGGCAGCCGCGCCGAGCTGGCCGAGGCGGTCGCCGCCGCCGCGGCCGCGGGACGGAAGGTCAGCGTCGCCGGCTCCGGGCACTCCTTCACCGAGGCGGCGCTGACCGACGGGGTCATGGTGCGGATCGAGGCGCTCCGCGGCGTCCTCGACGCCGACCCGGCGTCGGGACTGGTCAGGGTCGGGGCGGGGACGCGGCTCGACGACCTCAACGAGGAACTCTCGGCGATCGGGCTGGCGATGGAGAACCTCGGCGACATCGATCGCCAGACGCTGGCGGGCGCGATCTCCACCGGCACCCATGGCACCGGCGCGCGCCTGCGAAACATCTCGGCCCAGGTCGAGGGGCTGGAGCTGGTCCTCGGCGACGGCAGCGTCCGCGCCCTCAGCGCCGCGACCCATCCCGGCCTGCTGCGGGCGGCGCGGGTCGGGCTCGGCGCCCTCGGGGCGATCGCCGCGGTGACGATCCGCTGCCTGCCCGCCTTCACTCTCAGCCGCGTCGACACCCCGCGACCGCGGGAGGAAGTTCTCGACGCCTTCGAGCAGCTGGCCGACGAAAACGACCACTTCGAGCTCTTCACCTTCCCCTATGCCGACAACGCCCTGGTCCTCGAGCGCAATCGGACCGAGGAGCCGCCGCGCCCGCGCGGACGGGCGGCCGCGTACCTCAACGACGTCGCGCTCGAGAATTGGGCGCTGGGGGCGCTGGCCGCTACCGGCAAGGCTTCCCCCGGCAGGATTCCCGCCCTCTCGCGGCTCGCCGGCCGACTGCTCTCTCCCAGCCGGACGACCGACCGCAGCGACCGGGTCTTCGTCAACGAGCGCCGCGTCCGCTTCACCGAGATGGAGTACGGCATCCCTCGTGCCGACGGCCCGGAGGCGGTGCGCCGGGTGGTCGAGTGGGTGCGTTCCAACCGCTACCCGGTCTTCTTCCCGATCGAGGTCCGGGTCGCCGCCGGCGACGACGCCTCGCTCAGTCCCTCCCACGAACGTGACACCGCCTACGTCGCCGTCCACCAGTACCGGGGGATGGAGTGGCGGCCCTACTTCGAGGCGGTCGAGGAGATCATGGATTCCTACGGCGGCCGCCCTCACTGGGGCAAGCGGCACTTCCAGACCGCTGCCACGCTGGCGTCTCGCTACCCGGCCTGGGCGGAGTACCAGGCCGCCCGCGACGAGCTCGATCCGGGCCGGGTCTTCACCAACGGGTACGCGGCAGCCGTGCTCGGTCCCTGACCGCACGGGTCCCACCCGATACGGGCGAAGGCGCTGACCATCCTCAACCAACGGGTAGCCAGCCCGAAAGAAGTCGCGCTGGAGCTCGGCGAGGAGATCGGCAACGTCAGTTACCACGTCAAGCAGCTGCGCCGGTACGGCTGCGTCGAGCTGGTGGGGGGCACCTTCCACGCCCGCCCCGACCGGCACTTCAGCTGCGTCTCGCTCGACCTCGACCAGGTCGGCTGGAAAGAGGCGAACGAGCCGCTCGACGAGGTCGGCTTCGAGTCACCCTCCTGACGTCGCGCCGGTCACCGGCCGGACGAACCCCCGCTCGCTATAGGAACGCCTTGCCGTCGCCGCGGTAGGTCGGGACTTCGTCGACGAGCTCGCCGCCTTCGACCAGGTGGAGCGAGGCGAAGTGCTCGCACAGCTCGCCCGCCTTGGCGTGGCGGAAGTAGACGCGGTCCCCGACCATAAGCCCGGAGGCCGGCTCGCCCAGCAGCGGCGTCTGCACCTCGCCCGCTCCCTCGTCCGAGTCGAGGCGCAGGCCCGCAGGCAGCCAGGGCAGCGGCAGCCGTGCCACGTCGTCGGTGCCGGAGGCCAGGTAGCCGCCGCCGAGCGCGGTCGCGATCGCCGGCGTCGACTTGCGGACGATCGGCAGGGCGAAGCCGGCCGCGGGCGTCAGCGTGAAGCGGCTGTAGTGGTCGAAGAGGGCGGGGGCGAAGAAGCCGGAGCCGGCGCTGATCTCGGTGACCGCGTCCTCGGCCGCGGTCAGCTCGAGGCTGCCGGTGCCGCCGCCGTTGACGATCTCCAGGTCGCTGACCTCACCGACCGCGGCGACGATGGCCGCGCGCCGCTGCGCCAGCTCTGCCACCGAGCGACGTTGCATGAAGCGGATCGCGGCGGCACGTCGCCGCTTCCCCGGCGGTCGGTCGCCGACGCCTGCGATCTGTCCCTCGTAAGCCATCAGTCCGATCAGCTCGACCTGCGGGCGGCACCCGATCTCCCGCGCCAGCTCGACCGCCTGCTCGACCGTATGCACCGGCGAGCGCTTCGGGCCGACCTTGATCCGCCCGCCCAGCGCCCACCAGCTCGCGTCGACGTCGATGCAGACGCGGACGGGCGCGGCGCCGGTGCCGAGCACCGACTCGATCGTCTCCAGATGCTCGACGCAGTCGACCATCACCACCGGCGCACCGGCCGGGTTGGCGGCCGAGCGCAGCGCCAGCTCAGAGAGGGCCCCCGTGTCGGCGGTCGGGTAGGCGAGAAGCAGATCCTCGAACCCCTGCTCGGCCAGCCACAGGGTCTCGGGCAGGGTGTAGGTCAGCAGGCCGGCGAAGCGCTCGTCGTGGCGCAGGATCCGCGTCAGCAGGTCCCGGCTGCGGATCGACTTGCTGGCGACGCGGATCGGCTTGCCGCCCGCCCGCTCCAGCATCGCCTCGGCGTTGGCCCACATCGCGTCGAGGTCGACGAAGGCGAACGGCGCCTCGACCTCGGCGAAGATCCGCTCGTAGCGCTCGTGCGACTGACTGGGCAGGGCGGACACCCGCGCCAGCCTACCCCGCTACTTCCAGGGTTGTGGCAATGAGGTTTGAGCGGAGAGGGAGGGATTCGAACCCTCGAGAGAGCTTGCGCCCCCTACTCGCTTAGCAGGCGAGTGCCTTCAGCCACTCGGCCACCTCTCCAGGCACTGCATTCCGATTGTAGGAAGTAACCGGCCGAGTGGGGGGTTCCGGGCCGGCTCACATCACTTTCACGTTCCTCGCCGACCGCTCCCTCTACAGTCGTCTCCCGTGCCTGAGAACCCGACAGACACCTCCGCCGCCCACTTCGGCCGGCGGACCAAGATCATCGCCACGGTCGGCCCCGCCAGCTGGGACGGCGTCGTCCTGCAGCAGATGATCTCCGCGGGGGTCGACGTCTTCCGGCTCAACTTCTCCCACGCCGGACCCGATCGGCAGGCGCAGACGATCGAGGCGATCCGCGACGCCGCCGAGGCGGTCGGGCGCGAGGTCGCCGTGCTGGGCGACCTGCCGGGGCCGAAGCTGCGGATCGGCGAGCTGCGCGACGACTTCGCCGAGCTCGAGACCGGGATGCACGTGACCCTGACCCCGCGCGACGTCGAGGGGGACCGCGAGACGATTCCGGTCTCGTGGCCAGGGGTGACGGAGCTGCGCGAGAACCAGGTCGTCTACCTCGCCGACGGGGCGATTCGGCTGCGCGTCCGCGATCCCCAGGGCGACGGCGTCGTTGCCGAGGTCGAGGTCGGCGGCACCCTCTCCTCCCACAAGGGGATGAACATCCCGGGCGGCGGAGCGCTGCCGGCGGCGACCGACAACGACCTCAAATGGGTCGACTTCGCCGCCTCCCACGGGATCGACCTGCTCGCCGTCTCCTTCGTCTCCACCGCCGCCGACCTCAAGAAGGTGCAGGGGCGGCTGAAATCGCTCGGCTCCGACATCCCGCTGATCGCCAAGATCGAGCGTCAGCAGGCGACCGAGAACATCGACGAGATCCTCGAGGCGGCCACCAGTGGGATCATGGTCGCCCGCGGCGACCTCGGCATCGAACTGCCGCTGGCCGAGGTGCCGGTCGTGCAGAAGCGGATGATCCGCGCCGCCGGCAAGCGCTCCAAGCCGGCGATCACGGCGACGCAGATGCTGGCCTCGATGGTCACCGCACGCCGCCCGACGCGGGCCGAGGTAACCGACGTCGCCAACGCGATGTACGACGGCACCGACGCGATCATGCTCTCCGAGGAGACCGCGGTCGGTCAGCACCCGATCGAGGCGGTGCGGGTGATGGACCGGATCGCGCGGGCCACCGAGCACGATCTGCCCTACGCGGACTGGCTGTTCTCGCGCACCGACCAGGCCACCCAGGACGTCGCCGACTCCGTCGCCCAGAGCGCCGTCGGCGCCGTCTACCGACTGGGGCTGAAGGCGCTGGTGGTGCCGACGACCAGCGGCCGCACCGCCCGCCTCGTCTCCGCCCACCGGCCCAACGTGCCGGTGCTGGCGATCTCGCCGCGCCTGGAGACCGTTCGGCGGCTTAACCTGCTCTTCGGCGTGACCGCGGTGCTGAACGAAAACGAGCCCGACGTGCGCGGCCTGCTGGCCAGGTGCGCCGAGCTGACCGCCCAGCACGGCATCGCCGAGAGCGGCGACCTGATCGCGATCACCGCCGGTCTCCCCGACCAAGAGATAGGCACCAACCTCTTCGAGGTTCACCGTGTCCCTTGAGCTCGGCGCCGCGGTGAAGCTCGAGCGCGAGGAGAGCGGCCTCGCCGTCCTCACCCTCGACAGCCCGCCGCTCAACCTCTTCGACCAGCGGATGATCGACGACTTCCGGGCAGCGGTCGAGGAGGTTGCCGCCGAGCCGCCGCGGGCGCTGCTGATCCGCGCCGAGGGGCGCGCCGTCTCCGGCGGCGTCGACGTCCACGTCTTCGACGGGTTGACGCCGGAGCAGGGGAGCCTGCTCTGGAGCGAACTGCTGGGGATGATCGACGAGCTCGAGCGGCTGCCGGCACCGATCGTCTTCGCCGCCCACGCGCTGACCCTCACCGCCGCCTTCGAGATCGCCCTCGCCTGCGACCTGATCGTCGCCTCGCCGCAGGCGAAGTTCGGCCTGGTCGAGAAAGTCGTCGGGCTGACGCCCTCGATGGGCGGAACCCAGCGCCTCGCCGAGCGCGCCGGCAGCGGCCGCGCCCGCCAGTTCGTGATGAGCGGCGAGATCTTCAGCGCCGAAGAGCTGGAGCGCTGGGGCGTCGTCAACACGATCTTCGAGGTCGACGAGTTCGACCAGCGCGCCCGCGCCCTTGCCGCCGAGCTGGCCGCGGGCCCGACCCGCGCTCACGCGATGACGAAGCACGTACTCCTCCGCTTCCGCGAAGGGGGCATCCCCGCCGCCGACGAGGCGATCCGGACCGAGGCGGCGGAGCTCTTCGCCTCCGAGGACCTCCAGAACGCCGTCCGCACCTTCCTCGAGCACGGCGGCCCCGGCCACGCCGAGTTCCACGGCCGCTGACCGGACCTTCGCCTCACCTGGGCGAACCGGCCCGCGGCTAGGCGTCGACCGGCCGGCGGCGCATCAGCGCCACCCGCTCGCAGTTCGCGACCAGCTCGTCGCGCTGGTTGTAGCCCCAGTGCTCGAAGTGGACGATGCCGGCGTCCGCGCGCGATTTCGAGGCCCGCGCCTCGGTCACGGTCGTCTCGGCCCGCAGGGTGTCGCCGTGGAAGACCGGCCGCGGGAACTCGACCCGCTCGAAGGCGAGGTTGGCGATCGTCGTCCCCAGGGTCAGCTCGTAGACGGTGAGGCCGACCAGAAGCGCGAGCGTGAGCATGCTGTTGACGAGCCGTTCGCCGAACTCGGTCTCGGCGGCGAACGCCGCGTCGAGGTGGAGCGGCTGCGGGTTCATCGTGATCGCCGAGAACAACGTGTTGTCGGCCTCGGTGATCGTGCGGGTTACGGCGTGGCGCACGACCAGGCCCTCGGTCAGCTCCTCGAACCAGCGGCCGGTAACCGGGCGCTCGCTCATGGCGGGAGGGTCCCGTGGAGCTCGCGGTGGGCCCGAGCGCACATCTCCGCCAAGGTAACGGGTCCAACTCACGGGTCGAGGTAACACTAGGGTGACAGCCGCAGTCACCCCGACGATGACCCGTTCGATCCCACCGATCCGCAGCCTGCTGTTCGCCGGAGCGAGCCGCCCGGACCTCGTCGCAAAGCTTGGTGGGAGCGGGGCCGACGCCGTTGTCATCGACCTCGAGGACGCGGTCCCGGCCGCCGCCAAGGACGAGGCCAGGGAGGCCCTCCCCGAGCTCGTCGCCTCGGTCTCCGGGCCGGCGGTCTTCGTCCGCGTCAACGGGCCTGCGAGTCCCTGGGTAGAGCCCGACCTGGCGGCCGCCGCTGCGCTGCCGATCACCGGGATCGTGCTGCCCAAGGTCGAGGCGGCGGCCAACCTGCAGCAGGTGCGGACGCTGGTCGGCGAGGACGCCGCGATCGTCGCCGGGCTCGAGTCCGCCCACGGCGTCGCCGCCGCCGAGGAGATCCTCGAGCACGCGCCCGAGGGCGCCTACTTCGGCGCCGAGGACTACGTCGCCGACCTCGGCGGCCGCCGCACCCCGGGCGGCGATGAGGTGCTCTTCGCCCGCTCGCGGGTCGCCCTGGCGGGGCGGCTCGCCGGCGTCCCCGTCCTCGACCAGGTCGTCGTCGACTTCCGCGACTCCGAGGTCTTCGAACGCGACGCGCTCGCCGGCCGCGCGATCGGCTACCGCGGCAAGCTCTGCATCCACCCCTCCCAGGTCGAGATCGCCAACCGCGTCTTCGGCGCCGCCCCCGAGGAGGTCGAGCGGGCGCGGCGGCTGCTCGCCGCCTGGGAGTCGGGGGCCGAGCGCGGCGTCGCCGCGGTCGAGTTCGAGGGCGCGATGGTCGACGGCCCCGCCCTGCGGATGGCCCGCGACACGATCGAGCGGAGCGGCGAACCGTGAGCGCCGCCAAGCGGATCGGGTACTACTAGTAAGGCAGGGCCTCGATCCAGTCCAGCGGGCGGCCGCAGAGCGATTCCGCTTGGGAGGGGCTGACGAGGTCGACCTTGGCGGCGGCAGCGGTGGCGGCCGAGACCACCAGCGGGCCGAGGGCGAAGCGTTCGCCGCCGCCGCCGGGGGCGAGCGGGCTCGGGTCGGAGTAGGTGAGGGCGATCGTGTGGCGTCCGGGCGCCAGCGCCAGTTCGCCGAGCTGCCGGTACTCGCCGGCATGGTCGAGCTCCGGCCCACCGGTTCCCACCGGCGTGCCGTCGATTTCGATCTCGACGTCGCCGCGCGAGGAGCCGCCGAGCCAGACTCCATAGGAGCCACGGCTGGGAACTGAGAAGGAGCCCTCGGCGATTCCCGGCGTCTCCGGCGTCGCGTAGGAGCCGCCGCCGCCCACCGGCCAATCGCCGGGGAGGGTCAGCTGCGCAATCGGGATCACGATGGGCGCTGGACGCGTCGAAGCGGCGAGATGGACGATCCCGGGCCGCGACGCCAATTCGCGGATGGTGTCGCAGGACGGGGTCGCGGTCGGCACCTCTCCTGGTCCCTCGAGCGAGAGGTGTTCGAGCGGCGCCGGCGATTCGTCAACCTGCCAGACCTCGTAGGAGTCGCCCGCCTCGGTCAGCTGGAAGGGCAGCGGCGGCCTGCTCGCCACCGGCGAGCGACGCAGCACCAGGGTCCGGTAGGGGAGCAGTCCTTCGAGGGCGAATTCGTCGATGTCGGCGGTCGCTCCGGTTTCCAGCGAGCCGCCGCTGCGCAGCGGCACCAGCCGGCGTCGCAGCTCGCTCGCGCCCTCGGGGTCGGCGTCGCGGAGGAAGTGCCGGGCGCCGTACGGTTCGTACTCGGTCATCAGCGTCGGCCCCTGGCCGGCGATCTCGTGGCCGACGCGTTCGAGCTCGGAGAGCCGGGAGAAGGGAGCGACGAACTCCTCCCGGTAGGCGAGGGCGTTCGACCACAGCACCCCGACGGCGATCAGGCCCAAGAGGATCCCGCCCTCGACCCGCATCCCCCGCTCCCAGAGGACCACGGCGCCGAGACAGGCGACGAAGAGCACCGCGACGGAGGCGGTGGCCAGCGACTTGCCGCCGACCCAGGGGGAGCCGACCGCCGTCAGCACCGCGGCGCCGACCAACAGCGCGACGACGAAGGCGCCTGCGGCGAGCGCACGCCGGCCCCAGATGCGGTGCAGCCCGACCAGGGCGGCAAAGATGGCGACCGCGATCAGGACGACGGTCGCCACGGTGTCGGAGGGGTGGACGCGGAAGTCGCCGGCGGGCCAGATGCCGACCGCCTGCCAGCCGCTGAGTGGCCCGATCAGGTTGCCGAGCTCCCCCGGGTCGGTGAGCGCTCCCGATTCCCGCGGCAGGAGGCCGGCGTCGAGCAGCCAGGGGAGGGAGACGAGCAGGGCGAGGCCGCCGACGAGGAGCAGCCGGCGCAGCATCGCGACGCTTCCCTGTCGGATCGCGACCGCGAGCGCCGCCAGCGCCAGCATCGGCAACAGCCAGACCGCGGCGCCCGCCGCGGTGAGGACGGCGAGAATCGCCGCCGCGGTGAGGGCCGGCGGGATCGCCGCCCGCCAGGTCAGTCGCCGCGGCGAGACGGCGGCCGGGAGGGAGGCGGCGAGGAGTGCGAACAACAGCGCGGCGGCGACCTCCTTGACGCCTCCCCAGAGGTAGTACCCGAACAGCAGCGCCGGCTGGGCGGCGAGGAAGGCGACCGCGGCGCGCAGCGGCGGCCTGCGCACCAGCCCGGCGCTGAGCTGGTAGAGGCAGAGCGCCAGCAGCGCGGCCATCGTCGCCAGGTAGGGCTGGAAGGTCCAGGCCGGGTCCCGGCCGAGGATCGAGGAGACGCTCGCGAGGGGGGTGAAGGCGCCGATCGGGTAGCCGCTGCCGAGGTTGAACCTGAGCGTCGCCTCGTAGGTCGACGGGGCGAGGTTCGAGAGGTCGCGGCCGTGGTCGGTGATGCGGTCGGTCAGGGCCAACCAGGTGGCGGTGTCGTCGAGTTTGATGTAGCCGGAGAAGGTCGGCTCGCCGGAGAAGACGATCGGAGCGGCGTATACGGCGAACACCGCGAGGGCGGCGGCCACTGCCCAGGTCTCGAAGCGCCCGCTCCACGCAGGCCGGCCGACGATGAAGCCGGCGATGGCGACGCTGACCGCCAACGGTGCCGCCAGCTCGGCGATCGCGGAGTCGATCGAGATCAGCTCGCCGAGCAGGATGACGACGGTGAACCCGAGCGGGGCGACCAGGGGCAACGGCAGGTCGATCCCGGCGAGCCGGCGGACCAGCAGTCCGCAGCCCGTGCAGAGCACGAGGAGGAGCAGCGGGAAGGCGAGCCAGGAGAGGAGCATCCTCAGCCGGGAGTGAGGCCCCGGGGCTAGCCCACCGGGACGATGGCGCCGGAGCGGATCAGCTTCAGGGCCCTGCCGCCCTGGGGGTCGTATACCTCCACCTGGGTGTCGACGCCGGGGAACGCCATGTAGGCGCTGGTGGCGTCGGGACCTTCCGCGTAGGCGGATCCGCCGCCGACGATCTCGACCAGGACGGCGCCCGGTTTCTGCCCGAGCTTGGTGATGTCCTTGAGCGCGTTCGCCTGTTCGTAGCTGCCGACGGTCAGGAAGGGGTTCTTGCTTTCCGCCTTTTCGCCTTCGGGCAGGTAGCGGACGTAGGTCCGCCCTTCCGGCAGCCGCGAGACTTCATAGTCGACGCCGAGGCGCGGTCCCGCCCAGTAGACGGGATAGCCGACGCCCTTCAGAGCGCCGAGCAGTTCGGACTGCGAGACCAGCGAGACCTGCTTCGAGCTCGCACTCGGCTGCGAGGCGGGTGAGGCTTCGTCGCCATCACCCTTGATCAGCAGCAGCCAGACGAGCAGGCCCAGCGCCAGCACCACGGCGACGATCGCGCTGAGGCGAATGCGCTCCGACGGCGCGTTGCCATCGCCCTTGGGGCCGAGCGACTCGAGCCGTTTCTTCCACGTCGGTATATCCATCGGCGCCAGTTGTACCGGCTCCGCCCGGGACGGCGGTGTTCACCGCCCCGGACGAATCCAAGCGTTCAGTCAGGCGCTGCAGACCGCGTAGGCTTCGACAGCGATCTTGTTGCCGCCCGAAAGGGTGGCGGTGACAGTGCCGACGCCTTTCCAGGTGTTGGCCGCACTCGGATAGCTCTCGGAGAGCGTCGCCGCATTGTTCGGGGCACCGCCGGCGCCGGTCACCCGGGCGCCTCCACCGAGCAGCGTTTTGCCCGCCGGGCAGCTCGCGGTCGAAGAGACCTGGGTTCCAACGATCGCTGCATTCGCGGACTGCACGGCGGTACCCGTGACGATCTGACTCGCGGCCAAGCCGGTCGGACCGGTAGTTCCGGTCGGACCGGTCGTGCCCGTTGGACCGGTAGTTCCAGTCGGACCAGTCGTGCCGGTCGGACCGGTCGTTCCAGTCGGGCCCGTGACTCCGGTCGCTCCCGTGGGACCCGTGGGGCCGATCGGCCCCTGCGTCCCCGTGGGTCCGCCGGCGCCGGTCGGTCCCTGTTTGCCTTCGTCACCTTTCGGACCGGTAGGTCCTTGGGGGCCGGTCACACCCTGCTCGCCCTGCGCCCCGGTGACACCCGTGTCGCCGGTCGGACCCTGGTCACCCTGCGTACCCTGCGGTCCGGTCGGTCCTTCAGCGCCGGTCGGACCCTGGTCTCCATGAGCGCCGGTCGGCCCGGTCGGACCCTGATCACCCTGGACGCCCTGGGGCCCGGTTACGCCTTGATCACCCTGCGCGCCGGTCGCCCCGGTTGCACCCGTGTCGCCCGTGGCGCCGGTATCTCCGGTCGGTCCGCTGTCGCCTTTGGCGCCGGTCGGCCCGGTGGCGCCTTGGTCGCCCGTAGCTCCCTGAGCGCCGGTCGCCCCCGTTGCGCCTGCCTCACCGGTGGGACCCTGAGGCCCGGTCGGACCGGTCGCGCCCGTATCTCCAGTAGCGCCCTGTGCGCCGGTCGCCCCGGTCGCACCTTTGTCGCCGGCGACGCCCTGAGGCCCGGTCGAGCCCGTCGCGCCGGTCGCGCCTGCATCTCCGGTGACGCCCTGAGCTCCCGTCGCGCCTTGGTCGCCCGTGGCTCCCTGAGCGCCGGTCGCTCCCGTGGGACCTGCCTCACCGGTGGGACCCTGGGGCCCGGTCGGACCGGTGGCACCCGTATCTCCAGTAGCGCCCTGAGCGCCGGTCGCCCCGGTTGCACCCGTGTCGCCGGCAGCACCCTGCGGGCCGGTCGCACCCGTGGCGCCGCTGTCTCCGGTGTCACCCTGTGCTCCGGTCGCTCCGCTGTCGCCTTTGGCGCCGGTCGGCCCGGTGGCGCCGGTGTCACCCGTAGCGCCCTGCGCGCCGGTCGCCCCGGTGGCACCTTTGTCGCCGGTGACGCCCTGCGCGCCAGTCGCCCCCGTTGCGCCTGCCTCACCCGTGGGACCCTGAGGCCCGGTCGGACCGGTCGCGCCCGTATCTCCAGTAGCGCCCTGTGCCCCGGTCGCACCCGTGTCGCCGGCAGCACCCTGCGGGCCGGTCGCACCCGTGGCGCCGCTGTCTCCGGTGTCACCCTGTGCTCCGGTCGCTCCGCTGTCGCCTTTGGCGCCGGTCGGCCCGGTGGCGCCGGTGTTACCCGTAGCCCCCTGAGCGCCGGTCGCCCCGGTCGCACCTTTGTCGCCGGTGACGCCCTGCGCACCGGTCGCCCCCGTGGGACCTGCCTCACCGGTGGGACCCTGGGGCCCGGTCGGACCGGTGGCACCCGTATCTCCAGTAGCGCCCTGTGCCCCGGTCGGACCGGCAGCGCCGGTGGCGCCTGCGTTACCGGTGGCTCCCTGCGCGCCGGTCGCTCCGATGTCGCCTTTCGGCCCGGTGGGACCGGTGGCGCCCGTGTCGCCGGCGGCGCCTTGCGCTCCAGTCAATCCGGTGTCGCCCTTCGGCCCCGTCGGACCTTCGGGTCCGGTGACGCCTTGAATGCCCTGAGAGCCGGTGGTACCCGTCGCACCCGTAGCGCCGGTCGGTCCCGTCGGTCCGGCGGGCCCGACCGGGCCCTGCAGGCCCGTGGGACCGGTCGGCCCGGTCACCCCGGTGGAGGGGCCGGTCGGTCCCTGCGGTCCCGTCGCTCCTTTGGGCCCGGTTGCGCCCTGGGGACCGTTCGCCCCGTTGGCGCCGCTCTGGCCCTGCGGGCCGGCGGCTGCCTCTTTCCCTGAACAGATCAGATCGACGGCTTTGGCGCGCGATTTTGCGTCGCTGACCAGAAATGCTTTGGTAACCGCCGATCGGCAGGCGCGTTCCTGTGCGCTCATCGCCATCGCGCTCGAAGTCAAAACCGCGCCGGCCGCTACAGCCGCGAGGGCGAAAACGAAACTCAGTCTCAAAGTCTGCTGCCGGACCCGGATCTGGGCCATCTGCGATTCCTCTCTGACGATATTCAAGAAAGCTGACACTAGTGATGGAAAACCGCTCCACAATCCCCATTAGTGGGCGGTAGGGCGGATTCGCCCTGCCTTCTCGGGGATTTCGTTACCGAAAAATGAAAGAGAGAGTCATACATCGGTCGATGCAGGTCAAAGATATGGGTCGATGTTCCTTGACACGGCTTATGGACGACGCGGGCCTCCCGAGAGGGAACAGGTGGCACGCAACCGCTCCAACCGGGCCGCTCTTACGTCCCTGCTCATCGCCGCCTTGGCACTCGTTCTGATGGCGTCGCCGAAGCAGGCGAACGCCGACCGCAGCGTTCGGGTCCTCGGTCCCGAAGCCGTTCGTTCGACGATCGAAGCCTTCGTCGGCCCGACCCCTCCCCGCCCGGTGCGCGTCCGCGTCCTGCCATGTCCGGGCGACCCGACGGCGCAGGGCTGCCACAGCTCGAGCCCGAAGATCGACACGATCTGGCTCAACCCCCAGGCGGGCGGTCTCGACAGCGAGACCCTCGCCCACGAGATGGGCCACGTCTTCGAGAGCTACATGTGGGACCTCCGCTGGCGCCACGTCCCGGGCAGCGACTTCGTCCCCACCACCTTCGAGCAGATCGCCGCGATCCTCTTCGAAGACCCGCCCCCCGGCATCCTCTACTCGACGGCCTGGAGCGAGCGCTTCGCCGAATCGTATTCCGCCTGTGCCCGCTTCGAACAGCTCACCGAAACCCTTGCCACGCACTACTGGGGCTTCGAAATGACCCCCGCCCAGCACGAACTGATCTGCCCCCTGATCGACAGCATGGCGAGCGATTACGAACAAGCGACCGCCCCCGGGCCCCTCCGGACCCAGCGCCACCGCCGGCGCCCAGCCCTAGCGCCGGTGGCCTAGAATCCGCGGTCCTGTCTCGCAGGGCCACCCAGTACCCACCCCGCGATGCAGCCCAAGCGCCTGTAGCTCAGTTGGATAGAGCGTCGGTCTACGAAACCGAAGGTCACAGGTTCGAATCCTGTCAGGCGCATTCGGGAAAAGCCGCTTGTGAAGTGGAGGGATGGGAAGGCTACGGGGCGACTGCATGCCATCTCCCAGCGCCCTGCGGCAGCTGGACGCCGTTCGTCAGTGAGGCATGCCTCCGCTCGGCCTCGACTCCTAGCCCAGTGGGCGAAAACCTTGCTCAGCTGCCCCGCGCCTGGGACCGGCGGCCTCCCCGTCCGTCTCCGTTGGCCACTCGGCACGCTTCCTCGGCGCCGATGAAGGGCACCAGGGTTATGTAGGTGCAGAGCGGGGCCAGGGCGGGCAGGAACTCGGGGCCTTTGTCCCGGACCTGGCGATACGCGAGGGCATAGACGCCGCCGGCTATCGCCTCGAGGGCGATCCGGGGTGTCTCGGGTGAGGATTCCATGACACCGGTGCCCAGCGCTTCCAGTGGTTTGACGGCCTGGGATCGTCGTTCCACGGCAGCGGGACCGGCCGCGTAGACCTCCACCGCCAGCAGTCGGGCGAAAGCCGGCGACGACGCGAGGTAGCTGAACATCGCACCGAACGCGGCGCGGATGCCTTCCGGCCAGTTCGCAGCCCGCCGATATGCCGGCACCGTGGCCGCGACCATCTGCGCCATCCCGCTGTCGATCGCCGCCATCAGGGCGTCCTCCTTGCCCTCGAAATGGGCATAGAAGGTGGTGGCCGAAATCGATGCCCGCTTCACCACCTGATCGATGGTGGCGTTGGCGTAACCCTGCTCGGCGACCACAGCTGCGAACGCGCGAAGCACCCGCTCGGCCTGGTCATGACCATCGAGGCGCTCTGGCTGGGGGGACGGGGACCGCCCCGTCTGCCGCAGCGGCGCCGGAGGCGGGCGGAAGGTGAGCATGAAATCCCAGAGCTGATCCATCAGGGCTGGCAACTTGCCGTGGGTTCCCCGTCGCAGGCGGGTTCGTGCGATTTCCTGCATGGCGCCGATGTGGGCGGTGATCATCTCGGAGGGCATTCCAGCTCGCTCCGGAGACTGCCCAAGGGTCTCTCGGGTCAGCCATTCGAAGCCCCCGACCGCTCGCTCCAACGGTTCGAGGACTTCTGGTCCGGCTACGTAAGAATCGACCAGGCACATCCGCGCCGCCGCCGGCTGGGCGACGATCATCGCCGCGAACACATCGAAGCCGCTGCGGGCCCGCTCCTCCCAGCTGCCAGGTTCGGTGACGCTCGAAGCGGCGAAATTCACCGCCATCTCGATCACCGCCTCCATCGCCGCCAGGAAGCACGCCCGCTTGTCCGGGAAGAGGTTGTAGAAGCTGCGGCTGGAGATACCGGAGAGATCGACCAGGTCGGCGACCCGCGTTGCCTCGTACCCACGCTCGGCGACGCTCGCGACCATCGCCCCGAACAGCCGCTCGCGCTGATTGCGAGTCACCTCATCGCGCGGCGTGCCCGGCCCGGGGCGCAGCCTACGAGCGCGCAGCGACTCCGACCGACCCCATGGAGTAACGACCATCGTGTGCGAGGACCCTAGTCGCGATCGTCGGGACGCGTTCCATGCCGGGGGGAAAGTACGTGTACCTTTTTGTTTATTGGAGTCTTTTCCGAGGCCGTAACGGCTTTCAGCGCCATATTTATCGGTCAAGCTCCTCGGTCCAATCGGGGAGACATCGATGTTTTTCTTGACAAGGATAATTCCATGTGTTTATCTTCCGCACGCCCTTCGGTGCAGCGTGGGAAGGCACCGGAAACAGCCACAGGGGCGTTTGCGCAGGGAAAATAGATAGAGCCTTACGGGAGCCGCTGAGTCAGTGGCACGCAGGGGGCTCAGGGACACAAGGAGAGAGTTACGTGAGACGCCACGCGAGGGGATCGTGCGCCGGATCGACGCAGGCAACCGGTCGTTCCAGGAGGCTCACCATTGGTGTCGCGATGCTCGCGGTCGGCTGCTGGCTGGCGTTCGGTGCAGCCGGCGCATCGGCGGCCACGTCCTACAAGAATACGGGCGAATTCGGGCACGAAACGATGGCCCCCCCAGGCTTCGAATCGGTCGGCCCGACGAAGATCGCGGTCGACAACGCGACGGGGAACGTCCTCGTCGCCGACTATGACAACAACCGCGTCGTCGTCTTCGACTCGGCCGGCCCATCGGCAGTCCTCTTGGCCCAAATCGGGGTCGGCGAACTTTCCAAGCCCTACGGCGTCGCCGTCGACCAGACCTCCCACGCGGTCTACGTCGCGGACTCCGGCAACAACCGGATCGTCAAGTACACGAGCGATGGAGCGCCCACCCCGACCTACACGGTCGACCTCTCCTTCACCAGCCCGGCGCAGGGCAGTGCAGCGGGGCAGGTCTCCAGCTTCGCCTCCGCGATCGCCGTCGACCCCACCAACGGCAATCTTCTGGTCGCCGACGCCGGCGGCCAGCGTGTCAGCCGCTTCACCTCGAGCGGCGCTTTCGTGAGCAGCTTCAATGGAGCTGATTCGGCAGGTGGCACCTTTCTGCACCCCGTGGACCTCGCTGTCGACACCGCGGGGAACATCTACGTGATCGACATGGCTGGAGAATTCACCGTCTTCGGCACGATCGAAGGCACCACCAGGATCGAGCAGTTCGGCCCGACCGGGATTTCAAAAGGCCCACTCGGGACCCTGGTCAAGCCCAGATCGGTTGCCGTCGATTCCAAAACGGGCAACGTCATCGTCGCGACTCAGTCGGATTTCGGCGGGCGGTCGAAACTGCACGTGTTCCAGGGCGGTGCCCTCCTCGCCGAACTGACCTACCCGGCGAACACCGAAAACTCCGCCGTTACGGGCCTCAGCGTCGATGGTGGCGCCTCCGGACGTCTCTATGCGCTGACCGCCGCAACCTTCAACAGCTCCATCGGCTACACCAGCGTCCAGGTCTACGACACCCTGGCATTTCCGGATGTAACGATCGACGCGCCGAGCTCCATCACCACCGCGAGCGCCCATTTCTCGGGCACCGTCAATCCGCTCGGCCAGCCGACCAAATACAAATTCGAATACTCCGGGGACGGCGGCGAAACCTGGAGCAGCACTCCAGAACTGGAAGCGGGGGAAGGCAATCTCGCGGTCGAAGTATCGGCGGACGTCGCCGAACTTCCTCCGAACACCGAGTTCCTGGTTCTCCTGACGGCCAAGAACGAAGCGGGAAGCTTCTCCTCCCAGATCGAGGAATTCTCCACCGTGGCCGCGGTGCCGGCCGTTGTCACCAAGGCGGCCACGAACCGCACCACGACCGGCGCGACGCTGCACGGCACGGTCAATCCCTTCGGATTGCAGACCACGTACCACTTCGAATACGGACTGACGACGGCCTACGGGTCACGGGTGCCGGTGAACAACGAGGGAACCGTAGGCGACGGCAGAGCCCCGCTCAACGTCGCGCACGAGCTGACGGGGCTGCAGCCGGAAACGACCTACCACTTCCGCCTCGTCGCCAGCAACTCGGTGGGCGAAGCGTTCGGAGCGGATCGCTCGTTCACCGTGGCGGCTACTGGAGCACCGACGCGGGCCTACGAGATGGTCTCGCCCGTGGAAAAGGGCGCCGCGAACGTCTACACGGTGCTTCAGTCGCAGGGCAGCCGTGACGGCGAATCGATCGCCTACTTCGCCACCACCCCGCTGCCTGGCCTGACCAAATCCGCACCGGGGTATCCGCGCTACGTGGCGACGCGCAGCAGCAGCGACTGGACCAGCATCGGAGTCGATCCGCCGCAGATGGGGCGCAATGCCCAGCTAACCTCCCATTACACCGAGGGGATCTCGCAGGACGGGACGAAAGCGCTTGTCATCAGCCTCGAGAAACTCGCCGACGGTGCGGTTTCCGGCGACAGCAACATCTACCTCGAGGATCTCACCACCGGAACCTTCACGACGGTTGCGACCCTGCCGGGGACCAAATACTTCAACGACGAGTCCTACGTTCTGAGCTCGGACATGTTCGTCGAAGGGACGCCGGACTTCAGTCATGTGCTGATCTACGCCGGTTTCTTCGGCGGCGAACCATCCCTCCTACCCGGGGCGCCCAAAGAAGCCCTTTACGACTTTTCAAACGGTGAACTCAGCCTCGTGTCGGTCGCCGCGGACGGCACCCCCTTCGGCCACATCGCCGCTGGGACCAACCGTGAAAATCATGAAATGCACATCCTCTCCGAGGATGGCTCCAAGGTTTACTTTGCGCCGCAGGGCAACACCGGTCCGGTGTTCGTCCGCGTCGACGGAACCAGCACCCGGACCATCGGCGGAACCAATTTCGCAACCGCAACTCCGGACGGCCGCTTCGCGCTGATCGCCGGACACGACCTGACCCCAGACTCGCCACCAGGACAATCGGGTCTGTACCGCTACGACTTCGAAGCGGATCAGATGACCCGCATCGCCACGGGGCAGGTCGAACTGAACCAGACGGCCATCGCAGCCGACGGGAACACGGCCTACTTCCTCTCTCCCAACGGCATCGAAGGAGAGAACGCTCCGACGCTCTACGTCTGGCGCGGGGGTCAGGTGCACCGCATCGCCACCGTCTCTCTGCAGGGGGAACAGCTCAGGGAATGGCGGATGAGCCCGAGCGGCGACTTCTTCGTCTTCGCCTCCTACAAGAAGCTGACCGAATACGACAACAGCTCGACGGCCTGCACGGATAAAGCTTCGGCAGGTGAACCTGGCGACGCCTGCAGGGAGATCTACCGGTACGACGCCGAAGCCGAAGAGATCACCTGCGCTTCTTGCCGACCCGACAGCGGCATGACGACGGGGAATGCCCGAATCGCCGTTAACAGCCTGCCGGACATCGGGGGGCCCTATTTCCCACGGTCGATCCTCGACGACGGCCGGGTCTTCTTCGACACGCCTGACTCGCTGACCTCGAAGGACTCGAACTCCCAGCGCGACGTGTACGAATTCGACGGCGAAGAGGCGACGCTGATCAGCGGCGGCCGTGACGCGCGGTCCGAAATCGCCGACGTAAGCCTCGATGGCAAAACCGTCTTCTTCACCACCAACGAACGGCTGGTGGGAGTTGACAAGGATGACGTCACGGACCTTTACTCGGCCCGCGTCGGCGGCGGACTGGCGTCGCAGAATCCGCCCGCTCCCCAGGTATGCGTCCGCGACGACTGCAAGGAAACCCCGAGCGCCGGTCCCGAACTGCCGTTCGGCGGCTCGGAAGGGCTGACCGGACCGGGGAACGTCAAACACCCGGTCAAGAAGTGCCGCAAGGGAACCCATAAGCAGAGGTCCAAAGGGAAAACCCGCTGCGTCAAAAACCACGGCAAGGGCCACAAAGGCGATGCCGGCAACAACCGGAGGAACGCCCGATGAACCTGACTCGACGTCTCTCCGCCAAGGCTCTGATGGCGGCAGTGGGCTGCCTTGCGGCCGCCGTGCTCGCGGCGCCGGCCGCGCAGGCTGACTTCTCGATCTCAGACCTCGAAAACTCCACCTCGATCGACGGCAAATTCACCCGCCAGGCGGGGTCTCATCCCGACTTCGCCTCGGGAATGACGTTCAACGGCAGCGCGGCGCCGGGCTCGATCCGGGTCGATCTGCCCGCCGGGCTTGTGGGGAACCCGACCGCCGCGCCCCAGTGCACCTTCAACGAGCTCGGCCTTGGCAAAGGTGGAGCGTCCAAATGTCGCCTCGACTCTCAGATCGGCGTCGTGAAGATCTGGACGCGGCCCAACGAACCAGAAGAAAAACCGCTCTACAACATGGCGCTGCCCGGAACTCTGCCCGGCCTGTTCGCCTTCAACTACATCGGTGCGCTGGTCGCCATCGAGCCCAGGGTTCGGGCTTCCGACTACGGTATTTCCGCCGTCGTCTCGCCTGTCTCGCAGGCCGTGCCGCTGTTGCAGACGGTCGTCACCATCTGGGGCGTTCCGGCGGATCCGATCCACGACAACCAGCGCTACAAAGACGGAGAAGTCGGCTTCCCAAGCCCGGCTGCCGCCCGCACCGCCTTCATGACGAGCCCGACGTCCTGCCCCGCGGCGCCGTCGCTCTTCAGCGCAGAGGCCGAGTCCTGGGAGGAACCGGGAGTCGTCTCGGCCCTTTCCAGCGACCTCGACCCGAACGGCACGCCGTTCCAGTGGGAAGGCTGCGAACGCCTCCCCTTCCGGCCCTCGATCACGATCAGCCCCGGCACCTTCAGGGCCGCGTCGCCGGCCGGGCTCGACGTCGACATCAAGGTGCCGCAGAGCAACGATGCCTACGGCCTCGCCTCGGCCCACGTCAAAAGGACCGTGGTGACGCTGCCGAAGGGCATGACCGTCTCACCCTCCGCGGTGGCCGGCCTCGGCGCCTGCTCGCCGGCTCAGATCAAGCTGGGTTCGAACGAGGCGCCGACCTGCCCTGACTCGGCCAAAATCGGCAACGCCACGATCGACACGCCGCTCCTGGCGACGCCGCTGGAGGGCGAAGTGATCCTCGCCAAGCAGAACGAAAACCCGTTCCACTCGCTCTTCGCCATCTACATCGTCGCCAAGGGGCCTGGCTTCTACCTGAAGCTTCCAGGCGAACTGAACGTCGACAAGCAGACGGGCCAGTTGAAGACGATCTTCGACAACACGCCGCAGCAGCCGTTCAGCGAGCTGCACCTCGACTTCCGCGGCGGCCCGACGGCGCCGCTGGTCACCCCCAACACCTGCGGCACCTACAACGCCCATACCGAAATCACTTCCTGGGCCTCGGACATTCCGGTCTCCTTCGACACCCCGATGACGATCGACGAAAACTGCGCCGCCAAGGGCGGCTTCAACCCGAGCCTGCAGGCGGGGGTAGCGAGCCCGGTCGCGGGAGCGAACTCGCCGCTGACGATCCGCATCCGCCGCCAGGACGGCGAACAGAACATCTCCCGCCTCGACGTCACCCTGCCCGAGGGCGAGTTGGCGAAGCTCAAGGGCGTGGAAGTCTGCCCCGACGCCCTGGCGGCGACCGGCAATTGCGGCAAAGGCAGCCAGGTCGGCATCTCGACCACGGCGATCGGGACCGGCGCCTTCCCACTCTTCGTCCCGCAGCCCGGCAAGGACCCGACCGCGCTCTACCTGGGCGGCCCCTACAAAGGCGCCCCCTACTCGCTGATCACCAAGGTGCCCGCGCAGTCCGGCCCCTTCGACTTCGGCATGATCGTCGTCCGCACCGCGATCAACGTCGACCCGGTCACCTCCCAGGTGATCGCCAAGTCCGACCCCTTGCCGCAGATCCTCGAAGGCGTGCCGATCGCCTACCGCGACGTCCGCATCGAAGTCCAGAAACCGGACTTCACGGTCAACCCGACCTCCTGCGAACAGCGCTACGTGACGACGACGATCAGCTCGATCGAAGGCGGCACCGCCCATCCATCGGTTCCGTTCAAGGTCGGCGACTGCGCCAGCCTCGGCTTCGGCCCCAAGCTCGCCTTCAAGGTCAAGGGCGGCACCAACCGCGGCGACTACCAGGCGCTGACCGCGACCCTGACCACCCATAAGCACGAAGCCAACATCTCGCGGGTGGCGGTGACGCTGCCGCATTCGGAGTTCCTCGCCCAGGAGCACATCCGCACGATCTGCACCCGGGTCCAGTTCGCCGCCAAGAACTGCCCCCAGGGCTCGATCTACGGCTTTGCCAAGGCGACCACGCCGCTCCTCGACAAGCCGCTGGAAGGGCCGGTCTACCTGCGCTCGAGCTCCAACCCGCTGCCCGACCTGGTGGCGACCATGAACGGCCAGTT
>DASWQL010000025.1:0-43633 GCA_036403715.1 Solirubrobacterales bacterium
CGCGCGGCCGCGCGCAGCACGCACGGGTACATCTCCAGCCGCTGGGCCTCGGTCATCTGCTTGGAGTCGTGCAGGCCGCTGAGGGCCCGGCGGTCGGAGGTGGAGAGGCTCTCGTGATCGAGCAGGACCGCGGCGGCGACCAGCGGCCCCGCAAGGCAGCCGCGCCCCGCCTCGTCGGCGCCGGCGACGTAGCGGCTGCCGAGGCCGCGATCGAAGGCGAACAGACGCCGGCTGCGGGCTAGCCGCCGGCGGTGGAACTTCCCTTTCGGGGCCTTAGAGGCCGCCGATTCGGTCTGGGGGCCAGTAGGTGGCAAAGGCCTCACCGATGATCCAGTTCCGGGGGACGGGTCCCCAGAAACGGCTGTCGTCGCTTGCCCCACGATTGTCGCCCATCATGAAGTAGTGATCGGGTGGAATCTTGATCGTACGCGGCATGTTGCAGGCGGAGGCGGTGCCGCAGGGCCTGGTGTAGGCCTCATTCTTCTTCTCCACCCCGTTGACGACCGGGTGGCCGTCGCGGACCGAGAGCGTGTCGCCGGGGCCGGCGACAATCCGCTTGATGAAGTTCTGGCTCGACTCGGCGGTGGTCGGTTCCGGGCAGGGTTCGCCGTTACGCGGGTGGATGCCGCATTCGTTTTCGGAGCCCGAGTCGACACCCGCCGGTGGATGGAAGACGACGATGTCGCCGATCTTCGGGTCCTTGAAGTTGTAGAGGAAGCGGTTGACCAGGACCCGCTGGCCGACGTCGAGGGTCGGCTCCATCGATTCCGAAGGGATCTGGTACGGCTTGACCACCCAGGCCTGGATCGCCAGCGCCAGCCCGAGGGCCAGCGCGACGATGACGACCAACTCGACAAGCCCGCCGCCTTTGCCCTCCGGCTTCGGGATCGAGAGTTTCAGGCCTTCGAGTCCTCGTCGGAGTCGCCGGCGTCGGCCGGTTTCTCGTCCTCGGCATCCTCGGGCGCTGCAGTGTCCTCGGTCTCCCCCGCCTCGGGCGCCGCAGCGTCCGTCTCCGCCCCACTATCGCTGTCTGAAGTCTCGCTCGCCTCGGGCGTCTCCGCC
The DNA here is from genome assembly GCA_036403715.1 of Solirubrobacterales bacterium. Taxonomy (GTDB): domain Bacteria; phylum Actinomycetota; class Thermoleophilia; order Solirubrobacterales; family 70-9; genus VAYN01. The sequence continues at coordinate 1,063 of DASWQL010000025.1, forward strand.
TGCTCGGCCTCCGCCTCTGGCGCCTCCGCCTGCTCGGCCTCCGCCTCTGGCGCCTCCGCCTGCTCCGCGTCGGTCCCCTCCGGCGCCTCCACCGGCACGACCTCCTCTTGGCTGACGCCCTCTGCGTCTACTGCCTCGGCCGCGGCGGGCGCGGAGACCATGTCGTCGTCGATCCCCCAGCGGCGCTCGGCGACGCGGGCGGCCTTGCCGATCCGGCCCCGCAGGTAGTAGAGCTTGGCGCGCCGGACGTCGCCGCGAGCCGCGACCTCGAGTTTCTCGATCTTCGGCGAGTGCAGCGGGAACGTCCGCTCGACGCCCACCCCGAAGGACTGCTTGCGGACGGTGAAGGTCTCCCGCGCGCCCGAGCCCTGGCGCCGCAGCACGACGCCCTCGAAGACCTGGGTGCGCCGACGCGTTCCCTCGACCACCTGGAAGTGGACGCGCACGCGATCGCCTGGGCCGAAGGAGGGGAGGCCCTTCCTCAGCTGGTCACGCTCGATGCTGTCGATTACGGAGCTCATCGCGAGAAAAAACCGCCGGACCCCGAGTGCGGGAACCGCGCGGTGGCGGAATGGTAGCTACTCCGCGCCGGCTTCGAACTCCTCGGCCCGCGCGCGGCTCTGCTGGAGCCGCCACTGGCGGACTTTCTCGTGGTCGCCGGAGAGCAGGATGTCGGGCACGTCCCAGCCCCGATAGCTGGGCGGCCGGGTGTAGTGCGGGTACTCGGGCATGCCCTCCAGGACCCGGCTGAAGGACTCCTCGGCGGCGGAGTCCTCGTGGCCGAGGGCCCCCGGCAGCTTGCGCATGAGGACGTCGGCGACGACCATCGCCGGCAGCTCGCCGCCGGCGAGGACGTAGCGGCCGATCGAGAGCTCATCGTCGGCGAGGTAACGGTGGACGCGGTCGTCGAAGCCCTCGTAGCGGCCGCAGAGCAGGGCGACGTGGGGCTCGGCGACAAGTTCGTCGGCGATCGTGTCGTCGAGCAGCGGGCCGGTCGGCGAGAGCAGCACCACCCGCGGCTTCTCGACCTCGCCATAGGCGGCTTTGAGCGCCGCGTCGACGACGTCGACCCGCAGCACCATCCCGGCGCCGCCGCCATAGGGGGAGTCGTCGACCTGACCGGCGCTGAGGGGCGTCGTGTCGCGGTAGTTGAGAAGGCGCAGCTCGTTGCCTTCGGCGATCGCGTTGGTCACCGACCTCTGCGTCCGAAACCAGTCGAAGGCCTCCGGGAACAGGGTGAAGATGTCGAGCTTCAAGCGCTCAGTCGAGAATGTCGACTATTACCCGGCGGTCGATGCGTACAGCGGCGGCCTTGGCGATCGTCCGGATCGCGTTCGCGACCCGTCCGCCCTTGCCGATCACCCGGCCGAGGTCGGCCTCGGCGACGGTTATCTCGTAGACGAGGTCGCCTTCCTCTTCCAGCTCCTCGACCACGACGGCCTCGGGCTCCTCGACGAGAGCCCTGACCAGGAACTCGAGCAACTCGGTCATCGAGCCCCGGCCGACCTAGCTGCCGGAGGCGGCGATGCCCTTGGTGCGCAGCAACCCGGCGACCGTCTCCGACGGCTGGGCGCCGTGCTCGAGCCAGTGGCGAGCGCGCTCCTCGTCCACCTCGATCAGCGAGGGGTTCGTCTGCGGGTTGTACTGGCCGATCGTCTCGATCGTGCGGCCGTCACGCGGGGAGCGTTTGTCGGCGACGACGATGCGCCAGATCGGGTTCTTCTTGGAACCCACTCGTCTAAGTCTGATTCGGACTGCCATGAGCGGCGGAAGGTTAGCGTCTCCGCACCTTTGGGCGCGGCGCGCCGCCACTCATCTGCGCCAGCTGCTGCGGGTCAGGCATCTTGCCGGAGGCCATCGAGCGCATCATCACCCGCATCTGGTCGAACTGCTTGACCAGCTGGTTGACGTTCTGGACCCGCGTCCCGGAGCCGTTGGCGATCCGTTTGCGGCGCGAGCCGTTGATCATCCCCGGGTTGGCGCGCTCGGCCGGCGTCATCGAGAGGATGATCGCCTCGACCCGATCCAGCTCGGCCTCGTCGACGTTGGCGTTCTTCAGCTGTTTCATCGCCCCCATCCCCGGCAGCATCCCCAGCAGGCCGCTGAGCGGCCCCATTTTGCGGACCTGGCGCATCTGGGTGAGGAAGTCCTCGAGCGTGAACAGGTCCTTCTTCAGTTTCTCCTGCAGGTCCTGGGCCTGCCGCTCGTCGACCTGCTGCTCGGCTTTCTCGATCAGGCTGAGGACGTCGCCCATGCCGAGGATGCGCTGGGCCATCCGGTCGGGGTGGAATTTGTCGAAGTCCTCCAGTTTCTCGCCGGTGGAGGCGAAGAGGATCGGCTTGCCGGTGACGGCCTTGACCGAGAGCGCGGCGCCGCCGCGGGCGTCGCCGTCGAGCTTGGTCATCACGACGCCGTCGAACTCGGCCGCCTCGGCGAAGGATTCGGCGACGCCGACGGCGTCCTGACCGGTCATCGCGTCGACGACCAGGAGGACGTCGTGGGGCTTGGTCTTCTTGCGGATCCGCGTCAGCTCGCCCATCAGGTCCTGGTCGATGTGGAGGCGGCCGGCGGTGTCGACGATGAGGACGTCGCGGCGCTCGGCGCGGGCCTGGTCGAGCGCCCAAGCGGCGATGTCGACCGGGTCGGCGTCGGTCCCCTGCTGGTAGACGTGGGCGCCGGCGCGCTCGCCGACGGTGACCAGCTGCTCGACGGCGGCGGGGCGGTAGACATCGCAGGCGGCGAGGGCGACGTCTTTGCCGGCTTTGCCGAAGTACTGGGCCAGCTTGGCGCAGGCGGTGGTCTTGCCGGAGCCCTGGAGGCCGGCCATCAGGATCACCGTCGGCCCGCTCGAGGCCATCGCCAGCTCGCTGCCGGTCCCGCCCATCAGCGAGGCCAGCTCCTCGTTGACGATCTTCACCACCTGCTGGCCGGGATCGAGGCTGTCGAGGACGTCCGAGCCCAGGCAGCGCTCCTTCAGCGTCCTGGTGAACGATTTGACGACTTTGAAGTTGACGTCGGCCTCGAGCAGGGCGAGGCGGATCTCGCGCATCGCCGAGTCGACGTCGGACTCGTTCAGCTTGCCGCGCGAGCGAACGTCGGAAAGGGTGGCCTGGAGCCGGTCTGAGAGCTGGTCGAACATCGGCTGATCAGCTTAGCCGTATGCACTTTTTCGCCCTCTGGGCGAATAGATGCACGGGGGTCAGTCGGCGAGCAGGGCGCGGGCGTAGTCGGAGGCGTCGAAGGGGCGCAGGTCCTCGAGCGTCTCCCCCACGCCGATCAGCTTCACCGGGATGCCGAGGTCGGAGGCGATCGCCAGAGCGATCCCGCCCTTGGCGGTGCCGTCGAGCTTGGTCAGGACGACGCCGTCGAGGTCGACCGCCTCGGAGAAGACCTGGGCCTGGCGCAGGCCGTTCTGGCCGGTCGTGGCGTCGATCGAGATCAGGGTCTCGTGCGGGGCCTCGGGGATCTGCTTGGCGATCACCCGCTTCACCTTCGCCAGCTCCTCCATCAGGTTGGTCTGCGTGTGCAGGCGGCCCGCGGTGTCGACGATGACGACGTCGGCGCCGCGGGCGCGGGCGGCGGAGATCGCGTCGTAGGCAACCGCCCCCGGGTCCGCCCCGGCCTCGCCGCGGATCAGCTCGGCGCCGGCCCGGTCGGCCCACTCGGCCAGCTGCTCGGCGGCGGCGGCGCGGTAGGTGTCGCCGGCGGCGAGGACGACCGAGAGCCCCATCTCCTTGCTCAGGTGCCAGGCGATCTTGCCGATCGTCGTCGTCTTGCCGGTGCCGTTGACGCCGACCATCATCAGCACCGCCGGCTCGCCGCTGAGGTCGATCGGCGCCCGCCCGGTCGAGGCGACCTCGGCGAGGATCTCGATCAGGCGGTCGCGGACGGCGACGCCGTCGGCGGCGACGGCGCCCGAGTCGACCTCGTGCTCGAGCCGTTCGACGACGGCGGCGGTGGTCGGGGCGCCGGCGTCGGCGAGGATCAGCGCCTCCTCCAGCAGCTCCCAGGTCTCGTCGTCGATGCGGTCGAAGAGGCTGGCCGAGATCTCCTCGGTCAGCGCCTGGCGGCTTTTCGAGAGGCTCTCGCGCAGCCGGCGGAAGACGCCGCGGCGCTGCTCCTCGGGCTCAGTCTCGGGAGAGCCGTTCGCGCTCTCGCGCGAACCGAGGTCGATCATCTCCTGCCAGCTCGTCGCCATCTCGCGGAGAGGCTATCTGCGCGGCGCTGCGAAGCTCCTCGACGGAGGCGGAGAGGTGATCGGCGATCCGCTCGGCGTCGGGCAGCGAGTCGGGGTCGGCGAGCAGGCCGAAGCTGACCTCACCGTTGTAGCTGAGGATCGCGATCGCCAGCGCGTGCCGGTGGGCCAGAAAGCCGATCGGGTGGATCGCGGTCAGCTCGCGACCGAGCACGTAGAAGGGCACCTGCGGCCCGGGAAAGTTGGTGACGAGCAGGTTGAAAAGGCGGGTCGAGAAGTTGATCGCCGCCGTCGGCCGCAGGAGGACGGGAGGCGCGAAGTCCCGGAACCAGTCGTTGAGCCCCCAGATCGCTTCCGCCCCGAGCGGCTGCTTGGAGGACTTGAGCTCGTCCATGGCGGCGCTGATGCGGTGCAGCCGAGCGACGGGATCGGGAATCCCGACCGGCAACGGCCCGCGCATCGCGGTCAGCTTGTTGCCGAGCTCACCGTGCTCGTTCTCGGTCCGGATCGAGACCGGCACCAGCGCCTTCAGCTCGAGACCGTCCACCTCCACTTCGCGCTCCAGCAGCCAGCGACGCAGAGCGCCGGCGCTGACGGCGAGCGAGACGTCGTTGACGGTGCCGCCGAGCGCGTTCTTGACGTGCTTGAAGTCGGCCAGGTCGAAGGTCGACCAGTGGAAGCTGCGGCCGTCGCCGACGCTGCGGTTGAGCGGGACCTTGGGGGCCGGACGGGCAAGGTTCCAGGTCACCTCCCAGAGCCCTGCGAGACCGTCGGCAGCGCGCCTGCGGGCTCGTCCGGGCCGCCGGACCGCCTGTCGCAGCCAGCCGAGGAGCCGGACCACGGTCTCGGCGATGCCGGAGCCCGCGCGCGCGACCAGGCGCGGCCGCGACGGCGCCGGGCTCGGCGCCCACGGCGCTTCGTCCCGGGCCGGCTCCTCGTTCGGCTCGACGTCGAACAGCAGCATGCCGATGTCGACCGCGGAGATCCCGTCGGCCATCGCGTGATGGGTCTTGTAGACGATCGCGAAGCGGTCCTCGGCAAAGCCCTCGACCAGGTTCAGTTCCCAGAGCGGCTTCGAGCGGTCGAGCGGCGGCGCCAGCAGCTTCCCGACCAGGTCGCGGAACTGCTGCTCGCTGCCGGGCGCGGGCAGCGCCGTGCGACGAACGTGCTGGTGGATGTCGAAGTCCGGGTGGTCGACCCAGAACGGCGTCCCCAGCTTCAACGGCGGGTAGAGCAGCCGCTGGCGCAGGCGCGGCAGCTGGTGGACCCGGCTGCGGATATGGGCGAGGAAGTCCTCGGCGTCCGGCGGATCGCCGGCGCACATCAGGACCGCCCCGATGGCCATGTGCGCGTTTGCTTTCTCGTTGGCCAGGAACGACGTGTCGAACGACGTCAGCCTGTCCATGTGGCGTTGAGCCATCTGACTCCCTCCCGCGGGAGAGCGTAATGCCTACAGGCGCGTACCCAATTCCGACCGCGGGCAGCCAGGTCAGGCCGCGGCCGAGAGAACTCCGCCGTCGCCCTCGTCCTCGTCCGGGTCGGCGCCGTCGTCCGACTCCGTCTCCTCGGCGTTATCCCGCGGCAGCCGCCGTGAGACGACCTTGGTGACGCCGTCGCCGCCCATGCTGACGCCGTAGAGCACGTCGGCGGCGTCCATCGTCCGTTTCTGGTGGGTGACGATGACGAACTGGGCGCGGTCGGAGAAGCGGCGGATCAGCTGCAGGAAGCGGTCGATGTTGGCGTCGTCGAGGGCGGCCTCGACCTCGTCGAGGATGTAGAAGGGACAGGGTCGGGCAAGGAAGACGGCGAAGACGAAGGCCAGCGCGACCAGCGACTTCTCGCCGCCGGAGAGCAGCGAGAGCTTGCGGGTCGACTTGCCGGCGGGCGTGACCTCGATCTCGACTCCGAGCTCGTCGCGCTCCTCTTCCTCCTCCTCCGGCTCGGGCTCGGCGTCGCCCTCGGCGGGGAGCTCCTGCTCGCCGCTGGGGCGCTCGGTCTCGCGCACCGGCTGCAGACTGACGCGGCGCAGGCGCCCACGACCGCCCGGGAAGAGGTGCTCGACCATCTCCTCGAAGTTCTTCGCCGTCGCCTCGAAGGTCTGCTCGAAGGCGCGCTCGATCTCGTCGTCGATGTCGCGGATCAGCGCCTCCAGCTCGCGCATCGCCCGCTCGGTGTCCTCGCGCTGAGCCTGCAGGCTCTCGACGTGCTCGCGGGCCTCGTCGTACTCGCGCTCGGCGAGTGGGTTGACCGGGCCGATCTGGGAGCGGCGCCGCTCCAGGCGCTCGAGCCGGCGGTCGATCTCGGCTCGCTCCTCCTCGCTCAGGGCCTGCTCGGCGGCAGGGATCTCCTCGCCGAGCCGCTCGGCGATCGAGGCCAGGTCGCGCTCGGCCTCGGCGCGGCGGTCGCCGAGGTGGGCGGCCTCGACCTCGGCCTTGGTCAGCTCGTCGCCGGCCGCCCTCATCTCCGCCTGCAGCTCGAACTCCTGCTGGGAGCAGGCGCGCAGCTCTTCGGCGATCTCGTCGCCGGCGTCCTCGCCGCCGACCACGGAGCGCTCGGTGCGCTCGACCCGGGCGCGGATCGCCGCGCCCACGCCTTCGATCGCCGCCAGGGCCGAGCGGACGTCGTCGAGCAGCTGCTCGCCGCCCGCGACCCGCTTGCGCAGCGCCTCGCGGTGGCGCTCGCCGAGCAGTCCCTCGGCCCGGCGCGCGTGTCGGGAGGCGCGCTCGGCGCCGCCGCGGACATTGCCCAGGGCGGCCTCGCGGGCCGACTCCGCCGCCTCGGCGGAGCGGGCGACGGCGAGCCCGTCGGCCGCCGTCCGCAGCCCGGCGTCGATCTCGCCCAGCTCCTCCTCCAGCTTGCGCGCGCGGGCCGCGGGGGCGCCGCCGGCGCCGACGTCGAGCGTCAGCGGTCCCAGCTCCGTCCGCAGACGCTCCAGGCCTGCCTCCAGCTCCGCCTCGCGGCTGGAGATGTTGGCGACGCGAACTGCGACCCGCTCCTGCTCCCCGCGCAGCTTCGTCAGCAATCCCCAGGCCTGGGTGCGCTCGCGGTCGCGGGCGGCGAAGCGCTCCTCGGCGGCGCTGCGGCGCCTGCTCACCTCGGTCAGGCGCTCCTCGAGCTTGCCGCGGGTGGCGCGCGCGACGGCCGCCACCTTCGCCGCTTTCGCCGCACGGTCGGCACCGAAGCGGAGCTCCTCGGAGACCAGCCGTCCCCGCAACCCCAGTTCCTCGCGCTCGATCCGGGCGCCCAGCTCGGCCGCCTGCGCCTGGCGCTTCAGCGGCCGCAGCCGCCCCCGCGCCTCGCGCTCGACGTCGAGGGCGCGGTCGAGGTTGTCGCGGGCGGCGCGCAGCTTCAGCTCGGCCCGGCGCCGACGTTTGCGGTGCTTGCCGAGGCCGGCCGCCTCCTCGACCAGGAGCCGGCGCTCGCGCGGCTTCGAGTGGACGATCGTCTCGACCCGGCCCTGGCTGATCACCGAGTGCATCTCGCGTCCGAGGTTGGTGTCTGAGAGGACGTCGGTGACGTCGGCGAGCCGGCAGCGGGCGCCGTTGAGGCGGTAGCCGCTGTCGCCGGCGCGGTCGAGTCGCCGCTGCACGGCGATTTCGGAGAACTCGGTGGCGGCGCGGCCGTCGGAGTTGTCGATCACGACCTCCACCTCGGCGGCGCGGCGCTGGCCGATGCCTTTGCCGCCCGCGGAGATCACATCCTGCATCGAGGCGCCGCGGATCGCCCCCGGGCTCTGCTCGCCGAGCGCCCAGAGAACCGCGTCGGTGATGTTCGACTTGCCGGAGCCGTTGGGACCGACGATCACGCTGACGCCGGGCGAGAACTCGAGGCTCACCCGCTCGGGGAACGACTTGAACCCCTTCATCGTGATCGATCTCAGATACATGTGTTCCTGACCTCCGGACCACTCAGGTTCCCGGTCGAGTCGGACGCGAACTCCGCCCCGTTACCCCCCTAATTGCGCCAAAGCCTGCTCGGCTGCGACCTGCTCGGCAGCCTTCTTGCTGCGCCCCTCCCCGCTGCCGACCCGCTCGGAATCGACGATCGCCGCGACCTCGAATGTGCGCCGGTGCGGGGGACCGGTCGCCGCCACCACCTCGTAGCTTACGCGCGCTCCGCGCCGCGCCAAGAGCTCCTGCAAAGCCGACTTGAAGTCGATCCTGGTCTCGGAGGCGAGCTCGATCCGCGGCTCGAAGGCAGCGGCGACGGCCGCCGCCGTGCGCTCGAAGCCGAAGGCGAGGTAGCAGGCGCCGATCAGCGCCTCGGTCGCCTCGGGAAGCGGCCGCTCGCCGTCGAGCAGGACCTCGGCCGGGATCGCCGCCGTCACCTCCTCGGGCTCGTTGGCCCGCAGCATCCCCGGCACGCCCAGCAGACGGCCGACTGCCGCGCAGGAGACGCCGCTGACCGTCTGGTTGTGGATCTTGGTCAGGCCGCCGGAATCGATCGTGTCGAAGCTGTCGAAGAGCTCGCCGGCGACCGAGAGGCCGAGCACGCTGTCGCCGAGGAAGGCGAGGCGCTCGAAGGAGTCGACCCGGCGCTCGGTCCAGGAGGAATGGGTGAGCGCCTGCCGGCGCAACTCCTCCGGCAGCTCGGCGATCAGCTCCGAAAGCGCCGCCACCGAAGACTCGGGGTCCGCGGCCACCGGCTCAGGCGGGGGCGTGCTCGACCACGAACCCGACCGCGTCGCCGACCGTCTTGATCTGCGTCGCCTGCTGCTCGGAGATGGCGACGCCGTAGCGGTCCTCCAGCTCCATCACCAACTCGTAGAGGTCGAGCGAATCGGCGTCGAGGTCCTCCTTGAAGCGGGTCTCCCCGGTGATCCGCTCGAGGTCGACTTCCAGCTCCTCGGCGAGGTGCTCGCGGACGAGCGTCAGGACTTCGTCGCGATTCATCCCCTGCTTCCTATCACGCGCTCTCTCCGGCCGCCAAAGCGGCGCGGCCGGCACCGCCCTCCCGCAGCAGCGCCGCCGTGCGACCGACCGCGTCGACCTCGGCACAGCGGGCAGCGAGGCGGAGGGCGTTGGCGATCCCCTCGGCGCCGGAGCTGCCATGGCCGACCACGGCGATGCCGCGCAGGCCGAGCAGAATCGCGCCGCCGGTGGTGTCGGGGTGAAGCTCCCGGCGCAGCCCGCCAAGCGCCGGCTTCAACAGCAGCCCGCCGACCGCGGCGAGGGGATTGGAGCGGGCGGCGTCGCCGACCGCGCCGGCTACCGCTTTCGCCGTCCCCTCCATCAGCTTCAGGGAGACGTTGCCGGTGAAGCCGTCGGTGACGACGACGTCGACGCTCGCGGCGGGAAGGTCGCGGCCCTCGACGTTGCCGGCGAAATCGATGCCCGGCGAGCCGCTGAGCAGCCGGTGCGCCTCGACCACCTCGTCGCGCCCCTTGCCGGACTCCTCGCCGACCGTGAGCAGGCCGACGGTCGGGGCGTCGACGCCGAGCACCGCGGCGCTGAAGGCGGCGCCGAGGAAGGCGAACTGGACCAGGTGCTGGGCGCGGACCTCGACGTTGGCGCCGACGTCGAGGAAGAGGACGGGTTTTCCGGGGACCGGCAGCTGCACGGCCAGAGCGGGACGCTGCACGCCCTGCAGCCGTCGCAGGCCGAAGGTCGCGGCCGCCATCGTCGCCCCGGTCGAACCGGGGCTGACCATCGCCGCCGAGCTGCCCTCGGCGACGTCGCGTGCGGCGCGCACCACCGAGGCCTCCTTCTTCGCCCGCACGGCGGCGACGGGGTCGTCCTCGTTGGCGATCCACTCGGAGGTCTGGACGACCTCGATCCCCTCGGCGCCGTCGAGGCCGAGGGCCCGCTCGGGGCCGAAGACGCGCACCCCGATCCCGTCGGCGGCGGCGAGCCGCGCCCCCTCGGCGAGGACGTCGAATCCCTGCTCGGCCCCATAGCCGTCGAGGGCCACGGTCACCGCGCGCCCGGGCGCCACGGCTACTCGGAGTCGGTGGGCGTCGCCGGGGACTCGACGACTTTCTGGGCGATGACCTCACGGCCGGCGTAGGTGCCGCAGGTGGGGCAGACACGGTGCGGCAGGCGCGGGCTGTGGCAGCGCGGGCAGCTGTTGAGGCGTGCCTTGCCGGCCTTGTGGTTGGCGCGGCGCTTGTCGCGCCGGGCGCTCGAAGTTCTCTTCTTGGGTACGGCCATCGGTCGCGGGATGGTAACCGGTTCGGCTGCTCAGCAGCGCAAACGTGCGCTCAGTAGGTGGCGCGGACGACCGCCAGGTCGCCGGATTGCCAGCTGACCTCGCCTTCGCACCACTTGACGAGGTCGCTCAGCTGCTTCTCGCGGAAGACGTCGCCGACGACCAGGGAACGCGCCTGCCCCTTGACCTGGCGGCAGAGGTTGCGCCGCTGCTCGTCGTTCAACTGGTTGACCGAGAGGACCGAGATCACCAGGTCCCAGGGACCGTCCGGGAGCGGGTCCTCCATGCGGGCGAGCTGGACGTCGTCATAGGTCTCGCGGGCGCGGAAGACCATGTCGGGACTGGAGTCGAGCCCGATCACCCAGGCCTCGGGATGGGCCTCGATCAGCCGTCGCGTCGTCTCCCCCGTCCCCATCCCCAGCTCCAGGACCCGCTCCGGTGGGAACGGGATCGCGGCCACGGATTGGTCCTGGAGCTCGTCGTAGGCAGGGATCTCGGCGCGGATCCGCTCCAGGTAAACCTCGGGTGTCCAGTCGAATTGACGCATTTCGTAATCTCGTGACGAGGGAGTCATCGTAAGCCCGTACCCAGCGGAGGTTCGCCCAAATGTCCCAAGCGCGCACCACCATCATCGACCTCTCCCGGCTTTCGCTGGCCCACGGCGAGGGCAAGCGCCTCGATCTGCCGGTCGAGCTCGACCCCTTCGAGCTGGCCGGACAGACCTACGTCGCCGATCCCGCCTCGCCGACCGTGCGACTCGAGGTCTCGCGGCCCAGCGGCGGCTTCGCCTTCCGGATCCTCTTCCCGGTCCACCTCGAGGGGCCCTGCATGCGATGCCTGGAGCCCGGCGCCCTCGACCTCGAGGTCGAGGCACGCGAGATCGACCATTCCGGGACCGACGACCTCGAGCTGCGCAGCCCCTATGTCTCCGAAGACGAGCTCGACATCGGCCGCTGGGCCCACGACGCAACCATGCTGGCCCTCCCCACCCGCTTCCTCTGCCGCCCCGACTGCGCCGGCCTCTGCCCCGTCTGCGGCGAGTCCCTGAACGACTCCGACCCCGCCGACCACGAACACGACACGGGCGGCGACCCAAGGTGGGCGGCTTTGCGGGACCTCAAGCTGGAGTAGGGGGAGAATTCGAGTTTGCCGGGACCTTCGTCGGCAGATGTCCTGCGAACCCGGAATGGCGGTAAAGGTCGACTTCCTTTGGGAGGAGCAACGGCTCGCCGTCCAGATCGACGGGCCTAACCAACCCCCGCGAGGCCAGAACGAAGGCTGCGCCGACCGCATTCTGGAGGCTCGCGGCTACCGAGTGCTCCACATCACTGAACACGAGGTCATCGCCGAACCCGACCGCGTCGCAACCCTGATCGCCCGCGAACTCGATCGCGCAACCTAGACCACACACCGAGCGGGCGCTGGCCCCTGAAAGCGCTTCCGACTTCCTCCCCACCCTGGTGTGGACAAAGTCGGCTTGGCCACATGCCCGCGGCCCCACGCGATTGAGGAAAGCTAGAAATAGAGCCGCGGCTCGGCTACGGCTGCTGATCCAGCTCGGGTGCCGCCTCTTCGTCGCGCCCGGCGAGGCGGTCGCGACCGCGCTGGACGGCGGCGAGGAACTTCTGAAGGTTGACTTCGAGGGTGTTGAGGATCTCGTCGGCGGCGCGCTCGGCCTGCTTGGTGACCTCCTCGTCGGAGATCAGGCGGGCCTGCTGCTCGCGGGCCTCGCGGACGATCCGCTCCGCCTCGCGTTTGGCCTCGGCCAGCATCTCCTGGCGCTCCTTGACGATCCAGCGCGCCTGCTTGATCTCCTCGGGGATCGTCGCGCGCATCTGGTCGAGGAGGTCGTAGATCTCCTCGCGGTCCACGCGCACCTGATCCGTCAGAGGGACGGGGCGGGCGTTGTGGACCACATCGTCCAGCTTGTCTATGAGAACGAGAACGTCCATTTGCAGGTCGTAAGCCTACGTGTATGCGGGGGATTTGGTGAAGATGCCGTTATCGAGGCCGTTTTTTGCAAGCCGTCGCCCACTGAGGCGAACCATCTTGAACAGCCTACCTCTCACCCAGGCGCTCAGACAGGGCGGAGGCGACAGCCGCCGGGACGAGGTCGGAGACGTCGCCACCGAAGGTCGCCATCTCCTTCACTCCGGTCGAGGAAAGGAAGCTGTAGTGCGGCGAGGCGATCACGTAGATGCTCTCGATCCCCGGGTCGAGCTTGCGGTTGAGCTGCGCCATCTCGAACTCGTACTCGAAGTCGGAGATCGCCCGCAGGCCCTTGACGATCGCGCCGGCGCCGTTGTCGCGGGCGAACTCGACCAGCAGGGTGGCGAAGATCTGCACCTCGACGTTGGGCAGGTCCGCCGTCGCCTCGCGGATGAAGTCGCGGCGCTCCTCGGCGTTGAAGAGGGTCCTCTCCTTGCGCACCGGGTTGTTGACCACGCCGACGACGACACGATCGAAGACGTTCGCGGTCCTGGTGATGATGTCGATGTGGCCGTTGGTGACCGGGTCGTAGCTGCCTGGGCAGACGACCGTCCCGTTGCGCTCGCTCACGCCTGCGGCCTCGCGTAGATGGAGAGGTCGGCGGCGCCGTAGCGGCGCCGGCGCAGGAGCTCCAACCAGTCGATCGGCAGCGGCCGACCGGCGGCGCTCTCGACCACGACTCGACCGTCGGGGGCGAGCAGGTCCGGCAGGTGGCTGTCGAGTGGGTCCTTCACGCGGTCGGCGAGTCTATATGGGGCATCGACGAAGACGAGGTCGAATCTTCCCGGCAGCGCCGCTGCGGAGACCTGGCCCAGCCAACGCCTGACGTCGGCTCTGACCAGCTCGACCTGCGGTCCCAGACCGAGCCGCTCGACGTTGCCGAGCGCCGGTCTGGTGTCCCGATCGACGAGCACGGCGCTGCGCGCGCCACGCGAGAGCGCCTCGATCGCGAGAGCGCCGGTGCCGCAGTAGAGGTCGAGGACGTCGGCGCCGGCGACCCGCTCGCCCAGCGAGGAGAAGATCGCCTCGCGGGCACGGTCGGAGGTCGGCCGCACCTTCCAGCCGCGTGGCGCCACCAGGGACTGGCCGCCGAGCTCTCCTCCGGTGATCCGCACGAGGGCTATTAGAGAGGAATCGGGTCGGCGGCACCGGCGCCGAAGCGCCGACGGGCCGCCTCGAGCAGCGGCCCGAGCGCGGGATCGCCCAACGATCCGTAGCGCCTCAGCAGCCGCATCACCTCGTCCCGCGCCGCCATCAGCAGCTTGCTGTCCTCGGGCAGGGAGGCGACCGCGAAGCGCGGCAACCCGTGCTGGCGAGTGCCGAGGATCTCTCCCTCCCCGCGCAGGGAGAGGTCGACCTCGGCGAGCTTGAAGCCGTCGCGCTCGGACTCCACCGCCCGCAGCCGTTGCCGCGCCGACTGGCCGGCGTCTTCGGCGAACAGCAAGCACTGAGAAGGGTGCTCGCCGCGGCCGACGCGGCCGCGCAGCTGGTGCAGCTGGGAGACGCCGAAGCGCTCCGCCCCCTCGATCAACATCATCGTCGCGTTGGCGACGTCGATCCCGACCTCGATCACGGTCGTCGCCACCAGCACGTCGGTCTCGCCGGCGGCGAAGGCGCGCATCGCCTCGGCCTTCTCGGCCGAGGGCATCTGGCCGTGGAGGAGGCCGACCTCGAACTCGCGCAGCTCGCCGGCGCGCAGCCGCGCCGCCTCGGTCTCCGCCGCCCTGCCGGCCTGCTTCTCGGACTCGGAGACCAGCGGGCAGACGACGAAGGCCTGGCGGCCCTCGCGCAATCGGCGGCGGACGAACTCGTAGGCCTGGTCGCGCTGGTCCTCGCCGACGATCCGGGTCTCGACCGGCATTCGTCCCGCGGGCAGCTGGTGAAGGGCGGTGGTGTCGAGGTCGCCGTAGGCGGTGAGGGAGAGCGTGCGCGGGATCGGGGTCGCGGTCATGTGGAGGACGTGGGGCGCCATCCCCTCGACCCCCTTGGCGTCGAGGGCGCGGCGCTGGGCGACCCCGAAGCGGTGCTGCTCGTCGACCACGCAGAGGCCGAGGCGGGCGAAGCGGACGGTCGGCTCGATCAGCGCGTGCGTGCCTACCGCGAGGTGCAGCTCGCCGCTCGCCAGCTGCTCGAGGGCGCGCTTGCGGGTGGCGGCCGGGGTGGCGCCGGTGAGGAGGGCGAAGGAGATCGACTCGGCGCCGAGCAGACGGTCGAGGGTCAGCGCGTGCTGCTCGGCGAGGGTCTCGGTCGGCGCCATCAACACGGCCTGGTGCCCGGCTTCGAGCGCCCGCAGCATCGAGTAGACGGCGACGACCGTCTTCCCGGATCCCACCTCCCCCATCAGCAGCCGCTGCATCGGCTCGCCCGAGTCGAGGTCGACCTCGATCTCGTCGAAGGCCGCCAGCTGATCGCCCGTGAGCTCGAACGGCAGCGACTCGATCCAACGCCCGACCAGCTCGCCGGGCGCGCCGAAGCGCGGCGCCGGCCGCGCCAACCGGTGCGTCCGCTTGCGCGTCGCCAGGATCGCCTGGTGGAGGAACAGCTCTTCGAAGGCGATCCGGTCCAGCGCCCGCTCGGCCTCGGCCGGGGTCTCGGGGAAGTGGGCGGCGCGGATCGCCTCGCCGACGCCGGCGAGGCCGCGACGGGCGCGCAGCTCCGACGGCAGCCCCTCGATCGCGTTCGGCGCCCAGCGGCAGGCCTGCTCGGCCCAGTCGCGCAGTCGCTGCGGCCGCAGCGCCTCCGTCGCCGGATGAACCGGGACAAATCCCGAGGATGGCTCCTCCTCGCCGACGGTCTCGTACTCGGTCACCGCGAAGCCGCGGTTGGAGAGCTTGCCGGTGAGGACGAGCCGAGTTCCTTTCTCCAGCTTCTCTGCCACCCAGGGTTGGTTGAACCAGGTGGCGCGGGCGGTGCCCGATTCGTCGCCGACTTTGACGCCGACGATCGTGAGCTTGCGTTTGCGGAACGGGCGCGGCTTCGGGCCGAGGACTTCGACCAGGACCGTTGCCTGTTCGCCGTCCGCGACCTCCGACAGCGGGCGGATCTGGCGGTCGCGGTGGCGGTGGGGGAAGCGGTTGAGGACGTCGCCGACGGTCTCGATCCCGGCCTCGGCGGCGGCCTCGGCCAGTTTCGGGCCGACTCCCTCGAGGGCCCGGATGGAGACCTCGAGCACGCTGGGGCGGGGCCAGTGGACGGGAGCGGCGCGGAGCTGGGACTCGGTCAGGTCGGATGCTCCGGCGAAGGAGCGCATCAGGCGCCGGTGCCGCGGCTCGCCACTACTGGGCCGCCAGCAGCCACCACCAGCTCGGCTGGCCCCCGTCGTGGGTCTCGACCTCTACGCCGGTGGGGACGTGGGTATCGATCTCGGCGAGCGGGATCGGCGCGCCGTCGCCGGCGATCACGGTGACGATCTCCGCCCCGTCGGCGAGCAGTTGGATGGTCTTGGTCAGGGTCGACCCCGTGCCGCCCCAGGCGACGATCTCGCCGTCGGCGAAGCCGACCGCGTCGCCCTTCTTGAAGCGGCCCTGGGCATCGTCGCGGGCGGCCGGCGCGACCCCTCCGGTCGCCACCGCGACCAGCGCTTCGCGCAGGCGCTCCGCGTTGTCCGCGGCCGAGGCGGCCGGGTCCAGCTCGACCAGCGCCAGCAGACTCGCCTGCTGCGACGTCGCCGGCACCACCTGGGCGGGCTTCTCGGACAGCTCGCAGGCGCGCTCGGCGGCCATGATCACGTTCGAGGAGCTGGGCAGGACGAGGATTTCCGGCGCCGCGACTCCGTGGATCCCCGCCAAGAGCTCGTAGGTCGACGGGTTCAGCGTCTCGCCGCCGGGGACGACGGTGGCGCCGAGCTCGGCGAAGAGCCGCTCCATCCCCTCCCCCGCGGCGACGGCGACGACCCCGGTCCTGCCGGTCGTCAGGCGGGCGTCGCGCTGAGCCATCTGCTCGCGCATGTCGGCGACGTCGAGGTTCGCGACGTCGCCGACGCCGTCGAAGAGGGAGACCGCGGCCTCCGGCTCGTCGGTGTGGACGTGGACCTTCAGCGTCGCTTCGTCGCCGACGACCAGCACCGAGTCCCCGAGCGCCTCGAGGCGCGGCAGGAACTCGCGGCTGCCGAGGCCCTGGCCGGCGACGATGAAATTGGTGCAGTAGCGGTAGCGGCTGTCCCGGTGGTGAGGAAGGCTGAGCTTCGGCGGCTCGTGGTGGGCGACCTCGGGCATCGCCGCGTCCCCGCGCAGCCCGGCGACCACTCCGGCGAGGATCAGCACCAGGCCGTGGCCGCCGGCGTCGACGACTCCGGAATCCCGCAGCACCTCGAGCTGCTCGGGCGTGCGGGCGACGGCGCGCGCCCCCTCTTCGATCGCCCGCTCCAGTACCTCGGCCAGGATCGCGTCCTGGGCCTCTTCGCCGACGTCGCGGCCGAGCCGCTGTTTGTCGGCTTCGAGGTGGGCGAGCTGCCGGGTCAGCGAATGGGCCATCTCGCGGAAGACGGTCAGCATCGTCCCCTCGGCGGGCTCCCGCACCGACTCGTAGGCGGCGTCGGCGGCGCTGGCGAAGGCGGCGGCGACGAGCACCGGATCGACGAGCTCGCCGGGGCGGCTGGCGAGCTCCTCGGCGGCGCCGCGGACGATCTGGCTGAGGATGACGCCGGAGTTGCCGCGGGCGCCCATCAGCGCCGCCCGCGCCAGCGCCTGCACCATCTGCGTGCGGCCGACCTCGTCGACCGCCATCCCGTCGAGGCGATCGAGCTCCTCCAACACCGCCCGCAGGGTCATCGCCATGTTGTCGCCGGTGTCGCCGTCGGCGACCGGGAAGACGTTGAGGTCGTTGACCTCCTGGCGACGAGCCTCGAGTGAGGCGCATGCAGAGCTGATGACCCGCCGGAATCGGGCAATCGATGGATCGGGCATCAGCAGGGCAATCTAACCGGACCCTGAGACAGTTGGACGCCGACTGGAATTCGCGGCGGGCACACACACGTTCGGCCGTTGCTAGCGTGGCACGGGATGCGTCGTTTCGCCACCTGGATCACCGGCCACCGCAAGACCGTCATCCTCGGCTGGATCGTCGCCCTGATCGGGGTCGGGGCGATCTCCGGCTCGGTCGGCTCGAGCTTCACCGAAGAATTCAAGCTGCCGAATTCGGATTCGAAGAAGGCACTCGAACTGCTCGAACACAGGTTCCCCGCGCAGTCGGGCGAAACCGCGCAGATCGTCTTCAAGGCCGACAACGGCGTCAAATCGCCCGCGGTCGAAAAGAAGATGGACAGGGTCTTCTCGAAGATCGAAAAGTTCCCCCACGTCAGCGAAGTCGCCAGCCCCTACAAGAACGGCGGGGCCGCCGCGATCAGCAAGGACGGCAAGATCGCCTACGCGACGATCCAGTTCGACGTCACCAACGACAAGCTCGACAAAGGCAAGACCGAAGAAATCATCTCGACGGCGCAGGGAGCGGCGGGGAACGGGCTCCAGGTCGAGCTCGGCGGCCAGCCGATCCAGGAAGCGACCGAAGAACAAGGCGAAGACACCTCCTTCCTCGTCGGGTTGCTGGCGGCGGTCGTCGTGCTGCTCCTGACCTTCGGCTCGGTGGTGGCGATGGGACTGCCGATCCTCACCGCCCTCTTCGCGCTCGGCGTCGGCATCAGCCTGGTGCTGCTCGGCACCCACGTCTTCCCCACCGCCGACTTCGCCCCGTTCCTGGCGGCGATGATCGGACTCGGAGTCGGAATCGACTACGCGCTCTTCATCCTCACCCGCTTCCGCAACGGGCTCGACGAAGGCCTCGGGCCCCGCGAGGCCACGATCAAAGCCGTCGACACTGCCGGTCGCGCCGTTCTCTTCGCGGGGATCACGGTGATCATCTCGCTGATGGGGATGTTCCTGCTCGGGCTCTCCTTCCTCTACGGCGTCGCCGCCGCCGCGGCACTCGCGGTCTTCTTCACGATGGTCGCGGCGCTGACCCTGCTGCCGGCGCTGCTGACGATGGTCGGACGGCGGGTCGACCGCCTGCGCATCCCCGGCCTCGGGAAACGCTCGACCAGCCTCGACGAAGGCAACCGCTGGTTCCGTTGGAGCCGTGAGATCCAGCGTCGGCCGGTCCTCTCCGCGCTTCTCTCCGGGGGCTTCCTGCTGCTGCTCTGCGTCCCCACCCTCTCGCTCCGCCTCGGCACCAACGACGCCGGCACCGATCCGCCGGGGAAAACGACGCGAAAGGCCTACGACCTCGTCGCCGAAGGCTTCGGACCGGGCTTCAACGGGCCGTTCGTCTTCGCCAGCGCGCTGCCGGAAAAGGGCAAGCAGGGCGGCATGGACGAACTCCGCGAAGCGCTGAACAGAGAAAAGGGGATCGCCAAGACGACGCCGGTCGTCCTCAACCCGGCCAAGGACACGGCCGTGTTCCAGGCTTATCCGACGACCTCACCGCAGAGCGGGGCCACCACCGAACTGCTCGACCACATCCGCGGCGATGTGATCCCGCCGATCGCGGCCAGGTCGGGTACGCAGATCCACGTCGGCGGCATCAACGCGATCTTCGAGGACTTCGGCAACGCGATCGCCAACAAGCTGCCGCTCTTCATCGGCGTGGTGGTCCTGCTTTCCGCCCTGCTGCTTATGATGGTCTTCCGCTCGATCCTTGTGCCGCTGAAGGCGATGGTGATGAACCTGCTCAGCATCGGCGCCGCCTTCGGCCTGGTCGTCGCGGTCTTCCAGTGGGGATGGGGCGCCAGCCTGATCGGCATCGACAACACCGGCCCGATCATCTCCTTCTTCCCGATCTTCCTCTTCGCAATCGTCTTCGGGCTATCGATGGACTACGAGGTCTTCCTCATGTCCCGGATCCACGAGGAGTGGGAGCACACGCACGACGCCACCGAGGCCGTCACCCGCGGCCTCGCCCTCACCGGCCGCGTCATCACCGCCGCCGCGGCGATCATGTTCACCGTCTTCGCCTCCTTCATGCTCGGCGAAGACCGAATCATCAAACTCTTCGGCCTCGGCCTTGCCTCGGCCGTCCTGATCGACGCGGTGGTCATCCGCTCGGTCCTGGTGCCCGCGGTCATGCAGCTCTTCGGCGAGCGGGCCTGGTACTTCCCCGAGTGGCTGGGACGCATCCTGCCGAGGGTTTCGGTGGAGCCGCCCGAGAAACCGAGCCCCGAGGCCGTGCCGTCGCAAGAGCCGGCGCTGGAGTCCGACAGCTAGGGATCGGGGGTTGCGGTGGGAGGTGCGGGTGCCCCTTCCCCGGAGACCGTCGCGCAGCTGGGTCGAGCCCTGAGGGCTCACACGTCCGTCCTTGAGCCTCCGGGAAAGGGGCACCCGCACCTCCAATCGGACAGCCCCCATTGGAAGCTTCCGCCGCTCGCGACCGTCCCGAGAGGGCGTGTTGGTGGAGGAGTCCGGACTCCCGCCCCGCCCCGCCCCGCGGGTTACGCGGCCTTGGTGACCTTGTTGGACTTCAGGCAGCGCGTGCAGACGTACGCCCTGAGCGGGCGGCCGTTCTCCTGGATCCGGACTTTCTGCAGGTTCGGATCGAAGCGCCGCTTGGTCGCGACCATCGAGTGGCTTCGGGACTGGCCGAACGCCGGCCCCTTGCCGCAGCTGTGGCATACCTTGGCCATGAGGACGCTGGATGGTACCCAGTCGAGCGAATCGGCGCGTCGGTCAGGCGAGCCGGCGCTTCAGCAGGGCCATGCGGGCGACGGTGAGGGCGGAGTTGCGGCCCTGGTCGCGCTTGCCGCCGCCCGACCGGGCCAGCGCCTGCTCCATCGTCTCGCAGGTGATGACGCCGAAGGCGCAGGGGACGCCGGTCCGCAGCTGCACGTCCTGGATGCCGCGGGCAGACTCGCCGCAGACGAAGTCGTAGTGGTCGGTCTCGCCGCGGATGACGACGCCGAGGCAGGCGACGCCGGCGAACTCGCCGCTCTCGGCGTGCAGCTTGGCGGCGAGTGGAAGCTCGTAGGCGCCGGGAACGGAAGCGATGGCGACGTCGTCGCCGGCCACGCCGGCCAGTTCGAATCCCTGCCTGGCACCGTCCAGCAGGCGTTGCGCGAGCTCCTCGTAGAAGCGGCCGATGCAGACGGCGAAGCGCATCGTCGCCAGGGTGCCGCGCTCCTCCTGGCTGAATTCTTCGAGGAACGCGCCATCGCCATCACCCATCGGCGTGCTCCGCGTCGCGCTCCTCCTCGTCGTGGATCATCTCCTCGTCGAGCGCGAGGCCCTGGTGGTGCAGCGAGTGACCCATCTTGTCCCGCTTCGCGCGCAGATAGGCCTCGTTGTGGCTGTTGGGCGCCGACTCGATCGGCACCTGTTCGGAGACCGAGAGCCCGTAGCCCTCGAGACCGACGATCTTTTTCGGGTTGTTGGTGAGGATGCGGATGCTGGAGAGGCCGAGGTCACCGAGGATCTGGGCGCCGATGCCGTAGTCGCGCAGGTCGGCGGGCAGGCCGAGTTTGAGGTTGGCCTCGACGGTGTCGGCCCCCTCCTCCTGCAGCTTGTAGGCGCGCAGCTTGTTGAGCAGGCCGATGCCGCGTCCCTCCTGAGAGAGGTAGAGCAGCACGCCCTGGCCCTCGCGGTCGATCATCGCCAGCGCCGCTTCCAGCTGCTCGCCGCAATCGCAGCGCATGCTGTGGAAGACGTCGCCGGTGAGGCACTCGCTGTGGACGCGGACCAGCACGTCGGCCTCGCCGTCGACCTCGCCCTTGACCATCGCGACGTGGTGTTTGTCGTCGACCAGGGAGCGGTAACCGACCGCGGTGAAGTCGCCGAAGGCGGTCGGCAGGCCGGTGGCGACGACCCGTTCGACCAGCTTCTCGGTGCGGCGCCGGTAGGCGATCAGGTCGGCGACGGTGACCATCTTCAGGTCGTGCTCTTCGCAGTAGGGGATCAGGTCCGGGACCCGGGCCATGGTGCCGTCGTCGTTCATCACCTCGCAGATCACGCCGGCCGGGATCAGCCCGGCGAGGCGGGCGAGGTCGACGCTGGCCTCGGTGTGCCCGGTGCGCTCCAGCACCCCGCCCTCCTTGGCCCGCAGCGGGAACATGTGGCCGGGAACGACGATGTCGCGCGGTCCCGACCTGGGGTCGATCGCGACCTGCACCGTGTGGGCGCGGTCGTGGGCCGAGATGCCGGTGCTGACGCCGCCCGCGGCCTCGATCGTCACCGTGAAGGCGGTCTGCAAGGGCGCCTCGTTCTTCGCCGCCATCAGGTTGAGCCCGAGCTGCTCGCAGCGCTCGGCCGTCAGCGCCAGGCAGATCAGCCCGCGCGCCTCCTTGGCCATGAAGTTGATGCCCTCGGGAGTTGCGAACTGGGCGGCCATCACCAGATCGCCCTCGTTCTCGCGGTCTTCGCCGTCGCAGACGACGACCATGCGGCCGCGGCGGATCTCCTCGATCGCCTCCTCGATGGTGGAGAAGGGGCTCTCCCCCGCCACCGTCAACATGTCCTCTTTTCGCTGCGCTTCCGTCATATGGCTCACGCTCGCTCCTTTCCGGCGAATGGTGACAGCAGCCGCTCCACGTACTTCGCCACGATGTCGCACTCGACGTTCAACCTGCTGCCCGGCTCCGCTTCGCCGAGGTTCGTGCGCTCCAGGGTCTCCGGGATCAGAGAGACCTCGATCCAGTCCTCGCCGAGCTCGGCGACCGTGAGGCTGACGCCGGCGAGGGTGATCGAGCCCTTGTCGATTATGTGGCGCAGCAGCTGCGGCCCGAGGGCGACGCGAAGGCGCCGGGCGAAGCCGTCCTCGGCGGTCGCGACGACCTCGCCCACCCCGTCGACGTGCCCTTGCACGATGTGCCCGCCGAGCCGATCGGAGGCCTTCATCGCCAGCTCGAGGTTGACCTTCGAACCCTCCTCGACCCCGCCGAGCCCAGTCACCTCCAGCGTCTGGTTCATCGCCTCGGTCTCAAAGCCGCGGTCCGAGATCGCCGTCGCGGTCAGGCAGATGCCGTCGACCGCGACCGAATCGCCGAGATCGATCTCGCCCGCCAACCGGGTGGCGATCCGCAGTCTTGCCCCCTCCGCGCCGGAATCGAGCGCCTCGACCTCTCCCACGTCCTGGATCAGTCCCGTGAACACGTCACCACTCCCTGAACCGGGCCGTGATCAGCGTGTCCTCGCCGATCGATTCCACCGATGAGGACAGAGCGCTCCGGCGCGCCGGAGCCTGCCCCGGAGAGGGAGTCCTGCGGGCGAAGCTTTCGTCCTCGGACTCCCTCTCCGGCTCACCCGCGCGAGGATCGCCCAGCAAGATCGGTGCAACGAAGGTGCGACTCTCGTCCAGCTGGTCCGCTTCCGCGAAGGCGGAGGCGAGGGTGCGGCCGCCCTCGAGGAAGAGGCTGGTGATCTCGCGGCGGCCGAGCTCGGTGAGTGCCGAATGGACGCGGTCGGCGGGGGTGGCGCCGCCGGCGACGAGGATCTCGGCGCCGGCGGCACGGAGGGCCTCGACCTGGGAGCCATCCGCCTCCGGGGCGGTGACGACGATCAGCGGGGCCTGGTCGAGGCTGGCGAGCAACTGCGAGTCGAGCGGCAGGCGGGCCCGCGAGTCGAAGACGACGCGGACCGGCCGGCGGGCGCCGGCGTGGCGGGCGGTCAGCAGGGGGTCGTCGGCGAGGGCGGTGCCGATCCCGATCGCGATCGCGTCGGCTTCCGAGCGCCAGCGGTGGACCATCGCGCGGCTCGGCTCGCCGGAGATCCAGGGGGAATCGCCGGGGGCGGTGGTGGTCTGGCCGTCGAGGGACATCGCCAGCTTGAGGATGACGAGCGGCAGCCCGCTGCGCGCGTGCTTGCGGAAGGCCTGGTTGAGCCGGCGCGCCGCGGTCGCCTCCTCTCCGCTCGCGCAGGCGACCTCGACGCCACCGTCGCGGAGGATTCCGGGGCCGCGGCCGCAAGCCTTCTCGCTGGGATCGTCGGAGCCGATCACCACCCGCCCGATGCCTGCCTCGAGGATCGCCTCGACGCAGGACGGCTGGCGCCCCTCGTGGGCGCACGGCTCGAGCGTCACGTACATCGTCGCCCCCCGCGGGTCCTCGCCACGATCGCGGGCGTTCGCCAGGGCCGAGCGCTCCGCGTGCAGGCCGCCGAGCTCGGCGTGGAAGCCCTCGCCGATAGGCTCCCCATTCCGGACGATGACCGCACCGACCAGCGGATTAGGGCTGACCCGACCCCTCCCGCCCTCGGCTAACTCGAGTGCGCGTCTCAAAAACTCAGAGTCGACCGCTGTCACCGATTGACGAGTCAATCAGTCAATTCTAGCCACGACTCGATATGGCTGAGCAGATCAAGGACGCGGGGAGCGTGGCGTGCTCCTGCACGCGAGCGACCGAGGACGCCCAGCTGCGACGCCATATCGAGTCGCGCCCAAATACTCTGAGTCACCGTGAAACTGATCATCCAGATCCCCTGCCTCAACGAGGAGGAGACGCTGCCGGCGACGATCGCCGAGCTGCCTCGCCGGCTCGACGGCATCGACGAGATCGAGCTGCTGGTGATCGACGACGGCTCCACCGATCGCACGGTCGAGGTGGCGCGTCGCTGCGGCGTCCACCACGTCGTCCGGCTGACGAACAACAAGGGGCTGGCGGCGGGATTCCAGGCCGGGCTCGACGCCTGCCTCAAGCTCGGCGCCGACGTCGTCGTCAACACCGACGCCGACAACCAGTACCGCGGTGCCGACGTCGCCAAGCTGGTGGCGCCGATCCTCGCCGGGGAGGCCGACATGGTCGTCGGCGATCGCCGGGTCTCCCAGATCGAGCACTTCTCCGGCACCAAGAAGGGGCTGCAGTGGCTCGGCAGCTGGGTCGTAAGGCGCCTTTCCGGTACCGAAGTCACCGACACCACCTCCGGCTTCCGCGCCTACAACCGCGAGGCGGCGCTGCAGCTGCTGGTCGTCGACAACTTCACCTACACGCTGGAGAGCCTGATCCAGGCGGGGAAGATGCTGGTCGCCGTCGACGAGGTCGAGATCGGGACCAACCCGCAGACGCGCAAGTCGCGGCTGGCCGACTCGACCGGCGCCTACGTGCGCCGCAACGGGCCGGCGATCCTCCGTATCTACGCCCGCTACGAGCCGCTGCGCGCCTTCGCCACCGTCGGGTTGGTCGTGCTGGCGCTGGCCCTGGCCGCGTGGATGCCGTTCCTGATCGACTGGATCTTCAACGGCGACAGCAGCGGCCACGTGCAGTCGCTGATCCTCGGCGCCGTGCTCTTCATCGCCGCGATCCAGCTCTTCGCGCTGGGCGTGATCGGCGATCTGCTCGCCGGGCAGCGGGTGATGACCCAGCGCGTCTTCGAGCGGGTGCGCCGGGTCGAGCTGGCGCTCGGCGTCGAGCCCTCGCACTACGAGCCCGGCGACCAGGGCGGCGGATGAGAAGCCGAGAAGGCGGCGGCGGCGCCTCGGCCTCGGCCGAGTACGGCAAGACGGCGAGCTTCCTGGCGATCGGCGTCGGGCTCACCGGGATCATCACCTACGCCTACTTCCTGATCGCCTCGCACGTCCTCTCGAAACCGGACTACGGGCAGATCACGGTCCTCTGGTCTGCCGTCTTCATCACCATCTCGACCCTCTACCGGCCGGTCGAACAGCTGCTCTCACGCCACATCTCCGAGCGGCTGGTGCACGCCGAACCGATCAGCCGGCCGATGCGGGTCGCCGCGACGATCCAGCTGGGGCTGGCGCTGACCTTCGCGGTCCTGGCGCTGGCGCTGCGGGGGCCGATCCAGGACGACCTGCTGGAAGGCAACCAGACCCTCTACTGGGTCTTCTTCGGGGCGGTCCTCTTCTACGCCGCCAGCTACTTCGCCCGCGGCTTCCTCGCCGGCCAGCGCCGCTTCGGCCTCTTCACCGCCCTGATCCTCTCCGAGTCGGTCTTCCGCACCCTCTTCGCGGTGCTGGTCGCGGTCAGCCTGCTGAGCGGGCAGTCGGCGGTCGCGGTCGGCATCGTCGCGGCGCCGAGCCTCAGCCTGATGGTGGTGCCGCTGGCGTTCCTACGACGGGCGAAACGCGAGCAGGGGCAGCAAGAGCCGGCCGGCATGCCCGGACGCGAAGCGGAGAACATGCCGGATGACGACTTTTCCCTCAAACAGGGCGGTGGCTTCGCGGCTGCCGTCCTCGTGATCATGTTCAGCGAACAGGCCTTCCTCAACGCGGGCCCGCTGATCGCCCGTGGACTGCAGGGCGCGGCGGCCGCGGGGTTCATGTTCAACGTGCTGATGATCGCGCGGGCGCCGCTGCAGCTGTTCCAGGCGGTCTCGACCAGCATCCTCCCCCACCTCACCAGCCTCCACACCTCGACCGACCCCGACAGCGACCGCGAGTTCCACCGCTCGGTCCGCGGCGTCCTGATCGGCGTCGCCGGCTTTGCGACCCTGGCGACGATCGCCTTCCTCATCGCCGGCCCCAAGCTGATGCAGATCGCCTTCAGCAACAAGTTCACCTACGACCGGGTGGGCCTGTTGTTGGTGACCGTGGGAATGGGCCTCTACCTGGCGTCGGTGACGCTCAACCAGGCCTGCCTCGCCCAGGGGCAGGTGCGCCGCGCCGCCGCGCGCTGGATCGCCTGCGCGGCCTTCTTCATCGCCTGGAACTTCGTGCCGCTCGTCAGCAACGAGTTCCGCCGGGTCGAGATCGGCTTCGCGCTCACCGCCGGGGTCCTCTTCGCCCTGCTGTATCTCGTCTACCGCCGGCCGCACGAGCGGGCCGAGGACGTGCCGCAGCTGGGCTCGCCGGAGGAGCTCGAGGCGCGCCTGGCGGCGATCGACGAGAACGTCTAACGGCGTTGACTAGGGTCCCCGGATGGGCGGACACGACGCCGAGCTGATCCTCGTAGCCGGCGTCCTTCTGGCCGCCGGGATCGCCGGGGCGCTGCTCGCCGACCGGGTCCGGGTCCCAGGCCTGCTGCTCTTCCTCGGCCTCGGAATGCTCGCGGGCTCGCAGGGAGTCGGGGGAATCGAGTTCGACAACGCCGAACTGGCGCGGACGCTGGGGACGATCGCCCTGGTGCTGATCCTCTTCGAGGGCGGTCTCACCGCGGGCTGGCCCGAGATCCGGCCGGTGCTCGGCACCGCGGCCTCGTTGGCCACCGTCGGCACGGCGATCACCGCGGCGATCGCCGGTCTCGCGGCGAAGCTGATCTTCGACCTCACCACGCTCGAAGGATTGATCGTCGGTGCCGCGGTCGCCGCCACCGACTCGGCGGCGATCTTCGCCGTGCTGCGCCGCTCGACCCTGGAGAAGCGGCTGGCGCGCTCACTCGAGGGAGAGTCGGGATTGAACGACCCGGTCGCGCTGCTGCTGGTGATCGGCTTCATCGAATGGATCCGGCAGCCGGGCTACGGCTTCGCCGACATGGCCGGGCTGCTGGCGCTGAAACTGGCCTTGGGGACGGCGATCGGGCTGGCGCTCGGCAGGATCGCGGCGATGGTCCTCAGCCGGGTGCAGCTGCCGAGCGACGGCATCTACCCGGTGGCGACGGTCGCGGTCGCGGGCCTCGCCTACGGCCTGGCGGAGGTCGCCCACGGCTCCGGGCTGCTGGCTGTCTACCTGACCGCGCTGGCGATCGGCTCGGCCGGCATCCCGGCCCGCCGCACCGTCGTCGCCTTCCACGAGGGCCTCGGCTGGGTCGCCCAGATCTCTCTCTTCATCCTCCTCGGGCTGCTCGTCTTCCCCGGCGACCTCGACCAGGTCGCGCTCAAGGGGCTGGCGCTCTCGGCGGTGCTGATCCTCCTGGCCAGGCCCGTCGCCGCCTTCGTCGCGACCGCCTTCTCGCCCTTCAACGTGAGGGAGCGGCTGATGCTGGGCTGGGCCGGGTTGCGAGGGGCGACGCCGATCTGGCTGGCGACCTTTCCCGTCGTCGCCGGCGTCGGCGCCGGTCGCGAACTTTTCGCGATCGTCTTCTTCGTCGTCGTCAGCTCGACGCTGGTGCAGGGGGCCAGCTTCGAGCCGCTGGCCCGCAGGCTCGGCCTCACCACGGATGAGCCGGCGCTGCCGCGACGGCTGCTCGAGTCGGGTCGCATCCGCCGCATGGGCGGCGACGTGATCGCTTACCGGCTGCCCCCCGGCGCCGCCGCCGCCGGACACCCGGTGCGGGAGCTGCAGCTGCCGCGCGAGGCGCTGGTCAACGTGATCGTCCGCGACGGGAGGGCGATCCCGCCGCGCGGCTCGACCGAGTTGCGCGAAGGCGACGAGCTGCACGTGCTGGTCCGCAGCGAGCTGCGCCCGGAGGTCGAGGGCCTGACCAACGTCTGGGCGAAGGGGCCGATCGGCCGACCCGCACCGCCACTGCTGCCGCGGCGCGGCGCCTCCCAGGTCTTCACCGTGCGACCGGCGCGACCCGGGGACGATCTCCTCACCGAGACCGAGATCGACGGGGTGCCGGTGCTGGCGGTGCTGCGCAGCCGCGGCGAGAGCGGCGCGGCGCTGGCGGCGCTGGCCGACGGGCGCTACGCGGTGAGTGGCGTCGACGTGGTGGCGATCGGAGGACGGCGGGCGTTGGCGGGCTGGTGCGAGCGGCGGGCCGAACGACCGGAGGTGGACGCCGGCGAGCGCGCCTGGTGGCAGGAGGTCACCGGAGCGCTGATCGCCCGCGGCGGCGCGCGGTGATTCAGGCAGCTCCGGCCGCGGCTGCGATCTCGGAGTAGGCAGCGGCGGGGTCGGCGGCGCCGAAGACGGCCGAGCCGGCGACGAAGAGCGAGGCGCCTGCGGCGGCGACGGTGGCGGCGGTGGAGGTGTCGACGCCGCCGTCGACCTCGATCCGGGCATCGCCGACGAGCGGGCGGAGCCGTTCGATCTTCCCCGCCGAGGACTCGATGAAGGACTGACCTCCCCAGCCCGGATTCACGCTCATGCAGAGGACGATGTCGGCGAAGCCGCGCAGCTCGGAGACGGCCTCGGGCGGGGTGCCGGGGTTGATCGCGATCCCGGCCAGGCAGCCGAGCTCGCGGATCGCGGTCAGGGTGCGGTGGGCGTGCGGGGTCGCCTCCTCGTGGAAGGTGATCGAGTCGGCTCCGGCCTTGGCGAACTCGGCGATCTGGCGCTCCGGCATCTCGATCATCATGTGCACGTCGAGCGCGCCCCCGGCGGCGTGGACCTGGTCGGCGATCGCCCCGGCGATCAGCGGCCCGATCGTGATCGGCGGCACGAAGTGACCGTCCATCACGTCGACGTGGATCACCCGCGCCCCGGCCTCCATCACCTCGTACACCTGCGACCCGAGCCGGGCGAAATCGGCGGAGAGGATCGACGGGGCGACCCGCGGGGACCGGACCAGCTCGCGCATCCGCTCGCTCATCGCGCCAACCTACCGGCCGGCGGCGACACTCAGGCGGCCTGCAGCATCGAGGAGCCGCAGATCTGACACTGCATGTCCTCGGTGTGGCTCATGCGGGCGATCGTCTGGTGTTCGCCGCAGTTCGGGCACTGGGAGACCAGTTCGAAGCGGCTGAGGCAGTTGACGCAGCGCAGTCGTCCCGGCAGTTGGGTCGGCCGCAGCCAGGGCTCGCCGCAGTTGGGGCACGGCGCCCGCCCCAGGGGGCTGTCGCCGCCCAGGCCTGTGTTGTCGAGCTTGCTCATCGTCTAATCATCCCTTTTCAGGCGTGCGATGAAGAAGCCGGTGGTCCCGTCGCGGTCCGGGCGCACCTGCAGGCAGCGCGGATCGACCGTCGAGGCGAGGCCCGGCGCGAGGGCGCCGAGGTCGTCCAGCTCCAGCGGCGGCACCTCCCCCGCCTCCGAGCTCGCCAGCAGTGCCGCGACCCGGTCCTCGTTCTCGCGGCGGGAGATCGTGCAGGTCGAGTAGACCAGGGTGCCGCCAGGGCGCAGGACCTCGGCCGCCGCGCGCAGCGCCTGGTCCTGGACCTCGACCAGGCGCTCGATCTGCTTCGGGGACTTGCGCCAACGCGCGTCCGGGCGCGAGGCGAGGGCGCCGAGGTCCGAGCAGGGAGCGTCGAGGAGGATGCGATCGAAACCGGGCACCATCTCCATCGTGGCGGCGTCGGCCTCGATCACGGTGACGCTGCGCAGCCCCAGCCGCGCCGCCTGCGCCGCGACTTCACCGGCCCGGTCGCTGTCGAGCTCGACCGAGATCACCTCGCCGCGGTCGCCCATCCGTCCGGCGATCTGGCCGGTCTTGATGCCTGGCCCGGCGCAGAGGTCGAGCAGGTTCTCTCCCTCCTGCGGTTCGAGAACCTCGACGACCGCGGCCGAGCCGCGACTCTGCGGGGTGAGGTCGCCGGCCGCGACGGCAGCGGGCACCGCCTCGCCGGTGCGCCCCTCGATCACGATCTCCTCCACCGCCGCCAGCGGCCAATCCGCCTCGGCGGGCCGGGCCTCGACGCCGGCGTCCCGCAGGTGCTGCAACCGGGATTCCCGATCTCCCCTGGCGAGGTTCACCCGCATCGCCACCTCGGCCGGCTCGTTGCAAGCGGCGAGCAACGAGCGGGCGCCCTCGGGGCCCAGCTCCTGCCACCACATCCGCGCCAGCCAGAGCGGCGCCGAGTGGGCGACGGCGGCCGTCTCCGGGGTCGAGTCGTCGCCGAGCAGCGCCGTCGTCAGCGCCGCCCGCTCGCGGGCCGCCCGCCGCAGGATCGCGTTGACGAAGCCCGACGCGTGGGCGGCGCCGCCGGCCTTGGTCAGCTCGACGGCCTGGTCGACAGCGGCGTGGTCGGGGGTGCGCTCGGCGAAGAGCAGCTCGTAGAGGCCGAGGCGCAGCGCGGCGAGGACCGGCGGGTCGAGGAGGCGGATGCTGCGACCGGCGAGGCGTTCGATCGCGGCATCGGTGGTGCCGCGCCGCTGCACCGCCCCGTAGGCGAGGCGCTGCGCCTGGGCGCGCTCGCGGCCCTCGAGCCCGAGGCGGTCGGCGCCGGCCCGGAAGGCGCGCTCGCTGAAGGCGCCCTCCTCGAAGGTCGCCAGAACCGTCTCGAAGGCCAGGGCGCGGCTGCGCTCGGCGCTCACGGCAACTTCGGCGGCGCGTGGCCGCGCAGGTAGGCCTCGGCCGGCATCGGTTTGCCGCCGGGCGGCTGCACCACCTCCAGCCGCAGGGCTCCCTGCGCGCAGCCGACCAAAAGCGCGCCCCACTCGGCCCGCACCTCCCCCGCCCTGACGCAGACGTCAACGGCCCGGGCACGGCGGACCCCGAGGCGCGCGCCGCCGGCGATCTCGAGGTAGGCGCCGACGTGCGGAGTGAGGCCGCGGACCACCGCGGCGAGCTCCGCGGCCGGGCGAGCGGGATCGAGCCGGCGCTCGGAGCGGTCGATCTTCTCGGCGTAGGTGACCCCCTCCTCCCCCTGCTCGTCGAACTCCAGCCGGTCCTCCGCCAGCTGGTCGAGGGCGCGGACGAGGAGATCGCCGCCGCGGGCGGCGAGCTTGGCGGAGAGTGTCTCGAAGTCTTCGTTGGGCCCCAGTCGCAGCTCCTCGCAGAGCGCCACCGGTCCCGAATCGAGCCCGGCGGTGAGGCGCATCACGCAGACGCCGGTGGTGCGGTCGCCGGCCATGATCGCCCGCTCGATCGGCGCCGCCCCGCGCCAACGCGGCAGCAGCGACGGATGCACGTTCAGCATCTCGAACTCGGAGAGCAGCGGCTCCCGGATCAACTGGCCGAAGGCGCAGACGACCACCGCCTCGGGCTGGGCGGCGCGAATCCGGTCCAGCGACTGCTCGTCGTTGACGTTCTCGCTCTGCAGCAGCTCGATCCCCAGCTCGCTCGCCGCCTCGGCGGCGGCAGGTGGCAGCTCCTGCCTGCCTCGTCCGCGGCGGCGGTCGGGCGGGGTTACGACGAGCGACGGGCGGTGCGGCGAATCCGCCAACCGTCGGAGGACGGTGGCGGCGAAGTCGGAGGTACCGAGGTAGGCCGTCCTCACGCGTCGGTGCGCGGCTCGCGCAGCTCGCCGTCGTCCCCGTCCTCGTGCTCGGGCGGCGGGCTGTAGCTGCCGCCCTCCCGCAGCGCCCGCAGCGCGCCCTTGCGCTGCGGGCGGGGGGTGCGGTCGAGGATGAGGACGCCGTCGAGGTGGTCGATCTCGTGCTGGAGCACCCGTGCCTCCAGGCCCGAGGCCTCGATCAAGATCGCCTCGCCCTCGGCGTCGCGGCCGCTGACCCTGGCGTGCAGGGGACGCTCGACGTCAACCGAGACGCGCGGCAGGCTGAGGCAGCCCTCCTCGGCGATCGCGGCTTCGTCGGAGAGCCACTCGACCTCGGGGTTGACGATGGCGGTCGGCTCGCCATCGGGCCCGGCCTGGAGGACGAGCAGGCGCCGCAGCACGCCGAGCTGCGTGGCGGCGAGGCCGACACCCATCCCGTCGCGCATGATCGCGATCATCCGCTCGACCTCGTTGCGCAGCTCGGGGCCGAAGGTCGTGACCGGCGAGGCCCTGCTCTTCAGTACCGGGTCGCCCCACTTGACGACATGGGCCAGCGCCGCTTCGCGGCGCTCCAGCAGCTCCGCTTCGAGCTCGCGCTCGTCGCGCTCGGCATCGGTTTCCACCCGGTCGCTCATCGAATCTGAGTCTAAGCGCTCGCCCGTGCCTGGCGACTGGTGTCACTGCGGGTCGACATCGACCCCGATCGAGACTTCCCGCAGCGAGCGGTCGGCGGCCCTGCCCTCGACGGCGTCGCGCACGGCGGCAACGGTCCCCTCGCGGTCTGAGGCCTTGATCAGGATGCGGCGCCGGTAGCGGTTGCGGACCCGGAACATCGGCGCCGGGCCGAGCAGCTCCGAGCCGGCTGGGAGCGCGGCGCGGAGCTCGGCGGCGAGCCCGGCGGCGGCCTTGTCCAGGCGCGGCTCCTGCTCGCAGGCGAAGTTGATCCGGACCAGGTGCGAGTAGGGCGGGTAGCGCAGCGCCTCGCGCCGCTGCAGCTCGCCGGCGAGGAAGCCGGCGGAGTCGTGGCGGGCGGCGTGGCCGATGCTGGGCGCGCCCGGGGCCAGGGTCTGGACCATCACCTCTCCGCCCGCCTTGCCGCGGCCGCTGCGCCCGGCCAGCTGGGCGACCATCGCGAAGGTCCGCTCCTCGGCGCGGAAGTCGGGGAAGCGGAGGGTGGCGTCGGCGTCGAGGATCGCGCTCAGGGTGACCTCCGGGAAGTCGTGTCCCTTGGCGACCATCTGGGTGCCGACGAGGACGCCGCTCGGCGCCTCGCCGAACCGGGCGAGGATGCGGGCGTGGGCGCCGCGGGCCGAGGCGGTATCGGAGTCGAGGCGGAAGACAGGCATCGGCGCCAGGCGCTCGGCGAGCAGCGCCTCGATCCGCTCGGTCCCTGCGCCGGCGCGCGAGAGCGTGGTCGAGGCGCACTCGGGACAGGCCCGCGGCTGCGCTTCGACGTGGGCGCAGTGGTGGCAGACGAGTCGGCCGCTGTGGCGATGGACGATCAGCGAGACGTCGCAGTTGGGGCAGCTCCAATGGTGACCGCAGGAACGGCAGGTGAGCCAGGGCGCGAAGCCGCGGCGGTTGATCATCACGATCGCCTTGGCGCCGTCGCGGCGGACGCCCTCCAGCGCCTCCCAGGTGTCGGCGTGGAGCGGGCCGGTGCGGGGGTCGGCGCCGCGCATGTCGACCAGGTTCACGGGCGGCATGCGGCGGCCGTCGACGCGCTGCGGCAGCTCGACCCGCGGCAGCTCCAGCCACGACTCGGGGCGCGGCGTCGCGGTGCCGGCGACGAGGACGGCGCCGCGGTCGGCGGCGCGGCGGCGGGCGACGGTGCGGGCGTCGTAGGTCGGGTCGCCCTCCTGCTTGTAGGAGGCGTCGTGCTCCTCGTCGATGACGATCAGGCCGAGCTCGCGGACCGGCGCGAAAACGGCCGAGCGCGGGCCGACGCAGACGCCGGCCTCGCCGCTGCGCAGCCGCCGCCACTCGTCGTAGCGCTCGCCGGCGGAGAGGGCCGAGTGGAGAACGGCGAAGCGATCGCCGAGCCGGGCGCGGAAGCGAGAGACAGCCTGGGGGGCGAGGCCGATCTCGGGGACGAGGACGATGGCGCCGCGCCCGCGCTCGAGGGCGGCCTCGACGGCGGCGAGGTAGACCTCGGTCTTGCCGGAGCCGGTGACTCCGTGCAGGAGCTGGCTGCGGGACGACCCGGGCCGGCCGTCGAGAGCGGCGACGATCGAGGCGACCGCGCGCTGCTGCTCGGGGAGCAGCTCCGGGGCTTGGACCGCTGCGGCAAGCCGCGGCTCGCCGGGAATACGGCGCAGGTGCGTGCTCTTGGTGGCGATCAGGCCGCGCTGCTCGAGCCGCCGCAGGGTCTGGCGGTCGGAGCCGACCGCGCCGGCCAGCTCGGGCGCCGAGAGCTCCCCCGCCCGCAGCGCCTCCAGCACCGCGCGCTGCTTGACCCCGAGCCGCTCGCCGCCGCTCAGCGCCGCCTCGCCCGCCGGCAGGATCTCCGCCCGCAGCTCGACCTTCGAGCGCACCGAGCGCCCGCCCGCCCCGGTTCCCGGCGGCAGCACCAGCTGCAGGCCGCGCGAAGGAGTCGAGCAGTACTCCCGCGCGACCCAGAGGCCGAGCTCGACCAGCTCCGGCGGGGCGCCCGCCTCGAGCGCCTCGATCGGCTCCGCCAGCCGCTCCGGAGGCAGCTCGGATGTCTCGGCGACCTCGACGACGACGCCGAGGATGCGGCGCGGGCCGAACGGCACGCGGACGACGCTGCCGACCTCGATCCCCTCCATCGCCGCCGGTCGGCGGTAGTCGAAGGGGCCGCGCAGGGAGCGGGCGGTGGTCAGGGGCTCGACCCTGAGGATGGCCATCGGGCGAGGGTATGCGAGCGCCCGGTCGAGGGCTTATGCTGGCGCCCGTGAGCCTCAATCTAAGCCCCGGGGAGCAGGTGATCTTCGAGGGCCACCCGTCCTGGCGGGCGATCCTCGGCTTCTACCTGAAGGGCCTCCTGTCGGCGGTGATCCTCGCCGTGATCGCCAAGCTGGCCGGTGCGGGCAGCGCCACCGTCTTCCTGATCGTCCTCGTCGTCTTCGCCCTGACGGTGCTGATCGGCTTCGTCAAGCGGGTGGCGACGACCTACACGATCACCAACCGCCGCCTCAACATCAAGCGGGGAATCGTCTCCCGAGAGATCCAGGAGACGCGACTGGAGCGGGTCCAGAACGTCAATTACCGCCAGTCGATCTACCAGCGCCTGATGCAGATCGGCGACGTCGATTTCGACACTGCCGCCACCGACGACTACAACTTCGTCTTCGCGGGGGTCGGCGATCCGGGCGAGGTGGTGCACCGGGTCGACGAGGCCACGGGAGTCAGTGCCGCGGGGACGCACGGGCTGGGACAGGCGCAGCCGCCCGGCGCCTGAGCTGGGTGAAGCGGTTCCCTCTCTCCCTGTACTGGCGCTCGCCGCCCGGAACGGCTGACCTGCACCCACACCAGCTGGTAGGGGTGCAGGTCAGCCGTTCCGGGTCGGAGCCGCCCCGAATTTCGATCTGAGCTGCGTGGCCGTGCGGGCGAGGATGTTGCAGACGTAGGCCGGTTCGTACTTCACCTGGTAGTGGGAGAAGCGGAGTGGCGTGAGGCCCGAAGCGGTGTGGATCTGGTCGCGCTTTGCGTCCTTGGTCTGGGTGGCGGGGGTGCGGTGGTAGCGCCAGCCGTCGGTCTCGATCACGAGGCCGAGGCCGGGAAAGTGAAAGTCGACTTCGAAGCCGTTGACGATCTGTTTGCTGAGGGGCGAAGGGAGGCCGGCGGCTGCGGCGATCGGGCGGAAGAGGATCTCGAGGTCGGAGTCGGAGAGCAGGAAGGTGTGGCGGTCGAGGAGGGTGCGGAGCGGGCGAACCCCCGGTTGGCCGGGATGGTCGTCGAGCTCCTTCCGCAGTGACTCCGGATCGACGAGGTCGCGCTTGTCCGCCTCGTTGACGGCGCGCTCCAGGCGGTTTCGTGCGAGTTCGGTGGCGACGTCGATGAGGGTGCGGACCGGGCTGGTCACCGGGATCCCCTCGCGGATGGTGATCTCCTTTGCAGGTAGGGAGGGCCTGACGTGGATGCGGATACCCGCTCGGCGGAGATGGCTCTTGCGGCGGATGCTGACGTCCACCCGGCTCCCCCACTCGTTTCCTATTTCCCAAAGCGCCGCGGCGCTCCGATGGCTCAGTGCGGCACCGTCTCCGGAGGCGAGCACCGCCGCCATCCAGCGCCCGTAGCGCGTCAGCTCCGGCCGCCCGACGGCGTAGACGCCTTGTCCGATCTCGTGCAGCCGCCCCTTCTGGAGGCGGTGTTCGATCGCGCTCGAAGTGAACCCCAGCACAAGCAGCTGGCGCCGCGTAACCACTCCATGCTGCCGCCGCCCCAGCTCCCAAGCCTGCCCGCTTCGCGAGTCCCGGATTTTCCCTGCCATGGCAGGGAAAATTCAGGTAGCGCGTGTGTTCTCCCCCCTTGAGGACGTTGGGCGGCCGGGGGTGATGGGTGGGCGGGGGTTAAGCGGTGGCGATTTGGAGGCCGGCGGCCTCGCGGAGGGCGTCGGCGCGGTCCGTCCGCTCCCAGGTGAAGTCCTCGTCGTCGCGGCCGAAGTGGCCGTAGGCGGCGGTCTTCTGGAAGATCGGGCGGTGCAGGTCGAGGTAGCGACGGAAGGCGCCGGGACGCATGTCGAACTGCGCTTCGACCAGCTGCGAGATTCGGGAGTCGGGGAGCTTGCCGGTGCCGAAGGTCTGGACCATCAGCGAGACCGGGTGTGCGACGCCGATCGCGTAGGCGACCTGGACCTCGCAGCGCTCGGCGAGGCCGGCGGCGACGACGTTCTTGGCCACGTAGCGGGCGGCGTAGGCGGCGGAGCGGTCGACCTTGGACGGGTCCTTGCCGGAGAAGGCGCCGCCGCCGTGGCGGGCCATGCCGCCGTAGGTGTCGACGATGATCTTGCGGCCGGTGAGGCCGGCGTCCCCGACCGGGCCGCCGATGACGAACTTGCCGGTCGGGTTGACGAGGAAGCCCTCGCGGAGTTCGGCCTCGTCGTAGCGACCGGGAACCTCGGCCTCGAGCACCGGCAGGACAACGGCCTCCCAAAGCTCCGGTTTGATCCGCGTCTGCGAATCGACGCCCTCGGCGTGCTGGGTGGAGATCAGCAGCTTGTCGATCGAGACCGGGCGGCCTTCGGCGTAGCGGACGCTGACCTGGGTCTTGCCGTCCGGTCCGAGGTAGTCCAGCGTGCCGTCCTTGCGCACCGCGGCGAGGCGTTCGGCGAGGCGGTGGGCGATGTGGATCGGCATCGGCAT
This sequence comes from Solirubrobacterales bacterium, assembly GCA_036403715.1. Classification (GTDB taxonomy): domain Bacteria; phylum Actinomycetota; class Thermoleophilia; order Solirubrobacterales; family 70-9; genus VAYN01. Next base: position 37,554 of record DASWQL010000025.1, read on the forward strand.
CAGCGCCTCGGTCTCGTCGCTGGCGTAGCCGAACATCATTCCCTGGTCGCCCGCCCCGGCGAGGTCGAGCTCGTCCTCGTCGGAGGGGTCGACCCGGGCCTCGAGGGCGATGTCGACGCCCTGAGCGATGTCGGGCGACTGCTTGTCGAGCGAGACCAGGACGGAGATGTGGTCGCAGTTGTAGCCGTAGTCGCCGTGGTCGTAGCCGATCCCCCGGATCGTCTCGCGGACGATGTCGGGGATGTCGAGGTGGACGTCGGTCGAGATCTCCCCCGAGACGACGGCCATGCCGGTGTTGACCAGCGTCTCGCAGGCGACGCGGCCGCCCGGATCCTCGGCCATGATCGCGTCCAGAACCCCGTCGGAGATCTGGTCGCTGACCTTGTCGGGGTGACCCTCGGTCACCGACTCTGAAGTGAAGAGGTGCTCGTTCTCGGCGAGCGGCTTGGTCATAGGCATTGCGGAAGCCTAAAGGAATCCGGCGACAGGTCGAAAAGCGTCAAGCGGGGCGCCCGCGCCGTCCCGAATGGGGGACGAAGTCGATCACCAGCGGCACGCCCTCGAGCCCGTATGCCTCGCGCATCCGGTTCTCCAGGTGGTAAGCCCAATCGCGGCTGATCAGCTTGCGGTCGTTGACCTGGATCGCGACCCGCACCGGCCGCTCCCCCACCTGGGCCGCGTAGTAGAGGCGCAGCCGCCTGCCGCGGCGCGAAGGCGGCGGCGTCTTGGCGACGACGGCGGCGACGAAGCGGTTCAGCTCCGGGGTCGGGATCCGCTCGGCGGCGCGATCGGCGAGCTCCAGCGCCCGCGGCAGGAGCGCCGGGACGTTGCGCCCGCGCGTGGCCGAGCAGGTGATCACCGCCGGGCGCAGGCGCAGCTTGCGCTCGACCCGGGCGCGGGCGTCGTCGATGTCGGTCTCGGTGAGGTCCCACTTGTTGAGCGCGAGCAGGGTGGCGCAGCCGGACTTCATCGCCAGCTCGGCGACCCGCAGGTCTTCGGAGGTGACGCCCTCGGCGGCGTCGCAGACGACGATCGCGACGTCGGCGCGGTCGGCCGCCCGTTCGGAGCGCAGCTGCGCGTAGTAGTCGACGGTGCCGGCGACCTTGGAGCGGCGGCGCAGGCCGGCGGTGTCGACGAGGATCACGCGGCGGCCGTCGACCTCGAGCTCGGTGTCGATCGCGTCGCGGGTGGTGCCGGCGCGGTCGGAGACGATCACCCGGTCGGAGCCGAGGAAGGCGTTGACGAGCGAGGACTTGCCGACGTTGGGGCGGCCGATCACGGCGACGCGGACGGCTTCGTCCTCTTCCTGGCGCGGCTCGTAATCGCCGAGCGCTGTGACGATCGCGTCGAGCAGGTCGCCGGTGCCGAGACCGTGGGTTGCCGAGACGCCCAGCGGCTCGCCGAGCCCGAGGGCGTGAAACTCGGCGGTGACGGCGAAGTCGTCGGGGCGGTCGGCTTTGTTGACCGCGACCAGGACCGGGACCTTGGCGCCGCGCAGCGTTTTCGCCAGCTCGGCGTCGCCGGCGCGCAGTCCGGCGCGGCCGTCGACGGCGAGGACGATCGCATCGGCCTCGGCGATCGCCAATCGGGCCTGCGCCTGGATGTCGCGGGCCAGCTCGGCCTCGTCCTCAAGATCGATGCCGCCGGTGTCGACGAGCTCGAAGGCGACGCCGTTCCATTCGGTGGCGAGGCGCTTGCGGTCGCGGGTCACGCCGGCCTCGCGCGCGGTCACGGCCTCCGTGCCACCGACCAGGCGGTTGACCAGCGTGCTCTTGCCGACGTTGGGGAAGCCGACGATGGCGACCGTCGGCAGGCGGTTCACGCCAACCCCCGCTCTTGAGCGAGAGCGACGACGCGGCCGACGACCTCTTCCAGGCCGAGGCCGGTGGTGTCGAGCTCGACCGCATCCTCTGCCGGTCGCAGGGCGCCGTGCTCGCGGCGGGTGTCGCGGTCGTCGCGACTACCCTGGGCGACCAGCACGGTCTCGAACTCCTCGCCGGTCTCCGCCGCGCGGCGGCGCGCCCGCTCCTCGTCGGAGGCGGTGAGGAAGACCTTCAAGGGCGCCTCGGGGCTGACGACGGTGCCGATGTCGCGACCCTCGGCGACGTAGTCGCCGGTGGCGATCAGCCGGCGCTGGCGGGCGACCATCGCCTCGCGAACCGCCGGGTGGACGGAGACGCGGGAGGCGGCCGCGGTGACCACCGGGGTGCGGATCGCGGCGGTGACGTCGCGCTCGCCGAGCGTCACGCGCACGCCGTCGAGGCCGATCTCGAGACCGCCGGCCAGAGTTCCGAGCGCCTCGCCGTCGTCGAGGTCGACGCCTGCCTCGGTCGCTGCCAGAGCGACGCAGCGGTACATCGCCCCGGAGTCGAGGTAGGTGAAACCGAGCTCCGCCGCGAGGGCGCGAGCAACCGTGGACTTGCCGGCGCCGGCGGGGCCGTCGATCGCGATCACCATGGGGGCAGCGTATGGATGCGCCGGCGCGGGCGCCGTCGCGGGGCTTCCGGGGCTCAGGCGCGCCGCCGGGATGACGGAACTCAGGTCGGCGCTGTCAGCAGTGAGATGAGGTCCTCCTCGAAGCCGGGGTAGCTGACCGCGGCCGCCTCCATGCCGCGCACCTCGACCCCCTCCTTCGAGGCAAGGCCGGCGACGGCGCCGAGCATGGCGATGCGGTGGTCGCCGTGGGATTCGATCGTGCCGCCGAGCAGGCCGCCGGTCCCCTCGATCACCATCCCATCCTCGGTCGCCTCGACCTGACCGCCGAGGGCGTTGAGGGCGGCGGTGACGGTGGCGATGCGGTCGGACTCCTTGCGGCGCAGCTCGGCGGCTTCCGCGATCGTGGTCGTCCCCTCGGCGAAGCAGGCGGCGAGGGCGACCAGCGGCAGCTCGTCGATCGCCCGTGGGATCTCGACGTCGCCGACTTCTACGCCGTGGAGCGGCGCCGGATGGACCCGCATCTGGGCGGTCGGCTCCCCGCCGCGCTCGCCCTGCAGCTCGACTTCGATCGGAGCGCCCATCCGCTCCAGGATCGCCACCAGCCCGATCCGGGTCGGGTTGAACCCGACCTGCTCGAGAACGACGTCGCTGCCGGGTACCAACAGGCCGGCGACGAGGAAGAAGGCGGCGGAGGAGATGTCGGCGGGAATGGCGATCTCCCCCGGTTCGAGACGGGCCGCGGGACGGACGAGGATCGCGTCGCCATCGCGTTCGACGTCCGCGCCCGCGGCCGCGAGCATGCGCTCGCTGTGGTCACGAGTCGGCATCCGCTCGACGATCCGGGTCCTGCCCTCGGCGAGCAGGCCTGCGAAGAGCAGGCAGGACTTGACCTGGGCGCTGGCCACCGGCATCGGATAGTCGATCGCCCGCAGCGGCGCCCCCTCGAGCTCGAGCGGCGGCAGCCTTTCCTCGCGGCAGCGGATCCGCGCCCCCATCTGGCGCAGCGGCTCGGCGATCCGGTCGACCGGGCGCCGGCGGATCGAGTCGTCGCCGTCGAGCGTCCAGGCGCCGCCTTCCTGTCCGGCGAGCCAGCCCGGCAGCAGCCGCAGGAGAGTGCCGGCGTTGCCGACGTCGATCGCCATCGGGTCCACCGGCTCGTCGGAAGCGAGCCCCGTGAGGCCGACCCCGCCGATCGTGATCGTCGGCTCCAGCCGCGATCCGTCGACGCCGTCCACCCGCGCGCCGAGGGTCGCCACCGCGTCCAGGGTCGAGCGCGTGTCGGCGGCGTCGAGGTACCCGTCGATCCGGGTCTCTCCGTCGCCCATCGCGGCAATCAGCGCTGCCCGGTGAGAGATCGACTTGTCGGAGGGCGGGCGCAGGGAGCCGCGCAGCGGTCCCGCTGGGTCGAAGCGGGTCATCGCTCGCAACGCTACTCGCCGAGGTCGGTGACCGTGTGGCCGAGCTCGCGGACCAAGGCGGCGGCGCGGCCGGCCTGCTCCTCGCCGGCGATCCAGAGCGAGACCGCGCCCGAGGTCATGTCGGGGGCCGGGTGGAGCGCCATGTCCTCGATGTTGACGCCGGCCTCGCCGAGCGCCAGCGCCAGCTCGGCGATCGTCCCCGGCCGGTTGGCGACGACGATCCGCAGCTCGCGCAGCGGGCCCGCGTCCGAGTCGGCCTCGACGAGGCCGCGCCGGTCCTCGCCGGCAGCGGCGTGCCAGGCGGCGATCGCCTCGCGGCCTCCGCTGCGGATCAGCGCCGCGGCCTGCTCGAGCCGCCGCGCAACCGACTCGACCGAGTCGGCTACCGCGTCGCGGTTGCCGGCGAAGATGTCCGCCCAGATCCCCGGGTTGGACCCGGCCACCCGGGTCGCGTCGCGAAAGCTCGGCCCGACCTCGGGCAGGCGCTCGGAATGGCGGGTCAGCGCCTCGGCCGCCTCGGCGGCGAGGGCGTTGGCGAGCACGTGAGGCAGGTGGCTGACGGTCGCCATCAGGCGGTCGTGGGTCGCCGGGTCGATCGCCTGCGGGCGGGCGCCGAGGCCGGTGAGGGCGCGCTGCAGACGGTCGTAGAGCAGGCCGCTGGAGCGATCTGTCGGCGTCAGGTACCAGCGGGCGCCCTCGAAGAGGTCCTCGCGAGCGTTCTGGACGCCCGCCGTCTCGGCACCCGCCAATGGGTGCCCGCCGATGAAGCGCTCGTCGCCGCCGAGAGCGTCGACCAGCTCTCCCTTGGTCGAGCCGACGTCGGTGACCACCGTCTCGGCACCGGAGGCCCCCAGCGCCTCGCGGACCTGGTCCGGCAGGATCGCGACCGGGCCCGCGCAGAAGACCAGCTCCGCTCCCTCGCAGGCCTCGGCGACCGAGCCCGCGCCGCGATCGAGCGCACCGAGCTCGATCGCGCGCTCGACCGTCGCCGGGTTGCGACTGTGGCCGACGACCTCGGCCTCGAGCCGTCGCCGCGCGGCGAGCCCGATCGAGCCCCCGATCAGGCCCACCCCGAGGACAGCGATTCTGGGCACAGGTCAGCTGCCGCGCCGGGCCTCGACCGCGGCGGCGAGCCGGTCCAGCGCCGAGGCGGTGTCCTCCCAATCGAGGCAGGCATCGGTGATCGACTGGCCGTAGGTCAGCTTCTCGCCTTGCCTCAGCTCCTGGCGCCCCTCGACGAGGAATGACTCGAGCATCACCCCGACGATCGCCTTGTTGCCGTCGGCGACCTGGTCGGCGATTTCGCCGGCGGCGAAGAACTGCTTCTCGGGGTCCTTGCCGCTGTTGTCGTGGGAGGCGTCGATCACCAGCCGCTCGGGGAGGCCGGCGACGCCGAGCGTGACCAGCGCGTCCTCGACCTCGGGCACGTGGTAGTTCGGCATCCCATGGCCGCCGCGAAGGATGATGTGGCAGTCGGGGTTGCCGGTCGTATGCAGGATCGCCGGGTTGCCGGCGTCGTCGATGCCCGCGAACGCGTGCGAGACCGCGGCCGCCCGGACCGCATCCACGGCGACCTGAATATTGCCGTCGGTGCGGTTCTTGAAGCCGATCGGCATCGAGAGGCCGGAGCCGAGCTGGCGGTGGGTCTGGCTCTCCGCCGTGCGGGCGCCGATCGCCCCCCAGGCAACCGCGTCGGAGATGTACTGCGGCGTGATCGGGTCGAGGAACTCGCACCCCACCGGGAGGTCGAGGTCGACGACCTCCAGCAGCAGCTTGCGGGCGATCCGCAGCCCGGCGTTGACGTCGCCGGAGTTGTCGAGGTGCGGGTCGTTGATCAGCCCCTTCCAGCCGGTCGTCGTCCGCGGCTTCTCGAAGTAGACGCGCATCACCACCAGCAGGTCCTCGCGCAGCGAGCGCGCCATCGCGCCCAGCCGATTCGCGTAATCCATCGCCGCTTTCGGGTCGTGGACGCTGCACGGGCCGACCACGACCATCAGCCGCGGGTCCTGTCCCTGCAGCACCCGCCGCACTTCCTCGCGGCCGCGGATCACCGCTTTCGCCCGCTCCTCGCCGAGCGGCAGCTCGCCTAAAAGGCGTTCCGGCGGCACCAGCTCGACGATTTTCGCGATCCGCGTGTCGCGGACGCCGTCTCGCTTAGCCCCCTCCATACCGATGAACATATTTCCTTCGCCTTTCTCCAAAGCCTTCAGATCGTACTTTCTGGTC
>DASWQL010000026.1:0-50962 GCA_036403715.1 Solirubrobacterales bacterium
ACCGAAGGGAGCGGTGCGAGCGCGAAGCGCGAGTTCCTCGGGCTTGCCTTTGCCCACCGGCAAAGGCTGCGCCCTGCGTCCTTGATCTGCTTGGCCAGGCGCGCCCCCAGTCGCACCTCGCCGTGGAATCAACCATCTAGCCCCCGGCCGGCCCGTCGGCGGGGTAGTCGGGATCGCTGGGGAGCACGACCCGGCGTTGGTCGCCGTCGCCGATCACCTTCGGCAGCGTCGTCTCCATCGGCCGGCCGCGGTGCGCCGCGAGCGCCTCCTCGGAGGTCCGGAACGGCTTCAGCATCTGCAGCTGCGTCAGGGTGGGGAAGGAGATCGGCAGGTCTCCAGCCGCGTGCGCCGCCAGCGCGTCGACGGGCGCGTACCAGGCGGCGGCGGTCATCTCGACGCCATCCGGCTTCGGCGGGGTGTGGGCGGGAGCGAGGGCAAGGAAGAAGCGGGCGTCGAATCGGGTCGCGATCACCTCCGGCGTGATCCAGCGGCAGAACGGCACCAGCTCCTCCTCCAGCGGCAGCTCGATCGAGGCCTCCTCGGCGAGCTCGCGGATCGCGCATGCCCTGTGGCCCTCTTCGCCCTCGCCGTCGCCGGGGTCCAGGGCGCCGCCGGGGAAGACCCAGACTCCGGGCATGAACCTTGCCTCCGTGGTCCGCTGCAGGAGCAGGACCTCGAGGCTTCGCTGGGAATGCACGCCGCCGCGTCTCAGCAGCACGACGGATGCCGCCGGGCGGGGTGTAGAGGGAGGCCCGAGATTCGGTAACTCGGCCGGGCCCAGCGGGCGGTCTTCCACCCGCCCAGCCTACAAGGGAGTTTGCTGTCAGCCGGGGGCCCGTCCCCAAAGGCTTCGCCCCCGCAGCCGACTTTTGCCCCACCCCACTGTGGTCGAAGTCCGCTGCGGCACCGCCATGGCCAGTCGCTCGATAGCTCTTACTAAGCGGCCTGGCGGATCGGCGGAGGGGCGGATGCGACGGCTGCCTGAATCGAGTCGACCGTGATCTCGAGGAGCTCCTCGAGCTCCTCCTCCGAGATCGAGAGCGGCGGCACGAGAACGACGGTGTCGCCGAGCGGCCGCACGATCGCGCCGCGCTCGCGGGCCTCCAAGGTGACCCTGTGCCCCATTCGCAGTTCCGGGTCGTGCTCGCCGAGGTCGATGCCGACCATGAAGCCCCTGTGGCGAATCTCGGCCACCTCCGGCATCGCCGCGATCCCCTCCAGCCGCCGCTCCAGCAGCGCGATCTTCGGCTGCAGGCGCTCGATCGTGCGCTCGGACTCGAAGACGTCGAGGTTGGCGAGTGCCGCAGCGCAGGCGAGCGGGTTGCCGGTGTAGGTGTGACCGTGGAAGAAGGTGCGCTGGTCGCTCGGGGCGCCGAGGAAGCCGTCGTAGATCTCCTCGGTTGCCAGCGTCGCCGCCAGCGGCAGGTAGCCGCCGGTGATCCCCTTCGCCAGGCACATGAGATCGGGCGCGACGCCTTCGCGTTCGCAGGCGAACATCGTCCCGGTGCGGCCAAAGCCGGTCGCGACCTCGTCGCAGATCAGCAAAACGCCGTAGCGATCGCAGAGCTCCCGGACCGCTCGCAGGTAGCCGGGGGGGTGGACGATGATCCCCGCCGCGCCCTGGACCAGCGGCTCGACGATCACCGCCGCCACCTCGTCGGCGTGGGCGGAGAGGATCCGCTCGAGGTCGGCGGCGTCGCCGGGCTCGGCGGCGAAGGTCTCGAAGAGCAGCGGCCGGTAGGTGGAGTGGAAGAGGTCGATGCCCCCGACCGAGACCGACCCGATCGTGTCGCCGTGGTAGGCCTCGCGCAGGCGCACGAAGGTGGTGCGCCGGGTGTGCTCGCCGCCACGCTGGTGCTGGTACTGGAAGGCCATCTTCAGGGCGATCTCTGCCGCGGTCGAGCCGGAGTCCGAGTAGAAGACGCGGGAGAGGCCCGGCGGCGCGATCGCGATCAGGCGCGCGGCGAGCTCGGCGGCGCCGGGGTGGGACAGACCGAGCATGGTCGAGTGGGCGACGCGATCGAGCTGCTCGTGGACGGCGCGGTCGACGACCGGGTGTCGGTGGCCGTGGACGTTGCACCAAAGCGCGGCGGTGCCGTCGATGTAGCGGCGCCCGTCGGTCGCGATCAGGTGCGAGCCCTCGGCGCTCTCGATCATCAGCGGCTCTTCGTCGCTCCATCCCTGCTGCTGCGTGAACGGATGCCAGAGGCGGTCGTGATCGAGCTGCGCAGGATCAGGCATCTGCGCCGAGATTATCGCGGCAGGTGCGTTCTACAGAATTCTGGGTAAGGCACATTGTGTGACAGGCCACACAACCTGTACATCAATTCATGTCACAATCAGGTGCGATGGCGGAGCAAGGCGCTAAACCCCAGGTTCCAGAGCTGCGGCTGCGCGCCCTGCGAGCGATCCGCTCGCTCTTCAGCCCGCTGCTCCCCGACGACTACCTGGAACTGATCAACCCGCTCTGGTCGACCCGCGAACTGCGGGGACGGATCGAGCGGATCGAGCCGGAGACCGCCGAGGCGGCGACCGTCCTGATCCGGCCCGGCTACGAGTGGACGCGGCACCGCCCCGGCCAGTACCTGCGGATCGGGGTCGTCATCGACGGGATCCATCACTGGCGCGCCTACTCGCTGACCTCCGATCCCGGACGGCCGGACGGCTTTATCGGGATCACGCCGAAACTCGTCGACTCCGGCAAGGTCTCCCCCTATCTGGTGCGCCAGGCGCGACCCGGCGACGTCGTCCGCCTGGGCGGCGTCGAAGGGACCTTCGTGCTGCCCGACCCGCCGCCCGAGAAGCTGCTCTTCGTCAGCGCCGGCAGCGGCATCACCCCGATCATGAGCATGCTCGCGAGCCTGGCGGCCGACGGCGGGATCGCCGACGCGGTCCACATCCACTCCGCCCGCAGCGCCGAGACGGTGATCTTCGGCGACCGCCTGCGCGAGCTCGACGCCCGCCATGACGGCTTCCAGCTGGTCCTGCGCCTCACCGGCGAGCAGGGCAGGGTCGTGCCCGCGGACCTCGACCAGCTTTGCCCCGACTGGCGCGAGCGCCACGCCTTCGTCTCCGGGCCGGGCGCGATGCTCGACGACCTCACCCGCCACTGGCAGGAAGAGGGGGACCCGGAGCTGCTCAGCATGGAGCGCTTCCAGCCGGTGATCGGCGGCGACGACGCTCTCGCCGGGAAGGGTGGGTCGATCCGCTTTGCCAAGAGCGGAGTCGAGGCGAGCTGCGACGGAGCCACGCCGATTCTGGCTGCCGGCGAGGAGGCGGGGGCGGTGCTTCCATTCGGCTGCCGGATGGGCATCTGCCACACCTGCGTCGGGGAACTGCGCAGCGGCGAGATCCGCGACCTGCGCACGGGAAAGGTCCACGGCAGTGAGGGAGAGATGGTCAGGACTTGCGTCAACGCCCCTGAGGGGCCGATCGAGATCGCACTTTGAGACAACCGAGAGGAAGCAGATGAATGCAACCACCACCACTGAGGTCGAGAGCCCGCTGAGCCGGCTCTCGCCAGAGCAGATCGACGAGCTGGCCCGGGAGTTCGACGCGATCCGCGACCGCGTCCGGGCCGAGCTGGGCGACCGCGACCGGCGCTACATCGAGAGCATGATCGAGATGCAACGGCGCCTGGCGGTGATCTCCCGGGTGCTCCTTCTGGCGTCGAACAACCGCCCGGCCCGGTACACCGGCGCCGCGGCGCTGTCGGCGGCGAAGATCCTCGAGAACATGGAGATCGGCCACAACGTCCTCCACGGCCAGTGGGACTGGATGAACGATCCCCGCATCAACTCCTCGACCTGGGACTGGGACACCGCCTCGACGGCGGAGGCCTGGAAGCACTCCCACAACTACATCCACCACACCTTCACCAACATCCGCGGCAAGGACAAGGACCTCGGCTACGAGATCATGCGGATCGATCCGGAGCAGAAATGGCACCCGGTCTATCTCCTGCAGCCGCTCTACAACGTGCTGTTGGCGGCGTTCTTCGAGTGGGGGGTGGCCCTCCACGACCTCGACTTCGAGGCGATCCGCAAGGGCGAGAAGTCAAAGCGGCAGGTCAAGCGCGAGCTGGCCGGGATCCGCGAAAAGGCGAAAAGCCAGATCGTCAAGGACTACATCGCCTGGCCGCTGCTGAGCGGCCTGGCGACGGCGGCGGTCGAGGTGGCGCTGGAGTCCCGTCCCGGTCGCCGCGGCGAGGGCGGCTGGGCCGGCAGCCTTCGGCGCGCCCTCGGCAAAGGAGGGAAGGCGTATAAGTCGGCCGCGACGGCGAACGCGACCGCCAACGTGGTCCGCAACTTCTGGGCCTACGCGATCATCTTCTGCGGCCACTTCCCCGACCAGACCTACACCTTCAGCCCGGATGAGGTCGAAGACGAGAGCCCGGGTGCCTGGTACGTGCGCCAGCTGGTCGGCGCCGCCAACATCGAGGGCAGCCCGCTCTTCCACGTAGCCAGCGGCAACCTCGGCTACCAAGTCGAGCACCATCTCTTCCCGGACCTGCCGAGCACCCGCTACGCCGAGATCGCCCCGCAGGTGAAAGACGTCTGCGCCCGCTATGGCCTCCCCTACAACAGCGGCCCCTTCAGCCAGCAGCTGGGGATGGTCCAGCGGACGATCCTGCGCCTTGCCTTCCCGGGCGGCAAGGCGCGGCCGAAGCCGGGCCCGTACCAACCGAACGGGGACCGCGCTGTCTGACTCGAGGGACTGTCGGTTGGGTGAAATCGCGGCTAGGCGGCGACGAAATCGCGGAGCTTCTGCTTGGTCTGCGCAATTTCTTCCCGAACCGGTCGATTCTTCTCGTGCGATTCGAGGAGCGTAAGGACAAGCTCGCGAGTTTCACCATCGGCCTGAAGTGCTTTAAGAGCCAAGTCGACGCTCAACGGAGAGATTTCCGCGATCCGCTCGGCAAGCTCGGTGTCGTTATCCCAGTTCATGCTCGGTTCAGTGTAACGCCGGCTCACCGCGAAAATGGATTAATTGCCGTCTCCGGCCTGAACGTCAAGCGATGCTGCTGACTTCCCCGAACTGGGCTGGAGTCCCAGCTTGACTCTTTCTGCGACCAATTGGGCTCGTTCCGCTTCCAGGCTTGCGATCGTCTTTTCGGCTTTGTCCAGGGCTTCCTCTGCCTCTACCGCCCATTTCGCGCCCCGGTGCGAAATCTCGATCGGCAAGCGACCTCGCATAGCGCCGTAAAAGAACGGCGTTAACAGAAGCAACCCGCCGTAGATGAGGGCGAGCAGAATCTCAACCCGGTAGACGGCCTCCTGACCTAAGGCAACGGCTGGATAATCCCCTTCAGGCATCGAGATGCCGATTGCGACAGCGATGGCCGCAACGAACAGTACGACGGTGGCAAGCCGTACCGCCAGCCGCTCCCAGCGCAACGATCTCAGCGATTTCCACAGCTTCGCCGCACGGCCGCCGACTGCTTCGATCTTTCGCGCCGGTCCCCGCACCGCTTGCCCCCTCAGATCCAACGACTTTCCATGAGCGCGCAGTTGATCCTAATCATCCGGTTCCCCTGGTGCAGACGCGCTCTGTGATCTAGCGCACACGGACAACCATTTCGCTTGAACAATGGTTGCGTCGGTGCAACCATTGTCCCCATATGCATGCGAGCGATTTGAAGGCAGTCAAAGACGGCACGGGCACGGCACCCGAGGCGCAGGAGACGGCGGCGCGGCTGACGGCGCTGCTCCGCCACCTCTTCCTCTACGACCGCGGCAATCAGCTGCGGGTGATCGAGGAGTCGGGACTGTCGATGACGCAGTGCAAGGCGCTGCTTGAGCTGGGCGGGCTTGGGCAGTCGGCCGAAACCTGGCACGTCAGCGACCTGGCGGAGGTGTTCGGCACCTCCCTCCCGTCGATGAGCCGGGCGGTCGACGCTCTCGTCCGCAAGCGACTGGCGACGCGGGTCGAGGACCCCGAAGACCGGCGCGTGCGCCAGGTGCGGATCACGGCCAAGGGCAAGACCCTGGTCGAGACCCTCGTCACCGTTCGCCAGACCGGGATCGAGGCCTTCGCCGCAACTCTGACCGCGGCCCAGCGACGCAAGCTCGACGCCGCCGTCGACTCGCTGATGGACCGCGAGGACATCGCCCAGACCTACGAGCTCTTGAAGGGAGTTGGACCCGCTTGACCCGTTACAGCCACCTGATCACCGACGAGAACCGCAAGTGGTGGACGCTCGGAGCGATGTGCTTCGCGCTGTTCATGATCATGCTCGACAACACGGTTGTGAACGTGGCGCTGCCCTCGATCCAGCGCGACCTCGGCGCCTCCATCTCCGGCCTCGAGTGGACCATCAACGGCTACACGCTCTCCTTCGCCGTGCTGCTGGCGACGGGTGGGCGGCTCGGCGACATCTTCGGCCGTCGGCGCATGTTCCTCGCCGGCGTGATCCTCTTCGCCCTCTCCTCGGCGACCGCGGGGCTCGCGCCAGATGCGACCTCGCTGGTCGTCAGCCGCATCGTCCAGGGTGTCGGCGCGGCGCTGATGATGCCGGGGACGCTCTCCATCATCACCGACGCTTTTCCCGCCCACGAGCGCGGCAAGGCGATGGGAACCTGGGCCGGCGTCTCGGCCTTGGCCCTCGCCGTCGGCCCCGTCCTCGGCGGCTTCCTCACCGAGCACGTCAGCTGGCGGGCGATCTTCTACCTCAACATCCCGGTCGCGATCGGCGCCGTCGCGGCGACTCTGTTCGCCGTACGCGAGTCCCGCGACACCTCGGTCGGCCGCGACGTCGATTACGCCGGCGTCGCGGTGCTGACCACCGGCCTGACCGCGCTCGTGCTGGCCCTGGTCGAGGGCAACGGCTGGGGATGGGGCTCTGCCCAGATCATCGGCCTGATCGCCGTTGCGCTGATCGCGCTGCCCGTCTTCGTCGCCGTCGAGAACCGGGTCAAGGCGCCGATGGTCCAGTTCGACCTGCTCTCCGATCGCAACTTCCTCGGGGCGGTGGTGGTCGCATTGGTGATCTCCTTCGCCATGCTCGGCGTCTTCTTCTTCCTCGCCCTCTACATGCAGGACATCCTCGGCTACACGCCGCTGGAAGCGGGGATCCGATTCCTGCCGTCGACGCTGATGATCGTCGGCGTGGCGCCGGTGGCGGGTCGGCTCTCGGACCGCTACGGCCCGCGCTGGCTGATCGGCGGTGGGTTGGTGCTGGTCTCGGCCTCGCTCTTCACCTTCAGCCGCATTGCCGTCGACTCCGGCTACATCGACCTGCTGCCCGGCTTCATGCTGCTGGGGATCGGGATCGCGATGACGATGTCGCCGATGACCAGCGCCGCGATGAACGCGGTTCCGGTGCAGAAAGCGGGGATCGCCAGCGGCGTCCTCTCGATGTTCCGCATGGTCGGCGGCAGCCTCGGGGTCGCGGTGACCGGCGCGATCTTCCAGGGCCTGGTCAGCTCGCGGCTCGACTCGCTGCTGGCGGGCTCCGGGATCTCCGGCGTGGATCGCGCCGAAATCTCCGAACAGCTCGGCAGCGGCTCCGTCAGCGGCGCCCTCAAGGGCCTCGATCCGACCCAGGCCAAGCAGGCGGCGAGCGCCGGCTCCGAAGCCTTCGTCTACGCCCTCGGGCACGCGATGACCGTCTCCGGCTTCGTCGCCCTGGCGGGAGCCTTGGTCGGCGTGACAGCGATCCGGGCCAAGGGCAAGCAGGCGACCTTCGAGGCTGCCGAGGCCGCGGTCACCCCGGGCGGTTCGGCGGTCGCGGCGCCAGAGGCCGCCGCCGGCGAGCAAGCGGCCTAGCGGCCGATGCTGGTGCTGCTGCCCCCGTCGGAGGGCAAGACCGCGCCCCTGAAGGGGGATCCGGTGGACCTCGAGTCGCTGGCCTTTGCCGACGCGCTCGGCGAGCGGCGCGCCGCTCTCCTCGACGCGCTCGTGCGGTTGGCGGATCTGCCGGTCGAGCGAGCCGTCGAGAAGCTCGGCGTTTCCGCCGGGCAGGCGGGCGAGGTCGCGGTCGACGCGACGCTGCGAAGCGCCGCGGCGGCTCCCGCGGCCGATGTCTACAGCGGCGTCCTCTACGACCACCTGCAGCCGGCGAAGCTCCCCGCCGCGGCGCGCAAGCGCGTCCTGATCGCCAGTGCGCTCTGGGGAGTGCTGCGGCCGCAGGACCGGATCCCGTACTACCGCCTCTCCGCCAAAGCGCGGCTGGACGGGGTCGGGCCGCTGTCGGCCTGGTGGCGCGAGGCCCTCGCCGAAGCCCTGCCCGACGAGCCGGGCGGACTGGTCGTCGATATGCGCTCGGGCGCCTACGCCTCGGCCTGGAAGCCGAAGCTGTCGACCCTGCTGGCGGTGCGGGCGTTCAGCGAGGATGGGGACGGGCGTAAGCCGGTATCCCACATGGCGAAGGCGGTGCGCGGCGACGTCGCCCGCGCCCTGCTGGAAGCGAGCAAGGCACCCGACGACGCCGAGGGAGTTGCGGCCGTCGCCGCCGCGGCCGGGTTCGAGGTCGAGCTCTCGTCCGGCAGCCTCGACGTCATCGTGGCCAGCTGAGCGGGGGCCACGACGAGGGGGCCGTGGGGTCGAGCAGGGCCAGGGTGCGGACGTCGACCTCGCCGAGCGAGGCGATCGTCTGGCGATTGGACTCCTCCAGCTCGGTCGGGCGCTCTGGCCACGGGGTGAGGACGACGGTGGCGACCTCGAGGCCGACGGCGCGGGCGGCCCCGATCGTCAGCAGGGTGTGGTTGATCGTGCCGAGACCGGGCGATGCCGCGATCGCCAGCGGGTAGCCGAGCTCGACTGCGAGGTCGCGGACGAGGTAGCCGGGGGCCAGCGGGACGAGGAGGCCGCCGACTCCCTCGCAGACCAGAACTTCGGCCGAGGCGGCGGCGGCAGCAGCGGCGTCGCGCAGCCGCGCCGGGTCGATCTCCTCGCCCGCCATCGCCGCTGCCAGGTGCGGCGAGGCCGGTGGCCCGTAGCGGTAGGGGGCGATCTCCTCGTCGCCCTGGCCCGACCGGGCGGCCATTCGCAGCAGCCTGTGGTCGGGCAGCTGGTCGCCCGAGACGTCGTCACCGGCACCGCTGTGGGGCTCGCGGCCGGCGCATTCGTCGAGGCCGGTGACGGCGGGCTTGAAGACGGCGACGGTGCTCCCGGCGGCGGCGAGGGTCCGTGCCATCGCCGCGGCGACGACGGTCTTGCCGACCTCGGTCCCCGTGCCGGTGACGAAGACGCCTGCGGCGGAGTCGGGCACGGCGAGCCCGTCAGGCCGCCGGCGCGGCCGCCGGGTCCGCCGCCAGGCCGAGCTCGCGGGCCGCGCCGCCGACGGTCCTCGCCGCCGCCTCGAGCTCCTCGCCGCGGTGGGAGGACATCACCGTGAAGCGCAGCCGCGAGGTGCCCTCGGGGACGGTGGGTGGGCGGATCCCCTGGGCGAAGACGCCGCCCTCGAGGGCTCGCTCGCAGAGGTCCATCGTCAGCTTCGCGTCGCCGACCTCGACCGGAAGGATCTGCGTTTCGGAGACGCCGACCGCGAGCCCCTCGGCGGCGAGGGCGCGGCGCAGCGTCGAGGCGTTCGCCCGCAGCCGCTCGACCATCTCGGGTTCGGCCCGCAGCAGCTCCAGCGCCGTCGCAGCGGCGGCGACGGTCGGGGGCGGGGGAGCGGTCGAGAAGATGAAGGGCCGGGCGCTGTTGACGAGGAAGTCGACGATGTCGGAGCCGGCGCAGACGTAGGCGCCGTAGGCCCCCAGTGCCTTGCCGAGGGTGCCGACGACGACGTCGACCTCGCCGCTGAGGCCGGCGGCGGCGACCGTGCCTCGGCCGCCCGGGCCGAGCGCACCGGTGGCGTGGGCCTCGTCGACCATCAGCCGGCAGCCGTGCCGGCGGGCCAGCTCCAGCAGGCCGGGCAGCGGGGCGACGTCGCCGTCCATCGAGAAGAGCCCGTCGCTGACGATCAGCGAGCCTCGCCCCTCGGCCTGGGCCAGTCCCCAGGCGAGGTGCTCGAGGTCCGCGTGGCGGTAGACGAAGGTCTCGGCGCGGGAGAGGCGGCAGCCGTCGACGATGCTGGCGTGGTTCAGCTCGTCGGAGAAGACGACCTCTCCGCGCCCGGCCAGGGCGGAGATCGTGCCGGTGTTGGCGAGGTAGCCGGAACCGAAGAGCAGCGCCGATTCGTAGCCCTTGAACTCGGCCAGCGCCTGCTCCAGCGCCCGGTGAGGCTCCATGTTTCCCGAGATCAGGCGCGAGGCGCCGGCGCCGGCGCCCCAGCGCAGCGCCGCCTCGGCGGCGGCCTCGCGCACCCGCGGGTGCTCGGCCAGACCGAGGTAGTTGTTCGAGCAGAGCAGCAGCACCGGGCGGCCGCCAAGCCTCACCTCGGGCCCCTGCGGACCCTCGATCAGGCGCAGGCGCCGGTAGAGGCCGCGGTCGCGGAGCTCCTCCAGCCGTTCGGCGACGTCGGTCACGCCGCCGATGGGTAGGACGGGGCCTTGCCGCTCTTCTTGATGACCCGCAGCTGGGTCGACGGGTCCCAGAAGGGAGCTTCGTCCTGGTGGTCGATGAGGTCGTCCATCGGGGTCTCGGGCGTCTCGCCCTCGAGCCAGCCGGAGCGGTTGTCCGGTCGCGGGTTGGCGCCGTTGTCGGGCTGGCGGGCGACGTTCAGCCCCAGCTCCTCGAACATCGCCCTGTCCTCGGCCGGCTCGGCGCCGAGCGTGGTCAGGAAGTTGCCCATCATCACTCCGTTGAGCCCGGCTTTGACCGCCAGCGGGTGCAGCTCGCCGAGGTTCTCGACGCGGCCGCCGCAGAGCCGGAAGAGGGCGCCGGGGATGACCAGGCGGAAGATCGCGATCCACTTCACGACCTCCCACGGGTCCATCACCTCGCGGTCGCCGAACTTCGTTCCCTCCTTCGGGATCAGCAGGTTGATCGGCACCGAGGTGGGGTTGATCTCGGAGAGCTCGAAGGCCATCTCGACCCGCTGCTCCGGCGTCTCGCCGAGGTTGAGGATGCCGCCGACGCAGGTCTCCAGCCCCGCCTCCTTGACCGCCTGGATCGTCCGCAGCCGCCCCTCGTAGCGCACGGTCGTCGAGACCTCGGGGTAGTAGGAGCGCGCCGACTCGACGTTGTGGTGGACCCGCTGGATCCCCGCCTCGCGCAGCGCCTTCGCGCGCTCGGCCGACATGTGGCCGATCGAGGCGCAGCGCTTGAGGTTGGTCTTCTCGGAGACCAGGCGGGCGCCCTCGAGGATCTTCTCGAAGTCGCGTTTGGAGAGGCCCTGGCCCTGGGTCACCATGCAGAAGCGGTGAGCGCCCGCCGCCTCGGCCGCTTTCGCGTGCTCGAGGATCTGCTCGGGCTCCATCATCGCGTGCATCGGCGTGTCGGCCTCGGCGTAGCGCGACTGGGCGCAGAAGCCGCAGTCCTCGGCGCAGCCGCCGGACTTGGCGTTGACCAGCGAGCACATGTCGGTCGAGTCAGCGAAGTTCTCGCGGCGGACCTCCCAGGCTCGCTCGACCAGGGCGCCGATCTCCTCGTGATCGGTAAGCCGGCCGTAGTCGAGGGCTTCTTGGGCGGAAATCAGTGGTGGCATCGCGTCTCTCTTCAATGGTGGATTGCCGGCAAGGGAAGGTATTGCAGCGGACAGCCGGGGGTTCCGCAAACCAGCCTATGCCAGAGGTCGTAGCATCGAACCGATGTCGACAGCGAGAGCCCGCAGGCGTCGTCTGGCCCTCGCCGCGCTGACCGGCCTTGCCGCCGGTGCCTTCGTGCTGGGCGCGGCGCTGGGGGACGGCCGCGCGCCCGAAGTCGAGGTCGCCGAGACGCTGCCGCCGGCTCAGCTGAGCGGGCAGCGGATCATCGCCGGCTTCGACGGCGAGGAGGTACCGGCGGCGTTGCGGCAGGCGATCCGCCGCGGCGAGGTGGCCGGGGTCGTGCTCTTCGCCGACAACTTTCCCAGCCGCGCCGGCGGGCGCCGTCTGATCGCGGACCTGCAGGCGATTCACCGACCCGCGGGGCTGCGCGATCCGCTGCTGGTGATGACCGACCAGGAGGGCGGGCTGGTGAAGCGGCTGAGCGGAGCCCCGTCCGCTTCCGCCCGCACGATGGGCGCCCGCGGGGCGGCCTTCAGCCGCGAGCAGGGAGGACGGACGGCGGGCAATCTGCGCGACGTCGGCGTCAACGTCGACCTGGCGCCGGTGCTCGACGTCGCCCGTCCCGGCGGCACGATTGCCGAAACCGAACGTGGCTTCGGCTCGACGGCAGCCCGCGTCACCTCGACCGCGATCCCCTTCGCCGAAGCGCTGCAGCGGGGCGGTGTCGCCGCCACCGCCAAGCACTTCCCTGGGATGGGCGCGGCCGAAGAAAACACCGACTTCGCGGTGCAGCGGATCGGTCTGTCCAAGCGGCAGTTGCGACAGGTCGACGAGGCGCCCTACCCGGCTTTCGTCGCCGCGGGCGGCGAGATTGTGATGCTCGCCACCGCGATCTACCCCGCCTTCTCGAATGTCCCCGCCGCCTTCTCACGACCGATCGCGACCGCCGAGCTGCGCCGCCGGCTCGGCTTCGGCGGAGTGACGATCACCGACGCGCTCGACACCGTCGCCGTGCGGTCCTTCGGCGGCCCGGCGAAGGCCGGGGTCGCCGCCGCCCGGGCGGGTGCCGATCTGCTGCTGTTCGCCGATCTGGCCCCGGCCGAGAGCGCCCGCCGCGCCCTCGCCGCGAAGGTCCGTACCGGTGCTCTAAACCGCGCCGAGTTCGAGGCGGCGGCGCAGCGGGTGCTCGACCTCCGCGCCGAGCTGTCGCGCTAGACCGTCTCCGGGGCATCCTCGATGAATGCCATCGGGTCGAAGACCCGGACGCAGTCGCGCCCCGCGTCCTTGGCCGCGTACATCGCCGTGTCTGCCTCGGAGACGACGGTGGCGCTCCCTATTCGGGGATCGTGGCCGAACATCGCCACCCCGAGGCTGGCCGTAACCGGCTCGACCGCGGCGTGCTCGGGCTGGTGCTCGCGGATCGC
This sequence comes from Solirubrobacterales bacterium, assembly GCA_036403715.1. Lineage (GTDB taxonomy): Bacteria > Actinomycetota > Thermoleophilia > Solirubrobacterales > 70-9 > VAYN01. Next base: position 12,959 of record DASWQL010000026.1, read on the forward strand.
TTCGGCGATCGCTTCGGCGACCAGCCGCGCCTCCGCGAGGCTGATGCGCGGCAGCACGACCGCGAACTCGTCGCCGCCGAGTCGGGCCAGCACGTCGCTCTCGCGCGTACGCCGCCGCAGAACCTCGGCGATCTCCTCGATCAGCTGGTCTCCGGCGGGGTGCCCGTGCGAGTCGTTGACCCGCTTGAAGTCGTCGAGGTCGATCATCAGCAGGGCGCCGGTGGTGCGCTCACGGCTGCTGCGCGCCATCACCGCCCGCAGGTCTTCCTCGAAGCGGCGGCGGTTCTTCAGCCCCGTCAGCGAGTCCTGGCCGGCCTCGCGCTGCAGCTCCTGCATCCGCTCGTTGCGGCTCCAGACGAAGATCAGCGCCGCGAGCAGCGCCGCCAGGGCGATGCCGACGAAGGCCAGCAGCAGCGGCAGGCTGACGTCCGGGCTGGCGGGGTCGCGCACGACCAGCAGCCAGGTGCGGTCGGCGATGTGGATCGGGGCGGTCGCCGCTTCGTCCAGTTCGCCGTCCGGCCCGATCACCACCCGGTGGGCGATCTGCAGCTGCACCTCGCTGGCGTCGGGTAGCGCGGCGACGGCCGTGCCCGCGAGATCGCGAACCCGGAAGCTGCCGCTGGCGAAGCCACGCAGCGCCGCCCGACGTTGGGCGACGGTATCGGTCGGAGCGCCGTCGCGGTAGACGGCCTTGTAGACGATGACGCCGCTGCCCCCCACCACCAACCGGACGACGGGCGTGGCGACCACCTTGCCGGTGTCACGGGCGCGATTCAGGAACGGGGCCCGCTCCGGGTCGGCGGCGAGGTCGTAGCCGAGCGCCCGCATGCCGCCGCGCTTGACGTCGACGAAGGTGAGCGGGAAGTAGGTCCTCCGGGTCTGGGCGCGGCGAAAAAAGCCGCCCGGCGCGCGTTCGAAGATGCGGATGCCGCGTGCGCGTTCGAAGCGGGCGCGCTGCGAGCCCGGCAGTCGTTTGATGTAGGCAGTGCCGGTGAGGACCCCCTGCCGCATCAGCGAATCGGCAATGACTTCGTACTCGTGTGAATTGAAGCCACGCTCGGCCTGGAAGAAGGCGGCGGCGCTGGAGAGCTGTCCCACCGACAGTTCCGCCACCGCCTCGGTCTGGTGGGCGGCCCGCATCGCCTCTTCCTGCTGCAGGTCGTTGAGGTCGGAGTGATCGTTCGAGTAGACGACCAGCGCCGACACGACCGAGCCCGCCGCGATCAGCATTACCGCCGAGAGACCGATCCAGAATCGAAGCCGCATGCGGTCATTGTCGGCAAATGCCGCGCCGACGCGGAGTCTGGGTCGCTTGCCGCGCCTCAAAGTGACACAGCCGACACAGCCTCTGTCAGGCGCCGGGTACGGCTGCGAGCGACTCCCAGAGGTAGAGCGAGGCGAGGCTCCTGTGCGGGCTCCAGCGCTCGCTCAGCCCGACTGCCTCGAGCGGGGTGGGCATCTCGTCCAGCCCGTACTCGATCTGGATCGCTTTGCGGATGCCGAGGTCGCCGCCGGAGAGGACGTCGGGTCGTTCCAGGTGGAAGATCAGGAACATCTCCGCCGTCCAGCGCCCGAGACCGCGCACGGCGACGATCTCCTCGATCGCCTCCTCGTCGCCGAGCTCGTCCAGGCGGTCGAGCTCGAGCTCGCCGCTGAGCACGTGGCCGGCGAGGTCGCGGAGGTACTCGACCTTGCGCCCGGAGAGCCCGGCGCCCCGCAGGTCCTCCTCCTTGGCGTCCAGCAGCTGCTGCGGGGAGGGGGTGACGCCATCGAAGATCTCGAGCACCCGCAGGTAGATCGTCCGCGCCGCTTTGGTCGACAGCTGCTGGCCGACGATCGCCCGCAGCAGCGCCCCGTAGGCGTCGGCGGGCCGCTCCTCGCTGCGCCGCCGCAGCCTCGTCGCCAGGTCGATCTCGCCGATCCGCTCGATCAGCGCCGCCATCGTCGGGTCGGAGGCAGCCAGCGCCGCGCGCGCCTTCGCGCTCACCGCCCTCTCCACTGGGGTCGGCGCTTCTCCGAGAAGGCACGGATGCCCTCGCGGAAGTCCTCGGAGACGAAGCAGGATTCGCGCAGGGCGATCAGGCCGGCCTCCTGCTGCTCGGTCAGCGACGGGCTCGAGTTGAGCAGGTCGATCGCCTGCTTGTTGCCGCGCATCGAGAGCGGCGCGTTGGCGGCGATCTCGGCGGCGAGCTGGACCGCTTCGTGCCCGAGGCGGTCGTCGCTGACCACTTCGTTGACGAGGCCGATGCGCTCGGCCCGGACGGCGTCGAAGTTGCGTCCGGTCAGGAACAGCTCCTTCGTCCGCGCCGGCCCGACCGTGTCGAGGAACTTGCGCAGGCCGGTGTGGCCGTAGATCAGCCCGAGTTTGGCCGGGGGCATCCCCAGCTGGGCGCCGGCGGCGCAGATCCGCAGGTCGCAGGTGATCGCCAGCTCGAGGCCGCCGCCGAGGCAGTGGCCGTTGATCGCCGCGACGGTCGGCCAAGGATGGTGGGAGATCGCCTCCAACGCCGCGTGGAAGGGGTGGGCGACGAGCGCCTCGGCGTCGCGCTCGAAGGTCTCCTCGGAGATCGAGGCGATGTCGTAGCCGGCGCTGAAGACCGGCGGCTCGCCGGTGATCAGCAGGCAGCGGGTCTCGATTCCGCGGTCGAGCCGAGGCACGATCTCGGCAATCGCGTCGAGGATCTCGTGGTCGAGCGCGTTGCGACGCTCGGGATTGCGGATGCGGAGCCGAGCGACCGCCTCGGCCGGACGGTCGAGGAGGAGCTTGCCGCCGGCGAGCGATTCGTTCACGGCGATTACTCCAGCACTACGAGGACGTCGCCTTCGCTGACCGACTGGCCCTCCTCGCAGCGAATCTCCTTGACCGTGCCGTCGTCTTCGGCCTCGACCGGGATCTCCATCTTCATCGACTCGAGGATGGCGACGGTGTCGCCATCGGAGACCTCGTCCCCGACCGCGACCTCGATTTTCCACACGTTGCCGGTGATGTGCGCCTCGATGTCTGGCATGGCGCGGACAATAGCCGCGCATGCGGCCGCCTGAACAAGAGGAGACGAGGAGGTTTGTCGAGCTCGCCGCGATCGTCGCGGCGCGCAACGAGGCCGACCGGATCGGCGAGACCGTCGCTGCTCTGCGCAGCGCTTTTCCGGGCGCGGCGATCTGGGTCGCCGACGACGCCTCCGAGGACGGCACCGCCGAGGTGGCGATGGCGGCCGGAGCGCAGGTGGTCAGCCGCGGGCGCCCCCATGGCAAGGGGGCGAACGTGACCGCCGCCGCCGAGGCGGCGCTCAGCGTCGACCCGCCGCCGCGGCTGATCCTGCTCTGCGACGGCGACCTCGGTGCCTCGGCGGCGCGGCTGGCGCCGCTGGTCGCGGCGGTCGAGGCGGGAGAGTGCGACCTCGCGGTGGCGGCGTTCTGCCTCCGCGTCGGCGGCGGCTTCGGCCTCGCGCTCGGCTTCGCCCGCCGGGCGATCCAGCGCCTCTGCGGCGCCGAGACCGAGGCGCCGATCTCCGGCCAGCGGGCGCTGCGGGTGGACGCCCTGCGCGAGTGCCTGCCGTTCGCCGGCGGCTTCGGGATGGAGATCGGGATGACGGTCGACGCCGTCCGCGCCGGCTATCGGCTGCGCGAGTACGAGCTCGACCTCGATCACCGGGCCACCGGGCGGACCTTCGGCGGCTTCCTCCACCGCGCGGTCCAGCTGCGCGACTTCGCCCGCGTGTATGTATCCCGGATGCGAACGGGAGGGCGCCCGGCGTGATCCTCGCGATCGACCAGGGGACCAGCGGCACCACCTGCCTGGTCTTCGACGGCGACGGCCGCATCGCCGGGCGCGCCTACTCGGAGTTCGAGCAACACTTCCCTCGCCCCGGGTGGGTGGAGCACGACGCGAGCGAAATCTGGGAGGTGACGCGACGCGTCGCCGCCGAGGCGCTCGCCGCCGCAGGGGTCGAGGGCTCGGCGCTGGAGGCGATCGGCATCGCCAACCAGCGCGAGACCGTCGTCGCCTGGGACCCGGCGACGGGGGAGCCGGTCCACCGGGCGCTGGTCTGGCAGGACCGCCGCACCGCCGAGCGCTGCGACGAGCTGCGGGCGGCCGGCCACGAGGCGCTGGTCCGCGAGCGCACGGGGCTGACGATCGACCCGTATTTCTCCGCCACCAAGATCGAGTGGCTGCTGAAAAACGGGGACGGGGTGGAGCGGGCGGTCTTCGGCACGGTCGACTCCTGGCTGCTCTTCAAGCTGACCGGGCGCCACGTCACCGACTACTCCAACGCGGCGAGGACGATGCTCTTCGACATCCGCCGGCTCGTCTGGGACGAGGAGCTATGCGCGCTGCTGGACATCGATCCGGGGCGCCTGCCAGAGCCGCTTTCCTCGTCCCACGTCTTCGGCACCACCTCGGAGTTCGGCGGCGAGGTGCCGGTGGCCGGGGTCGCGGGCGATCAGCAGGCGGCCCTGTTCGGACAGGCCTGCCACAGCCCCGGGATGGCCAAGAACACCTACGGGACCGGCAGCTTCGTCCTCCTCAACACCGGCGCCGAGGCACCCTCGCCGCCCGATGGACTTGTGACCACGGTCGCCTGGGGGCTCGGCGAGGAGGTGGCCTACGCGCTCGAGTCCTCGATCTTCGTCACCGGGGCGGCGGTTCAGTGGCTGCGCGACGGGCTCGGGATCATCGAACAGGCGGCGGAGACGGAGGCGCTGGCGGGCTCGCTCGACTCCAACGACGGGGTCTACTTCGTGCCCGCCCTGACCGGCCTCGGCTCGCCGCACTGGGACCCCTACGCGCGGGGAACGATCGTCGGCCTCACCCGTGGCAGCGGCCGCGCCCATCTGGCGCGGGCCGCGCTGGAGGCGATCGCCTACCAGACGGTCGACGCGGTGCGCGCCCAGGAGGCCGCTTCGGGCGAGCGCCTGGAGCTGCTCAAAGCCGATGGCGGCGCCGTCGTCAACGGCTGGCTGATGCAGTTCCAGGCTGACGTGTTGGGGGCGCCGGTGGCGCTGCCGGAGATCGCCGAGACGACCGCGCTCGGCGCCGCCTACCTCGCCGGCATCGCCACCGGGGTCTGGACCCGGGAGCAGGTCGCGGCGATGTGGCGCCAGGCCGCTCGTTACGAGCCGCGGATGGGCGAGGGGGAACGCGAGGCGCTTTTGGATCAATGGCGACGGGCGCTGGAGCGGTCGCGCAACTGGGCACGCGCCGCGGGGTAGCTCTTCCGATGGCCGAGATGAAGCCACAGGTCTACAAGGACCCGCGCCCGGCGGAGTACTTCGACGAGTTCCACCTCGCCGCCCGCAAGGGGGTCGGCTGGACCTACACCTTCGCTCGCCTGATCATCACCCTGCCGACGATCCTGCTCTATCGCCTGCGGGCGATCGGCGTCGCGAACGTGCCGCGCGACGGCGCGCTGGTCCTCGCCCCCAACCACTTCAGCCAGATGGACCATTTCTTCGTCGGCGTCTACCTGCGGCGGAAGATCCGCTTCATGGCGAAATCCCAGCTCTTCGGACCACCCGTCCTGACCTACGTCTACAAGCACGGCGGCGTCTTCCCCGTCCGCCGCGGCCACCATGACGAGGAGGCGTTCAAGACCGCCTACGAGCTGCTCGACCAGGGCGAGATGCTGCTCGTCTACGCGGAGGGCGGGCGCTCCCGCTCGGGCGAGATGGGGCAACCGAAACCGGGTATCGGCAGGATCGCGCTGGAGTCCGGAGCGCCGATCGTCCCGGTCGCCATCCACGGCTCCGCCCGGGTGCGGGGCTGGAAACGGCTGCGCTTCCCCAAGGTGACGATCGAGTTCGGCGAGCCGCTCTGCTTCGCGACCGAGCAGGCGCCCTCACGCGAGCGCCAGCGCGAGGCCGCGACCGAGGTCTTCGGCCGCGTACGCGACCTCTACGGCGGCCTCGCTACTCGTAGCGCCGGTCGATCCGGGCGTAGAAGTCCGGATCGTGCCCGGGCGTGATCAGCGCGTCCGGGAACTGAGAGTGGAACAGCCGCAGCTCCTGCAGTGAACGGCGGAAGTTGTGGGCGTCGTAGGGGCGCGGCGGCATCGGCGCCGTGCCCTCGAGCTGGCCGACCGTATAGGTGGCGTCACCGCCGATCACGAAGTCGCGCTGGGCGAGGTGGGCGATGACGGACATGTGGCCGGCGCTGTGGCCTGGGGTGAAGGCGAGCCGGATCGAGCCGTCGCCGAAGAGGTCAAAGGTGCGGCCGAAGCTGGCGTAGGAGTCGATTCCTGCGCGGTCGAAGTCGATCGTGCGGTAGGCGAAGGCAAAGTCGAGGTGGGCGCGCCGGTAGCCGTTCATCATCGGGCGCGGGCCGCCGGCGGCAGCGTTCCACTCGGGCTCGCTGACGACGAAGGTCGACTCGGGGAACTCGGAGATCGCCGAGCTGTGGTCCATGTGCAGGTGGGTCATCACCACGACCGGGACCTCGCCGGCCTCGAGGCCGCGCGAGCGCAGCTGCGCCGGGACGTCTTCGCCGGGGGCCAGCGCGGGCTTGCCTACTCGGTTGGCGAGGCTGCCGAAGTTCTGCCTGCCGTCGCTGGCGATCGAGGGGTGCAGGCCGGTGTCGACGAGGATCGCGCCGGCGCTCGGATGGCGGATCAGGAAGGCGGGGCAGGGAACGGTCGTCTCAGGCTCACCGGTGGCGAGCGCCCGCAGCAGCTTCAGGCTCTCCATGCGGCCCCCGGGGCGCTCCATCATCGAGCGCGACCATCGGACGTGACCGGCGATCAGCGGTTCGACCGCGACGGTCGTCCCTGGCGTCCCTCCGGCCAGGGGCTCATGCAGCGGCTGCGCTTCCACCTGGACCTTCATCGTGGCTCACATTAGTTCGGGAGGTCGCCTATAGGCTTGCGCGCCGATGACTGAAAGCTCGCATTCGCAGGTATTTCGCGACGGGCTGCTCGACCGCCTGGTCTGCGCCGTCTCTGGTGCCGGCAGCGGATTAGGACGCGAGATCGCTCTCGAGCTGACCCGGCTCGGCGCCGTCGTCGTCGGCTGCGGGCGGCGGGCCGAGCCGCTGGAGGAGACGGCGAAGCTGGTCGAGCCGCTGCCGGGAAGCTTCGAGCACGAGACGCTCGACATCCGCGAGGAGGAGCCGGTCGGCCGCTTCTTCGACGGCCTGCTCGAGCGCCACGGCCGCCTCGACGTGCTGGTCAACAACGCCGGCGGCCAGTTCCTCGCCCCGGCCGAGTCGATCTCGGCGAAAGGCTTCCGCACGGTGGTCGAGCTGAACGTGCATGGCACCTGGCTGATGACCCACGCCGCCGCGACGAAGGCGTTCATCCCTCAGGGCGGCGGCAAGGTGATGAGCGTGACGCTGTCCCCACATCACGGGATGCCGGCGATGGTCCACTCCGGTGCCGCCCGGGCCGCGGTCGAGAACATGATGCGGACGCTGGCGACGGAGTGGGCGCGCTTCGGGATCAAGACCTGCTCGCTCGCCGCCGGCCACTTCGCTACCGAGACGCTGCGGACCAAGTACCCGCGTGAGGTGGTCGACAACATCGAGCGCTCGATCCCGCTCGGGCGCACCGGCAGGCCCGAGGAGATGGCCTGGCTGGTCGCCTACCTGGCCTCCCCCGCCGGCGACTACTTCTCCGGCACGACGATCACCCTCGACGGCGGCCGCGACAACTGGGCCGGCCCCTGGCCGCCGGAGTCGATCGCAACCGAAGGCGGCGACCCCGTCGCCGAGGAGCGCCGGCCGAAGCCTTAGCGGGGCTCGAGCACGAGCAGCGGAATTTCGCGCTCGGTGCGGGCGCGGTAGTCCTCGTAGCCGCTGTAGGCCCTCACGGCCATGTCCCAGAGCCGCTGGCGCTCCTCCGGCGTGGCGACGCGGGCGTGGACGGGGCGGCGGTCGGAGCCGATCTGCACCGTCGTGTCCGGGTTGGCGATGAGGTTGTGGTACCAGGCCGGGTGCTTGGGAAAGCCGCCTTTGGAGGCGACGATGACTACGTTCGGGCCATCCTCGACGTAGAGCAGCGGCGAGGTGCGCTTCTTGCCGCTCCTGGCGCCGACGTGGTCGAGCAGCAGCATCTTGCCGGAGACGCCGGGGATCGAGTGACCGAGGCGCCCACCCGTCCTCCGGTAGACGAACGTGTGGGCGCCCATGAAGCGTCGCATCGCCGGCCAGACCTTGTCGGCGACGTCGAGGTAGCGGGGCGTCCTGCGCCCTGCCGGGTCGGTGCTCAGGTGTACATCCCCCCGAACATGCCGCCGGTGACGTTGAGCACCTGGCCGTGCACGTAGTTGGCCAGCGGCGAGGCGAGGAAGAGCACCGGTCCCGATGCCTCCTGCGGGGAGGCGGGGCGGCCGATCGGGATGATCGCCGAAGCCATCGCCCGCATCTGCTCGGGAATGCCGAGCTCGATCTTCTCGCCACCGGGAGCGGTCATCTCGCCGCCCTCCTCCTTGGCGGCGGTCAGCCGGGTGTCGACGAAACCGAAGGCGACTGCGTTGACGTTGATCTTGAACTGGCCCCACTCCTTGGCGAGGGTTTTGGTGACGCCGACGACGCCCATCTTCGCCGCCGAGTAGTTGACCTGGCCGGCGTTGCCCATCGTCCCGGAGGTCGAGGAGACGTTGATCAGCTTGCGGAAGACCTCCTTGCCCTCGTTGCGCTCGGCCTTCGCCGCCTCGCGCCAGTGTGGCGCCAGCGCCCGCGCCACCCGGAAGGGGACGATCGTGTGGATGTCCAGCATCGCCTGGAACTGCTCGTCGGTCATCTTGTGGGCGACGCCGTCCCAGGTGTAGCCGGCGTTGTTGACGACGATGTCGACGGCGCCGAAGGCATCGACGGCGGCGGCCACGAGCTTGTCGGCCGCGCCGGGCTGGGTCAGATCGCCGGCGTGGACCGCGGTCTCGCCCTGGATCTCACCCGCTGCCTGTTCGGCGACGTCGGCGTCGAGGTCGTTGATCAGCACCTTCGCGCCCTCGCCGGCGAAGAGCTCCGCCGTCGCCCGTCCGATGCCGCGCGCCGATCCGGTCACGATCGCCGCTTTCCCGTCCAAGAGTCCCATCAGTTTCCGTCTCCTTAGTTCGTGAAGTCGGCCGCGGAGGCTACACGGAAAGCTGTCCTGGTTGACCAGCCAGTCGACCATCCGGGCGGGAGCCTGACCCCACCGCCCCAGACCCGCTGCTTCATGGGCCGAGTATCCCGGTCAGCGCTTACTGCATCGTGCGTTCCTCGACCACTTCGAAGATGCCGTCGGTTCCCACCGAATCCACGAATTGCTCAGCTTCGGCACGGCGCTCGTCGTAGTCGTTGCGCTCCTGGTTCTCCCGTAGTTCCTCCAGCGTGCCGTCGAAGTAGCCGAAGGTGATGATCTCGTTCTCGTCGGTGACGTTGCGAAGCGCGACGAAGCGTTTCCACCCGGGCGGCGGCTCCATGTCCTCGCCGGGACCGAAGGCCTGCCTGAAGTCCTCCTCCGCCCCCGATTTCAACGTGCGTACGGTCAATGCGCAGAGCATCAGCTCTCCTCTCATCCGACCTGCCCGGCCGAGAGTCCCGACCGGACCCGTCCTCCGATCCTAGTCCCGCGCGGCCGGGGCCGACCACCCCTACTTACCGATGCTCGTCAGGTTCTCGTCGAGCTGCTTGCTCTTCTGCGTGTCCTCGTAGACCTCGTAGTCGCGCAGCAGGCCCCAGGAGATGTGCCCCCAGATCACGTAGCGGTTCTCGTAGACACGCTCGCCGTCAGGGGAAGCCCTTGAGCAGGACCTCGTCGCGGGAGATCTGGATGCCGGCGTCGGCGAAGCGACGCAGCCACACCTCCAGCTTCTCCTTCCCCTCAAGCTCGGTCACCCAGGAGCTGTCGCCGGGGAAGCGGAACCTGATGTCCTGCGCGTCCATCTTCATCGTCGGGCTGATGTCTCCGGCACTGGCCCGCTCCATATTGCGCGCGATCATCTTCTTGGCCGGCCACGAAAGCATCCGCGCCTCCTCCGATCGTTGGTCCTACGAGCTTGCCGCGATCACCTTCAGGTCGCCTGGCCGCAGCAGCCCCACCAGGGTCGAGCCGTCGATTATCGCCAACCCGCCCTTGCGCAGCTTCACGCGCCCCCCGGTCAGGCGCGCGATCTCGTCGGAGAGGTAGGGCTCGTGGCCGACGAGGAGAACGTTGCCGCGGCCGGCGGCGAGGGCGAGCGAGTCGAACGCGCCACCGGCCAGCTCGGGGGCAATCTCAGGCTCGAGGTTCAGCGCCTCGCAGGCCAGGCACGCCGTGTCGGCGGCCCGCACCTTCGGGCTGGTCAGGCAGGCGTCGATCTGGTCGCCCAGGGCCGCCAGCGCCTTGCCCGCGGCACGTGCCTGGCGCTTCCCCTTCGGAGTCAGGCGCCGGGCCGCGTCGTCCCCGTCTCCCTTCTCGGCGTCGCCGTGGCGGAGCAGGTAGATCACGCCTGCATCCTAGATCTGACTTCGCAAATTCGTCCATCTGGGCCGCCCCTATCTGCCCACCTCGCTAGGGTGCCGCGGAATGTCAACCCGCCTTAGCCGCAGTTCGCTGGCTACGGCAATCGTGGTGCTGGCCCTCTTGTTGGTGCCCTGCGCCGCATCGCCGGCTGGTCAAATCGTCATCTACGGCGCCCATTCGGGCTCGACCCTCAACATCTCCACGGACGGGACGAGGATCGTCGTCAAGGGCAACATGGCCCATGCGAAGCCGAAAGGATGCCGCTTCAAGCGCGGCCACATGGTCGCCGTCTGCCGCGTCGCCGGCGCCGCTTCGATGGAAGTCCAGATGGGCCCCTCGGGCGACCTGGTCAAGGTCGACGACCGCCTGCCGATCCCGCTGACCGTCCATCTGGGAGCCGGCTCCGACAAGTTCATCGGCAACGGCGAGCGCGACGTCTGCTACTCGGAAGGATCGCGGCGCAACCGCTGCATCGGCGGTCCCAACAACGACGTCTGCATCACCGGCCCCCGCAACAGCGACTGCGTCGGCGGCCCCGGCAACGACTTCTGCCGTCACGGCGCCGGCAGCGACGGCTGCTGGGGCGGCCCCGGCAATGACATCTGCATCATGGGCCCGGGCCAGGATGGCTGCCACGGCGAAGGCGGCAGCGACCGCCTCTTCGGCGGCCCCGACCCCGACCAGCTCTACGGCGGCCCCGGCTTCGACTACTGCAACGGCGGCCCAGGAATCGGGAAGTCTCACGCCTGTAACGCCGGGCCTGGGCACTGAGCGCGGCGGGGCCTCAGAGCGCCACTGGCGCCCGATCGTCTCCTTCATCCGTCCAGGCGCCAGCCTCGATAGCGAGTGAGAAATAGCGCTAAGAAGCCAATAATGGCGCTAATTACCCGCCCTTTTAGCGCCGCCTATTCGAGAGGGCAGGTGCTCGTTGGAATCGGCTCTAAACGACCCTCGCGGCCGCTACAACCCCATCTGCTTGCCGAGGATCTCCTTCAGGAACGCCAGGCACGGAACGACCGGACACCAAGGGACATTCGAGGACACACATTCCCTGCAAATAAGTCTTTTCGATCCTGATTCGAGTGATCGCGCGTGACCCCCAGGGTCCGAGGTGATGTGTCCGGATTGTGTCCGCCCCGAGAGCCAGCGAGCACAACACTTAGAAGGTTCAAGGTCCCTCGTCTATACCTGAAGCTCGGATTCAGCGGCCGCATCTCAACTCGAGGTGCCCTCGCTCACCGGAGCAAGCAGTTGTTCAATCGGCTTCGAGAGTTCGGGGCCGACGGTGCTGCACTTTCGACACGGGCTTGTGCCTGGCGGATTGGACTCACCGCATTCGGTGCAATCCCACGGCCCTAAGCCGCTCGTGGATGCCGCGACCCGTGCGCGCAGTTCCGGGTCGAGGTCCTTGGCTCGCAGCGATTCGATCGCGCTCTGCCTGACCTTTCCGTCGGGGTCCGCGAGGGCATCCAGCAGCAAGGCCCGGGCGAGATCGGAGTGGCTGACCATAACCCCGACATAGACCGCGGCGGAACGGCGCAGCGGGGAGGGGCCGGAGCTGAGCCATTCTCGAGCCAGTGCGAGCCCTCCCTCAAGGCTTCCCGCGGTATCTAGTGCGACTAGCCCTGCAAGTCGCTGGCGCCAGCGCTTCAGTCCGTCGAGCTTCGCCAGCACCTTCGCATGGACTTCGAGCTCCGGCGGTGCGGCCACGAGCGCCGAGGCGGCAACCGAGGCGGAGAATCTGAAGCCATGGAACTGTACGAGGAGCTGCTCCACCGCTGCCTCGGGTTCCTCCAGGGACCCCCAGCGATCGACCTTGCGCTCGGAACCCGGGATGAAGACCAGGCTCGACGGGGAGAAAGCATCCTCGTCCTCGATTTCACGGCGAAACTGTCGTGCCTGAGTCGCAAGTAGCGCGGGGTCAAAACCTGCCAGCGAGATGACAATCTTGATCAGCTCTCTCATTCGCCCGGGGAACTCGAGGACCATCTCGACGAACGCATACCCCTGCGAGCTGGGGATCTCCAGGGTGAAGAAGAGATCGACCAATTCATCCAGGCCGCGACGCTCTCGCACCCCCATCTCGACCTCGTCACCAAGCTCGCCCACGAACTCGAAGAAATTGAGATCCGCCTGCTGGGATTCCTGCCAGCGCTTGGCCCAGCTGCGGCTCCGGCCAATGGCGCGATCGGTGAGGCGCTGGTGCTCGATGGCAAGCTCGCCGTAGCCGTTTTCCTTTAGCACGGCGACGATCCGCTTTGCCGGCCCGCCGGCGATGTGGACGGTCTGCTCGGCGGCAACTCGCGCCGCCGCTTCGGAGCTCGGGACCAACTCCTCGGCTGAGGCGGCGACGGCGTCGCTCCATCGTGAATCCACACCCCACAGCGCCAGGATCGTCGGCGAGTCTCGCTGCTTCTCGATCGGCTCGGGCGATTTGGAGCCGAGCACCATCTCAAAGCGCCTGAGGGCGTCCTTATCTCGCTCCAGATTCCAGTTGACGATAGCCCTGACCTGGGCGATCACTGCGTGATCGGCGGGCAGGTCGCGCTCGAAGCTCTCAAACGTGAGTTGTTGAAGGGCGCCGGGGATCCCGGGCCCAGCCAATCTGCCCGCGGCCTCAAGGCTCGACCCACCTCCGGCTGCCATCACCTTCAAGAGCGCCTCGACCAGCTCGGCGCTGCGTGACGCGCTCACTTTCGCCCCCTCCTCGATTGCATCGAGGGCCAGGAAGAGGACCTTCGACCCGGCATCGGCAGTCGCTGCCGCGGCCAATGAGTCGGCAGCCACCGCCGAGATGCTCGCTGCAAGCTTAAGCGCCTCGCCTCGTTCGCCATCCTCGAGCGCCTCCCGAACCCACTTGCCGACTCGGTCGGGGTCGGCCTGAGAGTGGTGCCAGGCATCGGCCAACTCGCTGAACAGCTTTACCCGGGGCACCAACACATCGTCCTCGGTGAGCAGGAAGACACCCGCCTCATCCCAGAAGGCGATCGCCTCGCGAGCGCTTGCCCGCGCGTCTCCGGCGCTCAGATTCCAATCCTCGGTGAAGAGCCCGGCAAGGTCCTGGACCACCGAATCCAGATCTGGGCGACCTTCATTGGCCAACAGCGCACCCTCGACTAGGAAGCATTCGAGCAATGCATCAGCGGCCCGAGAGCCTCGGATCTCACCGAGCGCCAGGGTGCCCGACTCGGCCTTGGTCGTCTCCCACTCAGCGACGACATCTGCGACTACTCCTTTGAGAATGTCCGCGCGCAACTGCGGCAGTTGAACCGGATTACTCTTGGCCCCGGCGCTGACGGCGAGCAAGACCGGCATCAGCGGAGTGCTTTCGAGATCGCGATCGCGAGAGAGGGCACGATCTACCCACCCAAGTCGGGGCTTGATCCAGGCCTCGGGGTCCTCGACGCCACGATGCATGGCGAAGGCGCGGAGGATCGCCTTGACCGTATTGCGGATTTCTGAAGGGGCGGCGAGGCGAACTTCAGGCAGCTTGAGGATCTGTGCGTCCGCGACCTTTGAGTCGCGAGTGGTCAGGATCAGCTCGACAGAAGCTTTGATGCCATCGAGGTAGTCGCAGAGAGAATCAACGATGGCGCGGCTGCGAGCGCGAGCCTCGTCAAGCGCATCGAGATAGAGGGTTGCGTTGCCGGCTCCGAGCGCGGCCTCGATCTCCTCACGCAGCAACGCCTGATCCTCCGCCGGAGCGCTCTCGGTGGCGAGATCGACAAGCAGCTCCCCGAAACCCTTGCTCCCCAGACGATTGGCAAGCGCGTTAAGGCTGATGAAGACCGGTAGCGGTGCGTCAGGGTTGCCCGCCTGCCGGGCCGCCGCGATCCGAACCGACGTGCTCTTGCCTGCCCCCGGCAGGCCGGTGAGCAGCAGCCTGCCGCGGCGGCGAAGGAGCAATTCGAGCTCGCGCTCGCTCGCCTTCTCGCCCTCCTGGTCCAAAGCGGGCTCGGTCGCGTTGACGTCGGCATCCACGTCGGCCAGCGGAAGGTCAGGTAGTCCGGCACCTACACCGAGCAGGCGAACGGTCTCGCCGCGGGCCTGCAGGCGCCGGCGATAGCGCGCGCTCGCTTGCTGTCGCGAGACGAGGCGGGCGGCAGCGGCCCCGGCAGCGTCGTCGAGGAGTTCGACCTCGGCTTTCCGAAGGGTCTCGATCAGGCCGCTCAGATCGGTGCCCCCGCGGCGCCGGGCCAGCTCTCTTGCCGCAGAGCCCAGGGCTGCGAGCGCGCGGTGCCCTTGCCCGTGGGCGACAATCGATCCGTCGAGTAGAGCCGCCGCACGTTCGGCGGCGTCTCCGCTGGGCTCCTCCGCATCGCACTCCCAGATCACGAGGCAGTCAAGCAACAGGTCGTGGTCCTCCTGCGCCATCCCGACCAGAAGCGCCTCAAAGCGCTTCATCGCATCCGCTTCCTTCGCCGTCGGGGCCCCCGCAAAGGGTTCGCGACGCCTCCGGAGCGCCAGTTGCAGGTCGCCAATCGGGCCAGAGATAGAACCACCCGCCAGCACCAAACGGTCCCGGGCCGGGTCAAGCTCTTCCTCGGATACCGCCCGCCGGCATTGTTCGACCGCCTGCGCCAGGGCGGACCCCGCCCGACCGGAGAGCTTGAGGCTGCGTTTTGCCTGAACCAGGGCGCGACCACCGCCCTTCAGCTCGGCGACGATGTCATCAAGGGCTGCGTCGGCCTCCAAGCGAAGAGCGCCGGGAACGGCAGAGCCTCGCGGCAGCTCTAACGCCACCAGGTCCCAGCCGTAGAGCGAATGGGCGGCGATCACGGCGCCGACCCCGGCCCGGTAGCCGCTGCCCGCCTCATTGGCAGCTCCTCCCAGTGCGGCGCGATTTGGATTGCCTTGATTCACTTGATCGCCTCCAAACTATTCGGGCGACCGGGCAAGGGATCTCCCTCCATTCGGACTCCCGCGAAAATACCGACGGACGTGAACCTCGCGTCTTTCGCGTCTGACACGTCGACCCAGATGACCGCCTTCGCAATCCAAGAGTTCATCGACGAGAGTGCCGACCTAGAGGCGAACGCCGCCGCGATCCAAGGCGAGACCGAGGTACTGGTGGACAAGGCGGCGATCGACGCCCTGGTCGGCACCTACCACGACTGGTATGCGCGCGCGGTCGACCTACTGCCAAATGACCTTGGAGAGCGCTTTCGCAGTGAGTTCGAGGGAAACTGGTACAGCCAGAAGATCAAGGATTTCCTCTCGGGACCGGACTTACCGAGCAAGATCCAGTTGGACGAGCCGAACCCGCTGGTCTCCTACTGGCAGTACCCGGTTGATTCTGCCTTTCGCGGCCCACTCCTCACCCAGAGGCAGATCCTGGCCGAGGCCAGGCAGAGGCTGCAGGGGACGGGCGAAACGAGTGAGCACCTCGCCTTGATCGAGCGCATTTGTCGAGGCTTCGGCGACTTCGTGCGGCCGCTCGAAGATCGTGGCCGCGGGAGGGTGCCATTCTCGATCGAGGATGAGTACGACGTTCAGACGCTCATCCACGCCCAGCTGAATGTTTTCTTCGACGATGTGCGCCCGGAGGACTGGGCTCCCGAACAGGCCGGTGCCAGGTCGCGTGTTGACTTCCTGCTCAAGGCGGAGAAGATTGTGTTCGAGACCAAGATGACTCGTACCAGCCTGGGTGCAAAGGAGGTCGGTGAGGAGCTCATCATCGACATCAACCGGTACAGGACCCATTCCGACTGCGGTGCCCTAGTTGCACTGATCTACGACCCCGACAAGCGGATAAAGAACCGGCGCGCCCTGGAGAACGATCTCACGCGAAAGCCACGATGGGCTGGTTGTGAGGGTCTATGTAATTCAGGGCTAGGCGCGATGCACGCCCTAATCATTCGATGTTTTCCAAGAGCTTCTCGGTTGCCCGAGTCCCCCGGCAAGCGCAAGTTGAGACTCGAGATTGGGGGAGGACGCCGAGGAGTGGGGGGTCGGCTCGTCCGGTCTGCGCCTCGCCGAACTAGTGCCGTGTTGGCAGCACCGACCTTGGCGAGATCGCTTTGATCTTCATGGCGCCCGGCATCGCCTCCCCCTCGCTGTAGCCGCCGGCCTTTCGCGCACGCTCCTCGACCAGCGCCTCGCTCGAGATGCCGATCTCGATTGCGGTCCCGTCGGCGCCGACCACCA
This sequence comes from Solirubrobacterales bacterium, assembly GCA_036403715.1. Classification (GTDB taxonomy): domain Bacteria; phylum Actinomycetota; class Thermoleophilia; order Solirubrobacterales; family 70-9; genus VAYN01. Next base: position 29,524 of record DASWQL010000026.1, read on the forward strand.
TGTAGTCGAGCTCCTCGGACAGGCCGTCCTCGCCAACGGTGGTGAGATACGGGGGCCAGCCTCTGGCGCGGTGCGCTTCGGCTAGACGCTCATCTTCGGCGTCGCGCTCGATCAGCGTTGCGAATTGCGCCCGCGAGGGTGGAACGGCGAACCTCCGCTTCGAGCCCTTCAGCGCCTTGCGAACTGAGCAGACATCTTGCTGTGTCCCTCCGTAGATGAAGCGCTCCGCCCAACCGTAGATTCGGAGGTTGATCTCGGTGACCCGGGAGTTCGGTGCATCTTCGAGCACCAACCTCGGGGTTCCGGGGCTGATCTTCAGGCAGTGCTCGGCGCTGATCGGGAAGTAGGTCTCGGCGTCGGGTGAGCTGAGAACCGCAGCCCCTGACCACGGGTGGGCAGGCGAGGGGTCGAAGCTCGCTGTGGCGCGGTCGGAGGTGATGAAGCGCTTGCCGCCGGCGCGCAGGAGCGTCCATTCGGTTTCGGCGAACATATCCACCGAGAGTTCGTGGGCGGCCTGCATGAGCAAACCGGTGGTGGCGCCGCCGTCGGGGTCGGGCGAGTGGACTTCGCCATTTCGCAACTGGCCGAGCATCCTATGGCGGAGCTTCTCCAGCTCCTCCGGCGTCTTCCCGAGCTCTTTCATCGTCCGCTCGAAGTCCTGGGCATCGCTCAACTGGGTCGCGGCGAAGCCGAGGCGAATTTCCTCGCCGATAGATTCGGCGTGCTCACGAGCACCCGGTGTCCTCGCCCAGAGGTAGGCGAGGAACAGGGCGATCGCGGCGCGGTCATGGTCTGAGATCTCGCCGTCCTCTTCGAGCCGCAGCAGGGCTGGGGCGGCGTCGGTCTCGGCTAGTCCGAAGATGCCCTCGATGACGCTCGACTTGTTGCCCTCGTCGTCTGCGAAGCGGTAGAAATGCCGCCGGGAGGCGGCCTCGGTGACCAGGATCGACTGAGGCTTGCCGGTCGACTTCTCGAGCTGGAAGATACGCGGCTCGCCGAATCGATTCAGCATGAACTGGGGTACGAAGTGATGGCGTTTCGCGTCTGGTTCGGGCCACTCGGCCAGGCCCAGTTCGATCTGGATCATCCGCTGGGCGAAAGCGGTTTCGTTGAAGGCTTCGAGGTCGGGCATCACGATTCGAGGATAGGACGGACCGATGCGGAAAACGCCAAGCGGCGAACCGAAGTGGGCTGCCCAATCCGGGGCGCCCTCTGCAGGTGGCTATGTGGGCGGGCCGGCGGTGCGGAACCTTCCGTGTTGGCGCCCCGGCTGGCGCCTCAATCGGCTTCCTGGTTTGCCTGTCGCAATCGCTCTGCCAGCTCCAGGCGTTGAGCCGAGCGGGGGTGGACCCTCATCTCGGAGGGAGGTGGGGCGGGGTAATCAGGGTCAAAGCCCTTGAACTGAGCCGCCTTCGCCTCTCTGGGTCGACCGGTGACACGCTCCAAGCGCCATTTTGCCTCGGGCAGTTCCCAGTCGGTCCGCTCCCCGGTGAAGAGGTCGAGCAGAAGCTCGCTCAACTCCTCGGCGAGCGCCACCGCTCTCACCTTGACCTCGCGCAGCGTCGCCGTCGTCGGTTCGGGCAGCCAGATCAGGGCGTCCGCCGGGGTCTCGGGTCCCGTCAGGGAAAGCATGTCCGGCTGCCAGGGCTTGCCTCGAAGGTGAGGCTGCATTCGAATCAGGTGGGAGATACCCGTCTCCGACCAAACGGCGAGCTGTGGCCCGGACCCTTTCCTCGGCATCGTCATCCAGACTCCGGTCAGGTGCCCTCGGTGGATGACCGCATTTCGCAGCTCGAGCATCCAGGCCAGCCATCCGGCTGGATCCCGTTCGGCGTGGGCCTCAATTAGGTTGGCCGCCCGACCTCTGGCCTCCTGCTGGGAGGCGGGAGCAGCCGCGGGCAGCTCGATCACGTTGAGAAGGGATGCCCCGGAAGCGCTCTGGATCGAGCTCGGGAGGCAGAGGACCGCAATCGTCGCGGCCGCCAGGCAGTCGAGAGTCGATCCGAAGGCCCGGGTGAAGTCGGTGACCGCGCGGTGGGTTCTCTTGCCATCGATCAGCTCCTCGACTGTGGTCTCGGGCCCCGGCATCGTGCGGCCGTTAGGGCCAACCAGCTCATCCAGGTCCATGAGGCAGAGCGCCATCTCCCGCAGGTTGACTTCGACTCCTTCGACAGCTGAAAGAGTGAGGTCTGAGGCGACTGCGCGCTGTTCCTCATCGGCGATCGCCGAGAACTGGTCAAAGCCCCACGCCTCTGCGGTGTAGGCCTCAAAGAGCGCCTCGCTCAGCTTCCCTAACTGGGGGGTCTCGGTGCCGAGGCGGCGGTCGATCTCGAGGTCGCGCTCTGCAGCAACATCAGCGGGGTCTCGCTTGGGCTGTGCCATGACTCGGGTTCCTTAGTCCTTACGTAGATGTTGGCGGCGGGCTCGGCTGGGCGTCGTCCTGATCATGGAATTCGAGTTGCACCTGAGGCGCGGTTGGTGCACCGTTTCAAAATCGCCCAAATCACATGCAGAGGATACGAATCGGCCGTGTACGAAATGCGCCTCAAGTACACAACTCAAGGGCGAAAACCCATTAAATGCAGGGAAAAACTAGAGCCCCATCTGCTTGCCGAGGATCTCCTTCATGATCTCGTCGGTGCCGCCGCCGATCGGGCCGAGGCGGGCGTCGCGGACGGCGCGCTCGATGCCGTACTCGCGCATGTAGCCGTAGCCGCCGTGGATCTGGAGTGACTGGTCGGCGATCTCGAGGACGGCGCGTTGGGTGACGAGCTTGGCCATGCTGACGTGGCGGATGCAGTCCTGGCCGCTGTGGAAGAGGCGCAGGGCGTTGTAGGTGAGGGCGCGGGCGGCTTCGGCCTTGGTCGCCATCTCGGCGACGTGGTGGCGGATCGCCTGGAACTTGCCGATCGGGCGGCCGAAGGCTTCGCGCTCGAGGGCGTAGGAGACGGTGATCTCGATCAGGCGCTGCATCGCGCCGACGGCGCCGATCGCCATCAGCAGTCGCTCCCAGGCGAAGTTGGCCATGATCAGCTTGAAGCCGCCGTTCTCCTCGCCGAGCAGGTTCTCCACCGGCACCTCGACGTCGGTGAAGGCGAGCTCGCCGGTGTCGGATGAGTGCCAGCCCATCTTCTCCAACTTCTGCGCCACCTCGTAGCCGGGCATCTCTCGCTCGAGCACGAGGAAGGAGATGCCGCCGTGCCCGCCCTCCTCGGTCGTCTTGCAGGCGCAGACGAGGAAGTCGGCGCGGACGCCGTTGGTGATGAAGGTCTTGGCGCCGTTGACGACGTAGCCGCCGTCGACCCGGCGTGCCGTGGTGGTGATGCCGGCGACGTCGGAGCCGGCGCCGGGCTCGGTGATGCCGAGGGCGCCGATCTTCTCGCCGGCGATTCCCGGCACCAGCCAGCGCTGCTTCTGCTCCTCGCTGCCGAAGTTGAAGATCGGCGGCATCGCGATCGAAGTGTGGGCGTTGAGCCCCGCGGCGACGCCGCCGGAGCCGCCGGAGCGCGCCAGCTCCTCGACCCAGATCGCGTCGTGGAGATGGGTGCCGCCCTGGCCGCCGTAGCGCTCCGGGAACTTCAGGCCGAGGAAGCCGAGCTCGGCGCAACGCGAGTAGAGCTCGCGGGGGAATTCTCGCGCCGCCTCCCACTCGTCGACGTTGGGCGCGATCTCCTTGCTGACGAAGCGGCTGACGGTCTCCCGCAGCTGCTTGTGCTCCTCGCCGAAGGGAGGGAGGATGGCCCGAGTACCCGTGTCCTTGATCAGGGTCATCCCGCGGCGAGCCTAGCCCAGTCGAACGAAGGAGATGAGCGATGCAGGCAAGCGACTACCCGGTGGCGTTCTCGACGGAGTACCCCGATCGGGACCTGGACCGGCTGACGACGGCGTTCCGGATCTTCACCGTGATCCCGATCGCGGTCATCCTCGCCTCTCTCAGCGGCGGCTGGGGATGGAGCTCGAACTGGGGAGGGTCCTCGCTTCCCTTCGCAGGCGCAGGCGCCGGCGTGGTCTTCGTGCCGACCGCTCTGATGATCCTCTTTCGCAAGAAGTACCCGCGCTGGTGGTACGACTGGAACCTGCAGCTGCTGCGGTTCACCAACCGTGTCGCCGTCTATCTGCTGCTGATGGACGACAGGTACCCGTCGACCGACGAAGAACAGTCCGTTCGCCTTGACTTCCCCTACCCGGACGTCGAGCGCGATCTCGAACGGGGCCTGCCGATCGTCAAGTGGCTGCTGGCCATCCCGCATTACATCGTCCTCGTCTTCCTCGATATCGGCGTCTTCTTCGCCGTGATCGGCGCTTGGTTCGCGATTCTCTTCACCGGCCGCTACCCCCGCGGCATCTTCCACTTCGTAGAAGGCGTCGTTCGCTGGCACAACAGGGTCGCCGGCTACGCGTTCACGCTCGTCACCGATCGCTACCCGCCGTTCCGCCTCGTCCCCTAGAGCCCGTAACTCCGGCCGATCACGTCGAGCATCACCTCGTCGGTGCCGGCGCCGATGCGGTTGAGGCGGACGTCGCGGTAAGCGCGCTCGATCTCGTACTCCTTCATGTAGCCGTAGCCGCCGAGGATCTGGACGCACTCGTCGGCGACCTCGCAGGCGGTCCGCGAGGCGAAGAGCTTGGCCATCGTGATCTCGCGCACCGGGTACTCGCCGTTGCCGAAGCGCCAGGCGGTGGCGTAGGTGAACTGCTTCGCCGCCTCGGTCTTGGTCGCCATCTCGGCGAACTTGTGGCGGATCGCCTGGAACTTGCCGATCGGGCGGCCGAAGGCTTCGCGCTCCTTCGCGTACTCGAGGGTCTTCTCGATCATCCGCTCGGCCCCGGCGTGGCAGCCGGCGGCGGCGACCAGCCGCTCGCCCTGGAGCTCCCAGGCGATGTGGTAGAAGCCCTTGCCGACCTCGCCGAGGACGGCGTCCGCCGGGACGCGGACGTCTTCGAAGGCCAGCTCGCCGGTGTCGGAGGCGTGCATCCCCATCTTCTCCAGCTCGGCGGAGACGCTGAAGCCCGGCACGTGGTCCCCGTTGGAGTCGCGCAGGTCGACGACGAAGAGGGTGATCCCGGCGTGCCGCTCCTCCGGATCGGTCTTGCAGACGAGGACGATGAAGTCGGCGCGCGGACCATTGGTGATGAAGGTCTTGGAGCCGTTGATGACGTATTCGTCGCCGTCACGGATCGCCGTGGTGCGGATCCCGGCGACGTCGGAGCCGGCCCCCGGCTCGGTGATCCCGAGGCTGCCGATCTTCTCGCCCTTCAGGCCCGGTTCGAGGTACCTGCGCTTCTGCTCGTCGGAGCCGAGCAGGTCGATGGGAGGGAGGACCATGTCGGTCTGGACGGCGAAGCCCATGTTGGTCCCGCCCGAGCCCGAGTAGCTCATGCACTCGGCCCGGACCAGGGAGTGGAAGTAGTCGCCGCCCTGGCCCCCGTACTCCTCCGGGAAGCAGAGGCCGAGGAAGCCGAGCTCGCCGGCCCGCTTCATCGCCGAGGTCGGCCAGTAGGTGTCCTCCCACTCGTTGCGATGCGGCCACAGCTCCTTCTTCACCCATGACTGCATCGACTCGCGCAGGTCTTCGTGCTCCTGGCTGAAGATGAAGTGCTTGCGCCCGGCCTGATGGTCGGGCTTGATGACGCTGGAGCCATCGGTCGTCGCGGTCGCCACAGGTTCTCCCTCGCTGGTGGTCGGACCGGGGGCCGGTCCCGGAAAAAGCGAGTAGACAGTAGCACTTCCCACTTTCAACAGAGGTCGGCTATCGTTGCCGCCGGATGTCGAGCGAGGAGAGCTACGAGAAGGTCGCCTACGAGGTCGCGGACGGCGTCGCCACGGTGACCCTGAACGACCCGGAGAAGCGCAACATGCTCTCCGGCCAGATGCTGTTCGAGCTGGTCGATGCGATGAAGCGGGCGCGCGACTGCGAGGACGTCCGCGCTGTCGTCCTCACCGGCGCGGGCGACAGGGTCTTCTGCGCCGGCGCCGACCTCGGCGGCTTCGCCGCCGACGCGCCGCTGGTCGCCAAACACTTCGCCTCCGACCTCTTCCTCGAGTTCTTCCGCCTGATGCCGCGACTCGGCAAGCCCTCGCTCTGTGCGGTCAACGGCCACGTCCTGGCGGGGGGGATGGGGCTGGCGCTCAGCTGCGACCTGGTGATCGCCAGAGAGGCAGCGACCTTCGGCACGCCGGAGATCAACGTCGGCGCCTTCCCCTACATGATCATGGCGATCATCTACCGCAACGTCCCGCGCAAGAAAGTCAACGAGATGATGCTGCTGGGGGAGCGGCTCAGCGCCGAGCAGGCGGTCGAGTTCGGGCTCGCGAACAAGGTCGTCGCAGCGGCGGAGTTCGACGCCGCCGTCGCCGAGTGGGCCGGCAAGCTGGCGTCGAAGAGCCCGGTGCTGATGCGCATCGGCCACGACGCGATGTACCGCCAGCAGGACATGGCGATCGACGAGGCGCTCGAGTTCCTGCGCTCCCAGCTCTCGCTCACCTTCACGACCGAGGACATCGTCGAGGGCGTCACCGCATTCTTCGAGAAACGCGACCCGCAGTGGAAGGGACGGTAATGGCCGATTCCGACCAGGAGCGCGAGGACCTTCTCCCCGGCACCGTTCCGCTCGGCGACCTCACCGAGCAGCTGCGCGAGCGCCGCGAGAAGGCGCGCCTCGGCGGCGGCGAGGAGAAGATCGCCAAGCAGCACGAGCGCGGCAAGATGACGGCGCGCGAGCGGATCGACCTGCTCGTCGACGAGGGCAGCTTCGTCGAGATGGGGATCCACGGCCGCCCGCACTTCGCCCAGCGGGCGATGGACGGGGTCGAGGCGCCCGCCGACGGCGTCGTCACCGGCTGGGGGGACGTCGACGGCCGCCCCTGCTGCATCGCCGCCTACGACTTCACGGTGATGGCCGGGTCGATGGGGATGACCGGCGAGCTCAAGGTCGGCCGCCTGCGGGAGATGGCGCTGAGCAAGCGGATGCCGTTCGTCTGGCTGCTCGACTCGGCCGGCGCCCGCATCCAGGAGGCGACCGGCTCGCTCTTCGCCGGCTCCGGCCAGCTCTTCCGCGAGGAGGTGGAAATGTCGGGGGTGATCCCGATGGTCGCGGCGATGATGGGTCCATGCGCCGCCGGCACCGCCTACATCCCGGCCCTGGCGGACTTCGTGCCGATGGTCTCCGGCCAGGGGGCGATGGCGCTGGCGGGGCCGCACCTGACCAAAGCGGTGACCGGCGAGGACATCTCGATGGAGGACCTCGGCGGCGCCAAGGTCCACTGCCGCAAGTCGGGGGTGGGGGACCTCGAGGTCAAGGACGACGCGGACTGCATCGCCGCGGTCAAGTCCTATCTCTCCTACTTCCCGCCGAACTGCGAGCAGAAGCCGCCGGTCGCCGAGACCGCCGATCCGGACGACCGCATGTCCGACAAGCTGATGGAGATCGTCCCCGAGTCCTCGCGCAAGCCCTACGACATGTACGACGTGATCCGCGAGATCGTCGACGACGGCGAGTGGTTCGACGTCAAGCCGCGCTTCGCACGGACGCTGATCACCTGCTTCGCCCGCTTCGGCGGCCAGCCCGTCGGGATCGTCGCCAACAACCCCAGGCACCTGGCCGGCATCCTCGACAACGACTCCGCCGACAAGGCGGCGCGCTTCATCAACCTCTGCGACGCCTTCAACGTTCCGCTCGTCTTCCTCCAGGACGTGCCGGGGTTCATGGTCGGCTCGAAGGTCGAGCACGCCGGGATCATCCGCCACGGGGCGAAGATGCTCTACGCGGTCAGCCGGGCGACGGTGCCGAAGGTGACCGTCGTCGTCCGCAAGGCCTACGGTGCCGGCTACTACGTGATGTGCGGCAAGGCCTACGAGCCCGACCTGATCGTCGCCTGGCCCGGGGCCGAGATCTCGGTGATGGGCGCCGAGGGCGCCGTCGAAATCATCGGCCGCTCGGCGATCGAGGCGGCGGACGACCCCGAGGCCACCCGCGAGGCGATGCTGGACGCGGTCCGCAAGCAGATCGACCCCTACATCGCCGCCGGCAACGCGGTGATCGACGACATCATCGACCCGCGGGAGACGCGGCCGACGATCGTGCGGGCGCTGCGGATGGCGCGGACCAAACACGTCGAGAAGCCGAAGAAACGCCATGGGGTGATGCCGGTTTGAGTCGGTTCGAGGACCCGGTGGTGATCAGCTGCTCGATCAGCGGCGTGCTCGCCGATCGCGACCAGTGCCCGGCGATCCCCTACACGCCGGAGGAGTACGCGGCGGAGGCGCGGCGGGCGGTCGACGAGGGCGCCTCGCAGATCCACATCCACGCCCGCGAACCCGACGGCACGCCGTCCTACGAGGTCGAGGACTTCCGCAAGATCACCGAGGCGATCCTGGCCGAGGTCGGCGACGTGATCGTCAACTACTCGACCGGCGCGATCGGGATCTCGATCGAGAAGCGGATCGAGTACCTGCGCGAGCTGCGCCCGGACGTGGCGGCGCTGAACATGAGCTCGATGAACTACGCGAAGTACAGCTCCCGGCGCAAGGACTTCGTCTTCAAGACCGTGTTCGAGAACAGCTTCGACACGATCGTCGAGTTCCTCACGGCGATGCGCGAGCTCGGCATCAAGCCGGAGCACGAGTGCTTCGACTCCGGCCACGTCGCCAACCTCGACCCGCTTCTGGACATGGGCCTGCTTGCGGAACCGCTGCAGATCTCCCTGGTGATGGGGGTGACCGGCGGGATCCGGCCGACGCCGCGCAACGTCACCCTGATGTCGGACCAGATCCCCGGCGGCCCGGAGGGGCGCAATCAGTGGCAGGTGATCGGCATCTCCCGCGACCAGTGGAAGCTCCTGGCCTCCTCGCTGGTGCTCGGCGGCAACGTCCGCGCCGGCGTCGAGGACAATCTCTACCTGCCCAACGGCGAGATGGCGAAGTCCAACGGCGAGCTGATCGCCAAAGCGCGCCAGATGGCCGAAGACATCGGCCGCCGCCCGGCGAGCGTCGGCGAGGCGCGGGAGCTGCTGGGCGTGCCGGCCCGGAACGATGACCGCTCTGCCGCTTAGCGACGTCAAGATCCTCGACCTGAGCCGGCTGCTGCCGGGCGGGTTCTGCTCGCTGCTGCTCGCCGATCTCGGCGCCGAGGTGCTGAAGGTGGAGGACACCGGCATGGGCGACTACGTCCGCTGGGCGCCGCCCTACTACGGCGGCGAGGAGCAGCAGGGCCTGGGGACGCGTTCGGCGCTCTACCTCTCGCTCAACCGCGGCAAGCGCTCGATCCGGCTCGACCTCAAGTCCGAGGCCGGCCGCGAGGCGCTGCTGCGGCTTGTCGCCTCCTACGACGTCGTCCTCGACGGCTTCCGACCCGGCGTCCTCGATCGGCTCGGAGTCGGCTACGAGCGGATGCGCGAGGCCAACCCCGGAATCGTCTTCTGCGCGATCACCGGCTACGGCCAGGACGGCCCCTACGTCCAGCGGGCCGGCCACGACATGAACTACCTCGGCCTGGTCGGCCTGCTCGGCCTGACCGGCGCCAAGGACGGGCCGCCGGTGCAGTCGGGGGGCCAGATCGCCGACATCGGCGGCGGCGCCATGATGGCGGCCTTCGGGGTGATGGCGGCGCTGCACGAGCGCGACCGATCCGGCGAGGGACAGATGGTCGACGTCTCGATGGCCGACGGCGCCCTCTCCTGGCTGGCATTGGTCGCCGGGCGCTACTTCTGCGACGGCGAGGTGCCGCGCCGCGGCGAGCAGGCGCTGGCAGGCGGCCTCGTCTGTTACCTGCCCTATGAGGCTTCCGACGGCTGGGTCACCTGCGGGGCGCTGGAGCCGAAGTTCTGGGCCGCCTTCTGCAACGGCGTCGGGCGACCCGAGCTGATCGAGGAGCAGTTCGAGGCGCCCGGGTCCGACGCCTGGCGCGATCTGGCCGCGGTCTTCCGCGCGCGCAGCCGCGAGGAATGGCGCGCCTTCAACGACCAGCACGACTGCTGCATCGAGCCCGTCCTCGAGATCGACGAGGCGCTCGACTCCGAGCTGGTGCGGGAGCGGCGGATGGTGGTCGAGGTCGAGCAGCCCGAGCTCGGCACCGTGCGCCAGCTCGGCGCGCCGGTGAAGCTGAGCCGCACCCCCGCCGACCCCACTCGCCCCGCTCCCGCCTTCGGCGAGCACACCGCCGAGGTGCTGGCCGAGGCCGGCTACAGCGAGCAGGAGATCGCCGCGATGCTGGAGTCCGGCGCCGCCGCCGGCAACGACGTCGCCGCCGAGCGCCCGGAATTCCTGGCATGACTGCGGACGGGCCGATTTCCGCTGATATGGACCCGAAATCGGCCCATCGACATCTGATGCGGATGGGGGAGCTGTCGGAGGCGTCGGGGGTGCCGGCGCCGACGATCAAGCACTACCTGCGGGAGGGGTTGCTGCCGGAGCCGGTCAAGACCAGCCGCAACATGGCCTACTACCCGCCCGAGTTCGTCGACCGGATCCGCCTGATCAAGCGCCTGCAGGAGGAGCGGTTCATGCCGCTGAAGGCGATCAAGGCGGTGCTCGACGAGGACCCGGAGCGCGTAGGCGCGATCCTCGAGCTGGAGGACCGGGTCCTGGACCGCGCTTTGGCCGGGGAGCGGGCGCGGACCAGCGCCGCCGAGGTCCGCAAGCGCTACGGCGTGCCCAAGGAGGTGCTGGACCGGCTCGAGGAGCTCGAGATCCTCAGCCCCAACAGCCGTGGCTACTCGCCCTCCGACATCACCATCATCGAGGCGATCAGCCGCTTCCGCGCGGGCGGCTACGACGAGCAGATCGGCTTCACGGTCTACGACACCCTGCGCTACAAGGAGGCGCTGGAAAAGCTGGTGCGCGAAGAGGTCGACGTGGTGATGAGCCGGCTCGCCGGCGAGGTGCCGCCGGAGCGCGTGGTGGAGATGCTCGAATCCGGCGCCCAGCCTCTCAAGGACTTGATCGCCGCCCTCCACACCAAGCTGATGGTCGCCGAGCTCGAGCGCCACCGCGAGGCGCGACGCTAGTAGTAGGCGCGGCCGGCACTGGGCTTGAACCCGGCCTTTTCGGCCTCGATCTCCACGAGCAGCGACATCGCCTTGGTCTCGCGGGCCACCCGCTCCGCCTCTTCCAATGCCTCGCCGAACCCATCTCGGCCTGCGGCCTTCCGCGCCCGGGCGAGCGCCAGCATCGCCACGGGGTAGGTCCAGAGCATGCCCCGCTCGAGGGCGACCCTCGCCGCCCCCTCGGCCACTTCGATCGCCTCGTCGGCCCTGCCGGCCGCGGTCAGGGCCTGGGCCCGAAGCTGGGCGCGCCAGGCCTCCATCTCGCCGCCGTTGTCCATCGCCTCGCGATAAAGGCGCTCGGCTTCCTCGATCGAGCTCAAAGAGGCCTCGGTTTCGCCCGCGTTGAGCTGGGTCCAGGCGAGGTTGGACAGGGCCAGGGTGCGGGAGAAGACGTCGCCAAGGCGGTCAGTCAATTCGCAGTTGCGCCTGGAAATAGCCAGGGCCGCCTCAGCGTCACCGCGCATCGCCAGCAGCCCTGCCTGGTTGCCGCGGACCCAGCTCGCGGTCTCCGGGTCGTCCTCCTCCAGGGCGATCCGCAGGGCGCGGTCGAAGAGCTCTTCGGCCTCGTCGAATTCGATCTGCTCGCGGCGCACCATGCCCTTCCCCATCAGCCCCCAGGCAATCGGGCTGCCGAGCACGATTCCGGCCCCGACCGAGCCGTCGCCTGCGGCCAGCTCGAGCATCTCGTCGAGGGCGGCCTCGAAGCCTTCGAAGTCGCCGCAGCAGAGGTAGGCGTAGGCCCCCGCGGCGCGAACCGCGACCCGCAGATGCCGGTCGCCGGATTCGTCGGCCAGCCCAACCGCCTCGCGGACGCCGGCGAGCCAGACATCGCCTTTGTGCTCGAGGCCAGGGCGCACCGCGGTCGCCACCCGCAGCAAGGCCAGGGAGTGGAGGTCGTTCCGCCTCGTCGCGATCTCTTCGGCCTCCGACGCAAGCCTCTCCTGTTCCTCCCTGCTCATGCCGACCCGCCAGGCGTATTGCAGCTGGAGCAGCCGCGAGGAGACGGAGAGCGCGGCGGTCTCGTCGTTCTCGTCCAGCTCGGAGGCGAGCTCCATCACCTCACGCCAGAGGCGCAGCGCGTCCCGCGGCCGGCTGTGGCCCGCCCAGTAGGCGGCCTGGGCCGACCAGCGCGCGGCTTCCAGGGTCTCGCCGCCCTGCTTCAGGTGGTCGGCGATCAGGGCCGCCAGCTCGTCGTGGCGGTCGCGGGGGTTGAGCTGGATCAGGGCACGCGCCGCCGCCGCGTGGGTCGCCGCCCGTTGCGCGCCAAGCTGCGTCCCGTAGGCAACCTCGCGAGTCAGCGGGTGGCGAAAGGCCAGCACCCGCTGGGGGTAGAGCTCCGCTTCGTAGAGGAAGCCGGCCTCGATCAACTCCCGCAGCGCCGGCTCGATCTCCGCCTCGTCGAGCCCGGCGGTGAGCCCGAGTGCCTGGCCGCTGACCTCCTTGCCGACCACCGAGGCGACCTGCAGCAGCTGCTTCGCCTGCCCGCCGAGGCGATCGATCCGCGCCGCCAGCACGGCCTGGACGGTGACCGGGACCCCTGAGTCCTCGATCGGGCGAGCCAGCCGGTAGGCGCCGCGCTCACCCTCCAGGTAGCCGGACTCGGCCAGCTCGCGGACGATCTCCTCGATGAAGAAAGGGTTCCCTCCCGTTCGCACGTGGATCGGCTCGTCGAGGCCGTCGAGCGAGGGGTCTTCCCCCGCCAGGTCCCGCAGCAGCTCGCGGGTGTCGTCGCCGGTCAGGGGAGTCAGGGAGATCGCCTCGAAGGCTGGAGATTCGCCCCACGCGGGGGAGTGCTCGGGCCGGTAGTTGACGAGCACCAGCGTCTTGGTTCCCTCCATGCCTTCGACCAGGCCGTTCAGCATCGTCTGGCTGCCGCCGTCGATCCAGTGCAGGTCCTCGAAGACGAGCACGAGCGTCTTGCGGCGAGCGGGATTGCCGACGAGCCGGCAGAGCACCTCGGCAAGGGCGCGCTGACGCGCCTCGGGACTCATCTGCGGCACCGGTCGGTCCGGATCGGGAACGCCGAGGAAATCGAAGATCAGCGGCAGGTCATCGGTGAAGGAGGAGTCGAGCAGCAGCGCTCTGCCGGCGATCTTCTCGCGCGCCAACTGCTCGGGATCTCGGTCGCTGATCCCGAAGAAGGAGCGCAGCATCTGCAGGATCGGCATGAAGGGGATGGACTGCCCGTGGGCCTGCGCCTGCGCCTCAAATACCTCGACGCTGTCCCCGCGACAGTCCTGGACGAACTCGTGGTAGAGGCGGCTCTTGCCGATCCCGGGTTCGGCGACGACCGCGACAGCCGCGGCGTCTCCGGATTCGACCCGCGCGAGCGCCTCTGCGAGCGTCCGCATCTCCTCCGTGCGCCCGACGAAGCGGGAGAACCCTCGCTCCCGGGCGAGGTCGAGGCGCGAGCGCGCCTCTCCGACCCCCTCCGAAGACCTCGACCGGCCGGCTGGATCCCTTGATCTCGAACTCCCCGAGATCCCGCAGGTCGAGGAAGCCCCGCGCCAGCTCGGCGGTGTGCTCGGTCAGGTAGGCCTTGCCGGGCTCGGCCAGCGCCTCCATGCGCTGCGCGAGGCCGACGGTGTGGCCGATCGCCGTGTAGGCGCTGCCACCACCGCCGTCGATCGCCCCGGCCACGACCTCGCCGGAGTTGATCCCGATCCGGGTGGAGAAGTTGAGTCCCTGGCCGCGTCGCAGCTCGGCCGCGTAGTCGGCGACGTCGTCGAGCATCTGCAGGGCGGCGTAACAGGCCCGCCGCGCATGGTCCTCGTGGGCGATCGGCGCCCCGAACACGGCCATGATCCCGTCGCCGGTGAACTTGTCGACGGTGCCATCGAAGCGCGTCACCGTCTCGGCGAGCATCGAGAAGAAGCGCTTGCATGATCTTCCGCCACTCCTCCGGGTCCTGCTGCTCGGCGAGGTCCATCGAGCCGCTGACGTCGGCGAACAGCACCGTCACCTGCTTGCGTTCGGCGTCGTCCCTCGTGGTCTCGATCACGACAGGGCTAGGTTACGCCGCATCTAGCCCGACAGCCGACTATTGCATCGTTCCCACCTATACTCCAGGGACCGATTGACTGGTCAATCGGGTGCCTCCCACCCGACCTTCAGGCTGAGGAAAGTGGTGCATTTGCGGGTAGCCGCGGTACAGCTCAACTCTACAGGCGACAAGGCGCGCAACCTGGAAACGGCTGAGCGACTGGTGCGGGCGGCGGCCGCCGACGGCGCCGAGCTCGTCGCCCTGCCGGAGAAGTGGAACCTGCTGGCGCCCGGCGAGGGCCTCGCGGCGGGAGCCGAGGACCTCGACGGGCCGAGCCTCGGCGCCGCGCGGATCTGGGCGCGCTCGCTGGGCATCCACCTGCTCGCGGGCAGCGTCAGCGAGCGCGGCGATGAGAAGGCCTTCAACACCTCGGTCCTGATCGGGCCCGACGGCGAGGACCTCGCCGTCTACCGCAAGATCCACATGTTCGACGTCGATGCCGGCGGCGTCTCCTACCGCGAGTCCGAGCACGAGCGGCCCGGCTCGGAAGTGGTGACGGCGCGGGTCGGCGAGCTCACCGCAGGGCTGAGCATCTGTTACGACCTCCGCTTCCCCGAGCTGTTCCGGATCCTCGCCCTGCGCGGCGCTCGGCTGGTCTGCCTTCCCTCCGCCTTCACCCTTGCCACCGGACGCGACCACTGGGAGGTGCTGCTGCGGGCGCGGGCGATCGAGAACCAGGTCTTCGTGATCGCCCCGAACCAGGTCGGCAGGGCCGCCCCTCACTTCGAGTCCTACGGTCGCTCGGCGATCGTCGACCCCTGGGGCGTGGTGCTGGCGACGGCACCCGACGAGGAGTGCTTCGTCGCCGCGGACCTCGACCTCGAGGCGCAGGACCGCGTGCGCGAGTCCCTGCCCTCGCTGGCCAACAGGCAGCCCCACGCCTACGTCTGGCCACAGATCGTGGAGGCCCGGGGCTGATGGCGAAAGCTCCGCCCGTCGACAAGCGCCGGCAGATCCTCGACGCGGCGGTCCGCGTCTTCGCCCGTCAGGGCTTCCATGCCACCCGGGTCTCGGACATCGCCGACGAGGCGGGCGTCGCCTACGGGCTCGTCTACCACTACTTCAAATCCAAGGACGAGGTGCTGAACGAACTCTTCGTCGAGCGCTGGTCGCTGCTGCTGGCCGCGATCGACGAAACCGACCGGGCGGGGGGGCCGCACCGGACCCGCCTGGCCGCCGTCGCCAGCTTCATCATCGATTCCTACCGGCACGACCCGGAGCTGATGAAGGTGATCATCGTCGAGGTCACCCGCGCCGCCAACTCGTTCGGCCAGACCCACCTTCCGGAGATCCGCCGCGCCTACGAGTCGATCGCCAAGATCGTCGCCGACGGGCAGGAGGCGGATGCCTTCCGCCGCGACCTCGATCCGATGTTCGCCTCGATGGCCTTCTACGGAGCCGTCGAGCAGCTGCTCTCGGGCTGGATCTTCGACGTGATCCCCACCACCGAGGCCGACTTCGACGAGGCAAAGGATCTTCTCGTGACGACGATTTGCGACGGGCTGGAGCCTCGATAGGTATGGTCGGGTTTCGTGGATAACGACATCGTCAGAAGACTGGTCTGGAGTGGCCTGCTGGCCGCAACCGGCGCCGCCGCCAGCATCGTCGCCACGCGGGTCTCGGCGATCCTCTACCGCCGGTTCTTCGACGAAGACCCCCCGGACTAGCCAGCGATGCCCGAGCCGACCGAGACGCCTCCGCCGCTGCCGCCGCCGACTTCCAAATCCGGCGACCGCCCCGTGGGAGAGCTGGTCTTCGACGTAACTGAACGCGCGTCGACGCTGATTCGCGAGGAGATCGAGCTCGCCAAGACCGAGGTCTCGGAAAAAGTCGGCAAGCTCCTGCGCGGCTCCGTCGTCGGCATCGCCGCCGGCATCTTCGCCTTCCTGGCGTTGATCCTGGTGATGGAGGGGATCGCCTGGCTACTGGCCGAAGAAGTGTTCGACGGCAATGCCTGGCCGGGGTTCTTCGTCGAGGCCGCCGTCTTCCTGCTCATCGCCGCCCTCGCCGGCTACATCGCCTACCGCTCCGTGCGGGCGGGGGCGCCGCCGGTGCCGGAGCAGGCGATCGAAGAGGCGAAGCGGACCAAGGAGATGCTGGAAAGGGACGCCAGATGAGCGCCGACCCGCAGCCCGCCCGGCCCTACGCGCCAGGAGCGCCCGGCCGCTCCGCGGCGGAGATCCGCCGCGACATCGAGCTTCAGCGGCAGCAGCTGGGCACCTCGGTCGAACAGCTGCGCCACAAGGTCAACGAGCTGACCGACTGGCGGCGCCAGGTGCAGGAGCACAAACAGCAGCTGATCATCGGCGCCGCCGCTGTTGGATTCGTCATCGGCGTGCGAGCCATGTTGCGTCGCCGCCGCTGATAGTCGCTTCAGTCGAGGGCAATGAGCTCGGTCGGCACGCCGCCGACGCCGAGCAGTCCGGGACCGACGTGGGCGCCGAGGACCGGGCCGACCTCGGAGACGAAGGACGGCTCGCAGCCGTGGATTTCGCGGCAGTCGTCGATCAGGGAGGCGGCGGTCTCGTCGTCCTGGATGTGTTGGACGACCCAGCCGTCGGCCCCGGACTCGTGCCGCTGGCGCGCGTAATCGCGTAACCGCTCGACCGAGCGGGCGCGGGTGCGGACGCGCTCGACCGGCGTGATCTCCTCTTCCAGCGTGAGGATCGGCTTGATCTTCAGGGCACCGCCGATCCAGGCCCTGGCGCCGCCGATGCGGCCGCCGCGGCGCAGGTACTCCAGCGTGTCGATCGCGAACCACATCTTCAGCGCCTGGCGCGTCTCCTCGGCCCGGGTGAGGACGGCCTCGGCGTCGGAGCCGCGTAGGGCCTCGGCGGAGGCGCCCAGCACGGTCAGGCCCATTCCACCGGCGGCGGAGCGGGAATCGAAGACGTGGATCCGCTCGCCCCCCTTGTCTTCCTCGATCAGCCGGGCGCGAGCCTGGTTCGCCGCCTCGAAGGTGCCGGAGATCCCGGCCGAGATGTGGATCGAGACGACCTCCTTGTCGGCATCCAGCAGCGGCTGGTAGACCTCGAGAAAGTCGCCGATCGACGGCTGCGAGGTGGTGGCGCCGTTGCTCGAAGCCCGCAGGCGCTCGTAGAACGCCGGGTAATCGTCGATCTCCGACTCGCGCTGCTGCTCACCGTCGACGGAGACGTAGAGGCTGATCGTCGCGATGTCCCGCTCGGCGATCAGCTCGGGTGGCAGATATGCCGTGCTGTCGCAGACGACTGCGATCTGGGCGCTCCCGGTCAAGGCCGGCGATTCTCGCAGACAGGCGGGCACCTGGAGCTGCCGCCGCCTCATAGCTAGACTTCCTGAAGTGACCGAGAACACCGAAACGCCCACCGCAGCGATCACCCTCACCGACAAGGCCGTCGAGAAGATCGGCGACTTGCTGAATCAGGCCGAGGGAAACGAGCAGGCACTTCGCGTCGCCGTCCGCGGCGGCGGCTGCTCCGGATTCCAGTACGCGCTCGCCTTCGACAAGCCTAAGGACGACGACAACGTCTTCGAGGTCGACGGCGTCGCCGTCGTCGTCGACAAGGTCAGCATGCAGTTCGTCTTCGGCTCCGAGGTCGACTACGTCGAAGGCCTCCAGGGCGCCGGTTTCCAGGTCAACAACCCGAACGTCGTCGCTGCCTGCGGCTGTGGCTCCTCTTTCCAGGTGAAAGAGGAGGCAGCTGAGGGTGCGGCCGCGTAGCTCCGGCCGCTAAGGCTTATTCGATCTGCAGCGGCGGCGACTGGCCCGGAGGGCCCTCCGCCGTCGCCTTCGCCGGAAGCGATGCGGCCTGCGGCTGCTCGACGCCGAGGGCCTCGGCCAGCTCGCCGGACTCGAACATCTCCTCGACGATGTCGGCGCCGCCGATCAGCTCGCCGTTGACGTAGAGCTGGGGGAAGGTCTGCCAGTCGGAGATCTCCGCGGTGACTTCGCGCAGCGGCTGCAATGCCGGGAGCACGTCGATCGCGCCGTACTCGGCATCGACCTGGTCGAGCACCTGCACGACCCGCATCGAGAAGCCGCAACGGGGCGCGTCCGGCGTCCCTTTCATGAAGAGCAGCACCGGGTTGGCGGCGATCAGCTCTTCGACTTTGGACTTCAACTCTGGATCGGCCATGGCCGCATTGTAGGGAGCGGCGCGCCTCGGCTGGTCAGACCTGGGTGGCGATCAGGCCGATGATCGCGGCCAGCACGGCCACGAAGGCAGCGAAGACGCCACCGCCGACCAGCATGATCGTCTGCTGGAGGGCATCGATCCTGGTGCCGAGGTGGGTCACAAGGCCATTAAGGTCGCTCACACGACCATTGAGGTCATCAAGGCGTGAATCGGTCCAGGTCGAGCGCATTGACTCCATGTCCTCAGGCTAGGGAACTCAGGCCTACGCGTGGCGCACGGAAGTGTAACTTTTTGTCTGCGCCTACGGTGGGCGATCAGCTGTGAACGCCGGTCTTCACCGACAGCGCATGGATCGTGCCGTCGTCGAAGCGCTCCTTGACCGCCGCCTTGACCAGGCGGTGCTGGTCGAGGCGGGAGAGGCCCTCGAACTGCGGCGCGGTGACGACCGCCCGCAGGTGGTCGCCATTGCCGGTTTCGTCGCTGACGTCGACCTGGGCGCCAGGCAGCGCTCCCTCGATCATCCCCTTCAGCTCCGCCAGGTCAGCCGCCATGAGGGCCCTACCCGCCGATCTTCTCGCCGAGCGTCTCGAGCATCTCCTCGACCCTGACGAACTTCACCCGCGGGCGGCCGTGCGGCTCGCCGCGGCCGACCTCGGCATGGTCGATCGCCTGCCAGTCCTCGAAGCTGACGTAGCGGACGCCGCGCTCGGAGAGCAGGTCCTCGACCGCGGAAGGCGAGGGGTCGGCGGGTGCGAGCAGGGTCTGCGACTCGACGTCGGCGAGCAGGTGGGTGACCGTCTCCAGGGCATCTTTCTTGTTGGTGCCTATCACTCCCGAGGGGCCGCGCTTGATCCAGCCGGCGGTGTAGTGGCCGACCTTATGGCCGGCGTCGTGGGAGTCCAGCACGCGGCCGCCCTCGTTGAGGATCAAACCGCGCTTCTCGTCGAAGGGAACGCCCTCGATCGGGACGCCGGTGTAGCCGACGGAGCGGAGGACGAGGCCGCACTCCAGCTCTTCGCGCTCGCCGCTGTCCCTGGCCCGCAGCGTGCCGCCTTCCTCGACCAATTCGTTGCGGCCGACGACGATCTTCTCGACCTTGCCGTCGCCCTTGATCTCGAGCGGGGAGACGAGGAAGCGGAGGACGATGCGCTGCTTCTTGCCCTCCGGTCGGCGCTGGGAGAACTCGCGCAGGGTCTCGACGTTGACCCGGGTCGTCTTGTCGGCCTCGTCGGACTCGAGGAAGGCGGCGCTCGCCTCGTCCAGCTCCAGCTCGGCGGGGTCGACGACGATGTCGGCGTCCTCCATCTCGCCGAGCTCCTTGATCTCGGGATTGGTGAAGGCGGCCTGGACGGGGCCACGGCGGCCGAGGACGACGATCTCGCGGATCTTCTTGCCGTCGAGCAGCTCGATTGCGTGGTCGGCGGTGTCGGTCTGGCGCAGCTCGTGGTCGCTCAGCGCCAGCATCCGTGCCACGTCCATCGCAACGTTGCCGTTGCCGATCACGACCGCCCGCTCGCACGAGAGGTCGAACTCCTCGTTGGCGTAGTCGGGGTGGGCGTTGTACCAGCCGACGAAGGCGGTGGCGGCGTGGCTGCCCGGCAGGTCCTCGCCGGGGACGCCGAGCTGGCGGTCGGTCTCGCAGCCGACCGTGAAGACGATCGCGTGATAGAGCCGCTCGAGGTCCTCGACCTCGATGTCGTGCCCGATCTTGACGTTGCCGAAGAAGCGGAAGCCGTCGCGGGCGGCAGTTTTTTCGTAGACCCGGATCACCGACTTGATCTTCGGGTGGTCGGGTGCGACGCCGCCGCGGACCAGGCCGAAGGGGGTGGGGAGACGGTCGAAGAGATCGACCTGGGCGTGCAGGTCGGCGACCTTGAGGATGTGCTCGGCGGCGTAGAAGCCGGACGGGCCGGCGCCGACGATTGCAACTCGCAGGGGGTTCTCTGGGGTTCCGATCTGGGTCATCTCGTTATCCGGGTCGAGGGACGGGACAGGGTTCGCCGCCGCGGGACAGCGAGCGGGAAAGAATAGGGAAACTCGCGATCAGCCCAAAGCGGACGCGCCGGCGGCGACCGACGTCGGGATGCCGTCAAGGGCGTCGAGCGCTTTCGCGACGGACATCGCCAGGCAGGTGAAGATCGGCGTTTCCAGCTCGGTGTACTCGCTCGACTCGGTCGGGCGCAGCTCGTTGACCAGATCGAGGAATTCCCCCGGATCGTCGCCCTCGAAGCCGACCACGAACTCCTGGTCGTCGAGGCCGTAGGAATAGGTCGTGTTGATCGTGATCTCGGGGTAGCGGCGGCCGACCTCGATGTGGCTTTTCATGATCCGGCCGCGCTCCTCCGGCGGCAGGCCGTACCAACGGCGCTGCTTGACCATCGGGTAGAGGAAGAGGTACCTGCGGTCGGAGAGGCAGATCTCGGGCCGTGCCTGCTCGTCCGAGTAGGGCGAGCGCTTGGTCATCGCCAGGAACGAATACGGCGTCTCGGCCCATTTCGCCAGACCGCTCTGGCCAAGGACGACGTGGAAGGTGTGGATGTCGTCGAGGTTCGGGCTCTGGCTCAACAGCAGGAGGTCGACGTCCCCACGCGTTCCTATGGTTGAGTAGGCCCGCAGCGACCGGTCGATGCCGAAGTCCTCGCAGGCGGCGAGGAACTCCTGCTTGTCCGCGGCCCGGAGATCCGCGTCGCGCCGGCGCCAGGCAGGATCCATCTTGAAGAAAGTGAACTTGGCGAAAGTGCGTTCGGCCACAGCGTTGACGATAGCGCTCGTGATAGCGGGGTCCGTGGGTGGGGCTTCACTTAACTTTTTCGGTGGGACGGCGGCGGCCGCCGGTGAAGCCGGCAACGAAAAAGTACAAGACGTTTCGCCCCACCCACGGACCCCGCTTCAGGGCGGCAACGGGGAAACGCGGGTGACGTTGGCCTGGACGCCAAGCACCACGACTGTCAATCAGCTGGCGAAAGCCGGTCTGTCCCCGGGCGTGATGAGTGCTGGGCTCGGGACTGTGCCGGTAGGGCAGACCTACCTCGACATCTCGCAGGGAAATCGGGTCTTCGACTCCCTTTACGACTCGGACCTGCCCCGACTCGCCGGGGACTGCCCAAGTTGGTGGGCAGCTGTGGATCAGCGGGCAGCTTCCGCACCAGCCGACATCGTCCCCGGCCTCCTCACCTCGACCCTGGGAGCGGCTGGTGTCGGGGTCCGGGTGGGGGGCGGAACGTCTTGTACTTT
>DASWQL010000027.1:0-68195 GCA_036403715.1 Solirubrobacterales bacterium
GGCGGCGCTCAGGTGTCGACCTGGTCCCAGCGCAGCGGCTGCTCGAGCACGTGGGCGTAGTGGCGCTCGGCGTAGGAGGCGAATTCGCCGATGTGGATGCGCATCGCCGCCTCCGCCATCTCGGCGTCGCCGGCCTCGATCGCCGAGTAGATGCGGCGGTGGGCGTTGATGATCGCCTCGCGGGTCTCGGGGGCGTAGTCGATGCCGACCGCGGTGCCGTCCTGGATCCAGTTGAGCGAGGCGACCATGTTGTAGAGGACGGGGTTCTTGGCGGCTTTGGCGACGGCGGAGTGGAAGACGTGGTTCTGGTTCAGGAACTCGGTCGCGTCCTCGATCGAGGCCCGCATCTGCTCGTTGGAGTCGCGCAGGGCCTCGAGGTCGGAGTCCTCGCGGCGCTCGGCGGCCTCCCTTGCCAGGAGCGGCTCCAGCTGCAGGCGGGCGTCGACGATCGAGCGGAAGGAGGTGCGGCTCATCTGCAGGACCAGGGCGATCACCGAGGCCAGCGGGCGCGAGCCCGCGTCGGCGACCACGGGGCCGCCGCCGGGGCCGGTCTTGATCGTGATCAGGCCGTAGGTCTCGAGGATGCGAAGCGACTCGCGCAGGGTGCCGCGGGCGACTTCGTAGCGCGGCAGCATCACCCGCTCGGGCAGCAGCGGGGCGCCGGGCTGGAGGTCCTGGTCGACGATCTCGTCGACGATCCGCTGGGCGACCAGGATCGCCGTCTTCTTCGGCTTGTTGGAGCCGGCGCGGCGGCGGCCGTAGGCGGTCGTCCGGGCCGCCGCGGGCTCAACTGCGCTGGTCGTGTCTTTTGCCATACCCCTGTGCCTCCGGTGGCACCCTAACGGCCGGTCCGGCCGCGACTTTCAAATCAGCTATCTATTATTATAGATACCGATGATCGTCGACGGTCACGTCCACGTCTGGCCCGACAAGATCGCGGCCGCCGCGCTGTCCGGAGCCTCCGACGACTTCGAGCGCTACGGCGACGGCACCGTCGCCTCGGCGATCGAGACGATGGACCGCTCGGGGGTCGACCGCTGCATCTCCCTCGGCGTCGCCCCGGCCCCGGAGCGCGTCCCGTCCGCCGACGACTTCGCGGGCTCGCTGGACCCTGACCGTTTCATCGGCTTCGGCTCGATCCACGCCCGGCTCAGCCCGGAGAAGAACATCGAGGGCCTGCGCCGGAACAAGCTCAAGGGCGCCAAGGTCCATCCTCTCTACCAGGGGTACGCGCTCGACGACGAGGGCCTGAAGGAGACCCTTGACGCGATGCAGGGCGAGTTCGCGGTCATCGTCCACGTCGGCGAGGGCGACTCCCCCGAGAGCAACGCCCGCTGCACCCCCTCGATGATGGTCGACCTGGTCCGCGAGTTCCCCCGCCTCGAGATCATCGCCTGCCACTTCGGCGGCTACCGCCTGCTCGACGAGGCCGAGGAGAAGATCGTCGGCCTGCCGGTCCACGTCGACACCTCCTGGCCCCCCGGCCTCGGCGAGATCGACCCCGCCCGGGTCAAGCGGATCGTCGAGCGTCACGGCGCCGACCGCGTCGTCTTCGCCTCCGATTGGCCGATGGCCGATCCCGCTCGCGAGATCGAGACGATCCGCGGCCTCGGGCTCGACGACGCCGACACCGACGCCATCCTCGGCGGCAACCTCGTCCGCCTGCTCTCGCTGGAGGGCTGAATGGCCCGCGAGCTGCTGCGGGTGAGCCGGCGCGGACGGCTGGCAGTCGTCGAGCTCGACGACCCCGAAACTCGAAACTCGCTGTCGCCCGGGATGCTGCGCTCGATCGTCGCCGAGCTGGAGCTGGCCGACCTCGACCCCGACGTCGGCTGCGTAGTCCTCGCCGGCTCCGATCGCGTCTTCGCCGCCGGCGCCGACATCCGCATGCTCGCCGACGCGGGCTCGAACGAGATGTATCTCGGCGAGCGCAAGGCGCAGTGGGACGCGATCCGCAGGGTCCGCACCCCGACCGTCGCCGCCGTCTCCGGCGCCTGCCTCGGCGGCGGCCTCGAGCTGGCGCTGAGCTGCGACCTGATCCTCTGCTCGACCCGCTCCAAGTTCGGCCTGCCGGAGACTCAGCTGGGACTGATCCCCGGCGCCGGCGGCACCCAGCTGCTGACCCGAGCAGTCGGCCCCGCGGTGGCGATGGACGTGATCCTCGCCGGCCTCGTCCTCGACGGCGAGGCGGCGGTGCGAGCGGGCCTGGCCTCGCGGGCGCTGCCGGAAGCCTCCTGGCTCGAGGACGCGATCGCGGTCGCAAGCGAGATCGCCGCCCGCCCTCCCCTCGCCCAGCTGCTCGCCAAGGAGAGCGTGCGCCGCGCCCTCGACGTCCCACTCGACGCCGGCATCGAGGCCGAGCGCCGCGCCTTCGCGATGGTGCTGGGAACCGATGACGCCCGCGAGGGCCTCGCCGCCTTCCTCGAGAAGCGCCCGCCCTCCTGGCGCTCCTCTTAGGGGGACCAAGGCTCCAGCTCCGCAGCCGACATTTGCCCCATCCCGCTGTGGTGAAAGTCGGATGCGGCACCGCCATGGCCGGCCGACCGACGACGCCGCACCGCGCCGCGTCCGCAGCCGCAAGGCGCAGGCGGGCGTTTCGCCGGTCCCTCCTAGCTACCTGGCGCCGGAGAAGCTGTCGGGGGACTCGACGTCGTCGGAGACCAGCAGCTCCTGCGCGGGCAGGTAGAGCGCCCGTCGCACCGCGATTCCCCAGGCGCCGTCGACCCTGGTGAAGGTGTCGCGGTAGCGGCAGGGGGTGAGGCGGTCGACCGCCGGGCCGCCGTCCTTGCCCGGCAGGCGCTGGTTGGTCAGGCAGTAGGTCTCGACCTCGGCGCGGTCGCCGTCGAACTCCTCGACCAGGGGGTACCCGATCAGGTGCCAGCAGTGGATCAAGGTCTCGCGGATGCTCGCGATCCAGTCGACGATCTCCTCGCCGGACCCGTTGAAGTCGCCGCGCTCGTGCACGGCGCCGGGGTGGTAGCAGGCTCTGACCTGGTCGTAGTCGCGGGCGTCCACGCCTTGCCCGTAGCGGCTGATCACCGCCCGGATCTCGGCTTCGGACTGGAGCCGGTCGAGTGCGTCGCTCATCGCGCGACGGTCGGGAGCACCGCGTCCATGTCGTCGAAGACGACCGGGAAGCTCTCGTAACGGTCATGGCCGCTGTGGGCGGCCTGCGGGCGGAAGCCCTCGGGGAAGCGGATTCCGGCCTCGTAGAGGCGCCGCAGGATCCGCACGAAGACGCCGAAGTACTCCCCCTCGGCCTCGCCCCTCGCGTAGTTGCCGAGAACCAGCTGGCGACCGATGCAGACGTGGGTGCCGCCGCCGAAGGCGGCGCCGTAGCGGTTCGTGGTCCGCTCGACCTCGCGGTGCGGGTCGAAGGAGTTCCAGCCCTCGCCGAAGTGCGACTCGTCGCGGCCGGCGGCGGAGATGTTGCCGGAGACCAGGTCGCCCGGCTGCAGCGAGACGATTCTGCCGTGGTCCTCGATCTCGACCGGTTCGATCGCCCGGCGGAGGATCCCCGGGGTCGGCGAGTGCAGGCGCAGGGTCTCCATCGCCGCCTTGGTCAGGAACTCGGGGTCGGTGCGCAGCTCGTACTCCTGCGGATGCGCGTCGAACCACTCCGAGAGCTCTTTGACCGCGTGCGTGATCGCGGTGGTCGTCGAGTGCCCGGAGGCGATCAGGTAGAGCAGCGACTCGCGGACCAGCAGGTCGTCGTCCCAGGAGTCGTCCCAGTGCAGAAGCATCTGGGTGATCAGGTTGGTCCCCTCGAGGGCTTCCAGCCCCGCCTCGTCGCCCGCCTCGCGCAGGGCGTCGACCTCGGCCTGGCGGCGTTCTTTGGCCGGCTGCACGAACTCGTCGCGGAACTGCTCCTTGGCGACCATGCCCCGTTCCAGGATCGGACCGTGGTCCTCGAGCTCGAACTCGACGATGAAGGCCTGCATCAGCGGATCGCGGACTTCGCGCAGGCGTTGGCTGCGCTCCTCGTTATCGACGTCGTCGAGCCCGACGATGGTCGCCCCGATCTCCAGCAGCATCCGCGTGATCAGGTCGGTGAGGTCGCACTCCGGCAGGCCGTCGGGGCCGCGCGAGACGTCGGCCATGCAGTGGTCGATCGTCTTCATCAGGATCGAGCGCTCGTAGGTCTTCAGCGCCTCGCGGCTCAGCATCGGCGACTCCATCCGCCGGCGCTCGAAATGCTCGTCGCCGTCGATCGTGAGGATCGTGCGGCGGCCGAACTCGATCGATTCCTCGTGCGTCGCCGACTCCAGCGCTTTCGATTTCAACAGCGCTTTGACGCCCTCGTAGCTGGTGATCTCCGGAACCCCCCGCAGGAAGGGAGGCAGGTTCTCGCTCTCAGAATTCATTGCCGCAACTCCTTCGGTTCGGTTTCCTCGCCGTCGCCGGGTTGTCCGGGGCGGAACTCAAGCCCCCCGCCCCATCAGCATCACGTTGAAGTACTGGGCCGCCGACCCGGCTCCGGTCATCGCCGCCACCTCGGCACCCGGGACCTGGCGCTCCGGCGGCGCCTCGCCCCGCAGCTGGTGGACGGACTCGACGATCTTCAGGCTGTTGCCGGAGTAGCCGATGTGGCTGTAGGCCATCAGCCCGCCGTCGCTGTTGACGGGGACCGGGCTGTCCAGCCCGATGCCGTGTTCGGCGACGTAGTCGACTCCTTCGCCGGCCCCGCAGATGCCCCAGACTTCGAGCTGGCGCAGGACCTCGAATGAGTTGATGTCGTAGAGCTCGGCGACGTCGATGTCCTGCGGGCCGATGCCGGCGGCGGCGTAGGAGCGCCGGATCGCGTCGGCGCCGATCGTCCAGACGTCCTCGTAGCGGACCGAGTCCACGTACTGCTGGCGCTGCCACTCGAGCCCGCCGCCGACGATCGAGACCGGGGCCCGCGTCCCCTTCGCCCGCTCGGCGGAGGTGACGACGATCGCCACCGCCCCCTCGGTCACCAGGCAGAGGTCGAGCAGGTGCAGCGGAGTCGAGACCATCGGCGAGGCGAGGACGTCCTCGGCGGTGAAGGGGCCGCGGTCGCGGAGGACGGCTTCCGGGTTGTCGGAGCCGAAGTTGCGGATCGTCGCCGCGATCTCCGCCGTTGCCTGCCGGGAGGCAGGGTGACGGTGCAGGTGGCTCTGGGCGATCATCGCGAACTGGGGCGTGGTGTAGGCGCCCCAGGGAGAGGTGAACTCGTTTTCGGGCTGGGTGTAGCCGGCGACCTTGCCGGGCAGCCGCATCCGCGACTGACCGCCGAAGACCAGGACCGTCGAGCAATAGCCCGCCTCGATCGCCGCGGCGGCGTCGAGGACGCCGGGGATGCCCTGGGGATACGTGTCGCCCACCCAGCGCATCGGCTGCCCCAGCAGCCCGGTCCAGTCGACCGAGTTGGGATGCACCACGCTCCCCCCCGGCCCCGGCCAGCGGGCGGAGATCCCGTCGACGTCGGCGAGCTCCATGCCCGCGTCGGCGAGGGCGGCGCGGGCGGTTTCCATCAGCACCGAGACCAGCTCGCGGTCCAGCGATTTCTCCGGCGGCGTCGCATGGACGCCGACGACTGCGGCAGCGGGAAAGCTCATACGCGTCGCGCCCCCGTCCAGTAGCGGTCCCGAAGCTCGGACTTGGCGATCTTGCCGATTGCGTTCTTCGGCAGCGAGTCGAGGATCTCGACCCGGGCCGGGGTCTTCACAGTCGGCAGCGAAGGCTCGTTGCGGCACCATTCCTGGATCTCGTCGGCGCTCGCCTCGGCGCCCGGCCGCAGGGCGACCGCGGCGAGGACCGACTCGCCCCACTCCTGATGCGGGACGCCGATCACGCCCACCTCGAGGATGTCCGGATGGCGATGCATGACCGCCTCGATCTCGGTCGGCGCGATGTTGTGGCCGCCGACGATGATCAGGTCCTTCATGCGGTCGACGATGTAGATGTAGCCGAGCTCGTCGACTTCGCCGATGTCGCCGGAGTGAACCCAGCCGTCGATCAGGGTCTTGGCGGTGCGCTCGGGGTCGCGGTAGTAGCCCTTCATCGCGTGCGGCGTGCCGAAGATCACCTCGCCGCGCTCGCCGGGGGCGACGTCGTTGCGGTCCTCGTCGACGACCCTGGTGTCGACCGCGTAGGAGGGCTGGCCGCAGGAGGCGAACAGCTCCGGCCGGCTCTCCAGCGCCAGCAGGTGGTCGGACTTGCGCAGGATCGTCCCGATCGAGGTGATCTCCGCCATCCCGTAGAGCTGGTTGAAGATCGGGCCGAATCGTTCGACCATTTCCCGGGACCGCTCGGGGGCGGTCGGCGCCGCCCCGTAGCCGAGAGTCTTCATCGTCGCCAGCGCCTTCGAGTCGGCCGGCAGCTGGTCGAGCAGGCGGTAGACCTGGGTCGGCACAAGGTAGGAGTGGGTCGCCCCCCGGTCTTCGACCGCCTGCGCGTACTTGACGCCGTCGAAGCCGCGGCCGTCGTAGAACCCGACCGAGCCGCCGAGCGTGAGGACCGGAATCGTGGCGATGCGGTCGCTCGAGTTGTGCGGGATCGCCATCAGGTAGCGGGTCTCGTGGTCGAACTCGTACTCGAGCGCGGCCACGGTCGTGTGCTGGAGGACGCGGCCGTGGTCGAAGAGGATCCCCTTCGGCGTGCCGGTGGTGCCGCTGGTGTAGACGATGCAGAAGTCGTCGCCGGGCCAGACGTCGTGGAGGGTGTCGGGGTTGCGGTCGGAGGCGTCGGCGAGCTTGGCCTCGTAGCCGTCAGGTCCCTCGTCGTCGAGGTCGACCAGCGGTGCGCCGGTATCCGCGTTGGCGCTTTCCAGCAGGTCGCGGCTCTCGCCCTCGGTGATGATCACGACCGGCTCGGAGTTGCCGAAGATGTGCGTCAGCTCGCTCTCGGAGAGGCGGAAGTTGAGGCCGATGTAGACGACGCCGGCCTTGGCGCAGCCGAGCAGCACCTCGGCCACCTCGAAGCGGTTGTGGGCGAAGAAGGCGACGCGGTCGCCGCGGTTCAGCCCCAGGCCGTCGAGCAGGTAGTTGGCGAGCTGGTTGGAGCGGCGGTCGAGCTCGCGGTAGCTGAGCTCGCGGCGGTCGTCGAAGACGGCGAGGCGGTCCCGGTAGCGGCGGGCGGAGCGGTTGGCGATCATGCCGACGTTCATGCCGGCACCTCCTTCGTGGGTTCGAGTTGGGTGATGACGGTTGCGGCGATCAGCCAGGAGGCCATCCCGGCGGCGGCGATCGCGCAGAGCCCGGCTTCGACCAGCTGTGGCTCCGCGGCGCCCTGTTCGACCGCCTTGCCGGCGTGGACGGCGGCGTGCCCGGCCTGGTAGTCGGCGGCGCTGATCGCGAAGAGGAGGAGTTCCACGAGCTGGGGCTCGAGCGAGCCCTGGTCGTAGATCCCGGCGCGCAGTTCCCGGTAACCGACGAGAACCCCGGGCGCGTGCTCGGCCAGCAGCGAGATCGGCGGCGGCGCCTCGGCCGGCGCCGGCGCGAAGTACTCACGGGCCGCGCCGACATCGGAGTCGGTCGGCGCGGCAGGCGCATCGACATCCCAGTCGAGCGAGACACCGGCGGCGCCGGCGAAGCGGTCGGCGACCTCGCGGCCGCGGGCGACGGTCAGGACCGCGGCGCAGTCGGCGACCATCCCGGCGCCGGCGAGCTCGGCCAGCCGCGCCGACTCCCGCCGCAGCAGCTCGTCGCGGCCGCGGACGGCCGCCACGGCCGCGAGGATCAGCGCCTTGTCGCGGGCCGCGATCGCGGCGTCGGCCTCGAGCCGGTCGCGTAGCCGCGCCCAGCCCGCGGCGGTCGACGGAGCGAGCGCCGTCCGATCCTGGCGGGGAGCGCTCACGCCGGCGAGTCTCCGCCCCTGGCCGCCGCCCGGCGTCGGATCGCGAAGGTCGGACACAGGGATTCCGCTTCCTCGACCAGCCCCAACTGCTCCTCGGGGATCGGGTCCTTCAGCACCTCGGCCTTCTCGTCCTCGCCGAGGCGAAAGATGTCGGCGGCGACCCCTTCGCAATAACGGGACCCTTCGCAGGCTTCGCGATCTATCTCGACCGACGTCATCCGCTCCGCACCTCCTTGTCTACTTCGAAGCTCTCGCCGGTGATGTAGCTGGACCCCTCGCCGCTGAGGAAGGCGATCACGGCGGCGACCTCGACCGGGTCGGCGACCTGGCCGACGCGGATCGCGTTGACCCGGACCCCGCGCGAGCCCCACTCGACGGCGCCGAGCCGCGAGAGCATCAGCCGGCCGGCTCCGCCGGTGGAGGCGACGGCAGCGAGCGGCGCCGGCCCCGTCGCGGCGGCGGAGGCGACGTTGACGACCGTCCCCCCCTCCCCGGCCAGCATCATTCCGCCGAAGGCCCGCATGCAGAGGAAGGCGCCGCGCAGGCTGACCGCCATCGCCCGGTCCCACTCGGCCGGGTCGAGGTCCTCCAGCGGCGTGACAACGGCGGCGACGGTGTTGTTGACGAGCGCATCGCAGCGGCCGAAGCGCTGCTCCAGCTCGGCTGCGGCCCATTCCACGTCATCCTCCTCGCTGACGTCGGCGACCAGCGCCACCGACTCAGCTCCGGCGGCTGCCGCCTCGGAGGCGACGGCATTCGCCCGCGCGGCATCCACGTCGATCACGCCGACCGACGCGCCGAGCCGCGCCAGCAGCATCGCCGTTGCCCCGCCCAACTCGTCGCCGGCGCCGCTGACGACGGCGACTCGACCCTCCAGCGGGGCCAGGCCCAGGGCGACGTCGTCGAGCGAGCGGGGGGAGTTGGTGAGGCCCGGCATCGAGATCGAGCCGGCCGCTCAGTCGCCCGACGCCGAGCGAATCATCTCGGCGGAGCGCAGCAGTTCCTGCGGCAGCGACCTGTCGCGCGAGGCGCGGCCCCAGGGCGAGCGGATCCAGATTCGCTCGCCGGCCCCGACGCCGCAGATCTCGCGGCCGCGCGGGCCCAGCGGTGTGCTCTCGTCGTCGACCTCCTCGTCGACCAGGGCCCAGGCGCGCAGCGCCGCCCGGTCCGGGGGCACGTACTCGACGATCTCGCCGTCGGCGACGCCGAGCCTCTCGGCGACGGCGGGCGAGATCAGGGCCAAGCGGCGGCCGTCCTCGTCGAAGTCGTCTTCCTCGCCCGCGCTGACCTCGAGCAGGCTGCGCTTGTCCCGCATCGCCGCCCGACGCTCCTCGGTGGCCGCGGGGTCGAGCTCGTCGCCGTCGAGGACGACGCCGTAGTCCTCCAGCGCGCCCTCGGGCGAGACGTAGCCGTCGGCGATGTCCTGCAGGACGCGCTCGGGCTCGCGCTCCAACGGGTCGCCGTAGCCGGCGCCGCCGGCGACCAGGGTGACGAAGAGGTCGCCCTTCTTGAGCGCGAAGGAGCCGACCTTGAGCGGCACCTCGGTGTCGAGGATGCTCTCGCCGTCGCGGATCACACGGATCTCGTTGAGGGCCGCGGCGCAGCCACCGGCCATCCCCGGCCGCGGCAGGATTCCCTCCGAGCCGAGGAAGGAGAACTGGCAGTCGGTCTGCATCTCGAAGGCGCGGACGATGCCGACGCCGCCGCGGCGGAAGCCGGGGCCGCCGCTGTCGCAGCGGATGCCGTCGAAGATCGCGTTGACGGGGATGTCGAGCTCGGCCCGCTCGACCGGCCAGAGCATCGGGATGTCCCCGTTGCACCAGTGGACGATGCACATGTTGCCGTCGAGGTCGCGCACCGCGGGCCAGCCGCCGAAGGGGAACTCGAAGATCGCCCAGGGGCCGCCGTTGCCGCGCGGATTGGAGCCGCCGCTGAAGACGGTCTGGTTCGGGCTCGAGCCGCCGAGGGCGCAGACGTCGTCCGGCAGCAGCTGCGCCAGCAGGGCCATGCAGGACCCCTGCACCGGGCCGAACAGCAGGTCGGCGTAGCCGCCCAGCGGCTTCGGGTGGGCGACGTTGAGGACGGTGTGCTCGGGTGCCCTCACCCGCATCTGCTTGGCGCCACCGGAGGTCGAGCCTTCTTCGTCGACCAGCACCGTCTCCAGCACGGTGTAGGTCCCGCACCAGGTCTGCGAGAAGTCGGCGTTGCCGACCCCCGAGCGCTCCGGGGAAACTTCCTCGAAGTCGAACTGAGCGGTCTCGCCGTCGATCGTCATCCGCGTGCGGACGAAGATCGGCTTGCGGTTCTCCTCGGTGGTGCCGCTGTTCTCGAGGTAGTCCTCGTAGAAGTACTCGCCGTCAGGCAGCTTCGAGATCGCCTCGGCCATGCGGCCGCGGGCGCCCTCCAAGCGGTCCTGGGTCGTCTGCTTGAGCGCCGCGGCGCCGTAGCGCTCGGCGATCGCCAGCACCCGCTGCTCGGCCAGCCGGTTGACGGCCGCCTGGGCATGGAAGACGCCTTCGGCCTCGAAGGGCGTGCGCAGGTTGGCGAGGAAGAGCGAGAGCAGGTCCCCCTGCAGCTCGTCCTCGACGAAGGCGCGGACGACCGGAATCCGCACCCCCTCATGGAAGATTTCGGTGCTCTCGCCGCTGACGCTGCTGCCCGGATAGGTGCCGCCGACGTCGCCGTAGTGGGCGCGCACGGCGGCGTAGAAGGCGGGCTTGCCCTCGAGGAAGATCGGCCGCACCATCAGCACGTCGTTGAGATGGGTGCCGCCGGAGGCGGGATCGTTGACGAGGAACATGTCCCCTTCGCGGATCGTGTCGCCGTAGCGCGCGACGATGTCGCGGACGCTGAAGACGACCGGGAAGATGTGCATCGGCACGTCGACGTGCATCGCCACGACCTCGCCGTCGGAGTCGAGCAGGGCGCAGGAGAAATCGTGCGTCTCGTAGAGGATCGGCGAGTAGGAGAGACGGATCAGGGTCGCCCGCATCTCGCGGACGGTGTAACGCAGGCCGGCGTCGATCACCTCGCCGGTGATCGCATCGACGCTGGTCTTGGTCGCGACCTCCATGCTCACTTTCCTTTCCTCAGAGTCACGCAGCCGAATTCGTTGACGTCCCCCGACCAGCCCGGTGGCACGACGAGGGTCGAGCTGTACTCCTCGACCACGGCCGGGCCATCGACCCGCTGCCCGCTCGGCATCGCGTCGCGGTGGGTGACCGACGCCTGGTGGCTCTCGTCGGCGAAGATCACCGCGGCGGTGTCGGCGGGGATGTCCGCCTCGCCGGCGCCGTTGGACAGCGACGGTTTCTCGACCCCGCCCGTCGCGGTCACCCGCAGGTTGACGATCTCGCACATCGAGGCCTCCCGCTGGTATCCGTAGCGGCGCTTGTAGCGGGTCTGGAACTCCTCGGCGAGGTGCTCCGGGTCGAGGTCGCTCGCCGGGATCTGCTCCTCGTAGGACTGGCCCGCGTAGCGCATGTCGATCAGCGGCGTCAGCACGATCTCGTCCTCGGAGAAGCCATCGGCCAGCAGCCGTTGGCGGCCCTCCTCAGCGATCTCCGCGAACTCGCTTTCGAGCGCCTCCGCCGTCGTCGCCCCCAGCGGTTTCAGGTAGCCGCGGACGAGGTCATGGCGATGGTCGGAGAGCAGCAGGCCGAGGGCCGAGAAGTCGCCCGCCTCGCGCGGGATCAGCACGGTGGAGATGCCAAGCTTGTCGGCGACCTCGCAGGCGTGCATCGGCCCGGCGCCGCCGAAGGCGATCAGCGCCAGCTCGGCCGGGTCCTCGCCGCGCTCGACCGAGACCTCGCGGATCGCCCCGTACATGTGGGTGTTGGCGATCTCGATCACGCCGGTGGCCAGCTCCTCGACGCTGCCGAGGCCGGACTGCGGCAGCAGCCGCTCGGCGGCGGCGCGGGCGAGGTCGACGTCGAGGGCCATGTCGCCGGCCAGCCGCGAGGAGGGGCGGATGCGGCCGAGGACGAGGTTGGCGTCGGTAACGGTGAAGTCCTCGCCGCCGCGGCCGTAGCAGGCGGGGCCGGGGACGGCGCCGGCGCTTTTCGGGCCGACCTTCAGCATCCCCTCCTCCATGTACGCGATGCTGCCGCCGCCGGCGCCGATGCTGTGGACGTCGACCTGGGCGACCGCCAGCGGGTAGGCGCCGAGGGTCCGCTCGGCGACCACCGAAGGGGCGTTGTCGCGGATCAGCGCCACGTCGGTGCTGGTCCCGCCCATGTCGAGCGTGACCATGTGGGGGATGCCCATCAGGCGGCCGAGGTGCGAGCTGGCGGTGACGCCGCCGACGACGCCGCCCCAGAGCATCGTCGTCGGGTTTTCGACCACGTGAGAGCCGGTCGCGATGCCGCCCGAGGACCCCATGTAGGAGACGTCGCGCTCGAACCCCCGCTTGCCGAGGGAGTCGTCGACCTTGGCGACGTAGCGGGAGGTGACCGGGGCGCAGAAGGAGTTGAGGATCGCCGTCGTGAAGCGCGGGTACTCGCGGAACTCGGGCACCTGCGAGGAGGTGACGACGAGCATCTCCGGCAGCCGCTCGCGGATGATGGCGGCGACCGCTTCCTCGTTGGCCGGGTTGGCGTAGGAGTTGAGCAGGCAGATCGCCACCGCTTCGACGCCCTGCTCGGTCAGCGTCTGCGCCAGCTGCTCGATCTCGTCGCGGTCGGGCTCGCGCAGGACGCTGCCGTCGAAGAGGGTGCGCTCGGCGATCGTGTGGCGGCGGGAGTGCGGCAGCGCCAACGGCTTCTCACGCCGCCAGCGGGCGTCGAAGAGGCCGCCGGTGTAACGGCGGGTGTCGCCGATCTCGACGTGGTCGCGGAAGCCGAGGGTGGTGATCATCGCGATCTCGGCGCCGCGCCGCTGCAGCAGCGAGTTGAGGACCACGGTGCTGGCGTGGATGAAGCGGGTGAGGTCGGGCAGCGGGCTGTCGGCGAGGGCCTCGAGCATCGCCCGCGAGGGGTCGTCGGGAGTCGAGGAGACCTTCGCCACGCTGAGATGGCCGGTTTCCTTGTCATAGAGGACGAGATCGGTGAAGGTGCCGCCGATGTCGACTCCGAGTTCCCAGGGCCCGGTTACCTCGATCTGATTGTCCACTGTCCCTCTTTCCCTCGTTTCCCGTTGCTGCTTCGAGCGGCTCGCAGCGATATTAGTATAATCGTTAGCTGAAAGCACTTCTGGACCCGGCAAGAAGGTCCCGCCGCGGTCCTTATCGGGAAATTATTATCCTAGATAGCGCACAGCTGGCTACAGGAGCGGAGGAGACATGAGCGCGACCACCGAGGCGAACGAAGTTCGTCGAGTCGACTGCGACATCCACCCCATCTTCAGCGGCGGTCTGCGCGACCTGTCGCCGTATCTGACCGACGACTGGCTGGCCCGGTTCGGGATGAAGGGACCGGTCGAGACCGACCAGTTCGGCGGCAAGCGCGAAGCGACCGTGGAGACCCCTCGCAGCCTCTTCTACTTCCCCGTGCCGGGCGCTTTCCGCAAGGACGCGGTCCCGCCCGGCGGTGGCCTCCCCGCCTCCGACCCCGCCTACCTCGCCGAACACCACTTCGACGCCAACGAGATCGACCGCGGCCTGCTGCTCGGCCAGAACATGCTCACGGTCGGCGCCTATCCGCAGGCCGACCACGCTACGGCGCTGGCCTCCGCATACAACGACTGGATCGAGGAGCGCTGGCTGGAATCGGACTCGCGCTACCGCGGCACGATCGTCGTCGCCACCCAGGACCCGGAGGCCGCCGCCGCCGAGGTCCGCCGCTGCGCCGAGCGCTGCGACCGCTGGGTCGGGGTGATGCTCTCGCTGCAGAACGCGATGATGGGCGACTCCCTCTACCACCCGGTCTACGCCGAGGCCGAACGCCAGGGGATTCCAGTCTGCGTCCACATCTCCGGCGTCGAGGGAGCCTTCCCGCAGGCGCCGCCGCTGCCGGCCGGGGTGCCGGCCTCCTACTTCGAGGTGAAGACCATCTACACCACCGTCTACCAGGCCAACCTGGTCAGCATGGTCGGGCGCGGCACCTTCGAGCGCTTTCCCGGCCTCAAGGTGGCGATGGTCGAGTGCGGGATCGGCTGGCTGCCGGAGATCCTCTGGCGCATGGACACCAACTGGAAGGCGCTGCGCGAAGAGACGCCGTGGGTGAAGAAGCTCCCCAGCGAATACGTCTACGACCACGTTCGCTTCACCTCGCAGCCGTTCATCGAGCCGCCGCAGGCGAAGCAGATCCGCGACTTTTGCGAGATGATCCAGGTCGAGCGGATCCTCATGTTCGCCTCGGATTACCCGCACTACGACTTCGACGACCCGACCCGGACGCTGATCCAGATCCCGAAGGAGGCGCGCCGCGCGGTCGAAGCGGAGACCGCGCTGGACTTCTTCGGCGAGCGGCTGCGCAAGCCGGGCCCCGTGGCCGCCGGGGTGGCCTGAGGGATGAGGGAGCGCCTGGGGTCGGTGGACGACTTCGCCGACGGCAAGATCACGATCCGCGAGGTCGAAGGCCGGTCGGTCGGGATCTTCCGCAAGGGCAGCGAGTTCACGGCGATGCTGAACATCTGCCCGCACCGCGCCGCGCCCGTCTGCCAGGGTGTCGTCGGCGGCACGATGCTGCCCTCCGGCCCCGGCGAGTACGTCTACGGGCTCGAGGGACTGGTGCTGCGCTGCCCGTGGCACGGCTGGGAGTTCGACCTCCGCAACGGCGAGTCGATCGGCCCGGTCGACAAGCGCAACCTGACGATGGTCGAGGTCGCGGTCGAGGAGGACCAGGTCTTCGTCGACGTCAAGGGCAGAGTTTCGCAGCCGCAGGAGTAGCCGGCGCCGCTCCGCGACCGCTCAGTAGGAGCGCGGCAGCCCGAGGACGTGTTGGCCGACGTAGGCCTGGACCAGGTTGTTGTTGACCGGGGCCGCCTTGTAGAGGCGGGTCTCGCGGAACTTGCGCTCGATGTCGTACTCGGTCGCGAAGCCGAAGCCGCCGTGGGCGTCGAGAGCAGCGTTCGCCGCCGCCCAGGAGGCTTCCGAGGCGAGGTACTTCGCCATGTTCGCCTCCGCCGCCGGGCTTTCGCCGTTGTCGTACAGCCAGGCGGCCTTCCAGCGCATCAGGTCGGCCGCCTCGATCGCCATGTGGGCCTGGGCGAGCGGGAACTGGACCCCCTGGTTGGCGCCGATCGGGCGGCCGAAGACCTCGCGTTCGCGGGCATACGCGCAGGCCCGCTCGATGAAGAAGCGGCCATCGCCGATGCACTCGGCGGCGATCAGGATCCGCTCGGCGTTCATCCCGTCGAGGATGTAGCGGAAGCCCCTCCCCTCCTGGCCCAGGAGCGCCTCGGCGGGGAGCTCGAGGCCGTCGAAGAAGACCTCGGTCGTGGCGTGGTTGATCATCGTCTTGATCGGCTTGATCGTCAGCTCCGGACCGCGGTCGCGGAGGTCGACGAGGAAGACCGAGAGGCCGTCGGTGCGGCGCTCCACCTGCTCGATCGGGGTCGTCCGGGCCAACAGCACCATGAGGTCGGAGTGCTCGGCCCGCGAGGTCCAGATCTTCTGGCCGTCGACGACGTAGCCGCCATCGACCTTCCGCGCCCTGGTCTTGATCCGGGTCGTGTCCGAGCCGGCGTCGGGCTCGGTCACGGCGAAGGCCTGCAGCCGCAACTCGCCGGCGGCGATCCGCGGCAGATAGGCCTGCTTCTGCTCCTCGCTGCCGTGCCGCAGCACCGTCCCCATCGTGTACATCTGCGCGTGGCAGGCGCCGGCGTTGCAGCCGCTCGCGCAGATCTCCTCGAGAATCGCGCTCGCAGCGCCGACGCCCAGGCCCGAGCCGCCGTACCGCTCCGGGATCAGGGCCGCCAGCCAGCCGTGCTCGGTCAGCGCCTGCACGAACTCCGCCGGGTAGCGGTTCGGCTCGAGGGCGCGCCAGTACTCGCCGGGGAAATCGGAGCAGAGCGCCCGCACGGCCTGACGGATCTCGACGACCTCGTCCGGGACCGTGAAGTCCATCGCTAGCTCCGCCAGTCCTCGACCGGCTGCGGGAAGGCGGGCTGCGCCTGCGGGGCGCCGCGACGGTAGGCCATGAAGGAGCGGTGGAACTCGATCACCGTCTCGCCGCGCTGATTGATCCCGCGCGTGCGCACCGAGACGATCCCGACCTCGGGGTTGGAGCGTGACTCACGCGTGGCAAGGACCTCCGACTCGGCCCAGATGGTGTCGCCGACGTAGACGGGGTTGGGCAGCGCGATGTCCGTCCAGGAGAGGTTGGCGGTGCCGTTCTCGCTGGTGTCGGGAACCGAGAGGCCGGTTACCAGGGCGAGCGTCAGGCAGCTGTTGACCAGTGGCTGCTCGAAGCGCGTGCCGGCCGCGAACTCGGCGTTGAAGTGGAGCTGGTTGGTGTTCATCGTCAGGCAGGTGAACCAGACGTTGTCGGCCTCGGAGATCGTGCGGCCGAGACGACTGCGGAAGACGTCACCCGGCTCGAGATCCTCGAAATACCTGCCGCGCCACTCCTTCGCTGCGGCCTCCGGGCCCATCCGACCTCCCTCTGTCTCGACGCTCTCCGGCAAGGTCGGGCAGTATGACATTGATTATCCGCAACCGATGAGATAGCGTGAAAATTGACCGCCCAGGCGGTCAGTCTTGGAACTTCGAGGAGGAGGAATCAATGGCTGGAAACGACCAGATCTTCGACCTGAGCGGTCGCGTCGCCGTGGTCACGGGTGCGGGGCAGGGCTTCGGGCGGACGTTCAGCCTCGGCCTGGCGCGGCACGGCGCCACCGCCGTGGCGCTCGACATCGATCTCAAGAAAGCCGAAGAAACGGTGGCCGAGATCAAGGAGGCCGGATACCCGGACGCGATCGCGGTCGAGGCCGACGTCGCCTCCAAAGAGCAGATCGACGAGACCTTCAACAAGGTCGACAAGGACCTCGGCAGCCTCGACGTCCTCGTCAACAACGCCGGCCTCTGGTCGCTGGTCCCGGCGATGGAGCTCTCGATGGAGGAGTGGGACCGCGTCCTCGCCGTCAACCTGACCGGCCTCTTCATCTGCTGCCGCGCGGCAGCGGCGCTGATGCTGCCGCGCGAACGGGGCAGCATCGTCAACATCTCCTCGATCTCCGGCGTGCTCGGCTTCAAGCAGCGGGTCGCCTACTCGACCACCAAGCACGGCGACCTCGGCATCACCCGCTCGCTGGCCAACGAATTCGCCCCGAAGAACGTACGCGTCAACGCGATCGGCCCGGGCGCCCACGAGACCGAGATGACCAAAGAATGGCGCGCCGACCCCGAGGTGATGCAGCGCGAGCTGCTCGACAAAATCCCGATGAACCGGCTCGGCGACCCCGAGGAGCTGGTCGGGCCGCTGGTCTTCCTCGCCAGCGAGGCCTCCAGCTACGTCA
The DNA here is from genome assembly GCA_036403715.1 of Solirubrobacterales bacterium. Taxonomy (GTDB): domain Bacteria; phylum Actinomycetota; class Thermoleophilia; order Solirubrobacterales; family 70-9; genus VAYN01. The sequence continues at coordinate 17,215 of DASWQL010000027.1, forward strand.
CCGGCCAGTGCGTCTTCTCCGACGGCGGTTGGCTGCTCCAGTAGGTCGCCGCGGTCCCGGTTGAGCGAGGCTGGGCAGCTTCGCTCAACCGGCGTCGCCGTTGGTGACGATCGCCTTGCCTTCGCACTCGAGGACGACTGCGTCCTCCTGGTTGCGGCAGTCCCCGACGAAGGTGACGATGCCGCCCTTGAAGCGCTCTTTGTCGACCTTCTCGGCGACCTTCCAGGTGACGGTGACCGTGTCGCCGGGGAAGACCGGCGCCTTGAAGCGCTCGACCTGTTCGAGGTAGGCGATCGCCGCACCCTCGAGGCTCATGCCGAGAGTGACGGCGGCGATGCCGGCGACGACGGGCCCGGGCATGATCCGACCGCCGAAGGCCGCGTGCTCGCGGCCGGCGAGGTCGTCGGTGTGCAACGGGACCGAGTCGGCGAAGAGAGTGTTGGCGAGGACCAGATGGGTCTCGGTAAGAGTCAGCGTGCGGCCGAAGCTGTAGCCCACATGCAGCCGGTCGTACATGCCCGCCATCGCTTGCCTAGCCCGCGGTCCAGCCGCCGTCGAGGTGAAGCCGGGCTCCGCTCATCCCGACAGTCTCCTCCCCGGCGAGGAAGGCGACAGCGTCGGCGATGTCGTCCGGCTGACCGAGGCGACCGATCGGGATGAACTGGAGGAAGCGGGCAAGGCGCTCGGGATCGGAGGCGCGGTAGCCGATCATCTTCGTCGCCACCGGCCCGCTCTCAATCGAGAAGACGCGAATCCCCCGGGGCGCCAGCTCCTCGGCGAGGGCGTCCATCAGCGAGCTCGAGACCGCGTTGGCGACGCAGTAGTGGAGCCGCCCCGGGGTCACCCGCTCGGAGGTGATCGAGCCGACGTCGACGATCGCGCCGCCGCGACCGTGGTCGCCCATCGCCCGCGCACCGGCCCGCGAGACGAGGAAGCGGCTCTTCGCGTTGGCGTCGAAGACCTCGTCCCACTCCTGCTCGTCGAGCTTCATCAGCCGCGCGGTCCGCAGGACCCCGGCCGCGTGCACGACGACCTCGACGTCCCCCTCCGCCGCCGCGGCCTCGAAGGCCGCGTCGACCGCCTCGGAGGAGGTCAGGTCGGCCTCGACCGCGACGCCGGCGCCCCCGGCCGCGACCACGGCCTCCGCCGTCGCCTCGGCGGCCGCCCGGTCGAGGTCGACGGCGACGACGCGGGCGCCGTCGCAGGCAAGCCGCAGGGCGACGGCGCGGCCGATCTCGCCACCGCCGCCTGCCACCACCGCGGTTCTGTGGCCCGCGCCCTCAGCCGGCGGCATGGGCCCGTGCCGCTTTTTCGCGATCCCAGGCGGACGCCCGGATCCCCAGCTCGCGCAGCTTGTACTTCTCGATCTTGGTGCTCGTCGTCCGCGGCATCTCGTCGACGAAGTCGAAGAAGCGCGGCATCATGAACTTGGGCAGCTTGTCCTCGAGGAACGCCGCCAGCTCCGGGCCGGTGACCGACTCGCCCGCTTTGACGGCGACGTAGACCATCACGTCGTCCTCCTCGAGCTCGGAAGGGACCGGGATCGCCGCCGACTCCAGCACCGCAGGGTGGCCGTTGACCTGGCGCTCGAGCTCGTAGGAGGAGATGTTCTCGCCGCGGCGCCGGATCACGTCCTTCTTGCGATCGACGTAGAACAGGTAGCCGTCCTCGTCCAGGTAGCCGCGGTCGCCGCAGTGGAACCAGAGGTTTCGCCAGGCCTCGGCGGTCGCCTCTCCCTTGTTGTAGTAGCCGTAGGAGATCAGGAACGGCTCGCGCGGCCGGGTGACGATCTCCCCCACCTCGCCGGTCGGCAGCTCGCGGTCGTCGTCGTCGACGATCTTCAGCTCGAAGTTCGGCGCCGCCTTGCCGCATGACAGGTCTCGCGGCGCGTCCCAGGGGTTGTAGCTGACGATGTTCATCTCGGTCGAGCCGTAGATCTCGACGCAGCGGACGCCGAAGCGCTCTTCGAACTCCTTGTTGGTCTTCGAGATGTAGACCGTGCGGCAGTTGTGATCGCGGTCCGCCGGGCTCGGCGGCTGCTTGAGGATGATCGGGATCACCGAGAAGACGGAGTGGGCGGTCGTCGCTTCGCACTCGCGGATGTCCTGCCAATAGGTGGCGGCGCTGAAGCGCGGCGCGATGTGCATCCGGCCGCCCACGATCATCGTCGGCACGAAGCCGATGATGCTCGCCAGCATGTAGTAGAGCGGCGTCGGGCTGTAGAGGACCTCCTCGGCGCCGTCGCCGCCGAAATTGCAGGCTCGAATCCACTGCCGGGCGAAGGCGTAGATCTGGGCGTGGGGCATCATGATGCCCTTCGGGCGCCCGGTCGTGCCGGAGCTGTAGAGGATCGCCAGCACGTTGTCGTGGCGGACCCGGGCCTCGGGAAGGTCGGCGGGATCGGCGCCGGCGATCTCCTCCCACGGCACCACCTCGACCCCGCACGCCGGAGCGTCGGCGGGAAGCTCGCCGCAGACGACGACCGCCTCGACCTCGTTCATCTTCTCGATCACCGGCGCCACCCGCTCGTAGATGTCGGCGCCGACGACGACGATGCGGGGGTCGGCGTCAAGCAGGATGTACTCGAGCGTCTCGCCTTTCCAGTCGGGATTGACCGGGACGACGGTGGCCCCGAGCTTGGGGATGCCCAGCCAGGAGAAGACGAACTCAGGCCTGTTGCCGAGCAGGACGAGCGCCCGGTCCCCGGCCTTGAGGCCCTTCTCGGCGAAGCCGGCGGCGGCGGCGGAGCTGTTCTGGTCGACTTCGGCGTAGGTGAACTGCACCTGCGGTTCCTTGAAGACGAGGAAGGGCCGGTCGCCGTGCTCGGCGGCGGCTTCGCCGAGGATCTTGGTGATCACCTGGTCGTGCAGGTCGTGCATGTTCCGCTCCGTCGTCATTGCTTCCCCCCGTTGTAGGTGTCGATGCAGCTTCCAGTTACGAAGTCGGCGCGCGGCGAGGCCAGGAAGGCGACGGTGCCGACCAGGCTGCGCAACGACTCGGAGTTCGGCTGCAGCTCGGCGGGCGGGCCCGCGATCACGGTGTTGACCCGGATGCGGTGGGCCGCGAGCTCCAGTGCGAGGCCCTTGCCCAGGGCGAGCAGGCCGCCCTGCGAGGCGCGGAAGGGAGCCGAGCCGCTGCCGCCGTGGCGGCCGATCTGGACGATCGCGCCGGGACGCTCGGCCTCGATCATCCTCGCGGCAAGCTCCTGGGTGAGCAGCAGCCCACCCTTGACGTTGGTCGCCAGCGTCCGGTCCCAGTCCTCCTCGGAGAGCTCGTCGAGCGGCCCCTCGGGCGACCAGCGGGCGTCGTTGACGAGGACCGAGACGGGACCGAGCTCGGCTTCGGCCGCGTCGAGCCGCTCGGCGATCGCGCCGCGGTCGCGCACGTCGGCCAGCGTCGCCGTCGCATAGCCGTCCTCGGCCAGCCGCGCGGCTACCGCTGTGCCGACGGTGCCACCGGCACCCGCGAGGAGCGCGACCTTGACGCCGCCGGCCATCGCCACCCCGGCTAGGACGCCCAGGGCGTGTGGAACGGCACCATGCCCCGGCGCGGCCAGTCGAAGGCGATCAGGCGGCCCGCCCGGCCCTCGGTCGCGAACAGCGTCGAGTGGTCCGGGCCGGCGAAGCAGACGTTGGTGACGTCGGTGTCCTCGGTCGGGATCCGGTCCACCTGCTGCCCCTCGGGGTCGAAGACGATCAGCGCGCCGGCGCCGACCGCGGCGCAGACGATGTAGCCCTCCGAGTCGAGGGTGAAGCCGTCAGGGAAGTGGCCCTCGGGGAGCTGGGCGTACTCGCGCCGCTCGCCGATCTCGCCGGGCGCCTCGATGTCATGCGCCCAGATCTTGCTGGTCAGGGTCTCGGCGACGAAGAGCGTCTTGCAGTCGGGGGTGATCGCGATGCCGTTGGAGAGGTTGTAGTCGGTCGCCACTTTGACGATCCTGGAGCCGTCGGGGGTCGCGTAGAAGACATGCCCGAGGGGCCAGTACGGCGGGTCGGCGAACATGTCGCCGTGCATCGGGTCGGTGAAGTAGAAGCCGCCCTCGGCGTCGAAGACGAGGTCGTTCGGACCGCTCAGCCTGAAGTCGTCGCACTCGCTGTAGAGGGTGGTGACGTTGCCGTCGAGGTCGACGCGGTTGATGCTGCCGCCCGGGTTGTCCTCGGTGATCCCCGAAGGGCGACCGTCGGCGAACTCGAGCCCGCCGTTGTTGGTCACGTAGATGGCGCCGTCGGGGCCGAAGGCCGTCGCCCCGAGGCTGCCGGGGACCTCGGCGAACTCCTCGCGCTCACCGCTCTCGAGCTTGACCCTGGAGACCCGGGCACCGCCCATCTCCGCCACGTACAGGTAGCCGTCGGGTCCGAGCGACGGGCCCTCCGGGAAGCCGAATCCAGTGCTCACGGTTCTCTGCTGCGCAGCCAATGGAATCTCCTCGTCCCTCGTTTGCGATTTCCGACACCCACGGGTCGGCCCACTGACCGGTCGTCCGGTCAGTGGATAATTATAATATTCTTTGCCAGCGCCTTGTCAAGCGCGGCTACTCGACCAGATCGAGCTCGGCGCGGCGATTGCAGAAGCGCCAGCCCTCGTCGGTGCGGCGCAGCTCGTCGTGGTAACGGCCCGAGAGCCAGTAGCCGGCCTCGGCGCGGTCGCGCCGGCGTTTGCAGAGCAGCAGGGTCGAGACCTGCGCCGCGCGATCGCCCTCGATCGAGATCACCGCGTCGGTAGTCGCGTGCACGGTGCCGTAGGGGATGCGCTCGACCAGCCGCTCGATGTCCTCGCGCCCCTCGCGCGGTCGCCCTCTGCCGAGGTCGAAGACGCCGTCCTCGGTGAACAGCGCCGCCACCGTCTTCCCGTCGAGGTCGTCGATCGCGCGGTTGTAGGTGGCACTGAGCTCGGCGATCTCGACCCGGTCGGCAAGCCGGCGCAGCAGCTCCTCGCTCATCCCCCCTCCTCGCCGCGGATGATCGCCTTCGCGGTGCCCTCGAGGACGACGGTGCCGTCGTCGCGGCGGCACTCGACCGCCAGCGAGACGATGCCGCCGCCGAGCTTGCGTTTCTCCACCGCGTCGAGGACGCGCCACTCGCTGGTCACCGTGTTGCCCGGCAGGACCGGAGCGAGGAAGCGGACCTCCTGTTCGAGGTAGCCGATCGCGGTGCCGGCGAAATGGCTGCTGAGAACGCCGGCCATGATCCCGGTGATCAGGGTGCCGTGGGCGATCCGGGTCCCGAACACCGTGCCTTTGGCGAACTCCTCGTCGACGTGGAGCGGCGCGAAGTCGCCGAAGATCCCGGAGGCGATCACGATGTGGGCCTCGCTGACGGTCATCCGGCCGTCGAAGCTTTCGCCGACCTCGACCTGCTCGAAGGTCTTGCCGTCGTGCATCTCAGCCCTCCGGGATGTGACGGCGGTCGGGGCCGACGTACCTGGAGCCGAGCTCGTCGGGGACGATCCGCAGCGGCACCCCGCTTTCGATCTCCTCGATCACGTGGGCGACGATTCCCGGCATCGCGGCGACGGCGGCGATGCCCGCCATCTCCAGCGGCGTGAAGCCGAGTTCGGCCAGCACGCAGGCCAGCATCCCGTCGATGTTGATCGGCAGTGACTTGCCGGTGGTCTCGACGAAGCGCTCATGGACGAGCGTGTAGAGCTCGCAGGACTCTCCCCAGATGCCCTCCTCTTTCACCACCTTCGCCAGCGCGGTCGCCCTTGGGTCGTGGTCCTTGTGGTTGGGATGACCGAGACCGGGGATCAGACGCTTTTCCTCCAGGTACCTCGAGACGACCGCGGCGACGGCCTCCTCGCGATCGGAGCCGCCTGCGATCGCCTCCCGCACTTCGCTCAGCAGCTGCGCGGTCGACTGCGGCGAGACCGTCACCGAGCCCATCGTCAGGACGCCGCTGGCGATTCCGGGGATCGGCGACTCCGGCGAGGCCGAGGCGGTCACCGCGGCGGCGAGCAGGTGGGCCGCGACCCACTGGTGGGCGGGGATCGAGCAGAGAGCGGCGTCGAGCACGCGCGTCTGCGCACGGTCGGGCAGCTCCCCCCTGACGGTGAGGAAGAGGACCTCGGGGTAGGAGAGGCGATCGATCACCTCTTCGATCGGATAGCCGCGGATCAGCAGCTGGTGCGGGCCGACGTAGCTGACGGCGGTCTGCCAGTACTCGCTCCAGTCGCCGGAGCGGTAGTAGTGGCCGAGCTGTCGGTCGGTCGGGATGGGCTTCTCGGGCATCGGGGTCCTTTCGGGTCAGACGAGTTCGCCCGGCCGCTCGAACATGACCTCGGGGATCACGCAGTTCTTCGACAACCCGACCAGGTAGCCGACGAAGCCGGCAACGTCCTCGGTCGTGATCATCTCCTCGGCGGGGATCTCGCTCTTCTTGTAATCACTCAGCTCGGTGTCGACGTAGGCGGGACAGAGCACGCAGGACTTGATCCCGGCGTCGTTCAGCTCGCGGTTCATCGCCTGGGTCAGCCCGACGACGCCGTGCTTGATCGCGGAGTAGGCGGAGAGCCACTCGTGGCCCTGCTTGCCGGTGATCGAGGAGACGTTGACCACCAGCGCCTTGCGGTGCTCGGCCCCGGCCTCGCGCAGCATCGGCGCGCTCTCGCGATAGAAGAGGATGATTGCTTTGAGGTTGAGCGCGTACTGAAGGTCGATGTGCTTGGCCTGGACGTCCTCGATCGGGCCACCGATGCCGAGTCCGGCGCTGTTGACGAGCACGTCGAGGCGACCGTGCGCCTCGCGGTGGCCGGCGACTACATCGATCACTCCCTGCTCGGTGGCGAGGTCGGCGGCGATCTCGGTCACCGTCCCGCCCCCCTCACGCAGCTCGGCGGCGGCGCGGGCGAGCTTCTCCGGTCGCCGCGAGGCGATCGTCACCGCGCAACCGGCGTCGAGGAGCGCCCGCGCGATCGCCAAGCCGATCCCGCTCGATCCACCCGTCACCAGCGCAGCCCGCTCTGCCATCCGCCCTTTCCTCTCCACTGTGGCCCGGATCCGTTAACTAGCCGTCCGGACGGTCAGTTTACTGACGCCCCGCTCTTGAGCGATGCCCGCCTGCGCCGCCCCGCTCGCCTTGGTGATAGAGATGTATCGATGCCCGAGCCGCCGATCCGCCAGCGTGCCAGCCGCCGTGGCGAGATCGTCGACACCTTCACCCGGATGGTCGCCGAGTCGGGCTACGACGCAGTCGCGATCCGCGACCTGGCCGAGGCCCTCGGGATGAGCAAGGGGACGGTGCTGCACCACTTCGGCTCCAAGGACCGCCTGCTCGAGGAGGTCCATTCGACCTACATGCGGCGCCGCCTCGACGAGGCCCGGATCATCCTCGGCCGCCTCGAGACCCCCGAGGAACAGCTGCGGGGGGTGGTCTTCCAGAACCTGATCGCGATGCAGCAGGACGCCGCGGCGACGAGGGTCTTCGCCCGCGAGATCGTCCGCTTCGCCAGCGAGGACCTGATGCGCGACGTGCGGGCGATGCGCCGCGAGTACTTCGACCTCCTGCGTGGCATCCTCGAGCGCGGGATGAAGGAGGGGGCCTTCCGCGACGGCAACGCGACGATCGTCGCCTTCCAGCTGTTCGGGATGATGAATTGGACCTGGACCTGGTTCGACCCCGAGGGCGACGTCGGGGTCGAGGACATCGCCAGGATCTTCCTCGACACGATCCTGCACGGGCTCAGGCCGAGCTCCGACACCCGCGAGGGAGGCGATCGGGAGACGATCGAGATCGTCCGCGCGGCGATCGCCGACGTCGCCCGGCGCGAATCCGAAAACGCGGCGCCGGCCAAGGCCGTGGACGGCTAGACTGTGACTGACCGCTCGTTCGGTCAGGATAAGCAGCGCCGCCCGCGTGCCCCCGATCTCGCCCCCCGCAACCGACGACGTCCACCGGCTGGCGCTGGAGCTGCCGGTGCGCTCAGAGCCGGTCAACGTCCACATCGTCCTCGACGAGCCGCTGACGCTTGTCGACACCGGGCCCAACCGCGAGCAGGCGCTGGCCTCGCTGGAAACGGCGCTCGCCGCCCACGGCCGCCGGGTCGAGGACGTCGGCAGGGTGATCCTCACCCACCAGCACTTCGACCACATCGGCCTCGCCTCCGAGATCCACCGTCGCTCCGGCGCCGAGGTCTGGGCGCACCCGCTGCTCGTCCCCTGGCTCGCCGAGGAGCCCCTCCATTTCCGCCTCGACCTCGACTTCACGACCGAGCTGATGCTGGCCAACGGGGTGCCGGAAGAGGTGATCGCGCCGATGCTCGAGGCCGAGCAGGAGAAGCTGAGCTGGGACCCCAGCGTCACCGTCACCCACGAGCTGCGCGAGGGCGAGGAGGTGGAGTCGGCGAACCGGCGCTGGCGCGTCGTCCACGCCCCGGGGCACAGCCCCTTCGACACGCTGCTGCTCGACGAAGCCCGCGGCGAGCTCTTCAGCGGCGACCACCTGCTGCCGAACATCTCCCCCAACCCGATCATGACCACGGCCCCGAACCTGCCGGCCGAGACCCCCCACCGCGCGATGCGAGCCTTTCGCGCCTCGCTGGCCCGCAGCCGCCGGCTCGACGCCGAGGTGGTGCACCCAGGGCACGGGCAGCGATTCAGCGGGCATCGCGAGGCGATCGACTTCCGCTTCGCCGAGATGGCCGAGCGACAGCGGCAGATCGCCGCCGTGATCGCCGCGCGACCGCGGACCCCCCACGAGGTGGCGCGGGAGATCTGGCCGCAGGCGGCGATCGCGCTGCCGCACCTGACGCTGTACGAGGTGCTCGGGCACGTCGACCTCCTGGTCGAGGCGGGCGAGGTCGCCAAGAACCCCGACGGGGGAGTGACCAGGCTCGTGGCCACGCCCTGACCGGCGGCCGGCCTACGCGGCCGACTCGGAGGAGACCGGGGTCGAGGCGAGGATCAGATCGCCGGCTCTCCAGCCGACCATCATCGCCGGGATGTTCGTGTTTCCGGACGGGACCTCGGGCATGATCGAGGCGTCGGCCACGCGCAGGTTCTCCGCTCCGTGGACCTTCAGGTCGCTGCCCACCACCGCCTCCCCGCCGCTGCCCATCTTGCAGGTCCCGACCGGGTGGTAGTAGGTGCTGGCCGAGCGGCGCACGTAGGTTTCGAGGTCCTTGCGCTCCTTCACGTTCTGGCCGGGAAGCGCCTCCCGCTCGCGCCACTGCGAGAAGGCGGCAGCGCCGCCGACTTCGCGGGCGATGCCGATCGCGGAGGCGAGGCGGCGGACGTCGTCCTCGTCGGACAGGTAGCCGGGGTCGACCAGCGGCGGCTCGGTCGGATCGCTCGACCGCAGGGAGACGCTGCCGCGGCTGCGGGGCTTGAGGATGCCGGGGAAGAGCGTGTAGCCGAACTCGAACTCGTAGCCGTCGAAGCCGGGCGGCACGTAGGGGAACAGCTGGAAGGGGATCTGAACGTCGTAGTGAGGCTCGCCGGCGTCGCTGCGGCAGTAGAGGTTGGCCTCGACAAGCTGGTATTCGCTGCCGGGGTAGGGGCCCTTGGTCTCGAAGGGGACCGGCACCCCGATGTGGTCGTGCAGGTTCGAGCCGACACCCGGGAGGTCGATCTCTACCTCGATCCCGAGCCGCCGCAGCTCATCCGCGGGGCCGACGCCCGAGAGCAGCAGCAGCTGCGGCGATGCGATCGCCCCGGCCGCGACGATCACCTCGCCGTCGACCCTGATGCTGCGTCGCTCGCCGCCCCTGTTGAGGACGACCTCGGTGACGCGGCGGCTGCCGGAATCGAACACCAGCCGCTCGGCGGTCGTCTCGAGCAGGACCTCGAGGTTGCCCTCCTGCAGCTGCGGCTCGAGGAAGGCGACGGCGGCGTCCTGCCGCCGGCCCTCCCAGATGTTCAGCTGCTGGGTGTCGACGCCCTCGGGCTCGTAACCGTTGAAGCCTTTCGAGCGGGGGTGGCCGCATTCTTGGCAGGCCTCGAGGAAGGCGTTGGTCAAGGGATTGGCGCCGTCGACCTTGGTGATCCTGAGCGGCCCGTCCTGGCCGCGATCGGGGCCGCCGTCGGGGTAGGACTCGAGCTCGCGGAAGGCCTTGTAGACGCTCTCGCTGTCCCAACCGGCGTTCCCTTCGGCCGCCCACTTGTCGTAGTCCCAGGGGGCGCCGCGCATGAACATCATCCCGTTGACGGCGCTGGAGCCGCCGAGGACCTTGCCCATCGTCCAGACGTGCACTTTGCCTTCGGTTCCGGCCTGCGGGAGGGTCTCGTAGCCCCAATTGGCGTCGGAGGCGAGCAGCTCGGGCCAGCCGCTGGGCCGGATCACGTCCTCGCGGTCATTGCTGCCGCCGCTCTCGACCAGCACGATCGAGGCGTCGGTCTCGGCGGCGATTCTCCCCGCCGCGGCGCAACCGCCGGAGCCGGCTCCGATCACGAGGTAGTCGCAGCTCTCGGGAATTGCAGTCGCGTCCGCCATTTCTGAACCTTTCCTTGAAGTCGCCGGCTAGCTTGCCGAGGGGTCGAATCCGAGCCCGCTGGTGAGCAGGATCTGCTTGATGTCGGTGAACTCGAAGATCCCCTCGCTGCCGCACTCGCGTCCCCAGCCGGACTGCTTGATGCCGCCGAAGGGCTCGGTCATGCAGACGCCGGCGATGTTGATCGCGACGGTGCCGGAGCGGATCCGGCGAGCGATCTCGACGGCGGCGTCGCTGTCGGCGCTGTAGACCGACGCGGCGAGGCCGTACTTGGTGTCGTTGGCGATCCGCACGGCGTCCTCGACGCCGTCGTAGGGGATCAGGCAGGTGACCGGGCCGAAGACCTCCTCCTGCGCGACCTCCATCGAGTTGTCGACGTCGCGCAGCAGGGTCGGCTCGAAGTAGAAGCCGCGATCGAAGCCCTCCGGGCGACCGCCGCCGACCACGACCTTGGCGCCGTCGCCGATGGCGGAGGCGACGAACCGCTCGGTGCGCTCGAGGGCGCGCCGGCTCGCCAGCGGCCCGACTTCGGTGGTCGGCTCCAGCGGGTCGCCGACCTGCAGTCCGCGCCAGCGCTCGGCGAGGAAGTCGACGACCTCCTCGTAGCGGCTGCGCGGGACCAGGACCCGGGAGAGAGCGACGCATATCTGACCGCAGTGAGCCGTCGCGCCGGGCACCAGGCTCTGCACGACCTGCTCGAGGTCGGCGTCCTCGGCGAGGATCGCCGGCGACTTGCCGCCCAGCTCGAGCGCCGTCCGCGCCAGGCGGTCGGCGCTGCGCTTGACCACGTCGACGGCGATCTCGGTGCCGCCGGTCATCGCGATCATGTCGATTCCCTCGTGGCCGACCAGGTGCTTGCTGACCTCGACGTCGCCGGCGAGGACGCTGAGGACGCCGTCGGGGAAGCCGGCGTCCTTGGCGCAGTCGGCGATCAGCCGCATCGTCAGCTGCGACTCGACGGCGGGCTTCATCACCACCGGGCAACCGGCGACCAGCGCCGGGAAGACCTTCATCCCCATCAGGTTCATCGGGCCGTTGTAGGTGAGGATCGCCAGCACCGTGCCGACCGGCTCGCGGCGGATCAGGACATCGCCGGTATCGCTGGTGCGCCGTTCCTCGAAACGCAGCGTCGGCGCCAGCGAGAAGACGTGCTGCCAGATTCCCGCGGCGACGCCGGTCATCACCCCGGCGTAGCCGATCGGAGCGCCCGACTCGATCACCCAGGCGCGCTCGAGCTCCTCGCCGCGAGCTTCGATCGCCTCGGCGAAGCGGCGGCAGGCGGCGACCCGCTCCTCGACCGGCATCGCCGGCCAGGGGCCCTCGTCGAAGGCCCTGCGGGCTGCGGCGACGGCCCGGTCGGCGTCCTCTAGCGACGGCGCCGCGAGCTCCGCCACGACCTCCCCGTCGGCGGGATTGACCACCTCGACCCGCTGGTCGGTCGCCGGCTCGACCCATTCGCCGGAGATGAAAAGCCGGTCTGCCTCAGGTACCTCTACGCCCAAGCTAAGCGTGCTGCCCATACGTTCTCGTCCTCCAAACCCCGATTTAGGATGATGATTATCTTTATCGATAAAGAGCGGCGCTGTCAAGAAACGAGCGCCTCGGCGAGACCGGCATCGAGAAGATCAGGTCGCGCATCGGGTAGAAGCAAGGATCACCGATATGAACAGCTCGGCGCCCATCGAAGAGCAGCCTGACCGCCGCCGCATCCTGCTCGTGATCGGGGCGCTGATGCTGACGATGCTGCTGGCCGCGCTCGACCAGACGATCGTCGCAACCGCGCTGCCGACGATCGTCGGCGAGCTCGGCGGCCTCAACCACCTCTCGTGGGTCGTCACCTCCTACCTGCTGGCGATCACCGTCGTCACCCCGCTCTACGGCAAGCTCGGGGACATCTACGGGCGCAAGGTCGTGCTGCAGGCGGCCCTGATCCTCTTCCTGATCGGCTCCGCGCTCTGCGGCCAGGCCCAGGGCATGAGCGAGCTGATCGCCTTCCGAGCGATCCAGGGACTGGGCGGCGGCGGCCTCCTGGTCAGCGCCCAGGCGGCGATCGGCGATGTCGTCTCGCCGCGCGAGCGCGGCCGCTACATGGGCCTCTTCGGCGCCGTCTTCGGCGTCGCCAGCGTCGCCGGGCCGCTGATCGGCGGCTTCTTCACGACCCACGCCAACTGGCGCTGGATCTTCTACATCAATCTGCCGCTCGGGCTCCTGGCGCTGGCCGTCCTCGCCGTCGCCCTGCCCTCGCCCGCCGAGCGCAGGCAGCACCGCGTCGACTACCTCGGCACCGCGCTGCTGGGAACGGCACTCGCCTCGGTCGTCCTGTTGACCACGCTCGGCGGCACCACCTACGCCTGGGGCTCGGGGTTCATCGTCGGTCTCGGCGTCCTCGCCGTGCTGGCGCTGGCCGCGTTCATCCGGGTCGAGCACTCGGCCCCGGAGCCGATCCTGCCGCCGGAGCTGTTCCGCAACCCGGTCGTCCGCATCACCAGCGCGATGAGCTTCGTCGTCGGCTTCGCCCTCTTCGGCGCGCTCACCTACCTGCCGCTCTTCCAGCAGGTGGTGCGTGGGCTCAGCCCGACCGCCTCCGGCCTGCAGTTGGTGCCGTTGATGGCGGGGCTGCTGGCGGCCTCGATCGGCTCCGGCCAGCTGATCACGCGGACCGGCCGCTACAAGCTCTTCCCGATCGTCGGCACCGCGGTAGCCGCCGTCGGGCTGCTGTTGCTCTCACGCCTGGAACCTGACACCGGCAGCCTCGAGGCCGGCGCCTACATGCTGGTGCTGGGAGTGGGCCTCGGCTTCGTCATGCAGGTGCTGATCCTGGCGGTCCAGAACGCCGTCCCCTACTCCGAGCTCGGCGTCGCCACCTCCTCGGCCACCCTGTTCCGCTCGATCGGCGGCTCGCTCGGCACCGCGATCCTCGGCGCGATCTTCGCCAACCGGCTGGCCGACCAGCTGGCGGCGCAGCTGCCCACCGGCACCCGCGCCGCCTCGCAGCTCGCCTCCGGCCGGATCGACCCGGCCCAGCTCAGGAACCTGCCCCCGGCGCTGCACGAAAGCTACGTGCGGTCGTTCACCGACTCGATCTCGACCGTCTTCGTAATCGCCGCCGCGGTCGTCGCCGTCGCCTTCCTGCTCGCCTGGATGCTGGAAGAGCGACCGCTGCGGCGGACGATCGAGGACAGCGGCGTCGGCGATGCCTTCGCTCCTCCCCAGGACACCGACTCCCTCGGCGAGATCACCCGCGAGCTCAGCCGCATGGTCGGTCGCGAGCGCACCCGCCGCTTCCTGCAGCGGGTGATCGAGCAAGCCGACGTCGAGTTGAGCCCGGCCGAGGTCTGGCTCCTCGGTCGGGCGGTGGACGGAGCGATACCGCAGGACGCCCTCGAAGCCGCTTCCGACGAGGACCGCCGGCGGCTGTGGGAAGGATTGGAGCGGCTGCGCGGGCGCGGCCTGGTCGAGGCCGTGGAGCCCTCGCGGCTGACCCCCGAGGGGGCGGCGATCCGCAGCCGCCTGCTCGAGGCCAGGCGGCGGAGCCTCACCGAGCTGGTCGCCGACTGGGAGCCGGAGGCCCCGGAGGTCGACTCGATGATCGCCCGGCTCTCCGAGGAGCTCGCGAGCTAGGAGCGACTACTGAAAACCCCGCCCGCCCTGGCGGCCGGGGAGAGGGCGCGGGTGCCGCACGGAGACCAGGGTGTTGCGCTCGTCGCCTCCCCTGATCGTCTGCTCGAGCACCGTGCCGATGCCCCTGACGTAGAACTTGTGGTCGACCACTCCCGGCTCCAGCGGCGTCCACTCCCTGGTCAGCAGCGCAGCGTCGGAGGAGATGGCGGGCGTGCGGACGTGGGCATCGAGGCTGAGGACCCGGAAGTGGTCCTCGGCATGGCCCTTGAAGAACTCCTGGAGTCCGGTCTGCCCAGGATGAGGATCGGCAGGCATGAAGATCCCGCCACTCGCTCCGTCCACCCCGCTCTGCCAGCTTCCCTCGGTGCTTCTGACGCTGCCGTCGGGCTTCAGCTCCGCGGTCGCCTCACCGAAGTACCAGACGTTCCCAGCGCTGTCCTGCGCGTACCAGTCCTGGGTGCGCTCCTCCAGCCGGCCGCGCAGGTAGAGCCGGTCGCGGACGACGGTGCAGCGAACGCCCTGGATCAGCTTCGACTTCCTGGTGACGACGACCAGGTCTCGCGAGGGCTTGCCATCCTTCACCCCGCGGTAGCGATAGACGGTCCCGGGCCGCAGCGGGAACCAGGGGTTGTCGACGCGGTGAACGAATTCGCTCGGTGCCGGAGGCACCGGTGGAGCAGCCGCGGCAGCGGGAAGTGCCGCCAAGAGGCCGGCCAGGACCGCGACGGCGAGTATGCCGATTCGCCTCATCTTGCTCCCCTATGACGTTAGTGGATCGCCGTCACCGCCTGCACCACTCCAGCCCGCAGTCTTCGGCTTAAGCGGTGGCGGATATGTTGAGCGCACCGAGATGAGCCAACTCCAACGGCCGGCCCGACCGGCGTCACTGTTTCCCAAGCTCAAATCCGGGCCGAAGGCGATGAACGCCGAGGAAGTCGCGGCCCACCAGCAGGCGCGGCTGAGCGGCGCGATGATCGCGGCGGTGGCCCGCCGCGGCTATCCGGCGACGACGGTCGACGAACTGGGCGCCCTGGCCGGGGTGTCCAAGCGTGACTTCTATCGGCTGTTCAGCTCCAAACAGGAGTGCTTCTTCGCGACCTTCGAGCAGCTCACCGATGACTTCGCCGGCCAGGTGGAGCGGGCCGCGACCGCTGCGGTCGGGCTGCGCGACCAAGCCACCGCGACAATCGAAGCCCTGGCCGACGTGATCGAGACCGCCCCGGGGGCCGTGGCGCTTGTCCTGGTGGACTCACTCACGGTGGGGGAGGCGGCGGACGATCCACGCCGGCGCTCCCAGGAGCGCTTCGCGACGTTGCTTCAGGCCGCATTTGCGCAGATGCCCGAAGGCGAGGTCTCGGCGCTGACCGCGCGTGCGATCGTCGTCGGGATTCGTCGGCTCGCCTACCGGACGATTCGCGACCGTACGCCACAGCGCTTGCGGCGGGCGGCGCCGGCGCTGGCGGATTGGATCGTGGCCTACGCCCAAGCGCCCAGTGGTCCGGACCGGATCATGACTCCAGCCGTCCTCCCGCAACGGCCTCCCGCGTCGGAGCTGGACTGGGAGGAGCCGCCCGCCGGACCAATCGCCCGGATGGAACTCTCCCAGCGCGAGCGGATCATGCGGGCCATAGCCCAGCTGGTCTGCAAAGACGGCTACGGCAAGCTGACGATCCCGGCGATCTCGGCCACCGCAGGGACCTCGAACCAGACTTTCTACGCCGAGTTCGGGGGCAAGGAAGAGGCCTTTCTGGCCGGCTTCGACGCGCTCGCCGAGGAGGCCCTGGAGGCGACGAGGAGTGGGATCGATGCCGGGGCGACTTGGCCGGCGCGGGCCGAAGAAGCGCTGGCTTCCTACCTCGCGCACCTGCAATCGGAACGCCTTTTTGCCGAGCTCGCCTACCTGGAGCTGCCCGCGATGGGACGGGCGGGACTGGAGCGCCTCGACGTCTTCATGGACGAGCTGGCCGGGATCTTCGAAGCGGATGCTCCGGTGCCGAAACCAAGTGATCGGGACGAGTTGGTCAGCGCCGCCATCGTCGGCGGTGTCTGGGGCGCGATCCGCCAGGAGATCATGAGCGGCAAGCGGACCGAGCTGACGGCCCTGCAACCGGCCCTGATCCGATTCGTCTCCGTCGGCTTCGGCAGCTGAGGGCCGGGCGTCCGCAGCGGCCGGCTCTCCCCGGTCCCTATCCCTTCCGGCCCCCGCCCCCGCACCCGTTCCCAACCACCGGCTTGAAGTCGTGCACCTTGCCGTTGTGGCCGTCCATCTTCACCGTCGCCCGGTTGGCCTGGCGGCAGAGGTCGGTGGAGTTGACCAGGAGGCTCTTCTGGCCGCCCTTCATCCTCAGGGTGAAGGAGGAGACGGGGGCGTCGGGGACCGCCCGGAAGACGGTGCGGATGCCGCCGTCGACGGAGTCGATGCGGCCAGCCAGGTCGATCTCGATCTGGCCCTTGAGGGCGGCGACGAGGTCGGGCAGCGGGTGGCTGGAGGAGCGCAGGTAGACCGGGCCCCTCAGCGGCTTGTCGAGCAGCGGGGTCTTTGCTTCCGCGTAGCCGTAGATCGAGCCCTTGGGGCATTGGTCGGCAGCGAACTGGACGCGGGTGCAGACGGTGTTGATGTGGTTCTGGGCGAGGAACTCGGAGCTCGGCAGCGCTACCGAGACCCTGGCGATGTCGGCTTCGCCCTTCTTGGCCTGCAGGTGGGCGGTCAGCTGCTGGTAGTCGTTTCGTGCGGTGCCGCCCTTCAGCTGCAGCGAGAGCCTGGGGGCGAACTTCAGGCGTTCGCAGCTGCCGACCTGGAAGCGGTCGGAGGGCGTGGCGCCGGCTCCCCCCACTCCCGTGATCGTCGAGGCGACCTGCATCGGGTCGCAGGAGGTCGGGTTGCGGGTGAAGCCCGGGCGGTCGACGTCGACCCGCACGTCGCGGAGGTCGAGCGGGATGCCGTGGAGGATCGTCGGCAGCGGGTCGGAGACCGCGGTGACCTGGGCGGTTTCCGGGTCGACCTGCAGGGCGGTCCTGACGACGACGTTGCCGAGGTCGAAGGGCCCGGCCAGGGCCGGGGTGACGATCGCCAGGCTGAGCGGCGCGCCCTTATAAGGGCCGGCGAGGTAGGCCCTGCCGGTGTTGACATAGAAGGGGCTGGGGCCGGCGCCGGTGCCGACCGAGACGGTGGCGACCTGGCTCGCTGCCGGGCAGGCGGGCGAGGCGAGCTGACCCGCGCCGGTGCCTTCCGCCGTCGGGATGCCCGCCAGCGCGGCCTCGGGGCAGTAGGGGATTCCCTTCAGCTTGGCGAGCAGGCCCTTGGGCAGCTTGGCCGTGATCGTGCTCAGCCGCTCGGTGCCGTCTTCGCGGCTCAGCTTGAGGACGAAGGGGCTGTAGTTGCCCGCCACCGGGTTGGTGGTGCCGGCGGAGAGCTTGGGGTCGAAGCCGCCTTTGGGGCAGGGCTGGCCGTCGGGGCCGGAGGTGATCTGGAAGGAGCTGGTCGAGCTGACCGGCGCGGTGCCGGACCAGGGGGTGAAGCTCGCTTCGGTGACATAGGTGCCGCAGCTCGGCGGGGTAAGCAGCGCGGCCCTCGGCCCGCCGAAGAATTCGACGTGGAGGTCTTCGAAGGGCAGCTGCGGGTTGTTGTCGAAGGTCGCGGTCACCGCGCCGGTCTGGGCGTTGGTGGTCACCTTGCCCGGGAGCTTGAGGACGATGCCCTGGCCTTCGGCGACGATGTAGACCGCCAGCAGTGAGCCGAAGGGGTTCGCAGTCTGCTGGGCGAGATACACCGAGCCCTTGAGCGGCTCTTCCAGCAGCGGCGTGGAGATTTCCACCGTGCCGATCTTGGACGAGTCGGCACAGGCGGCCGCCGCGTCGGTGAAGTGGATCGGGTTCGGTTGAGCGAAATCGGTGCCGAGCAGGCCGATCTGCGCCGGCGTGCAGGCGCTGAGCCCGGTCGCCGAGGACGGATTGACCGACATCCCCTCGGGGAGCGTGACGACAGCCTTCCTCAGTGCCGCGGTGGCGACGCCTTTGGGACTTTCCAGACCTTCCTGCGGCAGGTGGACGTCGACGTTGAGGCCGGTCGGGCTGTCTGCTGCGGCACTCGTCGGCTGGACCGTGATCGTCGGCGAGAACGGAACGCTTTCGCATTCGGTTATCCCGATCGGGTTCGATTCGTTGTCATGGCTGACGAAGCCGGCGGTATCGAAGACGCCTGGATGGGACCATGGGTCCGCTTCAAGCGTCGTCGTCTGCGGCCCGGAGCAGGCGGTGGGATTCGAGAGCAGCGCCTTTTCCGGAAGCCCGGTCCCGACTCCGCCCTGGAAGCAAGCCGCCGTTTCCGATCCTTCCAGATGGAAGCAATTCTGCCCCCGCTGGGCATTGTGGCTCGGGTCGGAGGGAACTCCCCACAGAGTCAGGGTCGTTGCCGAGAACGGGTCCGTCTGAGCTGCGTTGACGATGTCGGCGGTGATCCCGGAATCGCTGCCGCCGCGCACGGTCGGGAAGAGGTGCACGACCTCCTGGCCGAGGACGTTGAAGGCAAGCTGAGCCGGTCGACCGGGAGGTGGGACGACGTTGTAGACAGGTAGCGTCACTTCGCCGAACTGCACGGCGAGATCGAGGCTGACGGTTCCCACCTGCGTCGCGGCCGGGCAGGTCGGGTTGAGGAGAACGTTCAAGGGGCCGACAACCTCAAGTTCGGACTCTTCGCACTTGGGAGTCGCCGCGGGATTGACGATGAATCCGGGAGGCAGGGCGACGCTGATGTCCTTTACGTCCTTGTTCGGATACACGCCTCCTTCTTCAGCGGTGAAGCTGTCGAAAGCGATAGAGGTGGTCGCCTCGTAGGGATGACCGCCCGCCTGCGTGAAGGAAGCTTCGCTCTGGCTCGTGACGGCCCCGTCGAAGGAGGCGATCCCGAATTCCGCGGCATCCGCGATAGCGGTCACGGACGTCAGTAGCGTCGCCGCTCCCAGTGCTGCCAGGAAAAGTGCCCGCCTGAGCGAGACCGAACCCCGGCGAAAGAAGTGGTTGACCTGTTTCATCCTCATCGTCTCCTTCGTCGTCCCTGGCTCAGCCACGCGTACCGTTTCCCTGCCTGCCCCGGGGGTGCTTACCGCGCTGGTGGTGTCGGCGGTGCTTCTTCCCGTGATGCCTGTGACGCTTGCGGTTGGGCGGGCCGCTGAGCGTCGAACTGGACGGTGCTGCCACGGGAGGGGCCGCGCCGGTTACAGGACGACATGCATCGCCACTGCAGGGAGCCCCTGCCGGCGGCGGGTTCTGTGCAGCGATGCCGCCGTTGACACGTGCGTCGTACATATCCGTGTTCGCGTCCGTGTCCTGTCCCACCAACTCCTGGCGAGTGGTGAAGAAGACGTCTTCGCCGTTGAGGCCGGCATCGCCAAGGAACGAGTCGGTCGACGCCTGACCGCTGGAGATCAGTTGAATCCGGCCTTCGTCCCACTCGTAGACATCGGACCGGCCATTCCCATCCGAAGGCAAAAGCGCTTCGTCGGTCTGGAAGAAGACCCGGCTTCCGTCTTCAGAAATCAGGTTGGTCAGGAAAGGAGGCATCGTGATCGACGCCTGCCCGTCGGGCGCGCCCTCTCCGATCGATGCCCCAGCCGTCGCCGTGTCCCTCCTGGGGTTGCAGGTCACGCAAGTAAGTATGTGAGACATGCCGTCATAGCGGTAGAGCTCGTTCTGACCATTGTTGTCATACGCCGTCAGACGGTGTACGGAGCTGAAGAGCAAATACTTCCCATCAGCTGAGATGCGGGACGCTTTCGGGTTAACGGAATTGACCGTGTAACGCTCCCAGTTGTTCGCGTCCCGTCCGTTCCGACTGATGCTCGCCACATAGGTCACTTCGCCGTTATGCCACTGATATAGATTGACCAGCCCTTCTTCCCCGCTCTGGAATCCGAGTTCCGATTCATCCAGCGCGCCGGCGGCCAGCGGGGCCCCATTAGCAGTGAAGTAGGCGGACGATCCGTCGCTGGTGGCCCCGAGAAAGCCGACTACGCCGGCGCTGCGCGCTTCGCTGACCGAGAGATCGACAAGTTCTTTGGTAGCGATGTCATATCGGTAAAGATCGGCTGGGTTTCCGGCACCCTGGCCGGCGGTGGAATCATCAGTTAGTTTCTCGCCACTGGTGAAGAACACGTAGGATCCAGTCCGAGTCGCTCCCTCGAAGCTCGCCGGCTGAGGTTCCTCTGGTTCCGTGCGCTGCGAGGCGGATACCTGCACAGTTTCGGTGCCATCGATCCGTGCGTACAGCTGTAGGCTTTCCGGATCCGTCCAAAAGACCCGCGAGCCGTCGATCGACATCGTGTTCTGGGTGAAGAAGTCGGAGATCCCGCCGCCACCGATGCCATTGCCGGTTACTTCTGCAAAACCTGCTCGACCGCCCATCGGGGCTGGGTCACCGTTAGGGAGCACACTTGCAAGGCGTACCTGGCCATTGTCGCTTTCATAGAGGTTGACCGGCTCAGCGCTCTGGGCTTCCGGGTTGTCGATCGGCGCGTCGGGGGTCAGTTTCGCCCCGGTTTCGAAGAGAACGTGGCTGAAGTCGCTACTCCCTGCCGAAATGCCGACGCCCGCGCGATATTTCGCACCGACAGAGGTCAGGAGCGTAAAAGCCCCCGTGTCCAGGTTCCGGGTGTAAAGGTTCTCGGTGCCTGATTCAGCTCCGGCGACGGGTGGCGGACCTACCAACTCCATTGCAGCGCTGGTCAGCTGTTCGGAGTACCCCAGGGGCTGCGGATAGATCCGGAAGAATTCTGGTCCACTCAATTCCTGCTTTGGGTAAAGCGCGGACGTCGACCAGCCCTGCGCTCCGCGCGTCGCATAGTAGGGCTCGAAGGTCTTCAGGCCTTGGGCTCCGTCGAATCCGCCATAGGAGACGAAGGTCACGCGGTTGCCGTTTGCGGCCGCCCGCGCATTCGTTTCGTAACCGAGAACGTCGGCTCCGTTCTTGTGGGTCGGCGAGACCTGCTCGTAGGCCCGGCAGTCGGGAAGCTGGGAGGCGACGCCGCCGCGGAACTGGGAGTTCGGGCAGGACACGGGCGGGCCGGAAGGCGCCATGGTGGTGAAGGCGTGATCAACCCCCGAGGCCGTCTGCGAGCTTTCGTTGTTGGTGGCGACGACCCGGAAGTGGTAGGTGGTCCCTTCGTCGAGACCGGTCAGGGGGGCGGTGACGATGTGGAGGGAATCGTCCGAGGCAGCAAGAGGTTGTGGCGTCGCCGGGGCGACGTTCCCGTAGGAGGTATCGGTGCCCCATTCGAAGAAGTAGGAGGTCGAGGCGTTCTTCGGGTTGACGTTGGCGGCGAGGGTCGCCTCGTGGAGACCGAGCGAGCCGGCGTACAGAGGCTCGATCGCGGGCGCCACCTGCCCGGTTTTCATGCTCACAGGCCCAGCGCTCGCCTGGCCGCCGGCGTTGGAGGCCTTCAGCCTCACTTCATAGTCGGTGTTCGGCTCGAGGGCGGTGAGTTCGCCGGAAACGGTGTGCTGCGAAGAGTCGGCGGCGATCTGCCCGCTCACGTAGGAACAGCTCGGCGTACATTCGAAGTACCAGTTGACGTCGAAGGCGGGCGGGTTGCCGACGGGGGCGCCGGGGTTGATCGTTCCTTCCACATGAGCGGAGGTGCCGCTGACTTCGGTCGGGGCTTCGATCGAGACGGTCGGCAGGGCGACTGCTTCGGTCGTAAAGGATTTCGCTTCGGTCGCCACCTGGTTGCCGCCCGCTTCGTTGGAGGCGACGAGGCGGACGAAGTATTCGTGGCCTGGCTGCAGGTATTCGCGAGTGCTTTCGACCGCGACCGGGTTGGCTTCTTCGGCCTGGCTGCCGCTGATTTCGCCGCCGCCGTCGAACGGGAAGAAGGAGCCTGGTTCGCCGGTTTCCGAGAGCTCGAAGTGCCAGTTGGCCGGCGAAGGGCCGCCGTTGGGATTGACCGTGCCGGAGAAGTCGGCGGAGGTGTAGGAGACGGTCGGGGCGTCGATCGTCGCCGTCGGGGGAGCGTCGGCAAGCGCCGAGGCGGCGCCGAGGGAAACGCTGATCGCGAGAAGCAGTGCTCCGAAGCCGGTGATCAAGGTATGACTGCGGATCATCCGCATGAATCTCGATGCCCAGTACGAGCTGTTGCGGCCTACAGGGACCGCGGATTCCCGTTTCAAGTCCTGCGACTCCTCTCCGAGCGGAGATACCGCCCGTCCCTGGCTGGAGGCAGCTCCCGCGACCTCCCTGGCAAACCCTTGGCGTAACCGTCTGTTTACAACAGACCGGCGGCAGACTACACGTTTGCGTTCTTCGATGTCAGCAATGCTTCCGGGACTACGTGGAGCGGAGCTCGCGAGGATTCGCGGCTAGTAGTTCTGCTGCGAGGTCCCGGCCCCCACCCGCCTGGCGGCCTCGGTGCCGAGATAGGGCGCCAGGGTGAACTCGATCAGCTCGGGGGCGAGCTCGGCGAGCCGGGTCGCTTCGCCGGCGATCACGCAGCGGGTTATCTGCGTCGTCACGGCGCCGACGAGCGCCTCCTCGGTCCCCTCCCCGGGGTCGTTGGCGAGTGGGAACTCGCGGCGGCCGAAGGCGAGCAGGGCGACGAAGCGGCCGGAGTCCTGGTCGCGCTGACGAGCGGTGCTCTCCCCCGCCGCCGCCGCCTCGACGAAGGTGAGCCGCGCCAGGTCGGGGTTCTCCGCGAGGAAGCCGAGCAGCGTCCTCAGCGCCGCCGCGACCTGCTCGGGCCAGCTCGTCTGGGCGGCGACCGCCTCGAGGACGAGCGCGTCGATGCGGGCGACGGCGACGTCGTAGGCGACGCAGAAGCAGTCGTCCTTGTCGTCGAACTGCTGGTAGAAGGTCTGGCGGGAGACCGAGGCGGCGGCGGTGATCCGGCCGACGGTCGTCCGGCTGTAGCCGTGCACGGCGACCGATTGCACGAGCGCCGCCAGGATCCGCTTGCGCTGGTCCTGGGCGACTATGTCGGCCGGGATGCTGCCGCGGCCGCTGCGCAGCGGTCTCATCCGCACCGGTCGCTCCGCGCCCTCGGGCGCCTCGTGGGCCACCCTCGGCGGCGCCAGTCGGGGTGCGGAGCGCGAGCCCTCGGTCACGGGAGCCGTGGCGGCGCCCTCGGCGGCGATTTCCATGGCACGCTCCTCGCCGAGGTACGGGGCGAGCGCGAACTTGACCATCCGCGGGCGCAGGCCGGGAACGTCCCCCAACTCGCCGGCGACCAGCCGCTGATGGACCATCCAGACCAGGCCGCCGACGATCGAGTCCTCGAGGATGTCGGGCAGGGCGCCGCCGTCCGCCGGCTGCCTGCGGCCGGCGCGCAGCCGCTTGGCGAAGTGCTTCAGCGTCGCCTCGTAGCGCTCCATGGCCGCTGTCCCCGCGCCCATCGACTCGACCAGGAAGGTGCGAGCGCGGGCGGGCTCGCAGACCACGTAGTCGAGGAACGCGGCGATGCCGGCGCGGACCTGCTCGGACCACTCGGCCTCGGCTTCGACGGCGGCTTCGATCCGTCCGACGCCGTCGGCGGCGATCTGATCCAGGCAGGCGAGGAAGCAGTCTTCGCGATTGCGGAAGTAGCCGTAGAAGGTCTTGTTCGACATCCCGGCCCGCTCGGCGATCAGCTCGACGCCGGCGCCGCGGTAACCGCGCTTGGCAACGAGCTGAGCCGTTGCCGCGAGGATGCGCTGCCGCCGCTCGGCCTGGGCGGTGCGCCGGGCGGACCCCCGTGCGGGAGCTTTGCTCTTCGACTGGGACCGGGCCGCCATGGCAGGCGAGGATAGCTAGAGCTCAACCCGCCGATCTTGGGGGAGATACCGGTCTGAAGTCCTGCACCGATTCAATCCCCTTTCGAACTGAACGCGGACTTGGCTCCACCCGTACGCCCTTGAACAAGAGCGGCACTCGCACCCGGCAGTGCCGCCGTCAGATCAGGAGTTCGCCATGTCCCTCCCACGTCTTTCCGCGGCGGCGCTCTCGCTCGCCGTCATCGCTCTCATCGTCGCCGGCTGCGGCGGGTCGTCGTCGATGTCGAGCTCCACCTCTTCGGGCCAAGCGAGCAAGGGGGCGGCCGCCGGAAAATCCGAACCCGGCGCGGTGCTCGTCGACTCCGAAGGCCTCACCGTCTACGACTTCGCCAAAGACAAGGGGACGACGTCCTCCTGCTACGGCGCCTGCGCCGAAGCCTGGCCTCCGGTGACCGCCGCAGCAGCGCCGATTGGCGGCGGCGCGATGTCGTCCAAGCTGGGCAAGACCAGGCGACAGGACGGGACGTCGCAGCTGACCTACGCCGGCCACCCGCTCTACACCTTCGTCGAGGACAGTAAGCCTGGCGAAACCAACGGTAACGGCGTCACCGCTTTCGGCGCCGAATGGCACGCCCTGGACGGGACCGGGTCCGCGGTCGGCGCTTCGGCCGGCGGCGAAGCCGAATCGACGCCGCCCGCCAAGGAAAGCAACAGCGAATCGAGCGGTGGCGTTTACGGGTACTGATCTGCGACGCTCTTGCACATGGCGTCGGCTGACTCTCAGCGCAAGCAACAGGCGCTGGAGCTGTTCGAAGGACTGCCGGCTCGCTACGACGAGCTGGCAGCGGCGCTGAGCTTCTTCCAGGACCCGCGCTGGCGTCGAGCCGCTGTCGAGGCGGTCGCCGCCGCGCCGGAGGATCGCGTCCTCGACGTCGCCTGCGGGACCGGCCTGGTCGCCCGCGCGCTGGTCGATCGTTGGGGCTGCAGGGTGGTCGGGCTCGACCAGAGCGCCTCGATGCTGGGACGGGCCCGGTCGAAGTTGGCCGTGGATCCGCGCCTGGCGGAGCGGGTGACGCTGGTCGAGGGCGAGGCGGAGAGCCTTCCCTTCGCCGACCGCGAGTTCGACCACCTCACCTTCACCTACCTGCTGCGCTACGTCGACGACCCCGGCGCGACCCTGCGGGAGCTGGCGCGGGTGGTGAAGCCGGGCGGTCGGGTGTCGAGCCTCGAGTTCTGCGTCCCGCGGGGGCTCTGGCTCTGGGCCTGGCGGCTCTACACGCGGGTCGGGCTGCCGGCTCTCGGTCGGCTCGCCTCGCGGAGCTGGTTCGAGGTCGGCCGCTTCCTCGGCCCCAGCATCGAGGGCTTCTACCGCAGCTATCCGCTGCGCCGGCAGCTCGAGCTCTGGGAGGCGGCGGGCATCGAGCGGGTCGAGGCGAGGCGGATGAGCCTCGGCGGCGGCATCGTCATCTGGGGCACCGTTGGCGACTGAGCCCGTCCCACGCCCGGCGTTCTACGCCCTGCGGCCGGGCGGCTGGCGCGACCTGGTCACGGTGCTGCACCCGCCCTACACCCTCTGGCACCTCAGTCACGTGGCGATCGGGGCGGCCGCGGCGCAGCACATCCACGCCGGTCGCCTGGCGGCGGCGATCGCCGCCTTCTTCCTCGCGGTCGGAGTCGGCGCCCACGCCCTCGACGAGCTCAACGGCCGGCCGCTCGGCACGCAGCTCTCCCGGCGCACCCTCCTCGCCCTCGCCATCGGCGGCCTCGGCGGCGCCCTGGCAATCGGCATCGCGGGGGTGATCTTCGTCTCCCCCACGCTGCTGCCGCTGGTCCTCTTCGGCGGCTTCATCGCCCCCGCCTACAACCTCGAATGGTTCGGCGGCCGCTTCCACACCACCTTCTGGCTGGCGGCATCCTGGGGCGGCTTCGCGGCCTTCACCGGCTGGTGGGTGAACTCGCTCGGGCTGCATTCGGTACGGGAAGCGATCGCCGCCGGCGCCGCCGTGCTCGCCTGCTCCTTCCTCACCGTCGTCCAGCGCCGGCTCTCGACCCCGGTCCGCGAGCTACGCCGGCGGACGCTGGCGCTCGAGGGCGAGCAGCGCCTCAGCGACGGCAGCGTCCGCCGCCTCGAGCGGGGGGACCTGGAAGCGCCGCTGGACGGGGCGCTGATGGGGCTGTCGATCGCGGTGCCGCTGCTGGCGGTCGCCGCCGTCGCGGTGCGGATCTAGGCGATCGAGCCGGGCACTGCTCTTGAAACCTCCCCCCGCCGCCCTACAAGGAGATTTGTGGACGTCGGCCGGCAGCCGCGAGACACGGTGGACGCAGGTCGGTCCTCGGACTTCCAGCGGCCGCTTCAGGATTTGAAACCGAAAAAGCAGCGACGACTGGAACTCGGCTTGGTCGAGGACTACCTGGCGCAGCTGCGGATGGGTGCCGGCTGGTCGAAGGCCAAGCGCGGCGAGCGCCAGGCAAGGACCGATCGCGAGAGCCTCGACGACTAGCTTCGTTCCGCGGTTTCGACCGCGCTCCGGTCAGGCGCCTCGCCGGTCGGCGCCGGCCTTCGCTCGACCCCCGGCAGATAGGCGTAGGCGGCTTCGCGGACGGTCTCGTCAGTCTCCAGCGTGGCTCCGAGGGCGCCGCCGATCGTGCCCAGCGAGCTGGCCAGCCAGGCCAGCCGCAGGTAGTCCCAGACGCTGACGTCGCGTTGACCGAGCGCTTTCGCGAAGAAGGAGGGTTCGATCATCACCACGGCGCCGGTCAGGCTGATCAGGAAGACCGAGAGGTAGAGGGCGGTGACGCCGAATACCACCGTGAACGTGGTCGCCAGGTTGAACAGCGCGACCTGCTCGCGGACCCGCGGCTCCGGCGCCCGCTCCCAGAGCCCGTGGGCGATGATCAGCGCGATCGCGGCGGCGACGATCGACCCCAGCGTCGGGATCGCCAGCCTGATCGGGCTGATGGTCGTGGCGATCGGCCAGAGTTCGACCTGGACGAGGGCGAAGACGAGCGCCGCCACCGCCCCCAGCATCGCCCGCCAGAGATGGCTGACCAGACGCCACGGATGGTTCGCCCCGACCATCCCGACCAGCAGGCGCAGGTTGCCGCTGAGGACCCTGGCGAGGAAGGCGACGCCCTGGGCGTCGGGGTCGTCGTCGACATCCGACGCCAGCTCGGCGAGCCGGCGCTCGACGCCGAGGCGGGCGGCCGGCGACCTGCGGCCGCGCCCGTCCTCGGAGCGGTCGCCGATCAGCGTCGCGATCGCGTCGAGCAGCGCGCTCTGGAGCCGGCGGCGGCGCTGGACGACGCCAAGCGCGGGCAGCGAGACGAGGCCGACGCCATGGGTGCGGCTGGCGTGGCTGAGCAGCGGCCGGTGGGAAAGGCGCAGCGGCAGCTCGGTGATCCCGACCGCGAGGTCCCAGTCCTCGGCGAGCAGGCGATCGCGAGCGGCCGAGACCAGCTCGGTGAGATGGACCGGCGGCGGCGCCAGCGGATCGCGGACCAGGTCGATCTCCCAGCTGACCTCGGGATAGCGCTCCGTCAGCGCCTCCCGCAACTCGTCGCGGATCGCCTCCGCGACGTCCTGGTCGATCGCCGGCGTGACGATCAGGCCCAGCTTCACCGAGGGCATATCGAATGCCGATCGTTCAGCGCACCGCGACCGTGGGTCGGGCGTGCCGCATGCCGCCGACCGTCTCCAGGCGGTCGCTGCGGACGATGTCGGCGAGGATTTGCAGCAGGGCGTTCTCGGGCGGGGGCCCGACGTCGATCGCGGTGACTGTCGCCGCCGAGGGCATCGCCAGGGTCACCCGTTCCACCGTGGAGCCGCCGGCGGTCCGCCGGCGGGCGGTGATCAGAAGGGCGTCGACCGCTGCCTCCTGACCATGGAGGAACGCCAAGCCGGCCCCCCGTTCGCCGGGCGCGGCGGCGCCGGAGAGGACGACGTGTGCGCCACGCTCGCGCGCCGGCATCGCCAGCGGCGCCGCCCGCGCGTCGTTGAGGACGACGACGTCGTCGTCGGCAAGGCTCTCGCCGACCACGGCGTCGCTCTCCCGGGCCGCCTCGGCGAAGTCCTCCTCTTCCTCGGCCGGGGGCGGGAAGTGCCGGCGGCGAGTCCGGACCCCGAGGGCCTCGAGCCTGCGTAGCAGCTCGTCGAGGCGCCGGGCCGGCCGCTGACCGACGGCTGACGCACTGACGCTCCAGACGGTGCGCCCCCCCATCTCGTCCGCGGCCCGCTGCAGCTGCGCTTCGCGGATGCGGGCGTGGCGGATGTAAGAGGGGACCTCTGTCATCCGATTCGAGTCCATTGCAGCTCCTTCGGTGAAGATCGAGAGGGCGCCCGCTGACCGAGGCGCGCTTCCAGTTCGTCTATCCGGGCAAGCAGGTCGCAGGCCAGCACGGCGCCGGCGTAGTTGAGACCGAGGTCGTGGCGCAGCCGCATCAGGCGGGCCAGCCGCGGCGCGGCGTCCCAGCCGAAGGGGTCGACGGCGCCGATCCGGATCAACCGTCGCACCAGGTCCGGGTGCAGCCCCGCGCGCCGGGCCAGCGCCTCGGTGTCGCCGAGCACGATCGCCGTACCGGGAGCCATCAGCGCCCCCGCCGCGGGTCGAAGTCCGAGACCTCGGCGAGCTGCTGGAAGAGCTCGCGTTCGCGGTCGCTGAGTTTTTTCGGGACGACGATTTTGACCGTCGCGTAGAGATCGCCCCTGCGGTTGCCTGGCCCCGGCATGCCCTCTCCCCGCAGCCGCAGGCGGCGGCCGCTGGATGACCCCGGTGGGACTTTTACGCGGGCGGTGCCGTCGAGGGTCCGGATCTCCACCGTGGCCCCGAGCGCGGCCTCCCAGGGAGCGACGGGCAGGTCGGTGAAGAGGTCGTCTCCCTCGACTCGGAAGCGCGGATGGGGTTTGACCCGAATTCGCAGGAAGAGGTCGCCGGGCGGGCCGTTCCCCGCCCCCTGTCCACCCTCACCGGCGAGGCGGATGCGCTGGCCGTCGCGCACGCCGGCAGGGATATCGACATCGTAGTCGCGCCCGTCACCAAGCGAGATTTTGCGCCGACCGCCGCGGGCGGCCTCCTCGAGCGTGATCTCGAGCGTCGCCTCCTGGTCGCCGCCGCGGGTCGCGAAGCCCTCGAAGCCCGCGGTCCGACGGGCGCCTGGGCCGCGGCCGCCGAACAGGCTCTCGAAGAAGTCGCTGAAGCCGTTGCCGTCGCCGAACTCGACCCGCACGTCGCCGAAGCCGCCCTGGGCCTGGCCCTGGCCCTGGCCGAAGCCGGCTCGCCCTTGGCGGAAACCGCCGAAGCCCTCGGCGCCGCTGACGTCTTCGCCCGCTTTCCAGTTCGCCCCGAGCCGGTCGTAGCGCTCTCGTTTCTCCGGGTCGCGCAGGACTTCGTAGGCCTCTGAGATCTCTTTGAAGCGGTCCTCCGCGCCGGGCTCGCGGTTGACGTCGGGATGGTAGGTGCGGGCGAGTTTGCGGTAGGCGGAGCGGATCTCCTCCTCGCTCGCCCCGCGCGGGACGCCGAGCACGTCGTAGTAATCGCGGAATGCGACGGGCAATCAGTCCTCCACCTCCCTCTCGCCCGCAACGCCCTCGCCGCCGTCGCCCTCGCCGCCGCCGCGGGAGACCACGACCTGGGCCGGGCGCAGCACGCGGTCGCCGACGCGGTAGCCCGAGCGGGCCACCTCGACGACGGTGCGATCTGGAACCGCGTCGGTCTCGCGGACGGCGATCGCCTCGTGCAGCTCCGGGTCGAAGCGGTCGCCGGGGGTGCCGATCCGCTCCACGCCCTGTCGCTCGAGGATCGCTTCCATCTGCTCGAGCACGGCCCGCAGGCCGGCGGCGATCTCGTTCACGGGGCCGGGCATCCGCAGGGCTCTGTCGACGCTGTCCACGACCTCGAGCCAGTCGCGGAGCATCCGTTCGCCGCCCTCCGCCACCCGCCGCTCGACTTCCTGCGAGGAGCGCTTGCGGTAGTTGTCGAGATCCGCCAGGGCGCGGCGGTAGCGGTCCTCGCTGCGCGCCAGCTCGTCCTCGAGGTCGCGCTGCTCGCCGCCCTGAGTCGGTTCCGCCCTCTGGGCCTCCCGGGCCTCGCGGGCCTCCTGTGCCTCTCGAGCCGCCTCCGCCGCCCTGGCTTCCTGGGCGGACTCGGTCACCGTCTCAGCATGGGCTCCCTGGTCCTCCGTCGGCCCGCGGCCGCCGTCACTCACGGGTGAACTCGGCATCGACCACCTCGTCCTCCTCGCCGGCGCCCTCCTGCTCGTCGCCGCCGCCGTCACCGGCCGTCTGGCCGGCCGCCGCCGCGGCGCTGGGCAGCGCCTGGACGATCTGCTGCAGATCTGAGATCAACGGCCGCACCCGGTCCAGCCCGGCCTCCTCGGCGATCGCCTGCCGCGCCTCGGAGACCAGCTGCTCGGCCTGCGCTTTCTGGTTGGCGGGCACCCCGTCCCCGAGCTCCTCGAGCAGCTGCTCGGCCCGGTGGGCGAGGACGTCGAGCTCGTTGCGGGCATCGATCTCTTCCCGCCGTTGGCGATCCTCGGCCGCGTGTTCTTCGGCTTCTTTGAGCATCCGCTCGACTTCGGAGGTGTCGAGGTTCGTGGTCTCGGTGATCGTCACCTCCTGCTCGGCCCCGGTGTCTTTGTCACGGGCGGAGACGTGGAGGATCCCGTTGGCGTCGACGTCGAAGGTGACCTCGATCTGCGGCACCCCGCGTGGCGCCGGACGGATTCCCTCGAGGCGGAATTTCGCCAGCTGGCGGTTGTCTTTGGCCAACTCGCGCTCGCCTTGCAGGACGACGATGTCGACCGCCGTCTGGTTGTCCTCGGCGGTCGAGAAGACCTCCGTTCGCCGGGCGGGGATCGTCGTGTTGCGCTCGATCACCTTGGTCATCACCCCACCCATCGTTTCCAGTCCCAGCGAGAGCGGGATCACGTCGAGGAGGACGACGTCCTCGACTTCGCCTTTGAGCACGCCGGCCTGCAGCGCCGCGCCGATCGCCACGACCTCGTCGGGGTTGACGGTCTGGTTCGGCTCCTTGCCGCCGGTCAGCCGCCGCACCAGGTCCTGCACTTTCGGCATCCGGGTGGAGCCGCCGACCAGAATCACCTCGTCGATGTCGTCGGCGCTGATGTTCGCGTCGGCCAGCGCCTGTTCGACCGGCCCGCGGCAGCGCTCGAAAAGGTCTTCCGTCAGCTGCTCGAATTTGGCCCTGGTCAGCGTCACGTTGAGGTGTTTGGGGCCGGCGGCGTCGGCGGTGACGAAGGGCAGGTTGATCTGGGTGGACGTCGTCGAGGAGAGCTCGACCTTGGCGCGCTCGGCCGCCTCGTAGAGCCGCTGCAGCGCCTGTGGGTCCTCGCGCAGGTCGATGCCCTGGTCGTTTTTGAACTCTTCGGCGAGCCAGTCGACGATCCGTTTGTCGAAGTCGTCGCCGCCGAGGTGGCCGTCGCCGTTCGTCGCCCGCACCTCGATCACGCCGTCGCCGACTTCGAGCAGGGAGACGTCGAAGGTGCCGCCGCCGAGGTCGAAGACCAGGACCGTCTCGTGGCCTTTCTTGTCGAGGCCGTAGGCGAGGGCCGCGGCGGTCGGCTCGTTGATGATCCGCAGCACTTCGAGCCCGGCGATTTTTCCGGCGTCTTTGGTCGCCTGTCGCTGGGCGTCGTTGAAGTAGGCAGGGACGGTGATCACGGCCTCGGTGACTTTTTCGCCGAGGAATTTCGCCGCGTCGTCGGCCAGCTTGCGCAGGATCATCGCCGAGATCTCCTCCGGCGTGTACTGCTTGCCGTGGACTTCGAAGCGCACGGCGTCGTTCTCGTCGCGGACAACCTTGTAGGAGACGATTTTCGCCTCCTCGTCGACTTCGCCCCATTTGCGGCCGATGAAGCGCTTGGCCGAGTAGATCGTCCCCTCGGGATTGAGGATCGCCTGGCGTTTGGCGACCTGGCCGACGAGCCGCTCCCCGTCCGGGGTGAAGGCGACGACCGATGGCGTCACCCGCTGGCCCTCCGCGTTGGGAATCACTTCGGCCCTGCCGCCCTCCATGGTCGCCGCGACAACCGAGTTGGTAGTTCCGAGATCGATCCCTACCGCCTTCGCCATGTCCGCTCCTCTCGCTCGCCCCGACGTCTGGCCGGGGCTCTGGTCGCCTGGCCTCAATAGGGGTGGTAGGGCGGCGCGAGGAGGGTTCAAGAGCGCCGAAAAAATGGCGTCTTTACGAAATTTTTACTTTTCGGCGAGCGCCGAAATGGGAACACGTGTACTACCGGGGCGTCGACGGATGGACGACGCGTTGGTCCTCCAAGCCTCCACAGATGGACGATGAAGGGTTGCCCATGGCGCCTCGCCATAACCCGCTGCAACGGTGTCGCGACACACCCGTCGCGGCACACTGGGCGGGTTCGACGCGGGCGGCGGCCGACAGGCCCCGTGGAGTCGGGGACTCCCATCCCGTGGGGGCGCCGTTGCCGGGAGATCGCGAGCGCCGGCTGATCGCCGCCAGCAGCGAGGGGGACGCCGGCGCGACCGAGGAGCTGGTGGAGGCCTTCATGCCGGCGATCGACAGCGTCGGCCGCATCTATCGCGGCTTCTCCAGCCTCGATCAGGGCGAGTTCCGCCAGGAGGGGGTCGTCGGCCTGCTGCGAGCCGCAAAGCGCTACGACCAGCGGCTCGGCACCCCTTTCTGGGCCTACGCCTCCTGGTGGGTCCGCCAGGCGATGCAGCAGCTGGTGTCCGAGCTGGTCGGCCCGGTCGTCCTCTCCGACCGCGCCGCCCGCCG
The DNA here is from genome assembly GCA_036403715.1 of Solirubrobacterales bacterium. GTDB lineage: Bacteria > Actinomycetota > Thermoleophilia > Solirubrobacterales > 70-9 > VAYN01. The sequence continues at coordinate 49,755 of DASWQL010000027.1, forward strand.
CCTCGTCCGCGTCAAGCGGGCGCGCGGCGAGTACCAGCAGTCCCACGGCCGCGAACCCTCGGTCACCGACCTCACCGACGTGACCGGCTTTCCGCGCGAGCAGGTCGAGGACCTGATCGCGATCGAGCGGGCGCCGCGCCGCCTCGACGAGAGGCCCGCGGGCGACGGCGACCCGCCGCCGACCTTCGGCGAGGGCCTCGCCGACCCGACGGCCGAAGACGCCTACGAGCGGGTGGACGACCTGATCGACGGCGAGCACATGCGCGACCTCAGCAAGGAACTCGACGAGCGGGAGCGGGCGATCGTCTTCGCCCACTACGGGATCGGCTCCAACGAGAGCACCCTGCGGGAGATCGCCGGCGGCCTTCACCTCAGCGTCGAGCGCGTGCGCCAGCTTGAGGAGCGGGCGTTCGGCAAGCTCCGTGAGGCCTCGCTGGCAGGGCGTTAGGCCGCTTTAGCGGGCCCTCCCTGCTGTGGGGTCTGGGGGTTCGGCACCGGCGCCATCGGGGTTGCCTCGCCGAAGCCGGCCAAGAGCCGAGCCGCCTCCTCCGCCACGTCGGCATCGACGACCACCTCGTAGCTGTCAGCCCTCATACCGGCGACCGAGGCGAAGTCGCGCCGGCCGCGCATCAGCGCGTGGATCAGGAGGCCGACCAGGGCGCCGACGATCGCCCCGAACCAGAGCCCGTCGAAGGCGAGCCAGGCGGCCGCCACGATCGGATTGAACCAATCGAAGATCCCGAAGAGCCAACCGACCAAGACGCCGACCAGGGCGCCTGAGAGAGCTCCTCTCAACGCCGCCTGCGGGTAACCCATCCGCCCGGTGACCTGCTCCACGTAATGCAGGCCGCGGCCGACGATCGAGACCCGCTCGACCGGGAAGCGGTTGTCGGCCAGGTAGTCGACGGCCCGCTCCGCTTCCTCATAGCTGGGGTAGGCGGCGATCGTGCGGCGAGGCGGGCCCGCGACCCCTTTGCCTGTCCGGTCCCGCGAATCTGCCATCTCGTTCTCCCTTCTGCCTGCTCGGGTTTCTCGCAACTCTCAGAACTGCTGGTAGGGCGGCGCGGGGCGCTGTCAAGGGCCGGCCGAGCGCGCTCCAGCGGCCTAGACAGGCGACGGCGACGGCCTACCGACACGGATAGAGGCGCATCGGGATAGAAGCGCCATCCGACAGACCGAAGGAGGAAACATGGCTCTTCCAGTCCGACGATCCGCCGCTGCTCCGCTGGCGGTGAACCAGAGGGACCCGTTCCGCGAGCTGATGGAGGGGATTCTCTCCACCCGTCTCGGCGACGGGCAGATAAACGTGCCGAAATTCGACATCGAGGAGACCGAGGATGCCTGGATCGTCGAGGCCGACCTGCCAGGCGTGAGGCGCAAAGACATGAACGTCGAAGTGCGCGACGGCGAGCTGCTGATCTCCGGCGAGATCAAGGAGCGCGAACGCACGGGCGTGCTGCGTCACCGCACGCGTCAGACCGGCGAGTTCGAAATCCGCGTCGCCCTGCCTGGGGACGTCGACCCCGAGGCCGTCGACGCCACGGTAGACCACGGCGTCCTCACCGTGAGAATTCCAAAGCCGGAGCGGGCGAAACCGCGCCGAATCGAGGTCGGCGGCGAAGCCGACACGGAAGAAGCCGGCTCGGAAGAGGCCGGCTCGGAAGAAACCGGCTGACGACAAGGGGGAGCGAAGAGCTTGGCGGACGTGGTGGCCACCTCGATCGTCACCTGCCCGAACTGCGGCAGGAAGAATCGCCTCCGCACCGGCGAAGAGGGCATACCGAGGTGCGGCGTCTGCCATCACCATCTCCCCTGGCTGATCGATGCCGGCCCGGACAACTTCGAGGCGGAGCTGCGGGCGCCGGTGCCCGTCCTGGTCGACTTCTGGGCACCCTGGTGCGGGCCCTGCAAATGGGTTTCGCCGGCGGTCGCCGAACAGGCGCAAAACCGGCCCGGGAAGCTGAAGGTCCTGAAGCTCGACATCGACACCGCCCCGGAGATCGCCGCCCGATACAGCATCCAGAGCATCCCCACCTTGATGCTTGCCCGCGACGGCGAGGAGATCGACCGCCTGATCGGCGCCGCGCCGAAACCGCAACTCGAATCCTGGCTCGAGAGCCACCTCGCGGCCGAGGCGGCCTAGCGCTCGGCTCGCAATGTCGACCTTCGCCGAAATCGTCCTGCTGATCGGCCGTATCCTCTTCGCCTCCCTCTTCCTCTACTCGGCCCGAGGCCACTACGTCAACGGCCCGATGATGGTCGAATACTCGCGCAGCTCCGGTGTCCCCTTTCCCGCCCTGGCCGCCTGGCCGACGGCGGTGTGGCTGGTCGCCGGCTGCGCCTCGATCATCCTCGGCGTCCTGCCCGACGTCGGCTCGCTGATGCTGGCGATCTTCGTCGTCCCGGCGGCCCTCTACCTGCACCGCTTCTGGACCTTCGACGACCCGCAGCAGCGCCGCGAGCAGGAGATGTCCTTCGCCCGCAACCTGACCCTGCTCGGCGCCTGCCTCTGCCTCTTCGCCTTCTTCGCCACGGCCGGCCACGAACTGGACCTGACCCTGACGGAACCGCTGTTCGACCTGCGCTGAGCCGGCATCAGGTCAGCGGGACGGCCGCCTCCGGGGTGGCGACGCGGAAGCTGAAGCTCTCCTCCAGATAGAGGCGGACGGCCTCGGCGTCGTGGTCGGCGTAGCCGATCGAGAAGTCTTCGCCGGACTCGAAGAGGAAGTCGTCGCCGCGCCTGCTGAGGACGACGGCGCCGCGCACCCCCGGCGCCCAGACGAGTGGGCCGGCGACGATCTCGCGCAGGTGCTCGAGCAGCGGGTAGCCGCCGTGCTCGCTGGTCTCGAGCACCCGGGTGTAGGCCTCGGGGCCGAGGGCGAGGCCGTAGGGGCCGCCGATCCCGGCCTCGAGCAACGCCTCGCTTGCCTTCGCCACGTGGCGCGGGTAGCGCTCGCAGTCCTCGCCGAGCTCGATCGCCTCGTGCGGGGAGGCCTCGGCGATGCCGGTCATCGCGGCGGCCTTCCAGCCGTGGAAGACGGCGGCGTTCTCGGCGACGGCGATCCGGTGCGCGGCCTCGTCGAGCGCTCCCAGGTCGACGTCCTCGGCGCCGCGGTCGGCGTCTTCCAGCTCCGAGCGCGGGATCTCGAAATCCGCTCGCAGCTCGGTCAGCGGCAGCACCTGCCGCTGGGCGGCCGTGACGCCCTGCCCGGGCGGCTCGGCGAGCGGCCGCGTGCGGCCGAGGTTGGTGGCCGAATGCCGCCACCCGTAGGGGCCGGCGAAGTCGACCAGGCGCCGCGCCGCGAGCGCCGGCTGCAGCCGTTCGCGGGCCTCGGAGTCGAGCATCTCCCAGCCGCTCTCGGTGATCGGCGCATGCTCGCGCAGCAGGTGACTCACGAGCCGCCTTCCCGCAGGCTGCCGATGCCGAGCGAGTCGCCGCCGGCGAAGGGAATGCCGCGCGAGGCGGCGTCCTCGACCGCCTCCTCCTCAGCCTCCTCGCCGTGCTCGACGATGTCGCCCTGCTGGAAGAGGATCCCCTCGGCGATCTCGCGCCACAGCGGCGTTCGCCGCAGCAGGAACTCCAGGTCCATCGAGAAGTGCTTGAACTCCTCGCCCTGGGCGTCGCGCATGATCGCCCGCGCCACCTCGTCGGGCTCGACCGCCAGCCGCTGCTCGTACCAGCCGATCGCCTCCGCCTCCTCGGTCAGCGAGGCGCAGAGCCGGGCAAACGTCCGGGTCTCCTGCGGCAGCTCGTCAGCCGGCTCGTGGTACTGGTCGAAGCCCACGATCCACCTCTTCCCGACTTCGCCCGCCTTCAATCTTCCTGCAGGACGTCCTCCAGCATGCGGCCGCTGAGGACCGACTGCGGCGCTTCGGCGACCACATCGGAGCCTGGGCGCGCCTCCTCGTCGCGGCGCTTGATCAGCAGCCACTGGGGTTTCTCGCCGGGACGGGTCCGCTGCAGGGCGAAGCCGCCGCGCAGCTTCTCGCCGTGGAGCACGAAGACGGCGTGGCCGCGTTCGATCGCCTGCGGCCAGGGGACCCGGCCGCCCTGCTCGTAGCTGCCGCGGTCCCAGACGATCACGGCGCCGCCGTCGAGCTTTCCCTCGAAGTCGTTGTGGGAGATCGAGTGCTCCTCGACCTCGACGGCGAGGCGTTTGACGGCCGGGTCCATCGAGGGGCCCTTCGGGACCGCCCAGGACCACATCTTGCCGTCGACCTCGAGGCGCAGGTCGAAGTGATGGGCCCTGGCGGCGTGCTCCTGGACGACGAAGGCGCCGGCGGCGACGCCGCGGACCGCGAACTGCTCGTGGCCCTCGACCTTGACCCGCTCGACGGCGACCTCGGCAACCTCGGCGCCGCGCGGCCCCTCGCGCAGGAATGCCAGCAGCTCCTCGACCGCCGGCTCGGGCCCCTCGGCGTGGACGAGGACGCTGCCGTTCTCGCCGTTGCGCACCCAGCCCATCACCCGCAGCCGCCGCGCCCGCCGCAACACCGCGTCGCGGAAGCCGACTCCCTGGACCCGGCCGCGCACCACCGCCCTGACCGCCGTCTCCTCGTTCTTTCGCGCACTCACCAGCGCGGAGTCTCCCTAAACGTGCTCCTCGAAGCCGCCGGCGCGGTCGCGGCTGATCGTCGCCGGGGCGGGATCGCGTGCGGGACGGTCGCCGAGGTCGCGCAGGTGCTCGCAGACCCGGCGGGTGACGACGTAGACGACGATCGGGACCAGGATCGAGGCGGCGCGGTAGAACCAGAGCTGGCCTTCGTAGGGGAGGCCGAGGGCGACGAAGGCGCGGTCGGCGGCGCCGGCGAAGAAGACCGTCGAGACCCAGGCGAAGACGGCGGCTCCGATCGCCGTGCGGCGCGGATTGTCGCGGGGGCGGTCGAGCAGGTTGTGGGGGGCGTAGTCGCCGCTGAGCCGGCGTTCGATCGCCGGCCAGCCGTAGAGGAAGCCGAAGACGATCCCCGGGAAGAGGACGCCGCCCCAGAAGGGGTTGGCGACCAGCGTGTAGCCGCCGACGACGATGTCGAAGTGCGGCATCAGCCGCAGGGCGCCGATCAACCAGCCGAGGTACCAGTCCGGCTGGGCGCCGTTGGTCCCCAGGTAGGGCTGGTAGGGGCCCCACTGCCAGATCGGATTGATCTGGACGAGGCCGCCGAGGGCGAAGAGGACGGCGGCGACGAAGAAGAGGAGGCCGAGCGAGCGCAGCGCGTAGCCCGGCCACATCGGCGTGCCGACGACGTTGCGCTCGCTGCGACCGGGGCCGCGGAACTGGGTGTGGCGGGGGACGGCGATCAGCGCCAGGTGCAGCGCCATCAGCCCGGCGATCGCGATCGGGAAGATCAGCACGTGGGCGATGTAGAGGCGGGAGAAGAACGCGTCGGTGCCGGGGAAGCGCCCGCCCCAGATGAGCGTCCCCAGCTGACCGCCGACGAAGGGGACCGAGAGGGCGACGGCGTTGCCGATCGCCAGCCCCATCCCCGAGAGCAGGTCGTCGAGCAGCGAGTAGCCGGCATAGCCCTCGATCACCGCCAGCACCAGCATCGTCAGGCCGACGTAGTAGTTGACGTCGCGCGGCTTGCGGAAGGCGCCGGTGAAGAAGATCCGCAGCAGGTGGACGACGATCGCGGCGAGGAAGACCAGCGCCGTCCAGTGGTGCACCTGGCGGATCAGCAGCCCGGCGCGGACGTCGAAGGAGAGGTTGATCGCCGAGGCGTAGGCCTTGGAGACTTCCTGCCCCCGCAGCGGCGCGTAGGAGCCGTGGTAGACGATCTGCGAGGTGCTGGGCTCGAAGAAGAGCGTCAGGAAGATCCCGGTGGCGACAAGGATCACGAACGAGTAGAGGGCGATCTCGCCGAAGAGGAAGGTCCAGTGGTCCGGGAAGGCATAGCGCAGCGCCTTGCCGAGGACGGAGCCGGCGCCGAAGCGCTCGTCGAGGAAGGCGACCAGGCGGCGGGTCACGATTCTTCTCTGACGCCGGACCAGGAGGCGCCGACCGCAGCGGAGAAGCCGCCGGCCGCGAGCAGCCGGCCCGCCTCGATTCGCAGCGGCAACTGCGGCAGGGCGCGGACGGCCGGGCCGAAGACGCGTTCGCCGCCCTTGAGCACGTCGAAGGTCGAGTAGTGGCAGGGGCAGACGAGGGCCGGGCCGGGCGAGCGTTCGGGGAAGAGCGGGTAGCGGAAGAGGCTGACCGCGCACTGGGCGTGGGTGCAGATCTTCGAGAAGGCGAGCAGCCCTTCGGGGGCCCAGTCGCGGCGCTCGGGCGGCAGTTCGAGCATTTCGGGCGGGACGCGGACGACGACGACCGTGGCGGCGATGTCGTGTTTGTCGGCGCCGGCGGCGAAGGCGGTGAGGAAGGCGCCGTCTTCGAGCACGTCGGCGCGCACCGGCAGGCCGTTCTCCTCGACCAGGGCGGTGCCGTCCCGCCACGGCGACTCGGTCAGCAGCTCGTCGACGCGGGGCCCGAGCGAGGCCAGCGGCGTCAGCGCGGCGGCGCCGAGGCCGGCCCCGGCGGCGAGGCCGGCGGCGCCCAGCAGCCGGCGCCTGGTCACGCCCTCGACCCCTTCGCGCAGCTCCAGCTCGGTGCTCCGGACCGCCTCCTCCCTTGCCAGGTTCTCCTCCGGGGCCCGTTCCTCGGCGGCGACGGCGAACGCCGGCCGCTCCTCGTCCAGCTGCTCCTGCGGGACCACCCTGCCGGCGGCGAGGACGAGCGCCCCGCCGAGCAGCGCCAGCGACAGCGCGATCGCCCCCCCGAGCAGCTGCGTGTCGCCGCCGTCGAAGGCGTAGACGAGGACGAAGGCGACCCCTGCCAGACCGGCGGCGACGAGCAGGCCGGCGAGGCGCCGCTCGGCGGCGGGGTCGGCCGGCAGTCGGCGCCGGCGCCGCATCACCGCGCCTCCCCCTCGCCCTCGGCGCTGCCGCGGCCGTGGGCGCTGCCGCCGCCGCCCTCGCCGATCAGGCGGGCGACCAGCAGCAGCGCCACCATCCCCGCCAACCAGGCGACGAGGCCCTCGGAGACCGGGCCGATGTGGCCGATGCCGAAACCGCCGGCGTCGTCGGGGTGCTGGGTCAGCTGCACGTAGCGGGCGATCGAGTCGACCTTGTGCTTGCCGAGCTGGGCTTCGGAGAAGTTCGGCATCAGATAGGGGCCGACCCTGATCGCCTCCGCGACCTGGGTCGGGGTCGCTTCGTCCAGCGGCGGCGCGTAGCCGCCGATCGCGACCCCGCCCTTGCCGGTGATGCCGTGACAGCCCTCGCAGGATTCGGCGAACAGCTGCATCCCTTCGCTGATTGAGCCGCGGCCGGGATGGACCAGCGGGACCGGCGGGCCGCCGAGCGTGCCGACGTAGGCGACCAGGGCGCGGATCTGGCTCTCGGGGTAGTGCGGCTTGCCCCGCAGCGGCTCGCCGCCGACCTGGCTCAGCGGCATCCGCCCGGTGCGCAGGTAGAAGTCCGCGGCGGCGGCCCCGGCGTCGATCAGCGAGGGACCCTGGCCGGGCACCCCCTTGGCGTCGAAGCCGTGGCAGCTCGAGCAGCCGTCTTCGAAGAGGGCGCGGCCGCGGCCCTCGAGCGGGGTCATGGCGGAGAGGCCCGGTTCCACCCCGCCGCTGGGCGCGGGCTGAGGCCGCGGCGCCGCCGGCGCCTGGGCAAAGGCGGCGACCGCGAAGGCGCCGAGCACGAGCGCCGCCGCCGCCATCGCCGCGCGCCTAACCCGCCGCATGCGCCACCTCCCGCCGCCGGGCGCCGCGCTCCTCCCGCAGCGCCGCGGTCCAGAGGACCCCGACGGCGCCGAGCCCGAGCGGCATCATCGAGACCACCATCGCCGCGCCGGCGGCGGCCTCGCCGTCGAGCATCAGCCGCACCGAGCCGATGTCGCCGAGCATCATCGCCGCGCCCAGCAGCCCCGCCCGCCCCAGCGGCGGCCAGCGCCGCGGCAGCGGCTCGACCGCGAGGCAGACGCTCCAGAGCCAGAGCGCGGTGAGGAGGAACAGCAGGTGCTCGGTCGCGTGCAGCGCTTCGTCTTCGAGCGCGCGCTCGAACAGCGGCGTCAGGTGGAAGGCCAGTTGCACGGCGACGAAGGCGAAGAAGGCCGGCGGCGGCCAGGCCAGGAGGCGCACGAGCGGGCGCCGTAGGAGAGCGGCGAGGTCCCGGGCGGCGGGCCGCGGCAGTCCGCGGAGCATCAGCGTCAACGGCCTGCCCAGGACCAAGAGCGGCGCGCCGACGGCGACGGTGACGCCGTGGGCCGCCATGTGGACGGGCAGCGAACCGTCGCCGGCGGAGACCGCGAGCGCGACGACGACGAGGCCGGCGGCGAAGCTGAGCGTCCGCGTCGCCGGCCAGGCCGTGCGCCGCGAGAGCAGGCAGTAGCAGGCGAACAAGAGCACGGAAGGCAGCAGCACGTCGGTCATCTGCCCACCCTCCGCTCGGCACGCAGCTCCCGCCCGAGCCAGATCAGGCCGAAGGCGACGACCTCGGCCCCGACCAGGCCCAGCCAGAGGCCGGCGGTGAGCCCGACGGCGCCGAGCGCGACGCCGAAGGCGATGACGACGATCGGGATGCTGAGGTGGGCCAGCCGCCGCTCGTCCGGCGCCGGCCGGGCCTGGTGCCAGGCGGCGAGCAGGAAGACCGGCATCGAGCCGCCGACCAGCAGCAGCGCCGGCGTCCCGCCGGACCAGATCGCCAGGCCGGCGCCGAGCAGCAGCTGCAGGCAGCCCCAGGCGAGGAGCGCGACGGTGGCGCCCTTCATGCGACCGTCGCCTCCCCGGCAGCGCGCCGACGGCGGTCGAGCAGCGGCGCGTAGGAGGTGATCTCGGGCAGCGAGCCGAAGTTGTGGCGCGGCGGCGGCGAGCTGGTCCACCACTCGAGCGTCTGCGCTCCCCACGGGTCCGGGCCCGCCGGCCTGCGGCTGCGCAGAGAGATCGCGACGTTGGCGAGGAAGACGGCGATCCCTACCGCGATCGTGAAGGCGCCGATCGTCGAGATCAGGTTGAGGTCGCCGAGCCGGGATGGGTAGTCCGGCACGCGCCGGGGCATCCCGTCGAAGCCGAGGAAGAACATCGGGAAGAAGGTGACGTTGGCGCCGATCGCCAGCAGCCAGAAGCTGAGCTTGCCGAGGCCTTCGCGCAGCATCGCGCCGGTGAACTTCGGGAACCAGTAGTGGACGCCGGCGAGGAAGCCGAAGAGGCTGCCCGCGAACAGCGTGTAGTGGAAGTGGGCGACGACGAAGAAGCTGCCGTTGACGTGGTAGTCGAGCGGCGGCGAGGCGACGACGATCCCGGTCAGGCCGCCGATCAGGAACTGGAGGATGAAGCCGATCGCGAACAGCATCGGCGTGCGGAAGAGGATCGTGCCGCCGATCATCGTCGCGACCAGGTCGAAGTACTCGATCCCGGCCGGGACCGCGAGCATGTGCGAGGTCAGCGAGTAGTACTGGTTCTGCACCGCGCCGGTGACGAACATGTGGTGGCCCCAGACCGCCATCGACAGCGACGTGAAGACGAGCAGTGAGACGACCAGCGCCCGGTAGCCGAAGAAGCGCCGGCGCGAGAAGGTGGCGACGACCTCGGCGACGGCGCCGACGAAGGGGAAGAACATCACGTAGACGACCGGGTGGCCGTAGAACCAGAAGAGGTGCTGGTAGGCGATCGAGCCGGTGGCGCCGGTGAAGACGCCGCCGAGGTGGCGTTCGGCGATCAGCAGCGCCATCGCCACGATCAGGACCGGGAAGGAGGCGACGACCATGAAGGTCGTCGCCAGCATCGCCCAGCTGAAGACCGGCAGCCGCAGCATCGTCATCCCCGGCGCCCGCAGGCGCACGATCGTCAGCAGGACCGACACCGCGATCGCCAGCGAGCCGGCGACCGCGAGGGCGACACCGATCACCCAGAGGTCCATGCCGACGCCGGGGCTGTTGGCGCTGTTGGAGAGCGGGATCGTCGCCGTCCAGGTCGCGGCGGCGGAGCCGCTGTTGGTGAGGAACCCCGCGTACATGGCGAGGCCGCCGAAGACGTAGATCCAGAAGCCCAGCAGCGCCAGCCGTGGCAGTGCCGTCTCGGCGGCGCCGACCTGCAGCGGCACGAGGTAGAGCCCCAGCGCCAGCGCCGCCGGCGTGAGGAAGAGGTAGATCATCCCCGAGCCGTGCATCGTGAAGAGCTCGTCGTAGGTGTGGTCGGAGACGAGCTGCAAGCCGGGCTGGGCGAGCTCGGCCCGCATCAGCAGCGCCAGCAGGCCGCTGACGAGGAAGAAGCCGGTCGAGGCGACGGCGACCTTCGCCGCCGTGCGCTTGTGGTCGGTGGCGGCCAGCCAGCCGATCGCCCGTTCGGCGGGGAGGGCTACCGCCTCGCCGCCAACCATCGCCTGTAGCCGGCGTCGGGGAGGATCAGGACCTCGAAGCGCATGTCGCTGTGCCGCAGGCCGCAGAATTCGGAGCAGATCCCTTCCTCGCGGCCGCGGTGTTCGAACTGCAGGTCGAAGCGGTTGATCCGGCCCGGGATCGCAGCGCGCTTGAAGCGCTCTTCGGGGATCCAGAAGGCATGGATGACGTCGTGCGAGCCCAGCGAGAAGGAGACCGGCGTGTCGACGGGCACGGCGAAGGTCGGGATCGCGATGTCGTTGCCGACGACGCTCACCCCCGGGCCGGGATAGTCGAAGCGCCAGCCCCACTGGAAGGCGGTGACGTCGATCCGCAGCGGCCCCGTCGAGCTGTTGTCCACCTTGGCCTCGGTCGAGAAGGTGCGGAAGACAAGCAGGGCGACGATCGCGGTGATCGCGACCGCGGCGCCGATCTCCAATGCGTTGGACTCCGAGCGGCCCGAAGGCGTCCGCCCCTCCCGGGCGCGGTAGCGGATCAGCGCGAAGGCGACGGCGGCGTAGACGATCGCGGCGACGCCGATGCCGATCCAGAGGTAGAGGGAGAAGAGCCCGTCGAACTCCTGTCGGGTAGTTGCCATCAGCCGCAGTCGAGGGCCGCCGCCACGAACGGCCGATACCCCGGCCGGGTCACTCGGAAACGGCGGCTGCTGCCGCGTCAGCCGCGAGGGCCGGTGGGCGCAGGCGACTGCGTGTCCGTCCTCCTGGCCATGCTTTCGTGTCTCTAGGCGGCGGGCGGCTGGTCGATGCGGACCAGATTGCCGGACGGGTCACGCACCGCAAAGTCCCGCGTGCCCCACGGCTGATCGGTCGGCTCCTGCACGATCTCGGCACCGGAGGCGCGCACCCGCTCGAAGGCGGCGTCGAGGTCGTCGCTGTGGAAGTGGACGCCGTTGAGGGCGCCCTTGGCGACGAGGGCGGCAACCGCGTCGGCGTCGGCGGGGCTGCCGTTCAGGTAGTTCGTGAGGACGATCGCGACGTCGGGCTGGGAGGCGGCGCCAAGGGTGATCCAGCGGAAGTCTTCTTTGCCGACGTCGTTGCGCAGTTCGAGGCCGAGTGCGTCGCGGTAGAAGGTCAGGGCGAGGTCGGGGTCATGGACCAGGACGAAGCATTGGGAAAGAGTGAGGTTCATGCCCTCAAGGCTAGATGGTTGATTCCACGACCAGGCACGCCTGGATGACACGCCTGGCACACTCGCATCGAGCGACCGAAGGGAGCGGTGCGAGCGCGAAGCGCGAGTTCCTCGGGCTTGCCCTTGCCCACCGGCAAAGGCTGCGCCCTGCGTCCTTGATCTGCTTGGCCAGGCGCGCCCCCAGTCGCACCTCGCCGTGGAATCAACCATCTAGGGGAGTCAGTGCTCCGCGGCCGACTTTTGCCCCATCCCGCTGTGGTCGAAGTCGGATGCGGCACGGCCATGGCCAGTGCCCGAGGGATCGGGTTGTTCCGGCCATTTCGACCCGAGTTGCGCTAGTCCCTCCTAGTAGGAAGGGGGGTCGGCCGCGGCTGCGGTCGGCGGCGGAGGCGGAGCTCGGGCGAGTGCACCGCCGGCTCCTCCCCCGCGAGCCAGCGATCGATGTCGGGGCGCTCGAGGCGAGCGCCGCCCCAGGCGAAGATCGAGGCCGCGAAGAGCGCGCCGCCGAAGACGATCGCCACCGTGACCCAGACCGCCGTTTCGATTCCGGTCGCGGGCGAGGCGCCGACCGTTGCTGCCAGGTGGAGCAGCAGCGGGCCGGCGAGGAAGGCGGCGACCCCGCGCAGCAGCTCGATCAGGGCGAAGATCCGCGGCAGCTGCCTGGAGGGGAGCGAGAAGCCGGTCGCGAACAGCGCCGGCGAGACCGAGGCGCCGACGCCGATCCCGATCGCACCACAGCCGACCAGGACCAGCGTTTCGGAGCCGCCGGCGACGCCGGTGAGGATCACTCCGGCGAGGCCGAGCACCAGCAGGCCGGCGAAGGCCATGACCGGGACAAGGCGAGTGAAGACGATCGTGCCGAAGACGACCGCGGTGACGATGGCGCCGCCGAACTCCGGCAGGAACAGCACCGCCTGGTGCTCGGGAGAGACGTGGTTCAAGTTCAGCGCCGACTCGACCAGGTCGACGAGGCCTACCGAGGCGGCGCCCGCGGACATCGCGATCGCAATCGCCGCCACCGGGACGGTGTGGGCCAGACGCCTGACCGGCATCAGTGGGTTCCTGGCGTGGTACTGGTGCGCGATCAGGGCCACGATCAGGGCGACCCCGACGAGCAGCGGCACCAGCACGATCGGCTCGCTGAAGCTGTGGCCGCTCAGCTCCGAGGCGCCGAAGAAGGCGCTCGCCGATCCGCTCGCGGCGAGCAGCAGCGCGACCGGGTCGACGGGGGTCCCGGGGTCCTGCGGCGGCGCGTCTTCGTAGGTCAGGAGGATCATCAGCAGAGCACCGACGCCGAGCGCGGCGACGATCCAGAAGAGCCCGCGCCACGATTCCGCGCCGGCGGCGAGGCCGCCGACGACGGGGCCCAGCGCGACGGCGCCGAAGATGCCGAGGTTCATCGTCGCCGCGGTCGGCCGCAGCCGTGGCGTCGGCCAGCCGATCACCAGCGCCGGCGCCGCCGCGATCAGCATCAGCGCCGTGGCGAGGCCCTGGAGCACGCGCCCGGCGACGAAGAGGCCCGGGCTCGGCGCCCAGGCGGCGAGGATCGAGGCGACGACGAAGAGGACGGAGAAGACGACGAGCAGCCGCCGGGCCGGCAGCCGCTGCGTCATCTGCACGGCGGCGACGGTGCCGAAGCAGTAGGCGGCGTTCGCCATCCCGGCGGTCATCTCGAGCCCGGTTTGACCGAGGCCGACGTCCCTGCCGATCAGTCCGTTCAGCGAGGAGACCGCCGAGGTGAGCACGAGAAAGGGGGTCAGAGCCAGGACCACGAGCGCCACAGCGGCCCAATAGCTGTCGGCGAGCGGGCCCCTGAAACTCATCCATCGGATTTACCCGGCATGGCCCGCGCGAACCCGCCTATACAATGCCTAGGCATGAGCCGAACGGTCGGCATGGGCGAGGCGGCGAAGCTACTCGGCGTCAGCACCGACACCCTGCGCCGCTGGGACCGCGCCGGGAAGCTGAAGACCTCGCGCGACTCGGGCAACCGCCGCCGCGTCCCGGTCGCCGAGATCGACCGCCTGCGCGAAGCGCCCAGCCGGCACGCCGCCGGCGACGAGCTCTCCGCCCGCAATCGCTTTCCCGGCCGGGTTCGCTCGGTCGAGGTCGAGGGGGTGATGGCGCTGGTCGAGATCGAGGCCGGTCCTCACCTGATCACGGCGGCGATCACCCGCGACGCGGTCGAGGAGCTGGGGCTGGTCCCGGGGGCGGCCGCGACCGCGACCGTCAAGGCGACCTCGGTGATGATCCACAGGGGCGTCTGATGCGCCGGCTGGTCCCCGCCCTCGCGCTGATCGTGGCTCTGCTCGCCGGCTGTGGCGGCAGCGGCGAACCGTCCCTCGTCGTCCTCGGGGCATCGTCGCTGCAGGGGGCCGTCTCCGAATACGCCGAATCCTTCCCCGCGTCCCGCGTGCGCACCGCCTTCGCCGGCTCCGACCAGCTTGCCGCCGAGATCCGACAGGGGGCTCCCGCCGACCTCTTCGCCTCGGCCGACACCGAATACCCGGCCCAGCTGCACGCGGCCGGCCTGGTCGAGAAGCCGGTCGTCTTCGCGGGCAACGAACTGGTGGTCGCGGTGCCCGTTGGAACCGACGTCTCCTCGCTCGCCGGTCTGCGCCGGCCCGGCACCAAGATCGTCGTCGGCGACCCCAGCGTCCCCGTCGGCGCCTACACCCGCACTGTGCTCGACCGCCTGCCGGTCGGCGAGCGCCGGGCGATCCTCGCCAACGTCCGCTCCGAAGAGCCCGAGGCGACCTCGATCGTCGCCAAGCTCGAGCAGGGCGCGGCCGACGCCGGCTTCGTCTACGCCACCGACGCCACGGCGGCGGGCGGCGCCCTGAGGACGATCGCGATCCCGCCGCGCCTGCGGCCCGACGTCGCCTACGCGGCCGCGGTCGTCAGCGACAGCCACCAGCGGGCCGCCGCGCGGCGGTTCCTCGCCGGCCTGGTCGACGGCGAAGGCGCCGCCGACCTGCGCCGCGCGGGCTTCCTGCCGGCCCCCTGATGCGCCGCTCCGCATTCGCCGCGGTGGCCGCGCTCGCCCTGCTCGCCACGCTCGCCTTCCTGCTCTTCCCCGTCGTCGCCGTCTTCGCCGACGTCGGCCTCGGCCGGTTGCTGGACGCGCTCGGCGAAGAGAGCGCTCGCCAAGCGCTCTGGCTGAGCCTGCGCACGACGACGATCGCGATCGCGATCGTCGTCCTCGTCGGCACGCCCGCCGCCTACCTGCTCGCCGGCCGCGAGTTCCCCGGCCGGGCACTGGTCCTGACCGCGATCGAGCTGCCGCTGGTGATGCCGCCGGCGGTCGCCGGCATCGCCCTGCTGGCCGCCTTCGGCCCCAGCGGGATCCTCGGACCGGCGATCGACGACGCCGGGATCGAACTCGTCTTCCAGACGGCGGGCGTCGTCGTCGCCCTCGTCTTCGTCTCCGCCCCGTTCTTCCTGCGCCAGGCGGTCGCCTCCTTCGCGGCGATCGACGCGCGGCTGCTGGAAGCGGCGCGGACCCTCGGCGCCGGACCCTTCCGCGCCTTCGCCACCGTCGCCCTGCCGAGCGCCAGGGCCGGTCTCGCCTCCGGCCTGGCGCTGGCCTGGGGCCGGGCGCTGGGCGAGTTCGGGGCGACGCTGCTCTTCGCCGGCTCGCTGCAGGGGGTGACCCAGACCGCGCCGCTGGCGATCTTCGCCGAGTTCGGTCGGCCGCAGGGCTTCGTCTCCGCCCTGGCGCTCTCGGCGGTCCTGATCCTGATTTCGGCGACGCTGCTACTGGGCGTCAAGCTGCTCGGCGGCGATCGGGCGCTGGAAGGAGTGCCACAGCGATGACCGCGACGCTGAGGGCGAGCGCGACGACGCCGCTGCGCGGCTTCTCGCTCGACCTCGCGCTGGAGGTGCGCGCCGGCGAACCGCTCGCCCTCGCCGGCCCGTCCGGCGCGGGCAAGACGAGCGCCCTGCGGATCGTCGCCGGGCTGCTCTCGCCCGAGCGCGGGCGCGTGGTCCTCGGCGAGGAGACCTGGCTCGACACCGACCGCTCGCTCGACCTGCCGGTCGAGCGGCGGCGCTGCGGCCTCGTCTTCCAGGACTATGCGCTGTTCCCGCGGATGAGCGCCTGGCGCAACGTCGCCTACGGCATTCGCAGGCCACGGCGGGAGCGGCGCTGGGCGGCGGAGCGGATGCTCGAGCGCTTCGGCATCGCCCACCTGGCCGAGGCTTGCCCGCCGTCGCTCTCCGGCGGCGAGCGCCAACGAGTCGCGTTGGCACGGGCGCTGGCCGCCGAGCCGGCGGCGCTGCTGCTGGACGAGCCGCTCTCGGCGCTCGACCCCGCGACCGCCGGCGAGGCGCTGCGCGAGCTGCGCGCGGTCCTCGCCGAGCTCGAGGCGCCGGCGATCGTCGTCACCCACTCCTTCGACCAGGCGGCCCTGCTGGCGGCGACGCTGGCGATCGTCGACCGCGGCACCGTCGTCCAGGCCGGCGACCCGGCGGCGATCTCCGCCCGTCCGCGCTCGCCCTTCGTCGCCGACTTCGCCGGCGCCGTCGTCCTCAGCGGCGAGGCTTCGAGCGAGGACGGCGGCCTCACCCTGGTGCGACTGCGCGGCGGCGGCGAGGTCCGCAGCGTCGACCCCGGTCGCGGGCCGGTCGCGGTCAGCGTCTTCCCCTGGGAGATCTCGCTGGAGCCGCCCGGGCAGGCCGTCGCGGGCTCGGTCCTCAACCGGGTCGAGGGCGAGATCGCCTCGGTGACGACCGTCGGCAACCGGGTTCGGGTCGGCGTCCTGGTGCCGCAGCCGCTCAGCGCCGAGATCACCAGCGAGTCGGCGACCCGAATGGGCCTGCGCCCGGGGCTGCGGGTGACCGCCGCCTGGAAGGCCGCGGCGACGCGGCTGATCGCGACCGGCTGACTCGCCCGTCCTACCCCACGGCGAGGGCGCGCTCTGCCCGGCGCAGGTCGCCCTCGTCGTTGACGTTGAGGAAGAGGCGATCGGGATCGCCGAAGCGCGCCAGCTCGGCGTCGCCAAGCTCTCGCCCGCCCAGGCTTTCGACGGTGCGCCGCAGCGGCTCCTCGCGGGCGAGCGCCTCCTCCAGCGCGGGCAGCAGCTCCGCCCCGAAGCGGGCCTGCAGGGGCTGCGTCCGCCCGCCCGGCGCCGGTACGACCAGCGGCTCCGCGGCGGCGGCGAGCTCGGCGAGCAGTGCCGGTGCCGCGAGCGGCATGTCGCAGGCGACCACGACCAGCGCCCGTCCGTCGGCCCGGCGCAGTGCCGCGACGATGCCGCAGAGCGGGTGGCGGGGCGACTCCGGCTCGAGGACGACCTCGCAATCGAGCGCGGGCAGCTCGGTGTCCGGCTTGGCGACGACGATCGACTCCAGGCCGGCGGCCCGCAACGCCGCCAGCGGGTGGCGGATCAGCGGCCTGCCGCCGAGCTCGGCGGTCGCCTTGGCGCCGCCGAGGCGCCTGCCGGCGCCGCCGGCGAGGACGGCGCCGAGCGCCGGCCGGGTCGAGGTCGAGTCCCTTTCTCGGGGCGCCGCCATGCGCCCGAGTGTCGCAAGTGCCGCCAACGGGGAGGATTAGCGCGATGCCCGCTGCGATCGAACTCGAGGAGGCGCGCCGGGAGGCGATCTCGCGCGCGGCGCCGCTTCCAGCCGAGGAGCTGCCGCTGCGGGCGGCGCTGGGCCGCCATCTCGCCGAAGACGTCGTCGCCGGCGCGCCCGTGCAGGCCTTCGACAACTCGGCGATGGACGGTTACGCGGTCCGCGCCGCCGACACCGCCGCCGTCGCTGGTGGCGCGCCGGTGGGCCTGGCGGTGACGGCCGAGTCGCGCGCCGGGCACCCGGCCGCGGCGACGCTGGCGGCCGGCGAGGCGATCGCGATCTCGACCGGGGCGGTGCTGCCCGCCGGCGCCGACGCCGTGGTCCGGGTCGAGGACACGCGACGCGAGGGCGACCGGGTCCTGGTCGAGGCGGCGGCGGCGCCGGGACTGAACGTGCGCCGCGCCGGCGAGGACGTCGCAGCCGGGGAAACGGTGCTCTCGCGCTCCACCCGGCTCGGTCCGGCCGAGCTTGGCGTGCTGGCCGCGCTCGGTCGCGATCGCGTTCGCTGCCACCGCCGGCCACGGGTCTCGGTGCTGACCAGCGGCGACGAGCTGGTCTCGCCGGGAGAGGCGCTGGGGCCCGGCCAGGTGCACGACTCAAACTCGCTCTCGATCCCGGCCCTCGCCGCCGCCGCCGGCGCCGAGCTGGTCTCGGTCGCCTGGACCCCCGACGATCGCGAGGCTACCGAGCAGGCCCTCGCCGGCGCCCTCGACGCCGACGTCGCAATCGTCTGCGGCGGCGTCTCGGTCGGCGAGCACGACCACGTCAAGGCGGCGCTGGAGCGACTCGGCGCCGAGCAGGTCTTCTGGCGGGTGGCGCTCAAGCCTGGCGCTCCTACCTGGTTCGGCAGCCGCGGCGAGACCCTCGTCTTCGGCCTACCGGGGAATCCGGTCTCGGCCATGGTCACCTTCCTGCTGCTGACGCGGCCCGCCCTGACGATCCTCGCCGGCGGCCGGCCGGAAACGACCCGGGTCAGCGCCACGCTTGCCGCCGCCTACGAGAAGCCGCCGGGCCGCGCTCACGCGGTCCGCTGCCGACTCGAGCTGACGGAGAACGGCCGGCTCGCCCACGCCGCCCCCCACCAGGGCTCGCACGTCCTCACCTCGATGCTCGGCGCCGCCGCATACGCGCTCGTGCCCCAGGGCGAGGGCGAGCTGAGCGCCGGGGAGCGCGTGGACATAGAGCTGGTGTCCTGGGGGTAGATTCCCCCGTATGCGAGAACGAGATCCGCGCCGGATCTTCCGCAGCCGCCGCGACGCCCGCGCGCGCGTGCAGATCATCGAGACCCCGAAGGGCACGACGGCCCCCGACGGGAGCGTGACGACCAAGCAGGTGGCTGCCGTCACACTGCCGCGTTCCGAGCTGG